>JBKQSP010000032.1:0-9437 GCA_052143575.1 Acidimicrobiales bacterium
CGTCTACGCCGAGGACATCGTGACGGCGTGGTGCGCCCGCCGCGTCGGACAGCCCGTCCGCTGGAGCGAGACCCGCTCCGAGAGCATGCTCGGGCTCGGCCATGGGCGCGGCCAGATACAGGACGTCGAGATCGGTGGCACTCGCGACGGGCGCGTCCTCGCCTACCGCATCGACGTCCTGCAGGACTCCGGGGCCTACCCGGCCATCGGTGCCGTGCTGCCGTTCATGACGCGCACGATGGCGACCGGCGTCTACGACATCGCCCGTGCCGAGTGCAACAGCAACTCGGTCGTGACGAACACCGTGCCGACCGTGGCCTACCGGGGCGCCGGCCGGCCGGAGGCGACGGCGGCCCTCGAGCGCGTGATGGACTGCTACGCCAGCGAGATCGGGATGGATCCGGCGGAGCTGCGGCGCAAGAACCTCATCGCCGCCGACGCCTTTCCCTTCACGACGCCGACGGGCACCGAGTACGACTCCGGCAACTACGTCGGCGCCTTCGACCTCGCCCTCGAGATGGCCGGCTACGCAGAGCTGAGGTCGGCGCAGGAGGCTCGGCGCGCCGAAGGGGGCGCCCGCCAGCTCGGCATCGGGATATCGACCTACGTCGAGATCACGAACGGCGTCCCCGAGGGCGAGTACGGCGCCGTCGAGATCCGGCCGGACGGGCGGGCCATCGTCCGCACGGGGACCTCGCCGCACGGGCAGGGCCACCACACGGCCTGGTCCATGCTCGTCTCCGAGCAGCTCGGCATCGCCATGGAGGACATCGAGGTGATCCACGGCGACACCGACCTCGTCCCGAGGGGCGTCGGCACGTTCGGCTCCCGCTCGCTCCAGGTAGGCGGGGCGGCCGTCAACCAGGCGGCGATCGAGGTCGTGGACAAAGCCAGGTGGCTCGCAGCCGACCTGCTGGAGGCGGACGCCGCCGACGTCGTCCTCGACAAGTCGGTCGGCGCCTTCCACGTCGCCGGGACGCCCGCCATCTCGCGCGACTGGGGCGAGCTGGCGCGCCTGTCCCTCGACCGGGACGGCGCCCCCCTCATGGCGCAGGTCGATCTCGACTCACCGGGGGCGACGTTTCCGTTCGGGACCCATGTCGCCGTCGTCGAGGTCGACACCGAGACCGGCATGGTCGAGCTCGTGCGCCACGTCGCCGTGGACGACGCCGGCCGCATCCTCAACCCGCTGCTCGCCGAGGGACAGGTGCACGGTGGCATCGCCCAGGGAGCTGCCCAGGCGCTCCTGGAGGAGTTCAGCTACGACGCCGCCGGCAACCCGCTGACGGGCAACTTCGCCGATTACTCGATCATCTCCGCCGCCGAGCTCCCGAGCTTCGAGACGGCCTTCACCGAGACGCCCACGCCGCGCAACCCCCTCGGCGCCAAGGGGATCGGCGAGTCGGGCACGATCGGCTCGACGCCGGCGGTGCACAACGCCGTCGTCGATGCCGTCTCGCATCTCGGCGTGCGGCACATCGACATGGCGACTACGCCCGAACGGGTCTGGCAGGCCATACAGGCGGCCGCAGCCCACCGCAGCGCCGAGTCGGCAGAAGGAGCAGCTTGACCATGAACGTCACGATGACGCTGAACGGCTCGGACGTCTCCCACGACGTCGAGCCGCGCACGCTGCTCGTGCAATTCATCCGCGACGCCGCCGGGCTGAAGGGCACGAACGTCGGGTGCGACACGACCTCGTGCGGCGCCTGCACCGTGCTGCTCGATGGCCGCTCCGTCAAGTCGTGCACCGTCCTTGCCGCCCAGGCGGACGGATCGAGCGTGACCACGATCGAGGGCCTCGCCGAGGCCGATGGCACCATGCACCCGGTGCAGCGCGCCTTCCACGAGAAGCACGGCCTGCAGTGCGGATACTGCACCCCTGGCATGGTGATGGCGATCGTTTCGCTCATCGCCGAGCGGGGCGATCACGAGCTCACCGAGCACGACATCCGCCTGGGCCTCGAGGGCAACCTCTGCCGCTGCACGGGCTATCACAACATCGTGGAGGCAGCCATGGCGGCAGCGCGGGCGCCGGAGCTGCGGTCATGATCCCGGCTTCGTTCGACTACGTGCGGGCGCGCTCCCTCGAGCACGCCATCGACCTGCTGAACGAGCACGGCGACGCCGCCAAGGTGCTTGCCGGCGGCCATTCCCTCCTGCCGCTCATGAAGCTGCGCCTGGCGACGCCCGAGGTGCTCGTCGATATCGGGCGCCTGGCCGAGCTGTCCTATGTGCGCGACGGGGGCGACCACATCGCCATCGGTGCCCTCACGACGCACGACGACGTTGCCCGCTCGCCCCTCGTGGCGGCCGAGCTGCCCGTGCTGGCACATGTCGCCGGCCAGATCGGCGACCCGCAGGTGCGCCACCGCGGGACCATCGGCGGTTCGATGGCGCACGGTGATCCGGCGTCCGACCTGCCCGCCGTCGTGCTCGCCCTCGGCGGGACGCTCGTCCTGAGCGGTCCTGGCGAGCATCGCGACGTGGCGGCCTCGGCCTTCCACCTCGGTTTCCTCGAGACCGCGGTGGCTCCCGACGAGATCCTCACGGAGATCCGGTTGCCGAAGATGGGCGGGAGGGCGTGGGGTTTCGAGAAGTTGACGAAGCGGGCGCAGGACTGGGCCATCGTCGGCGCCGTGGCGACTCGCCTCGACGGGAATGGCTCCGTCGGCGTGGGGTTGATCAATGTAGGCCCCGTGCCGACGAGGGCCTCGTTGGTCGAAGCAGCCGTGGCGGCCGGTTCGACCTCAGCGGAGGCTGCTGCCGAGGCCGACGCCGGCATCGAGGTCACGGGCGACCTGAACGCTTCGGAAGCGTTCCGCCGGCACTTGACCCGGGTGCTCGTGGAACGGGCGTTGGACAAGGCCCTCGCCTGAGGGCGATGGGACGAAGGAAGAGACATGAAGGAGCTGCTCCCACAGATCGACCAGTGGCTGGCTGAGGGCAAACGCGTGGCGGTGGCCCGCGTCGTCGGCGTCGACGGATCGAGTCCGCGCGACCCGGGTGCCACCATGGTCGTGAGTGATGCCGGCGAAGTCGCCGGCTCGGTCTCGGGCGGCTGCGTGGAGGGAGCCGTCGTGACCGAGGCACTCTCCGTCCTCGAATCCGGGACGTCGCGGGTCTGCACGTTCGGGTACTCCGACGACGAAGCCTTCGCCGTGGGCCTCACCTGCGGAGGAACGGTGCGCGTGCTCGTGGAGCCGCTCGACTGGTGAGCCCGCCGGCTGATCGGCCAGGCAGCGTCTTTCGGGCACTGCGGAGCGCCCTGCGAGAGTCCCGCCCCGTCGCGCTCGCGACGGTCACCTCCGTCGACGACAGCGTGGCGTCCATCGCCGTCGGTGCGAAGCTTCTCGTGCTGCCCAGGCGGCCGGACGGGGCGGCGGGGGCCGGTGCGGACGAGGCGGTTCGAGCCGGCGAGGACGGCGGCGAGGGCGACGCCCACGGCCCGGAAGCGGTCATCGGGGATCTCGGCGACGCAGACCTCGATCGCGTCGTCACGCGCGACGTGCTGGCGGCGATCGCCAGCGGACTCACCGTGTCGCGGCACTACGGGCCGCACGGCGAGGCCCGCCAGATGGAAGTCGAGGTCTTCATCGAGGTGTTCGCGACGCCGCCGCGGATGATCATCTTCGGGGCCGTCGACTTCACGGCCGCCCTCGCCTCGGCGGGCAAACTGCTCGGGTTCCACGTCGTCGTGTGCGACGCCCGCGCCGTGTTCGCCACGCCGGAGCGGTTTCCCATGGCGGACGAGGTCGTCGTGGAATGGCCGGACCGCTACCTGCGGCGCGTCGGGGCCGATCTCGGGCCGCGCGACGCCGTGTGCGTGCTCACCCATGACACGAAGTTCGACGTTCCCGCTGTGCTCGAGGCACTGCGCAGCGGTGTCGGGTACCTCGGCGCCATGGGCTCGAGGCGGACGCACGAAGCACGATGGAAGCGCCTCGTCGAGGCCGGGGCGGATCCCGACGAGCTGTCCGCACGCCTCATGAGCCCGATCGGGCTCGATATCGGAGCTCGCACGCCCGAAGAGACGGCCATCGCCATCTGCGCCGAGATCATCGCCAGCCGGACCGGGATCAGCGTCCCCTCGCTGCGCCGCGGGGACGGTCCGATCCACCGGCGCTAGCGCCGGCGGATCGGTACGCCCGGCTGGCCGTCCCGCCTCGCCGGGCGAGAGCGGAGCGGGCCCGCAGAGGTGTCGCCGTCGGCCGCTCCGGGTGGGACGGCTCAGAGGTCGATACGCTCGCACGGTGTCGATCGCCGGAGTCATCCTCGCAGCCGGTGCCGGTACCCGCTTCGGGGGCCCGGGCGAGAAGCTCCTCACGGTCGCGCGGGGGCGTCCGCTCGTAGGCTGGGCCATCGCGCCGGTCCTGGAGGCCGGGCTCGACGAGGTGATCGTCGTGAGCGGGGCTGCCGACCTGGGCGACGTCGTTCCGGAGGGCGTCACGCTGCTGCGCAACGACGAGTGGCAGCTCGGACAGGCAACCTCGCTCGGCGTGGCGCTGGACTGGTGCCAGCGACGGGGTCACGCCGCCGCCGTCGTCGGTCTCGGTGACACACCGGGCTTGACGAGCTCGGCGTGGCGCACCGTGGCGGCGGCGCCGGGCGGTCCGATCGTGGTGGCAACCTACGGCGGGAAGCGGGGTCATCCCGTACGGCTCGATGCCGCCGTGTGGACGCTGTTGCCGACGAGCGGCGACGAGGGGGCGCGCAGTCTCATGTCGAGACGGCCGGAACTCGTGGCGGAAGTAGCCTGCGAGGGCACAACGACGGACATCGACACCGAGGAGGACCTCCGCCGATGGAGCTGACGAACGATTTCGTAGTGGCCGTCCCGGTCGAGCACGCCTGGGAGGTGCTCACCGACGTCGAGCGAATCGCTCCGTGCCTGCCCGGCGCCGAGCTGCAGGAGGTGGAGGGAGACGAGTACCGCGGCATCGTGAAGGTGAAGGTCGGCCCGATCACGGCGTCGTATCGCGGGACGGCACGTTTCGAGGAGAAGGACCCCGTCGCCCATCGCGGTGTGCTGCGGGCGGAGGGCCGCGAAACCCGCGGCCAGGGCAACGCCTCGGCGACGATTACGGCCGTGCTGTCGCCGTCCGGCGACGGCACCAAGGTCGAGGTCGTGACGGACCTCGCCATCACGGGCAAGGTGGCACAGTTCGGACGCGGCGTGCTCGCCGACGTCTCGGGCAAGCTCCTCGCCCAGTTCGTGCACAACCTCGAGACCATGGTGCTGGCGCCGGATGCTTCGCCGGCCGAGAGCGAAGCAGCTCAGGAGGCGGCACCGAAGGCTGCGCCCAAGGATGCGCACAAGACGACTCCCGCCAAGGCGGCTGCGACGCACAAGGCGGCCGCCTCGAAGGCGGCCGGCGACGCCAAGCCAGCCCGCTCGCGGGCGGCTGCCAAGGCTGCGGCAGCAGCGGCCGCCGTAGCGTCCAACGGCGCCGCCGAGAGCGGGCCGGCGGCCGCGGCGGGTGGCGAGGAGGCTGCGACCGCTTCGGTCGGCGACGCCGGGAGCGACCCGGCCGAGGCTGCGGCGACGGTTCGTCTCATCCAGTCTGCCCCCGTCGAGCCAGTCGACCTCGGCCGCATCGCCGGACCGTCGGTCGCCAAGCGACTTATCCCGTTCGCCAGCATCGCAGGCGCCCTCTTCCTCATCCGGGTCATCGTCTACGCGCTACGTCGTCGCAAGCGGTGACACCGAGCGACCGGGAGGTGGTCGCCGGGCTGCTGGGGAGAGAGCCAAGGGGTTTCGAGGTCGTGTTGCGGGACCGAGCGGGGGAGCCCGTCGTCATCAGCAACCCGCCCATCCTCGACGACGCCACGCCCATGCCCACGCGCTTCTGGCTCGTCGGTCGCGAGCTAACGACTGCCGTCAGCCGGCTCGAGTCGGGCGGGGGCGTGAAGGAGGCGGAGGCGGCCGTCGACCCGGTGGCGCTGCAGGCGGCCCACGAGCGATATGCCGCCGAGCGGCTGCTGGAGATCCCGCAGGGCTATGCCGGAGCCGTGCCGTCGGGTGGTGTCGGGGGCACCAGGAAGGGTGTGAAGTGCCTGCACGCCCACCTCGCCTGGTATCTCGTCGGGGGCGACGACCCCGTCGGAGCTTGGGTGGCGGACCGGCTCGGCGTCGATCGCGCCGCCTTCGTGGTGGAGCATGCCTGAGGCGGCCACCGGCACACACCCGGTGGCCGCCGTCGACTGCGGCACGAATTCCACTCGCCTGCTCATCGCGGCTGCCGACGGGGCGAGCCTTGACCGGCGCATGCGGATCACCCGGCTGGGCGAGGGTGTCGATCGAACGGGCGAGCTGCAGCCGGCAGCCGTCGATCGGACCCTCGAGGTGCTGCGGGATTATGCCGAGGCCATTGCGGTTGCAGGCGTCCGTCGCCGGCTCGCCGTAGCCACCTCGGCCATCCGCGACGCCGCCAACGCCTCCACGTTCCTGCTGCCGGCCGCCGAGGTGCTAGGGACGGAGCTGCGCGTACTGGCCGGTGACGAGGAAGGACGCCTCTCGTACGGTGGAGCCACGGCGGAGCTGCCGAAGGGGGGCGAGCGCTACATCGTCGTAGATGTCGGGGGTGGCTCGACCGAGCTCGTCACCTCGAGCGGCGGCAACTCCGTCGAGGCGGTCTCGCTGGACGTCGGCTGTGTGAGAGTCACGGAGCGCTTCCTGCGATCGGATCCACCGGCGCCGGGGGAGCTGTCGGAGGCCCGTTCCTACGTCACGTCTCTCGTGGATGCTGCGCGAGGCGAGCACCCCGGATTCGCCGCCGCCACCGGGTTGAATGGCTCGGGTGGGACGGCGCTCGTCGGCTTGGCCGGGACGGTGTCGGCGCTCACGATGCTAAACCTCGAGCTCGGCGCCTACGACCGAGCTGCCGTTCACCATGCGTGCCTCACCCGGGCAGACGTCTCCCGGCTCCTCGCGGAGCTCGCAGCGGTTGACGTCGTCGCCCGCCGTGAACGCCGAGGAATGGAGCGCGACCGCGCCGATGTCATCGTGGGCGGTGCGGTCGTGCTGCTCGCGGTGATGGATGTCCTCTGCTTCAGCGAGCTGATCGTGTCCGAGTCGGACATCCTCGACGGGATCGTGGCTGACCTCCGTCCGAGCTGATCAGCGCCGGCCGAGCAGGCATCCGAAGGCCCGCCGAGCTCACCGGCGGCCCTGTGCAGGTTGCGGTCGCCTGCCGACGGTCGTATAAGTAGAAGAACGGAGTCTGCAGTCTCGAGGGCGCTTGCCACTTAGGCGGGGGGCTGAAGGGCACGGCAGCCCGGAAAAGAGTCACCATGGGCACAGGCGAGGGGCAGCTTCCTCGGCGGTCCGGACGGTCGAGCGACGGGAGCTCCCGACATGGTGGACGAAAGCCGGTGGGATTCCGGCTCCGTGAGCGCCCGAAGCGACGGTGGCGTTCCCTCGTGCTCGTCTTGGCCGGCGGCTCCTTGCTACTCGCCGCGTGCGTCCTCAGCATCCTGGCCGCAGCCGTGCGGCTCGGTCCGAGTTCGGCAGCGCCGCTCGAGGTCCATCTCCGCGTGCTGCTGATCGGCAACACACGGTCCGATCCAGCCGTGGCGTCCTGGGAGCAAGTGTTGTCGGCAGAAGGTGTCCCTTACACCGTCGCTCCCGTCGACATGGGGGCGGGACGTGGCACGTGGCGCGTGAACCTGCCGAGCCTTTCGGAGGGGCGCACGGGAAACTTCAACGGGGTCATCGTGGCTGACGGCCCGGCCGCCTTCGCGCCCGGGACGTTTGCCCGCGACGGGCTTCAAGCGTTTGAGGCATCCTTCGCGGTCCGCCAAATCGACGGACAAGCGCCGGTTGGGCCGAGCGCCCTGGAGCGGTCGTCGGCCGTGAGCGCAGGCGGCTTGCGGTTGACCACGGCCGGCCGCAGCGTGTTCCCTGCCCTCGGCCGGGTTCTGGACGTCCCGGCGGGCACGGTGGTCCGCACGGCGCCGCCTCCCAACGGCGCCACGACGCCGTGGCTCGAGTCCAGGAGCGGCCGTGTGCTCGCCGCCGTCGTCGATCGCAAGGTCGGTCAGGGTCGCGAGGTCACCGAAGGGGAGGTCCTCTTTGCCGAGCCTGGCGCCGGCGTCGATCCGCGGTTGCTTCCGGCCCTCCTCAACTGGGTCACCGGCAACATCCACCTCGGGTCGGTCGAGGCGGCGCCTGCTTCCGCCTCCGCCCCCAGTCGGGCGACGACGGCAAGCGCGCGGTCGGTCCCCGGCATCGGAGCGTCAGGTGCCTGGAAAGCGGCGCTTCACGAGGGCACGATCGAGGCGGTTGAGAGTCTCGGGCGGGTCACGATCGTCAACACCGGTGACGTTCCGGAGGCGGTCCCACTCACGACTCCGCCCGGAGCGACCGAGGGCGGGGCGCCCATGCACGGCGCCAGTGTTGATGGCCCGCAAGGATGGCTCGTCGTGCCGGCGCGAGGTGAATCAGATGTCGGCACGGGCTCGGCGATCGTCACCGTGACCGATCCGAGTGGAACGGCCACGACAGGCCCTGTCCTCTACACCGTCGCGGTGGCGGGCGGGGATTCCGCGCCGATACCGACCGGCTCGGTGGATCTGACGGACCAGGTGGGCGGGGCGTGCTCGTTCAGCCTCGACGACAGCGGGGACGGCAGCTGCTCCATCGTGGAGAACGCCACCGACAGTCCCTTCACCGTGACGGCCAGCTACGGGGGCGATGACAACTATGCAGCGACGAGCGCCGACAACTCGGCGCAACCGGAGGTGGTCGTTGCGGGCACGCCCACGGTCAAGATCACCGGGCCGAGCGGGGCGACGACAGGCCAGGTCTCCTACTCGGTCAGCGTGAGCGGCCCTGCCGGGGCGGACGTGCCGAGCGGGGGCCTCACGGTCTCCGACGACTCGGCCGGTACCTGCACGATCACCTCGCTCGATGCTTCGGGAGACGGCAGCTGCTCGATCGTGGAGAACGCCACCGACAGTCCCTTCACCGTGACGGCCAGCTACGCCGGGGACGCCAACTACAACGGCGCCACCGCCACGACCACTGAGACCGTCGGCCCTCGCACGCCCACGGTCAAGATCACCGGGCCGAGCGGGGCGACGACCGGCCAGGTCTCCTACTCGGTCAGCGTGAGCGGCCCTGCCGGGGCGGACGTGCCGAGCGGAAAGGTCACCGTCTCCGACGACTCGGCCGGCACCTGCACGATCACCTCGCTCGATGCTTCGGGAGACGGCAGCTGCTCGATCGTGGAGAACGCCACCGACAGTCCCTTCACCGTGACGGCCAGCTACGGCGGGGACGCCAACTACAACGGCGCCACCGCCACGACCACTGAGACCGTCGGCCATGGCGAGGCGACGGTGACCGTCACGGGCGCCGCCGGGGCGACGACGGGGCCCGTCTCCTACTCGGTGACGGCGAGCGGTGCCGGCGACGTCCCCACCGGCAAGGTCAC
>JBKQSP010000033.1:0-76593 GCA_052143575.1 Acidimicrobiales bacterium
CGGTGGTGCGCACCACGGCAAGTTCCATCGGTTCTCCTCAGTCGAGTATCTGCCTTCGGACGGCACTGGCGGTGGACCCTCACCGACTGTCCGAAGAACCGACCGGGAAGGCCGGTTAACCGAGAACCTGTTGGCACGGGTCCCGAAGGCACAACAGGAGATGGTGGCAGCTGCGTTCCGCACCGTGTTCGCCTACGTGACGCCGGAGGAGATCTCCTCCCAGTACGACCACGTCGTTCAGTCCCTTGCCGAGCGCTTCGAGAAGGCGGCCGGCCTGCTCGTCTCGGCCAAGGAGGAGATCCTCGCCTTCTCCGCCTTCCCACGGGCCCACTGGCGCCAGATCTGGAGCACGAACCCGCTCGAGCGCCTCAACCGCGAGTTGAAGAGAGATGCCGGGTCGTCGGGATCTTCCCGATATTCCTATTCAGCTACAAACGTCTGAATCGGCTCACTAAGGGCTCGGCAACTCGGTGTACCCCCCCCAAGGACAGTTGCCAGATGTGTCACTGCCAAATTCCCACCACGGCCCGAACAGGTGACGAACACACAAGGCATTGATATCTAAGGTCCGCAGCGTGGAGCCTGGCTGGTAATAATATCCTCGGGTGCCAAGGTCACTGCCAGTACCTACTCCCACACCTACCGAGATCGCACCGTTGTCGAGACCATCGCCCGGACCAGCAATACCGGACCACGGAACGCTCCCCAATCCCGGCACATTCACGCTCGCGCCATGGGCACATTTCCCTTCCTGATGCGCCGGACCGGACGCGCAGAGGACGATCGTCGCCAGCCGTGTACTCCAGAGCCTCACCTGCAGCGGCTGCACCACATCATAGGTAAATACACCCGCAGCGATCAGCAGGACACACGTTCCGATCGCGTATGCAAGCCAAGCACCTCTGGATATTCTGGCCCGTCCTCGCCGCACAATGATGGCAAGCGCACACTGCCCAACACAATACAATCCCAACACAATGGCGCACACGCGGGCAGTCGGTAGCAACAGACCCTCACCGATCGGCGTCATAGTCCAGCTGGCTACAAGTGCAAGGAGCAACGTAAGCAAAAGCCAGGCGCCTACCAACACTCTCTGCATCGCTGGCTCCCTCAGCCAGCCACGCCGCCCATCGGCGCCGCACGGCGCACGAAGACTCCGGTTCTTGCTCATGTCTCCCATCCGCTGGAGTTAATATGAACGCACCAGTACTTCGTCCCGCCAGTCACGTTGGCTGGCGCCATCCACGGGTAGAGAGTCCAAATGACTCCTCTACGCCTTGGCGAATGCTGATCAACCAAGGTTCCCACACCGGAAGGAGCGCGACCCCACCAGTCGTCCACAACGGTCGTATGATTGGCAGTCCAGGCGGTGGGCTCTCCGTAAGGCTTTTGTTCGGAAAAATGAATAAAGATCGGATCCCCGTCGCCTAGCTTGTGTGACGGGTCAGCGGGCAAATCGGGCATCACGTTCGTACTCGGCTCACGGAGTAGCCATGTTGCGACCAATATACCGACTCCTTGGGTCGTGATCCAATGGTACAGGTCACTCGCTACCGACCACGAGTCGGACCTCGCACTGAATGGACCTCCAATGCCAATCGCGACCCACCAATGACGAGGATCGGTGTCGTAGGTATGGATGACCTGCCACCAAAAGCCGTGGACGCCGTACATTCTCACACCCCCGGCGAGCAGAGCCTGCGAGACATAGTTTGTGCAATCGCCACCACGTCCCAAAAGAACCGGGAACTTTGTCCAATTCTCACCGTACGCCCACTTGTTGGCGTACTGTCGGGCCAACCCCGGCGTGAACGCAAAGTGTACCCGCGTCATGGAAGCGACTTCGGCAGCCGCTGAATCGTACACCCCAGTGGGGAACGCTATTAACGATGCCTCGGACTGCCCAGGCACCGTGATACCCCCACCAAGTCCGAAGACCGTAGTGTCCGTAAAACTCGCTGTGAGTTGGGGATTCGGCGCGTTGAGACCATAGTCAGCAACTCCTGGAACATCACTCTCTGGTTCGCCGTAGGGACCGTAGTCGGAGACATTCACGAGAGAATTCGAGCTTGAGCCTGAAAGCCGAATCAGTCCATCGACTGAAGCATCCTGGTTCGTCGTGAGCAGATCAGCAGCCGTGCCGGACCCGGCTGTACTGATCTGCTCAAGCGGAGTCGAGCTAGCGCCGTAGATATAGTCAGTCGTTGTTTGAGACCCACTGGCGGCGAGCGTGGTTGCGAGCAGTTCTGGACTCGCTTGGCCACCCCAGCTGAAGGCGTCAGTCGTCTGAGCCTCGGTCGCACCTGTGGACGATTGAGATAGGTCGCCGTCTCCATCGTACAAATACGTCGTCGTCGTAGCCGTAGGAGAGGTAAGCGAGCATGAAGCACCTGCGGTGTTCAGGCAGGAAAGCTGCCCCGATAACGAGTCGTAGCCGAGCGTTTCGTCGTTAGCACCGCCCTCTCCCACGAGGGATCCGTCTGCGTCGTAAGAATACGTCGTCGCGCCCGCTGGCGCAGTCGAACACAAGTCACCGCTGGACCCGGACGAAAGAGTCCAGCAGAGCTGGTTTCCAGTGGCACCCTCACCGGTAAGGGATGCGGAGTCAGTGAACTGTGCGACGTCAGAGCTCAACTCACCATCGGTGCCAGAACTTGCATTCCCATAGGCAATGGCCGTGTGATTCGGAAGCGAATACGAAATAGGCTGGTCAGCGTCATTATACGTGATCTGGGTTTCGACAGCGCCGCTCACACTCTGAACAGTCGGCGTATTGGTCAGGACTGAGCCGTCAGGATTGTACGTGTAAACACCCTTTAGCAAGGTGGTCGTGCCAGACGATGCGTCAGTTCCAGTTAACCGTCCGACGGCATCGAAGGAGTTCGATATCAGCACATCTGCAGTATTCCCATCGACCTGAACTGATATATTTTCGAGCGCCGCGTCATAGGAGTAGGTAAATGTGTTCCCCAGCCAGTCGGATACTTTGCATAGTGGGCCACTAGGGTATGTCTGGTACTCAACGACCAGGGCCGGCGTGCTGGCCTCCGACGAACATGAAGTAGGAGGTGGCGAAAGGTTGGAGCAGAAATCAGCAAGAGCAGCACCCGGGTAGGAAAGGCACTCTAGATTGCCGGATGCATCGTACCCGTAAGTAGAGGTTGCACCAGCACCACTCGTAAACGAGGTTACCTGCCCTTGTTGATTATAGCTATAAGTCGAGGTGCCAGTGCCGTCTGTCATTGTAGCGATGGTTCCATCGGCATTAGGCGTGTAGCTGACTGACGGTGCCGTCTTATCGGCCGACGACCCAGCGCTATAAGTTGTCCCGACGTATTCATCGGCGCCGTTGAACGAGTTGGCTGCAAGATTGCCATCGGGATCCTGGATAGTCACCTCGTTAGCGTCTTGGTCGTAGCCGTAAGTCGTAGCCTCGAAGGTGGACGGAGCAGATGGATTGGGTGGGACTTTCTCCGAAACGAGTCTATCAGCAGGGTCATAAGTCCAGTACGTGGTACCAGCGCACGACTGACTCTGAACGGGATTGCAGGGCGAGCCGCTTGCAGGGGCACCCGTCGCACCTCCTCCATTGCCTGTGGCGTCGGTCCCGGCAATCTCGTTCCCGTCGGCGTCATAGTAGTACCAGGCGTCGTAACCAGCTCCAGAGCTATCTAGCGCCGGTGTTGTTTCCTCTGTTAGGTTTCCATCTCCATCATACGAGTCGAAGGTTATTCCGGGAGACCATGACGTGGGAGGGTCCGCCTGATCGCATGAGTAGCCGAGGCTAGTCTCCAATGGGTCAGTGCTGCAGACTCGCATGCCATCGGCATTGTATGCGAACGTTGCTTCCTCACCGAGGGTATCCTCTTCTGTCAATACCTGACCATTCGCGTCATATGAGGCTTCTGTAGTAATGCCGTGTGGGGCCGTAAGCGTGGGAGGTGTTACTTCCGAAAGTTGATTTCCGGCTGGATCGTACGTGAAGGTTGTCGGGTCTTCTCCCGCAACCTCCGTATCGACGAGCTGAGCCAAGTTGTTATAGCCGGAGTATGAGGTGTAGGCGCAGGACCGGCTCGAGAGGGGATCGCATGTAGTGGCATCGCCGTCTGGTTCCGTGTCTGCAATCTGATTCCCATCCGGGTCATAGAAGTAGGTAGTGACGGATTGCAGGCCTGCACCGGTTGGAGGCTCGACGTCGGTCGCTTCGTATCCGTCAGGGCCGTAGGTCATATAGGAAGTGTATGCGCATGTGCCATCCGTCACCGGGTTGCACTCGGGATTGGCTAAGGGGGTAGCACTCGCGACAAGGTGACCGTCAGGGTCATACGTCGATCTCCAGGTGGCTGCGCCGTAGGCCGTATTGGTGGGACCAACCTTCTCGAGTGGACTCCCCGATAGAGAGAACCCAAGGTAGGCGGTTTCGAAAGGTCCGGACGTCTCGGGACAAGAACTCGGCAGACGATCGCCTTTGCTATATCCATCGGCAGACAGGTCTGCACAATCCTCCCCGGCAGCATTGAAGAGGCTGGTGGAGACATTTCCATCAGGGTCTGTAGTAGATACAAGATCGCCCTCCGCGTCGTAGCTGAAGAGGGTAACGTATTGTTCGGGGCCTGAGGGACAGCTCGCCAGCGTGGAACCATTGGCATATCCGTTCGGGCTCAAGGTCGCGCACAGCTCCCCGTTGGCAAAGGACCTATAAGTCGTGATGTTTCCATTACCATCGATACTTGTTAGCTCGTTTCCGTGCGAATCGTAGGTATTGGACTGCTCCACACCGCTTGGTGCGAGCTCAACTTCGATCTCGTTGAACGAGTTGTAGACGTACTCCGTGACGTTGCCCATCGGATCGGTGACGTAGATTGGGTTCCCCATCATGTCGAAGTTCGTCGTCGTGAGGTTGCCGTCGCCGTCGATCGACTCGGTCGCCTCGAGGACGTAGGGGTCCGGGACCGTGGCGGTGGCATCTGTCGCCATTGCGTACTGGTCATAGGGCGAGGTGGAGGAGGTCTCGTATCCGTAGCCCTGCACCTGCTGGACGAGGACGCCGTCGGAGTAGCGGTCGAGGGTGACGTTGCCGTCGCCGCCGTTGACGTCGGCGGACAGGTCACAGTTCTCGTTCGGGTCCGCGATCAGCACCGTCCCGGTCTCGGTCGTGGTGTCAAAGGAGGGGTAGGAGAAGGTGGTCTCGGGAGCGCAGTAGGGCGGCCCGGCGCTCCCGTTGCACTGTGTGAGGTACGCAGGATCGGTCACCGAGGTGACCTGGCCGGCGCCGTTGTAGGCGATCTGGGTGGCCTCGGCGGTGTTGCCTGCGTAGGCCGCCTCGTTGTCCGGGCTCCACCAGTCGGTGAGCTGGTGGGAGGAGTTGTAGGAGAAGGCCCACTCGTGTGTCGTCGGGTCGCCCGTGGAGCTGGCCGAGAGGGTGAGGCTCGTGAGGTTGCCGCTTGAGTAGCCGAAGGTGGCCGTGCGTCCGGCTGAGTCCGTCACCTCGGTGATGTTGCTGCCCGTCCAGGTGAAGCTGAGCTGGCGCACCCCGCTCTCACCCGTCACCGTCGAGAGCTTGCCTCCCGAGTAGGCGAGGGTCACTTTGTTGTTGTTGCGATCGGTCTCGGAGATGAGGTCGCCCGTCGTCTGGTCGATGAGGTACTGCGTGCCGTTGTCCCGCCTCATGTCCCAGCACGAGTCCGTTCCGTTGCAGTCGGTCAGCGTGCTGAGGCTGGCCTGCTCCCAGGTGGGCGGCTGGTAGCTGGCCGAGAGGGGTGGACAGGAGGTCGTCCAGGCGGGCGGGTCGAAGACGGCCGGAGTGCCGTTCTCCTGGGTCACGACGATTGCGCAGGGGTTGGTGCTGGCCGTGTCGGGAACCTGGTGAGCCGTCATGCCGTAGGAGAAGGACCAGCCGTAGACGAGCGGGCCGTTCGTGGCAGCGTTGGACGAGTCGTACTCCTGGGAGAGGTCGAGGGAGAGCCCGATGTCGGGAAGGGAGAGGTCGTCCTGGTTGAAGGTGTAGCTGCCGCTGGCGGTGTCGACCCCGTCCTCGATGTCGACCTGGCTGGAGGCGGCCACGGATGGGTTGATGTCGTCCTCGTCGCCAGCAACAGACTGGGTCGCTGGGCTGTAGTAGGCCGGCCCGACGGCGACGGTGAGATCCCCCGAGGTGTTGTCGCCGAGGTCCACTGGACTCGAACAATCGTCGTCGCTCGTCGCGCAGATGTACACGGTGGACGGGTTGCCGTGCGCCGTGGCCACGAACTCGCTGCTGTCGGGGGTGAGGGAGACGTAGGAGATGCTGTTCGAGCTCGAGCTCGACACCGAGACGTTCGTGACGGCACCCGTCGCCAGCGCGACGACGCTCACGTACTTCGAGGCCCAGTCGGCCACATAGGCGGTGGCGCCGTCGGAGGAGAGGGTGACGGCACCGGGAAATGTCCCCACGGTGACGTGGTTGAGGCTCTCGAACTCACCGTTGGCCGGGTCGATGGAGAACTCGTCGAGGTAGCCGTCCCCACTCGAGAGTTCGTCGGTGACGTAGGCGGTCTCATCGTTGGGGGCGATCACGACATCGGTCGGGACGTTGGTGAAAAGGGACCCTTGCGAAGCTGCGAGGGCATAGGAGCCACCCGACTGCGTGAAGATCGAGAGGTCGCCGACGTGGGCGGCGACATAGGCGTAGGCGCCGCTCGGCGAGAAGGCGATGGCGTCCGGACCCGCCGAGCTCGAACACGAGCTGAGCACGCATGGGCTGCTCAACACCTGGTCATAGGTGCCGTCGTTCGGGTTGGTGTCAATGATGGAGATCTTCCCGATGCCGTAGTCGTCGACGAGGAGTTGGTCGCCGTCGGGACTGAAAGCAAGGGCGTCCGGTTCGGCCCCAGAGGGAAGAGCGATGCTGGCGATGAGGGCGCCGGAGGGCGTGTAGAGGAGGCTTGGCTCGATGACCGACACTTTGTTCGTGCCGTAATCGGTCACGTAGACGTACTCGCCGTTCGGGCTGACGGCGACGCCCTCCGGCTCGCTTCCCGTGGGCAACGAAACGGTCCCAGCCACGTAGCTGCTTCCTTGCAGATTAACGATGGCCACCTCGTTCGAGGCCGCCTCGGCGACGTAGGCCTGCGGGTCGAGGGTGAGATCGTAGGCGGGGACCATGGCCGTGGCCGTGCCGGGAAGCGAGACGACGTTCTCGATTGTGTCGTAGGAGGGGGAGCCCGTTGGGTTCGTCCCGATGAGGTCGATGCTGGAGCCGGACGCCGAGGCAGCCGCCAGGATCCCCCATCGTTGACGAAGGCAAGAGAACCGCCGGCGAAGGTGGGGGCTGTCATGCAGGCGGAGAGATCGTCGTTGGTGGTGCTGACGTCGCCGACATTGTCGGAGCCGACTTCTTGCACGTAGAGGTCGCTCGAGGAGCCGTCCGGGTCGTTGACGAGGGCACCGGCCGACAGGCTGGAGGTGCACGAGGTCCCGCTCTCGGCGATGGAGATCTCCTCGGAGGGCGCCGAGACCGTGCCGGACGGCACGCTGCTCTCGTCGACGTCGTCCCCCGTCGAATAGAAGATGGCGGCGTCGGCCACCGAGAAGATGATGGAGGACGGATCGAGGCTCGAGTTCTTGTAGGTGGACGAGATGGTGAAGGGGTCGCCGACCACGTATTCGAGCGTCTCGATCTGATGGGAGGTCGGGTCGGTGACAAAGGCGTACGTCCCCGAAGTGTTGACGGCCATCCCACTGGGCGCTCCGCTCGAGAAGCCGAGCGCGAAGGTTTGCACGACCAGCGGGGGGTTGTCGTCCAGGTTGATGACCGACACCTTGCCCGGCGAGGAGCCCCCGACGACGAGGGCGTACTGCTGGGTGCTCGTCACGGCCGCCACGGCGACCGCCGATGGCTTAAAAGAAAGGGATGCGGCCGCGGTGAGGCTCCCGGTCGTGGGATTGAATACCTGGAAGTCGCCGTTCTCGGCGATGGCGACCTCGCCGGGATCGGCGCTCACGGGGCTCCAGTAGGACAGCGCCAGCGGCTCGGCTACGAGCGACACCGGGGACCCGACCTCCTCCCCGGTCACGGCGTCGATCACCTCGAGCTCGGCCGGCGAGCCGATGCCCACGTAGAGCTCGGTCGCTTGCGCGGCACGCTGCACCGCCTGAGCCGTCGACGCAGGGATGAGAACCATCAGTCCGGCGAGAAGGACGGAGGCAATCAGGGCGCACCAGCGCGAAGGGGACCTCCGGTCGGCGGTCGGGCGGAAGCGGGTCCCTGACTGGGTGTCAGGTCGGGCACCGGAGTGCCTCGAACCGAACGCTGCAGGCCAACAGAACCGAGAGCGGACCATGTTGTCAACCCACTTCTGGGGCAGCGCGGACCCTTGTGATCGATCTCACACCCTCCGGCGCAGTATGTCAACCGGGCGGGAAGAATGACTGGACAACGAGGTTTAGAAACTCCGGCCCGCAGCCCCCTGGAGCGCGTGTCGTTCAGTCGCGGTACGGATCGGCTCGGGGCAGCTTTGTCTCGTTAGATGGCGGGGCGTCCCGCCGCTGCCGGCACAGCCTTCGACCCCGGTGGCTGGCTCCCCCGAGTCCCCGGCGAAAATCGCGGAGGGCCGGTGGATGTTGGAGTTGACGGCGGAACTCCGTAGGCGTACTTCGTTGTCGAGGGCATCTTCGCTTCAGGTTCGCTGTCGGTCAGTCATGGCGCCAAGCATCTCGCGCCCGACTCTGGCGCGCTCAGCATCCGGGCGATCCTCGAGGTGGCTGCCTGACGGGCGCTGTCACATCGCACGGTCGCATCCGTGACCGGCGACCGCTGGCCACCAAGCCACCAGCGCGGCCGCGTCCGCCGTGTGAACTTCCCTAACCTCATCCGCGCACGACGATCGACCTCCACGATCGCCGAGCCCATCCCGGCCGACCCACTGCCACTCCGCCCGTTCTTCCGGCCAAACTCTCCACTCGAGGCTTCGCCAGCTTCACACGATGGGCATTCGGGGTTGTAGTGGGCCATATAGACGGAAAAGTGACATCGTCGGGCGCGTCGACGGCGTCACTCTTCCGGTCCCGGCGACGAACGTTCGTCCGTGATCTCGCGGGCCCGGCGACAGGCTGATGGCTCTTGCGACTGAGCGGAAGGGTCGGTAGAAATCCGAGCTCCTCCTCGAAATCTGAGTCCGGCTACCCAATTTCGTGCGCTCGTAGTTTGCGTGCGTGCCCCGTTGCCTCCTCTATAGGGCGGTCGCACGGCCGCGAGGAGATCGGAGGAGTCCGTTGCGACGCCAACACGCTGGGTGCCACGCGGTCGACGATGCCTGGAGGTGCCGGCCCATCGGATGCAGCGCCGAGCTCGAGCCCGACGAGCCCGACGAGCTCGCCGTCGGCGACGTCGACCAGATGTGGAGCGCCACCGCGCCAGTAGGTAGAGGAGGAGGAACGGGCCGGTGATCTCGATGCGGAGGGTCAGTCTGGGGAGCGGGTTCCGCTACCTGATGGATTCGGTGGCCGTCGGTGACGGCACGCCCGAACGCCCCGACACCCTGGCCGCCTACTACGCGGCGTCGGGCACCCCACCCGGGGTGTTTCTCGGCTCCGGTCTCGCCGGTCTGGCCGATGGAGAAGGAGTGGAGAAGGGGTCGGTCGTGACCGAGGAGCATCTCTACAACATGCTCGGTCTGTGCTGTGACCCGGTCACCCGCGAACCGGTCGGCCGCTGCCCGAACGCGAGCTCGAAGCTGGCCCCGGTGGCGGGTTTCGATCTCAGCTTCAGTCCCTCCAAGTCAGTCTCTGTGGCCTGGGCGCTAGCCGATAAAGAGACCCGACAGGTGATCTACGACTGTCATCGCCAAGCAGTCGACTTCGTCCTTTCCTACGCGGAGCGCGAGGTGTTCCACTCCCGCTCGGGGACGAACGGCATCGTCACCGAGGACATCGACGGGGTCATCGCGGCGAGCTTCACGCACTTCGACTCGCGGGCGGGCGACCCTCAGCTGCACGATCACGTCATCATCTGGAACCGGGCGCGCTCGAGCTCAGACGGACGCTGGAGGACCCTCGACAGCTGGGCGATCTTCCAGTCCCGCTCCGCCCTTTCCTCCATGCACCAGGGGGTGTTGTCGGACCTACTCACGGAGCAGCTGGGAGTGGGGTGGGAGGCCCGGGACCGTCGTCACTCGGAGCGCGCCCGTTTCGAGATCACCGGTGTGCCCGAGAGCCTGATGGCCGACTTCTCACAGCGCGTCGAGCAGATCGAGGCCTCCAAAGACGACCTGATCGAGGCCTTCGTCGCCGGTCACGGCCGACGCCCGACGGGCGTTGAGATCGTGCGGCTTCGTCAGCAGGCGACCATCGCCACCCGACCCGCCAAGAACCATCGCAGCCTGGCCGAGATGACCGAACACTGGCGCCGGCGCGCCGGCAACCTCGACGACGGTTGCGCCGAAGGAGCGTGGGTGGCATCGCTCCGGGACCGCAACGATCTCCCCCTACTGGCGGCCGGCGACCTGGCGGAGCCGATTCTCGATGACGCCGCCCGGGCTGTTGTCGCGGCGGTGGCGGAGCGGCGTGCCACCTACCGGCGCGACAACCTCCTCGACGAGGCCCACCGTCTCCTCCACGGTGTCCGTTTCGCCAGCCCCGACGACCGCGTGACGGTCGCGGAACACATCACCGAACTCGCCATCGACGCCTCCTTGGCCCTCACCCCGCCGGTGTTGCACCACACACCCGAGCGGTATCTCCGCCCCGACGGATCGTCGCGGCTGGCGCCCCGCAGCCATCGCATCTACACGACCGAGACCTTGCTCGATGCCGAGGCCCGTCTCCTCGAGACCGCACAACGAAGCGGTGGACCGACGGTCGCGACCCCCACCGTCGCCGCCATCACCGAGCGCAACCTCCCCGGACGGAACCATCGCCTCTCGGTCGACCAGGCCGTCGCCGTGGAGAAGATCGCCACTTCCAACCGGTGGATCGACGTCTTGGTGGGACCGGCCGGGACCGGCAAGTCCACCACCCTGGCGGGCCTCCGAGCGGTCTGGGAAGCCGAGCACGGGCCCGGGTCGGTCATCGGTCTGGCGCCGTCCGCCGCAGCCGCCGAGGTCCTCGCCGGCGAGCTCGGCGTCGACACCGACAACACCGCCAAGTGGCTCACCGAGTATCGCAAGCTTCCCAAGCGCACCGCCGAACGCCAGCAAATCGCAGCCATCCTCGCCGGCCGCCCCCACTCGGCCAACGCCCAGCAGCTCCGTGAACGGATGCAGTCGTTGGACGCCGAGATCGCCCGATGGCGCCTGCAGCCCGGTCAGTTGTTGATCATCGACGAGGCCGGCCTGGCGGGGACCTTCGCCCTTGACGAGCTCGTCAGGGATGCAGTCGACGCCGGGGCGAAGGTCCTTCTTTCGGGCGACTGGGCTCAGCTGTCGGCCGTGGACGCCGGTGGGATGTTCGGGCTTGTCGCCCGCGACGACACCACCTCGGCGGCCGAGCTGGGAGAAGTCCATCGGTTCAGCTCGGAGTGGGAACGGACCGCCAGCATCGAGCTCCGCCACGGCAACGATCGCGCCCTCGATGCCTATGAGTCCCACGACCGGATCACCGGTGGCACCCGCGAGGAGCTGCTCGAAGCCGTCTACACAGCATGGAAGCACGACATCGACGCCGGCACGTCGAGTCTCATGATCGCCCCCGACACTGCCACAGTGAGCGAGCTGAACCGCCGTGCCCGCGCCGACCGTGTCGCCGCCGGAGACGTCGCCGAGCACGGCGTGAATGCCGCAGCCGGGCAGACGGTCGGCGTCGGCGACCAGGTCGTCACCCGTCGCAACGACCGCCGCCTCGCCACCGGAGCCGGCTGGGTCAAGAACGGCGACCGCTGGGTGGTCACTGCCACCGATGACGACGGCAGCATGACCGTGCGGCGCGCCGGCGGACACGGCGTCGTCGTTCTGCCGGCGCACTACGTGGCCGAACACGTCGAGCTTGCTTACGCGACCACGGCGCATCGTTCCCAAGGCCGCACCGTCGGGACCGCCCACGCGCTCGTGTCGCCGAGCACGACGCGAGAAGTCCTCTACGTCGCCGCCACCCGAGGGCGCGACGCGAATCGCCTCTACGTCGACACCGCCTACGACCCTGACCCGCAAACCAGCCACGATCACGCCGACGACCCTCGAACGACCCGAGAGGTGCTGGCCAGGGTGCTCGCCAACACGGGAGCTGAGTCATCCGCCCACGAGACTCTCCGCCGAGCACAGGGCGAGTTCGAGAGCTGGGCGAGCCTGCACGCCGAGTACCAGACCATCGCCCAGGCCGCCCAAGCCGAGCGCTGGAACACGCTTCTCGAGCACTCTGGGCTGACAGACCAGCAGCTCCAACAGGTTCGCTCAAGCGGTGCCCACGGGCCGCTCCTCACTGCGTTCCGAGACGCCGACTCCCGGGGCCTCGACCTCGAGTCCTCCCTGCCGCGGCTCGTCCGGACCCGCACCTTTGCTGACACCGACGACCCCGCCTCTGTCCTTCACGAACGTGTCGAACGGTGGATTCATGCCAGTGGTAGCCGCCGCCAGCCACGCAGCAACCTCATTGCCGGGCTCATGCCAAGAGCTCTCGGAGTCACCGATCCCGATTTCGCCCGGGCTCTCAACGAACGCGACAAAGGGCTTGAGGGCCGCGCCCGACTGCTCGCCGAAAAGGCGGTGATCGATCGGCCCGGGTGGCTCCGTCAGCTCGGCTCCCCACCGGTCGATCCCAGGCTGCAAGCGCAGTGGGTGCGGGCCATCTCGACGGTCGCCGCCTACCGCGAACGCTGGAACATCACCGCCGCCGACCAAGCCCTCGAACCCCCGGGCCGGATTGATGATCTCGATCGGGCAAAGCAGCGCCAACGGGCGCTCGCTGCCGCCAAACAAGCACGTCGGCTGTCCTCGACCACGCCACGCCGTCACGACACGGGGCTGGCCGTCAGCGCGCCGACTGCGAGCCGCGAAGGGATCGACCTCTGACGTGAGCGACCGATACGGAGAGGAAAGACGACGACGGCGTCAGCCAGTTGGACACGGTGACGCAGTGAACCAGGTTGCGCCTTCATTGCCCCACGGGATCGATCCGCCACCATTGCACCCCGTCGCGGGCGCGGCCATCACGCCGGCGGTCGTCAGCATCGAAGGGCTGATCGAGGCCGCCGTCGAGCGGGCGATCCGCCGCGGTCTCGGGCCCTACCTGCACCGTCTCAGCGCCTGCGAGCCGGCCGTCTACACCGTCGCCCAGAGCGCCGAGGTCCTGCAGGTCTCCGAGGACACAATCGGCCGGATGGTGCGGCGAGGAGTACTTCCACGGGTCCCGCACGTCGGCGGCAAGGTGCTCATCCCCAAGCGTGCGCTCCATCGTCTCATCGAGGGATCAGAGCTCGCTTACACCGCCCCGGCCGCCGAGGACGCCACGGCGGCGGAGGCCGGCGATCCCCGGAGCAGCCGGTCCATCAGGTCAGCCGCCTCGTGATCCGATCCGGGGATGTAGTGACGGTACGTGCCCAAGATGTTGGCTTCGGTGCAGCCGAGGCGCTCGGCCACGACTGAGATGGGGACGCCGGCCATGAGCATCTGGCTCGCCGCCGTGTGCCGGAGGTCATGGAGCCGCATGCGGGCGACGCCGGCCCGGGCGCTGTAGCGCAGCCAGGCGTGCGATGGCCACGGAAGGCTCCAGTGCGAGACGCCGTCGTCGGAGAAGACGAACGACTCTGGCCCGAAGGGCACTCCTATCTTCCTAGCGCGTTCCTCCGCCCGGACGGCGTGGGCGGCCAGCATCTGCTTGGTGTCCGGCCCGAGGGTGACCGGGTACGAGCGGTCCGCCTTCGTTCCCTTTTCGACCGTCCCACACTCGGCCTCGGCGATCGAGCGCGAGAAGGTGATGGTTGCCCGCTCGAGGTCGACGTCACCCCAGCGCAGGGCAACGAGCGTGCCGCGGCGGGCACCGACGGTCGCAGCCAGCTGGATGAACGTGGCGAACTCCGGAGTCGCGACATCCTGGACGGCGCGTACGTCGGTCATCGACGGGACGTCGAGCTGGCGGGACTTCACCCGGGGAGGGTCCGCCGCCAGCGCTGGATTGGCGCTCACCAATCGCTTTCTGACTGCCCAGTTGAACATCGTCCGGATCTGGCCGTGACAGCGAAGGATGACCGACGGTGACAGTCCGGTCTCCTGTTCGAGGCTCCGGTAGAGACGGTCGAGGTGCACGCCACTCACCTGCTCGGCATGCCAAGGGCCGATGACGGGAAGGATGTGGTGGCGAAAGTTGTCAGCCACCGTCTTGGCGGTTTTCGGAGACCAGCCGATCCAGTCCCCGCTTCGGGGATCCTGCCGAGGACGGTTTGCCTCCTGCCAGGCGGCGGCGATCTCGGCGACCGATGGGCCCCGACCAGGCGTGTCCCGAGCGTCGGGATAGCGTCCCGACTCGACGGCCGCAATCAGCTCGGCGAGGCGAGCATCGGCGAGCTTGGCTCCCGCTCTGTTGTTGGCGGCGGGGACGGTCTCGTAGATGGTGCGGCGCCGGCCCGTAAGCGGATCGAAGCCGTTGGCAACCGCCAACCGCCAAGCGCCTTCCTTGAACCGTTTGTGACCTCGCATGGTCCCACTATGTTGGCGGGATTGTTGGCGGAGGTCAAGCACCTCTGCGGAGGATTTCGTGAAAGACTATCTGAGCTGGACTTATATGAGCACCCCCAACGGGATTCGAACCCGTGCTACCACCTTGAAAGGGTGGCGTCCTAGGCCGCTAGACGATGGGGGCAATCGCCGGGGAGAGCCACCGGCAGGACCGGTCGAGGTTACCAGCGGGCGGGCAGAGGCTCGCTCGGCACAGCTCGCCCGTCCGGATGCCTGATCGAGGGCCGTCTCACGACGACAGCAGCCACTCGGTCCCTTCGGCGGCGTCCCGCACCTCCACCCCGAGCGCCTCGAGGCGCTGACGGATCCAGTCCGCCTCCTCGAAGCGCCGCTCCGCCCGCGCCCGGCTGCGCAGCTCGAGCATGGTCTCGATGAAGGGCCCCACCACGCCGCGCGGGTCACGCACACCGGCCTCGCCAGCGCGGCCCAGCTCGACGACGAGGGAGCGCAGGCTCGCCCGTGCCCGGTCCATGGCGTCACCGAAGGGGATGTCCGTCGACCATTCCGTGATTTGAGCCTCCAACTCGAGCACCTCGCCGACGGCGCCCTGCACGTCCCGACGGGCGAGGGCGGCGGCAAAACCGCCCTCGCGTTCCCGCACCAGGCCGATGAGCGGGGAGTCCGTGAAGGCCCCGGCGATCGGTGCCGCGCCCGGCGCCGCTGTGGCGGCGGCGCCACGGGCTGGGCGCTCGGACGCCTCCCCGGTATCGGCGCCGGCGCCGGCCGGCTCGCCGGTGCGGCGCCTGACGGCGCCGCTACCACCACTTGCCAGCTCCATCGCTACCTGCGGGAATTCGTCGATCTTCACGATCGCACCGGCGGGGAACGTGCTCGCCCGCCCCGCAGCCCTCACCGTGACGACGCCGAGCCCCGTGATGCTGGCGACGCCCTCGTCCAGGTCGAAGGTGACGGCCGTGTGCTCGTCGACACCGAGCACGAAGACCCCGGGAGGAAGCTGCGTCTCGAGGTAGGAGAGGCGCCGTTCCCCGAGATAGCAAAAACGTGTGTCGTGTGTGCCGCCCTCGGCGTTGTTGTAGTGAGGGATCACCGCCGCCCGGATGCCGAACGACGACATCAAGTCGAGTCCGGCCAGCCAATACGGGTCCGCTCCGACCTTGTAGATCTCGTAGACCGGCACCGTGCTCACGCCGAGGGTGAGGGCTGCGGCCGACGAGAACGTGAGCCCGCCGCCGTGGGCGAGCATCTCGTTCAACAAGGAGGGGACGACGGTCGAGGTCCATTTTCGCAAGGCGTAACTGGGGCTGCCGGGCCCTGTGAAGACGTAACGGGCGCCGCGCACCGCCGACACGAGGCGCTCCTCGGCGAAGGAGTCTCCTGCCGTGGCGGACCACATCGTCCCCTCGGAGACGGGCGCGATGGCCGACACACCCGCCACGTCGATCTCGGCATGCAGGCTCTCCGCGAAGTAGCGGCGGATTCGCTCGCAGAGCTCGGGAGCGTTTTCTTGAAAGGCAAAGGGCGTATCGAGCAGAACCGTCGGCACAGGGGGCGGCCCCAGGCGCTCGAGCATCGCCCGGTGCACCTTGACCATCGTCGGGGCGATCTCACCCGATCCCATGATCGTGAGGAGGCGGGGCGTCCCTGCCCGACCCGAGCGGGCCGCGCCGGCGGGCGCGGCGCCGGCGGCCGAACCGCTCATGGCCCTTCTGTCGGCTGCGGCGTACCGTCCCAGCGAAGACCACCGAGTGGCTCGCCCCAGGGGTCGTCGGGCACGGAGTCGTCGGCCCCTGGGATCGGCTCGGGCAGCCATCCGGTGAGGAAGTCCACGAGCTCGGTCTGGAGACCGGAGAGGTAGTAGTAGTAGAGCATCTGCTGCGGCATCCCCGCCCTGGGCGGCTCGGTGCCCTCGTCGACTCCGAGGATCGTGCCGAGCACGAGGCGGATGTCGTTGAGCGCCGTCATCCACTCCTGGATCTGCTCGGCGTCGAGCCGCTTCGCCGTCGCGGTCGACGACAGCGTCTGGAGCGCCCGCCGGTGGTGCTCGAGGAGCGCCGGTCGCACCGTTCCGACGTAGGCGCGCTCGGCATCGTCGTCACGCGTGTAGGCCGGTGGGAACAACCT
This sequence comes from Acidimicrobiales bacterium, assembly GCA_052143575.1. GTDB lineage: Bacteria > Actinomycetota > Acidimicrobiia > Acidimicrobiales > Bog-793 > JAKACA01. The sequence continues at coordinate 16,725 of JBKQSP010000033.1, forward strand.
CCGCAAGGAGGGCGGGACGGCGGCGGCGCCCTCGACCGCCGGAAAGGCCGGTACAGCGTCGGCGGCCAGTGCCGCGGCCTCCTCGACGACCGAGTCGCCACCGTCGCCGTCGTCGGCAGCGGCGAGCGCACCGAGGACGTCGTCGATCTCGCGGGGCAGATTGGCAAGGAGAGCTCGCTCCGGCGAGCTCAGCCGCAGCACGCAGCCGCCGGGGTCGTCTCGATTCGGGAGTATTCGCTTCCTCACGTGCTTCGCTCCATCGTGGCCCACAGCCCGTGCTGGTGCAGCCGAGTGACGTCCATCTCGGCCCGCTCCCTCGGCCCGCTCGCTACGACTGCTCGGCCCTTGTAGTGAACGTCGAGCATGAGCTTGTGCGCTTTCGACTTCGAGTAGCCGAAGAGCTTCTGGAAGACGAAGGTCACGTACGTCATGAGATTGATGGGATCGTTCCAGACGATCACGAGCCAGGGGCGATCGACGTCGAGTGACTCGTCGGTAATCGGGCGTTCGACCTCGACGGGGGCCGCTGCCGGCCCGGGCGCCATGCTCGTCACGTCGCGCTCGCCACGACAGGTCGGCCGCTCGACGTCGTGTCGCCGGCGTCGGAGCCGTCACCGGTGGCGGCGTGTGCTCGGCGGGGATGTTCGTGCAGCGAGAGATAGAAACCCACCGCTGCCAGCCACAACATCGTCACCCCGAGGATGTGGAACTCGACCACCCAGGGGGAGTCGTGCAGGAAGAACTGCACGTATCCGAGCGCTCCCTGTACGACGAGCAGCTCGAACAGCCATCTCAGGTGCCGTTGCACATCGGTGGGGACGCCGGGGCGGCGGAAGGCGAAGAGGGACGCCAGCGTCAACCCGATCAGGAAGATCGCCACATCGCTGTGCGCCTCGGCGACGTCCCTGAAGGCGATCGGGATGCGTTGGATCGGTTGGCCGGGCGAGCCCGGTGCTCCGGCATGAGGGCCGGCGCCGGCTACCACGGTGCCGATGCAGCACACGAGTCCGAGCACGACCACGAGGACGCGCCCCAGCCAGCGGAGCTCGGTCGACACGACGGGAGTGAAACGCGTCGCTTCCTGCTCAGGACCGATTCCGCTCTGGTGGTAGAAGACGACGGCGTCGGCCAGCACGACGATCGTCAGCAGGAAATGGCAGGCGACCAGGTACGGGTTCAGCTTGAAGAGCACGACGAGACCGCCGAGCACGATCTGGGCGACGACTCCGGCGGCGAGGCCGCCACCGAGCCAGCAGAGGTCGCGCCGCCTCGGCGAGCGGGCAAAGGCCACCAGGAGGGCCAGCGCCGAGACAATCGTCACGGCCACCGTGACGAGCCGGTTCATGAATTCGACCATTGGGTGGAACGAGACGTGCGCCGTCAGCTGGTGCTGGTAGCACGAGGGCCAATCCGGGCAGCCGAGACCGGAGCCGGTGAGGCGGACGGCCCCACCCGTGATCATCAACAGGACGTAGCAGATCACCGAGGCGAGGGCGACCTTGCGCACGACCGATGGCGAGACGGCAAAACGGGACGCGGCGTTGCCGACTGCGGACCGGACGTCAGAAGAAGGTCCCACCTCGCCCGATGGTACGCGAAGTCGCGCTCGCAACGAATTCGGCGCGCCTGCCGGACTCGGCCATAGGATGGCAGCGTGGCCCAAACTGTTCCGCTCCTGAGTGAGGGCCGCACCCTCGGTGTCCGGTTACGCGGCTTCGTCGCCCTCACGAAACCGCGGATCATCGAGCTCCTCCTCGTGACGACGCTGCCCACGATGGTCGTCGCCCGTCACGGCCTCCCGTCGGGCTGGCTCATGCTGGCCACGCTCGTCGGCGGCTCGCTCTCGGCCGGTGGCGCCAACGCCACGAACATGTTCCTCGATCGCGACATCGACGCCATCATGAAGCGCACGCGGAAGCGCCCGCTCGTCACGGGCGCCGTCACGCCGGCCGAGTCGATCGTGTTCGCCATCACCCTGCAGATCGTGGCGTTCTTCGTGCTGTGGCGCTTCGTGAACCTGATCTCCGCCGTGCTGGCCCTCTCGGCAGCACTGTTCTACGTCTTCGTCTACACGATTGTCTTGAAGCGCCGCTCGGCTCAGAACATCGTCATCGGCGGCGCCGCCGGTGCCGTGCCCGTGCTCATCGGCTGGACGGCCGTCACCGGTCGCCTCGCCTGGGCGCCCATCGTCTTGTTCGCCCTCATCGTCATCTGGACGCCTTCGCACTTCTGGGCGCTCGCCGTGAAGTACCGGGAGGACTACGAGGCGGCCCACGTGCCCATGCTGCCGGCCGTGGCGTCCTTCGAACGGGTCGCCCGCCAGATCGTCGTCTACTCGGTCGCCCTCGTGGCGGTGTCTGTGCTCTTTGCCGTCGTGGCCCACATGGGCCTCGTGTTCTGGGTGGTCGATCTCGTCGCCGGTGCCCTCTATGTCGCCGACGCCTTGCGGCTGCGCCGCGACGGCGGCACGGCGAAGTCCGCCATGCGGTTGTTCACGTACTCCATCACCTATGTGACGGTGATCTTCGCGGCGATGGCGATCGACGTCTTCGTCCATGTCCACTGAGGGCGCCCAGGGCTCCACGGCGGCAGCCGCCCATCCCGAGCGCTGGACGGACCCGTCGTTCCTGAGGAGCGTCCAGTACGCGGATCCCTCCAATTTCGAGGCACGCCAGTCCATCTACGCCTACCAACAACCGCGCCTGCGGATTCACGATTGGGCACTCGATCTCGGCGATCTCGCCGGTGACGAGACGGTTCTCGACGTCGGTTGCGGCAACGGCTCCTACCTGGCCGCCCTACAGCGGCGAGGCCATCGTGGGCTCGTGGTGGGCATGGACTTCTCGGCCGGCATGCTGCGGAGCGTCCGCGCTTCGGACCGTGACGGCCCCCAGCCGGTCGTGCAGGGAGACGCCGCCGCCCTGCCGTTCGCGTCCGGCTCGGTCGACGTCGCCCTCGCCATGCACATGCTCTACCACGTGCCCGATCGCGCACGGGCGCTTCTCGAGCTGCGCCGCGTCGTCGGCCGGGAGGGCGTTCTGCTCGTCGTGCTCAACGGCTCGCAGCACAGCGCCGAGCTGCGCGCCCTCGTGCGTCGGTGGTTCGCCGAAACCGGTGCACGGGCCGTTCCGCCGCGTCAGTCGCTCGACGCCGATGCCGGCGAGAGCTTGCTGAGCCGCTACTTCTCCGTCGCGCGCCACGACGCTCCAGCGGCTCAGCTCGTGATGAGCGAGCCACGACCCGTCGTCGAGTACGTGCGCAGCATGAGCTTCATCCGGCCGGGCCCCGAGGCGGGGGACGAGGAAGCCCTCTTGGCCTTCGTGGCCGAGGCGGTGTCATCCAGCATCGCCGCCGAGGGTGCTTTTCGCATCACGACGGCGAGCAGTTGCCTCGTGTGCCGCTGATGCGAGTCGGCTCAGGGAACGCCCACCGGATACTGTCCGGGCTATGAGCCCCGTGCCGGCGCGGCGTCGACTCTCGGCCGCCGACCGGCGATCGCAGCTGATCGAGGTCGGCTGCAATGCCTTCGCCGAGCTCGGCTACGAGGCCGCCACCGTGGAGGAGATCGCTCGCAGGGCCGGCATCACGAAGCCGATCGTCTACGAGCACTTCGGCGGCAAGGACGGCCTCTACACCGTCATCATCGAGCACGAGGCGACCTGTGTGCTCGAGACCATCTCGAAGGCCATCGCCGTCGGGTCGCCGCGTGAGCGCATCGAAGCCGCCGTGCTCGCCTTTCTCGGCTACGTGCGCGACAACCCGGCCGGTTTCGCCGTGCTTGTCCGCGACAGCCCGGCGAGCAGCCGCTACGCCAGCATGCTGGCGGACATCGCTTCCCAAGTGGGCTGCATCTTCACCGAGGAGTTCGAACGCGCCGGCTACGACGGGCGCTTTGCTCCCATCTATGCGCAGGCGCTCATCGGCATGGTGACGTCCGTGGGCGAGTGGTGGGACGAGGATCGCTCCCGCCCCGTGGAGGACGTCGCCAGCCACGTGGCGGCGCTCGCCTGGATGGGGTTGCGCCACCTTCCCCGCAATCCCGCCAGGGTCAATCCCAGCGGAACATGACGGCGGCGACCACCGGAGCCGCCACCGCCCAGGTGACGAGGACGATCCACGACTCGGCCGGGCCGGCGCCGGCCGTCCCAGAGCCTGCGAGGGTCGCCTGCAGCGCACGTGAGAGGGCGGCGGCAGGCAGAGCGCGGGCGACGACGGCGAAGCCGCCCAGCTTCGTCACCGGGAAGACGATTCCGCCGATCAGCAGCAGCACGAGGTAGACGCCATTGGAGAGTGCCAGGTTGATCTCCGCTCTGAGCGCCCCCGCCATGGCGAGACCGATGCCGGCGAAGGCAACGGTCGCCAGCAGCTCGGCGACAACGGCGAGCCCGGCCGAGGCGTGCGGCCGCCAACCGAGGCCGACGGCGATCGCCACGAGGATGACGACTTGGACGACCTCCACGGCGATGACCGAGATGATCTTGGCGGCGAGCAGCCGCGGGCGACCGAGCGGCGTCGAACCGAGTCGCTTCAGCACGCCGTAGCTCCGCTCGAAGCCCGTGGCGATACCGAGGCTCACCATCGCTGTCGACATCACCGCCAGCGCCAGGACGCCCGGCGCCAGGAAGTCGATCGGGTGCCGGTCGCCGGTCGGCAACACGTGGACCTCCGAGAAGAAGACGAGCAGGAAGGCGGGGATGCCGAGCGTGACGAGGAGGGTTTCGCCGCGCTGCAACGTCATGGTGACCTCGGCGGCGACCTGGGAACGGAGGGCACGCACGCTCAGGCCGACCCGTCCGGATCGCTCACGAGCCGCAAGAAGAGGTCCTCCAGCCGCTCATGGCCAGCCCGGAGCGTCCCGAGAGCGAGTCCCCGCTCCGCCATCCAGGTGTTGAGCGACGCCAGCAAAGCAGGCGTGAGGGCGCCCGGGACGACGTAGTCGCCGGGTCCCCCCTCGGTCACTTCCACGCCGAGCGCCGCCGAGAGAGCAGCGACGTCGAGCCCGGCGGCGGCCGAGAAACGCACGGCGTCAGTTCCCGAGGCGATTTCTCCCGGAGCGCCGGCGACGACGACGCGACCGCGATTGATGATGACGACACGGTCGGCGAGTCGCTCCACCTCGTCGAGCTCGTGGCTCGTGAGCACGACACAGGTGCCCTCGTCTCGCACGGCGGCGATGACGCCTCGCACGGCGAGGCGCCCAGCCGGGTCGACGCCCGACGTTGGCTCGTCGAGGAAGACGACCTGCGGGCGCCCGAGCAGGGCGAGGGCGAGGGCGAGGCGCTGCTGTTCGCCACCGGACAATCGCTTGAAGGGCGTTCTTGCGACGCCACCGAGACCGAGCAGTTCGATCAGCTCCGATCCGTCCCGGGGCTGGTCGTAGTAGGAGGCGAACAGGTGCACCGCTCGTTCCGCGTTCATCATCGGGTAGATGCCCGGTTGCTGCAGCATGACGCCGATGCGGCTCACGAGGGCGCGGTGGTCGCCCGCCGGGTCGAGTCCGAGGACCCGGACCTTTCCGGAGCCGGGCCGGCGGTAGCCCTCGAGAGTCTCGACGGTGGTGGTCTTCCCGGCGCCGTTCGGCCCCAGGATCGCCAGCACCTCGCCCGAACTGGCCGTGAACGATATGCCGTCCACGGCGACCCGCTCTCCGTAGGCCACGCGGAGATCCTCAACGACGACAGCAGGAGCGGCGGTCCCGCCGGGCGGGCCCGGAGCCGTCTCGAAGCCCACGCTCAGCGCCGCGGCGCCTCGAAGCGATAGCCGACGCCGCGGATCGTCGTGATGAGGACCGGATGAGCGGGGTCCGCCTCGATGCGGGAGCGCAGCCGCTTGATGTGGACGTCGAGCGTCTTCGTGTCGCCGACGTAGTCGAGGCCCCACACCCGGTCGATGAGCGTGTCACGCGTGACGACCCTGCCGGCGTTGGCGAGGAGGATCTCGAGGAGCTCGAACTCCTTGAGGGGCAGCTTCACCTCCTGCTCTCGCACCATGCATTCGTGGCGAGAGACGTCGAGGTGCACGCCGCCGACTTCGAGGACCTCCTCGAGGTCACGGCGCAGCGGTCGGCGCTCGGACGCCCCCGAGCGCTGCCGCTCTGGCGCCACGGCCGGAACCGGAGCAACCGTCGCCGTCGCCTCCACCAGCGCCGCCGTCGGATTGATCGCCACGACCGCCGCCAGTGACCCGTCGCCGTTCTCGCTCGCGGTCCGGGAGGGGTGGTTGATGTTGCTGAGCGGGATCTGCCTCGACCCGCGACGCAAGACGGCTCGCATGCGGGAGACGAGCTCACGGAGCCGGTACGGCTTGGCGACATAGTCGTCGGCACCGACCTCGAGGCCGACGACGGTGTCGAGCTCGGTGGACTTTGCCGTCACCATGATGATGGGGACGTCGGAGTGGGCGCGGATCGTGCGGCAGACGTCGATGCCGGACATACGCGGCAGCATGACGTCGAGGAGCACGAGGTCGGTTGTGGCTGCGTCGAAGCGCTCGAGCGCTTCGACACCGTCTCGGGCGACGGTGATGGCGAAGCCCTCACGCTCGAGTCCTACGACGAGGGCGTCCACGAAGGACTCGGCATCCTCCACGAGGAGGACCCGAGTGGGTGCTGCGATGTCGATGGTCACACGTCGCTCCTCGGCTGGAGGGGCAGGCGGAGCGTGAAGGTCGAGCCTTCGCCCTCCCGGGACTCCACCTGCACGCTGCCACGATGGTTGGCGGCTACGTGGCGCACGATAGCCAGTCCGAGTCCCGTCCCGCCTGTCGAGCGACTGCGGCCCTGGTCGACGCGGTAGAAACGCTCGAAGATGCGTTCCAGATCACGCGCCGGTATGCCGACGCCGGCGTCGGCCACCTCGATGAGTACCTCGTCGCCGGCCAACCGGCCGGTGCAGCTGACGTCGGAGTTCTCGTAGGAGAACTTCACGGCGTTCTCGAGCAGGTTGTAGACGGCCGAGGTGAGCTGGCGACGGTCGCCGAGCACGGCCACGGGCGGATCCGGCTCGTCGAGAACGACCTGCACGTTGAGCTGCTCCGCCGCCGCCCTCACGCGCTCGGCCGCTTCGGCCATGACGAGGTTGACGAGTACCGGCTCGCGAGGCGGTGACTCCTCGTTCTCGATCCGGGAAAGATCGAGCAGGTCGTCGATGACCCGGCTGATGCGAAACGCCTCCGTGTGGATGCGGTGCGCCAGTCGTTGGGCGACTTGCGGCTCCGTTTCGGCGAGGAGGGTCTCGGCGAGGAGGCCGACGGCGCCCATGGGCGTCTTCAGCTCGTGGCTGACGTTGGCGACGAAGTCGCGACGGATGCCCTCGAGCCGCCGCCGCTCAGACACGTCGTCGATCACGGCCATCACGCCGAGGACCCGAGTGCCGTTGTCGATGCTCTCGGTTCGCACGACGAGTGTCCGCCGCGGCGGCCCGTAGAGCTCGAGCGTGCGTTCCTCCGTGGCGCCGATGGGCGTCGACTGCAGCAGCTCCTCGACGGCTTGGGCGGCGAGAGCGTCTCCGTGCCGACCGCTCATGAGCATGAGGGCGTTGTGGTTCGAGAAGACCGTCTCGCCGTGCTCGTCACGGATCAGGACGGCCTGCGGGAGGGCGTCGAGCGCTCGGCGGATACGGATCGTCTCCGAGCTGGCCTCGTGCACGGCTGCCACCGCGTTGTCCGTGGCCCGTTCCAGGAGGGCGAGGCTTTCCTCCAGACTCTTCGGATCGCGGGAGGGAGGGTCGGCGCCGAGACGGGAGACGAGTGCCCCGATCCTCTGGCGCATCGCCCGTCCGCCCCGCCGATCACCGAGGGAGAAGGCGGCGCCGATCGCCACGATCACGACGACAGCGGTGACCACGATCTCGAGCACAGATACGTGCATCACGGTCGCCACGCCTCCAGCTTGGCAGCCCGCTCCGCCTTGCCCGTTTGCAGAAATATAAGAAAATCACTTGAGAACAAAAGAAAACCACTGATATCCTGATGAGCAGCATCGGTCGATCCGGCCCGTCGTGAGTCCAAGCGCCTGAGCGCTCAGCCGGGAGGTCGATCGTGACACCACTCATCCACCGGTGGCTGCTGGCGGGAACGCCAATCGTCCCCTTCAACCCCAACTCGGGCGCCGTCCCCGGCTCCGGTCCGCTCGAGACCCTGACGAACGGCATCGGTTGGTGGGCGCTCGTCGCTTCGCTCGTCGGGCTCGTGCTCGGCGCCGCCGCCTGGGCACTCGGGAGCCACACGAACAACTACCAGTACTCGAGCGCCGGGCGGCGGGCGGTCGTGGTCTCCGCCATGGCCGCCCTCGTGATCGGGGCGGCACCGATCGTCATCAACTTCCTGTTCAGCCAAGGACGGCTGTTCTGAGCCCGTCCGGCGCCGGCGGCGGTCCCGGGTCCCTCGCCGCCGCCCCGGCGCTGTTGTCGCCGGCCCGCCGAGCGGTCAGTTCCGGGCTCCTTCCGAGCCCGTCGAACCTCTTGAAGCAGCTGGCGACCGATCTCGTCTCGGGTTTCTTCAAGGCGTTCGCACACTGGGTGGCGAGCGGCACGACGTGGCTGCTGCATGAGGCATGGCACGGCATGTCGGCCACGACCGAGCCGGTGCTGACGGGCGCCGCCTTCAGCTCCGAGTACCAGGTCATGATCCTCATCGGGCTAGGCGGTGTGGCGCCCATGCTCGGGCTCGCCGTCATTCAGGCCATCGCCCGACAGGATCCGAGTGGTCTCCTGCGGACCGCCCTCCTGCGCCTCCCGACGGCGCTCCTGCTCACCGGTGTCGTGATCGAGCTCGTGTCGCTCGGCCTCAGGTTCACCGACGAGGCGAGCGTCGCCTTGCTGACGGCGGGCGCAGGCGCCGCCGGGCGGGCCTTCGGCAACATCGAGGCTGCCGTCGGGCCGGTGGCGCCGGCGGCGTACGGATTCGGCCAGCTGCTCCTTGTCCTCGTCGTAGCGCTCGTCGGGTTCATGCTCTGGGTCGAGCTGGCGGTGCGATCCGCCGCTGTCGCCGTGGCGACACTGTTTCTCCCGCTCGCCCTCGCCGGGCTCGTCTGGCCGGCGACCTCGCACTGGGCGCGGCGCCTCGGAGAGACGCTTGCCGGCCTCGTCCTCATGAAGCTCGTCATGGCCGCCGTGCTCGCACTTGCCGGCGGTGCCCTCGCGGCGGACGCCGGCGGCATCTCGAGCCTCGTGGAGGGCGTCGCCCTGCTCGGCCTGACGGCGTTCTCTCCCTTCGTCCTGTTCCGGTTGATCCCCATCGTCGAGGGCGGTGCCGTCGGGCACCTCGAGGGGGCTCGCCCGGCGCAGGCAGTGAAGGACCAGGCGTCGTCTCTTGCCGCCGACGGCGCCCACTGGGTGACGGCAGCTCTCAGCGTCGCCAAGCCGGCCTCGAAGGGCACCTCCGGCCAGGAGGGAGTGGCCAGCCTACCTGGCGCCGGCGGCAGCGTCTTCGCTGCCGGGGCAGCGAGCCGTGGGCGTGCAGCTGCCCGGCCGTCGTCCTCGCCGGGTGCCACCGGAGGCGACCCGGGCAGGGGCGAAGCGCCAGCGGGCCGCACGGGCGAGCCGGCGGCGCCCGGGAGCGGGAGCCAACTCGGCGAGGCGGGCTGGGTGCAGCACATCGTCCGTCGCTCCGAGAACCGCAGCCGTGGCCCCTCCTGAGCCGTCGCCGGCCCGCTACCGTCTCGGGCCCCGCAGCACCCGCGGGCTCGTCGCCGGCTGGCGGGCGGGCCAGATCGCCTGTGTGGCGATCGGCCTCGTGCTCGCCGTGGGCTTCCTCCGCTCCATCGGCGGACCCCCCGGAGGGTTGCTCGCCCTTGCCGCCGCCGGCGGTGGAGTGGCCATGGCGACGTGGCCGGTGGGCGGGCGGACACTCGAGCAGTGGGCGCCGACGCTGGCGAGCTTCGGCATCCGGGCTGCGGCTGATGCTCGGCACCGACCCTGGCAGGGCGCCAATCGCCGACCTTGCGGAGCCCTCAGCAGCATGGCCTTGCTGGAGCTGCCGGAACCAGGGGAGTGGGAGCCGGCCTGGCGGGAAGGTCTCGAGACCCTCGCAGAGCGCGCTCGGGCGTCCCGTGCCGGCCGACGCCCCGCCAGGACGCCCGTCTCGGCTACGGGCATCGGTGTTCTCGCAGACGCCACGTCGCACGCCTGGACGTCCGTGCTGCCCGTCGGAGGCGCGGGTTTTGCCCTCCTCAGCGAGGGCGATCGAGTCGAGAGAATCGCAGCCTGGTCGGGCGTGCTGGCGGCCATGGCTCGCGACACCGCAGGTCTGCACCGGCTGCAATGGCTGTCGGCCACCTACCCCGCCTGGCTCGAGGATGCCTTGCCGGGCGGCGGCAGCGGCCTGCCGGGCGAGCACTATGCCCGCCTCCTCGAGGAAGCATCGCCCGAGCTGTGGGCGCACGAGGTGTGCGTCGCCGTCAGCGTGCGCCGGAGCACCCCCCGCGGGAGCGGCGTCGACGGTGCCGCTGCCCTCTTGCGCGAGCAGCTCTCGACCCTCGGCGATCGCCTTCGAGGGGCCGGCCTCGCCCCCGGGCCACCGCTCTCGCCCCTGGCCCTCGCCTCTCTCGTACGGCGGAGCTTCGAGATGGCGCCGATCGGCACGCCGGCTCCGTGGCCCTGGCCGGTCGGGATCGACGACGGCTGGGGGCACCTGCGCACGGACGCCGCCTGGCACGCCACCTACTGGGTGGCGGAATGGCCGCGCTGCGAGGTCGGTGGGGGTTTCCTGTTGCCGCTGCTGCTCGAGCCGCGCTTGCGACGCGTCGTGTCGGTGACGATGGCACCGGTGGCGGTCGTGGCGGCGGTGCGGCGAGCCGAGCGGGACCGGACCGAGGGCACCGCAGATGCCGAGATGCGGCGCCGGCACGGCTTCGCGATGACGGCGAGGGCGGCGCAGGAGCAGGAAAGCCGCCGGCAGCGAGAAGCCGAGCTGGCTGAGGGGCACGCCGGCTACCGCTACTCGGGCTATGTCCGACTGACGGAGGCGGATCAGGACGCGCTCGAGCGTTCCTGTGGCCGGCTCGAGCAGTCGGCCGCACTGGCTCAGCTCGAACTCCGCCGCCTCTACGGCGCCCAGGAGGAGGGGTACTGCTGCACGCTGCCGACCGGTCGGGGGTGCCGGTGAGCGCCCTCCGGCTGCCCGCCCACGAGGCGACGACGGCGCAGCTGTGCGCCGCTTATCCGTTCGTGGCGTCGCGCCCGCTCGGGGTGGGTCGGGTGCTCGTCGGGCGCGATCTCGCCGGCGGGGCCTTCGTTCACGACCCGTTCTCGCTGTACGCGCTCGGTGTGCTCACGAACCCGAACATGACCATCCTCGGGCAGATCGGCCGCGGCAAGAGCGCTCTCGTCAAGAGCTACCTGTACCGGCAGGCCGCCTTCGGGCGCCAGATCGCCGTGCTCGACCCGAAGGGCGAATACGGGAGCCTGGCGAGAGCCCTTCAGGCCGAGCCCATCACCCTCTCGCCCGCTGGCGGGGTGAGGATCAACCCGCTCGACGAGAGCGGCTTGTTCCGAGGCAGCGATGCGGGCGTCCGCCACCGTCGTCTCGTCCTGCTCGGTGCGCTCGCCGAGGCGACGCTGCATCGGCGCCTTTCGCCCCGCGAGCACACCGCCCTCGAGCTCGCCCTCGACGAGGCGGTCGCCCTCTCGCTCGTGCCGACTCTCAACTCCGTCGTGGACGCCGTGCTCCGCCCTCGTCCCGACGCCGGTGTCCGGCTCGGCATCACGGCGAGGTCGCTTGTCGAGGACGGCCGCGACGTCGGCTTGGAGCTCCGGCGGCTGGTGGGCGGCGACCTTGCCGGCATGTTCGACGGCGAGACGAGCCCGGCGCTCGTCGCCCGGCGTCCGGCCGGCTCGCCAGAGGACGGGGCAGGAGCTCCTTGCGCCGTCGTCCCCCCGCTCGTCGTGGATCTCTCGGAGGTGTATCACTCCGAGGCCCTGCCGGCCCTCATGGTCTGTGCCGCAGCCTGGCTGCAGGCCATGACCGGGGCGGAGGACCGGCAGACGTTTGTTGTCGTGGACGAGGCCTGGGCGGTCCTGAGCGAACTGGCCGTCGGCCGCTTCCTGCGTTCGTCGTGGAAGCTGGCACGCGCCCGTGGCGTCGCCAACGTCGCCGTCTGTCACCGGGCGAGCGACCTGAGCGCCAGCGGAGCCGCCGGCAGCGAGGAAGCCCGACTCGCTGAGGGCTTGCTGGCCGACTCCGAGACGGTCGTCTGCTACGCCCAGCCGGCGTCGGAGCTCCCTTCCCTCGCAGCCCTGCTCGGTTGCTCACCTGCGTCGCTCTCCCTCTTGCCGAGCCTCCCCCGCGGGGTCGCCCTCTGGCGGGTGGCAGGCCAGTCGTACCTGGTCGAGCACCTGCTGGCCGCGCACGAGCACGGCCTCGTCGACACCGACGCTCGCCTCCGCAGTGCGACAGCCTCCTAAGCGTCGTCTCTCCGGCAACCGCTCGCCCCTCGCCGCCCGCCGCGCGCCGGGAGGTGGTCGTCGCCAGCAGCCCCCCGGCCTCATGCCCGACGTGCTGGTCGGCCTCGCCGTCGTCGTCGTGGCCGTTGTGGCCGAGCTCACCCGCCTGCGGGCCGACGTCGTCGCTCATCGTCACGAGCTCGATCTCGCCGCCCGTGCCGGTGCCGCCCTGGCGGCGGCGACGCTGCTCGGTGGCCCCCTCGTCCTGGCAGGGCACCGCCGGAGGGGGCGTCCGAGGCGGAGCCGCCATCGCCCTTGGTCATCGCCGTCGCCCGAGGCCGGTTGGGCGAGCCGCCGCCAACTGCGACCGCTCGAGGTGACAGCGCCGCCGGGTGATCGCATCGTGCTCGGATCCCATGGGCGCTGCCTGCTCGCCGCCGAGGGGGGCCAGTCGGTGCTCGTCGTGGGTCCGACCCAGTCCGGAAAGACGAGTGGCCTCGCCATCCCGGCGATCCGCGAGTGGCGGGGTGCCGTCGTGGCGACGAGCGTGAAGTCGGATCTGGTCCGCGAGACCATCGAGCAGCGGCGCGCCCTCGGGCAGGTCCAGCTCTACGACCCCACCGGAGCGTCCGGTTTCTTGGCGACGGGGTGGTCGCCCCTGTCGGCGGCTGCCACCTGGACGGGCGCCAAGCGCCTCGCCTCCGCCCTCTGCTCGGTGGCGAGGGCGGACGGGGGCATGGACGACGCCGCCTTCTGGTACGCCTCGGCGGAGAAGCTGCTGGCGCCGCTCCTACTGGCGGCGGCTTCGGCCGGAGCCGGCATGGCCGACGTCGTGCGGTGGATCGATGACGAGGAGCTGCACGAGCCCCTCCTCGCCCTCGAGCTGGCCGGCGTGCCCGACGCTCTCCGGGCGGCCCGCACGAGCTTCGGGCGGGAGGAGCGCCAGCGGAGCTCGGTCTTCGCAACGGCCGAGACGATCGTCGCCGGCTTCGGCGATCCCGTCGTAGCGGCTTCTGCCCACGGGCCCGGCATCGATCCGCCCGCCCTTGTCAAGGGTTCGGCGGACACGCTGTACTGCTGTGCGCCCGCCCGCGAGCAGGACCGCCTCCGGCCCGTGTTCGTGGCCCTGCTGCGCCAGGTGCTCGACGCAGCCTTCGAGCGTTCCGGACGGCTCGGCCGACCGCTCGATCCGCCCCTGCTCGTCGTGCTCGACGAGGCGGCCAACATCGCCCCGCTCGCCGATCTCGACACCATCGTCTCCACGGCCGCCGGCCACGGGATCGCACTCGTGACGGTGTGGCAGGACTTCGCCCAGATCGAGGCGCGCTACGGGAGGCGATGGCCGACGATCGTCAACAACCATCGAGCCAAGGTGCTGTGCCCGGGGAGCGCCGATCCCCTCACGCTCGACCACATGAGCTCGCTCATCGGTGAGGACGAGCGAACGGAGCGCTCGACGACCTTCTCCGACGACGGCCGGTGGAGCAGCACGGAGGCCGCGTCCGTCCGCCGGGTGGCTCCGAGCGCCGTCCTGCGCACACTGTCGGCCGGCGAAGCGGTCGTCGTCTACGGCTCGCTGCCGCCGGCTCGCGTGGCCCTGCGCCCCTACTACGGGTGACGCAGGCAGAGGGCGGCCGCCCAGCCGGCCCCTGCGACGGGGCGCCTTGGGCGACCGCAGCGGTTGGCGATCCGCAGTGGTCACCGTGTCGATCGGTGACGGCGTGACCGGTAGGTTCTCGCTCGTGAACGACCCCGGCTGTACGCCACGATCTTTCGCCGGCGTGACGTGCGCGGCCAGTTCAGCGGCGAGCCCCTCGACGACGCCACCCTCGCCAAGGTGCTCTTGGCGGCGCACGCAGCGCCGAGCGTCGGGCTCTCGCAGCCGTGGGACTTCGTCGTCGTGACGGACGAGTCGACGCCGGACCTCGAGCGAGCCGGCTGGCGCGCCCGCTTGGAGCTCTCCGCCGTGTGCCACCGCGAGCGGTGGGGGAACCGGGACGGCTGACCCGACGGAACGGCGGTCCCCCGGACGGCCCGTTGCACCTCGAAGGCTCGACCGGGCGGTCCCTCGTCGCCGCAACGGCGCTCAGGCGCCGGCGGCAGGCGCCCGGATATCGACGCGGAGCGGCACGCGCCGCGTCAGGTTGACGGCGTGGTCGCCGAGCCGCTCGTAGAAGCGCCCGAGCAACGCGAGCTCGATGGCGACGGGGACCGGCACGGAGCCCTCGGCGATCTCGGCGATGAACTCCACGTGGAGGTCGTCCATCTCGTCGTCGAGGAGAACGATGCGCTCCGCACCGGCGACGCGCTCGGCATAGGAGTCGGCCGCCATCCGCCACATGGCGCATGCCACCTCGCCCATTCGCTCGATGTAGCCACGCATGCGTGCCGGGATCTCGGCGGGAAGGTTGCGCGTCGCCCGTTGCGCCACGTGCTCTGCGAGGTCGCCGCTTCGCTCCAGCTCCGGGAGCATCGAGAGGACCGAGAGGAGCCACGTCGTCTCGTCCGGTCCGATCCCGCCCGCCACGACACGGTCGTGCACGAGGTGCTGCAGCTCGACGTAGAGCTCGTCGAGGGCGACGTCGTTGGCGACGAGCGCTCTGGCCTGCTCCCGGTCGCCGGTGAGGAGGGCGTGGGTGGCGCCGGCGACAGCCTCCTCGACGATGGCGAACATCTGGATCATCCGGCGGTGGATCTGCCAGACGACGTCGGGAGGCTCCGGAGCAGCGGGAGCCACGAGGGCGACGGCCGGGGCGTCGGCATCGTTGAGATGTCGGGCGCCCTCCTCGCCCCCGCTGTCGTTTCGAGAGTTGGCGTCTCGGCTACCGGGCGCATCTCGCCCATTGGAACCGAAGACACGACGCACGCTTCCACCGTACCGCTCCCTCGCACGCAAATGTCCGGCCAATTCGGCAAATTCCAGGTGAACTCCGAGGAGGCCGCGGCAGTACCCTCCACGGTGGTGGTGGTACAGCGTCGTTCCGCTCCGGCGAAGTCGGCGAACCCGACGAGCGACGTGTCCTCGCACCGAGAACACGAAGCGTCAGACCTTCGCCCCGCTTCCCAGTCCTCATCGAGCCGCGAAAGAGGTCCTCGTGCTGGTCATGTCAACCATTGACTTCCTCTGGTTCGTCGACAAGGCGCTCGATGACATGGTGAGCATCCTCGAGCTCCTCGGCGAGGAGCTGGCGAACCGCCGCCCGGCGCTCGACGGGGCCAATTCTGCTGTCGCTACGGTCACGCACTGCCTCGGCGTGATGGAGTTCTGGGGCGGCTACGCCGTAGCGGGTCGGTCGATCGAGCGCGACCGTGAGGCCGAGTTCAGGGCGAGCGGGCCCCTCGCCGACCTGATCGAACGCGTGCGGGCGTCTCGGCGCCCGGCCTCGACGGGCTGGCCCCTCCGCTCGGCCGGCTCGAGGACGAAGACGCCGGCACCCCCCTGCGCACGCAAGCAGGCGTGCTCCTCCACATCCTGGAAGAGCTGACGCAGCACCTCGGGCAGATGGAGCCCTCGCGGGACGTCCTTCTCGCCGCCGGCTGATCAACTGGTCAGAAGACCGCCAGCTCGCGAGCTACCCGTTCGATGTCCTCGACCTGGGGGAGGATCGCCTGCTCGAGCGTGGGTTCGTAGGCGACAAAGGTGTCGCTGGCGCCGACGCGGCGCACGGGACCGTCGAGGTCGCCGTAGCAGTGCTCTCCCGCCCAGGCCGCTACCTCGGCACCGAAGCCGGCGGTGAGGATGTCTTCGTGCACGACGAGGAGCTTGGAGGTACGGGCGACCGTCTCGGCGACGGCTTCGCGGTCCCAGGGGATGATCGTCCGCAAGTCGATCACCTCCACCGTGGTCCCCTCGGCGGCGAGGTGGTCGGCCGCCACGAGCGACTTCTGCACAGTGGCACCCCAAGTGACGATCGACAGGTGGCAGCCCTCCCGCAGGCGCGCCGCTTTGCCGGGAGGCAGCACGAAGCCCGGCTCCGGGTAGGGGTCCATTGCGTACTTCTGGCGGAGGAGATGCTTGTGCTCGAGGAACAGCACGGGGTCCTCGCAGAGAAACGCCGCTCGCAACAGCCCGACGGCGTCGCGTGCCCGCGAGGGGAACATGACGATGAGGCCGGGGATGTGGGCGAAGATGGACTCGCCGCTCTGCGAGTGCCACAGCGATCCCCCTCGCACATAGCCGCCGATCGCCGTGCGGATGACGAGGGGGACCGTGAACTGGCCCTGCGATCGCCAGCGGGCGGTGGCCGCCTCCGCTCTGATCTGGTGCATGGCCGGCCAGATGTAGTCGAAGAACTGGATCTCGGCGCACGGCCGCAACCCGCGGATGGCCTGGCCGATACCGCGGCCGACGATGTTCGCCTCCGCCAGGGGCGTGTTGTAGCAGCGGGCGATGCCGAAGGTCTTCTGCAGCCCGTGCGTCGTCCCGAACACGCCGCCCTTGCCTTCGACGATCTGCAGGACGTCTTCGGCGGCGTCGGCGACGTCCTCACCGAAGACGCGTATCCGGGGGTCGGCGCCCATCAACTCGGTCAAGGCGAGCCGGATGGCGTCGCCCATGCCAACGGCCTCTCCCCGGATGGCGAACTCGCTCATCGGGTCCGACGGGTGGACGGCGGCTTGCCTGGCGGAGGCGGCATCGCCGGCGCCAGTGCCTCGCTCCGGGTCGGGCAGCTCGGGCAGCCGGATGACGCCCTGAGTGACCGTCGCCGGGTCGGGCCGAGCGGCCGCCAGCGCTTCTCTCGCCATCTCGGCGACGTAGCCTTTCGCCTCCGCGCGGATGTGCTCCGCTTGCTCGCCCGTGAGGATGCCGCCCCGGATCAGCTGGTGCTCGAAACGCAGGATGGGGTCGTGATTCGCCTCCTCGAGCAGCTCGGATGCCGAGCGGTACTTCGCCTGGGTGTCCTGGGAGGAGTGAGAGTACGGACGCGTGACCGTGGCGTGGATGAGGCCAGGACCTTCGGCCGCCCGCACACGAGCGATGGCGTCGGCGCCCTTCTGACGGCTGGCGAAGTAGTCGGTGCCGTCGACCTTGGTGATCGCCAACCCGCGAAACCCCCGCACCAGCTCGGAGATGGGCGCCGGCGCCTGGTCGGCCGCCCGAACCGAGATGGCGTAGCCGTTGTCGGCGACGAGGAACAGGATCGGCAGGTGCAGCCGGCAGGCCGTGTTGAGGCTCTCCCAGAACTCGCCCTCGGACGTGGCGCCCTCGCCGAGCGAGACGTAGGTGATCTCGTCCCCGTAGGCGGTGCAGCCCGGCAGGCTGCGAGAGGCGATGTAGCGGGCGGCCTCGGCGCTGCCGACGGCCGGCAGGCATTGACTGCCTGTCGGGCTCGTCTGGGAGACGATGTTGAGGCGCTTCGAGCCCCAGTGCGACGGCATCTGGCGACCACCGGAGCTCGGGTCCTCCGCCGAGCCGACGGCCTGCAGGAGGATGTCGCGCGGTGTCACGCCGAGAGCCAGACAGAGCGCTTGGTCCCGGTAGTAGGGGAAGAACCAGTCGTAGGAGGGCCGCAACGAGCGAGCGAGCGCCAGCAGCAGTATCTCGTGGCCGGCGCCGGAGATCTGGAAGAAGACGCGGGATTGCTTCTGCAGCATGATCTCCCGGTCGTCGAGAGCCCGCGACGTGCAGGCGAGCCGGTAATCCTCGATGAGCTGGGCGCGCTCGTAGCCGCGGTATTCGCTCGGGGCCACGACGGTCGCCCCCTTGCCGTTGAGGCTGGGGGCCAGCCTGCTCGCCATGGCGGGGGAGCTGGGTGGTGCAGCCGGCTTCACGGTCTCGGCTACCTCAGCGAGATCGTCATCGCGAAACTGGCCGCCTCTCTTCACAGTCGTCACTCCAGCTCCTTTGAGGAGGGATACGTCGTTGGTCCCCCGTGCGCCGAGGCTTGCGGGCGGCCCAGCGCGAGCCTGCATGCCCGATGCGACCCTTTCACCTTAGAGCCTTGGGTCTTGTCTTCCCTGACGCTTTTGCCACGACGCTGCCTAGACTGACGTGTCAGTCAACAGCCGCGTTAGCGGCGCCACCGACGAGAGGGTCACCGCCATGCACACCCGCCTCACTACCCTGCTCGGGATCGAGCACCCCGTGATGCTCGCCGGCATGGGCGGCGTCTCCTATGCGCCGCTCGTGGCGGCCGTCTCGGAGGCGGGCGGCTTCGGCACGCTCGGAGCCTCCACGATGGGACCTGACGGCATGGTGGCCGAGATCCGGGAGGTCCGGCGCCTCACGGACAAAGGGTTCGGCGTCGACCTGCTGACGGCGATGCCGGGCGATCTCGAGCGCCAGGTGCAGTCGCTCATCGAGGAGGGGGCCACCGTCTTCGTCGCCGCCCTCGGCGTGCCGACGACGGTGGTCGACATGTGCCACGACGCCGGCGTGCTCGTCGTGAACATGTGCGGGAAGGTCGACCACGCCCGCCGGGCCCTTGATGCCGGCTGTGACATCGTCGTCGCACAGGGAACCGAGGCGGGCGGTCACACGGGCACGGTGGCGACCATGCCGCTCGTGCCCCAGATCGTCGACGCCGTCGGTGCCGACATCCCCGTCGTGGCGGCGGGGGGCATCTTCGACGGACGTGGCCTGGCGGCCGCGCTGGCGCTCGGTGCAGACGGCGTCTGGGTCGGCACGCGCTTCATCGCCACCCCCGAGGCGAGAGCCGTCACCGGCTACAAGGAGGCGCTCGTGGCCGCCCGGGAGGACTCGACGGTCGTGAGCCGGGCGTACTCCGGCAAGACCATGCGGGTGCTGCGCAACGACTACACGAAGTACTTCGAGGAGCACCCCGACGAGCTGCAGCCCTTCCCCGCCCAGCTCGGGCGCTCCATCGGCGACGGGGCCCTCCATCTCGGCGGCGAAGCCGACCACCCCGGCGGGGACAGCATCGACACGAGCCGCGAGTGCTACCCAGCCGGCCAAGGCACCGGCGCCATCGGCGAGCTCGTGCCGGCGGGCGAGCTCGTGCGGCGCCTCGTCGCCGAAGCCGAGGCGGTTCTCGAACGGATCGGTGGCCTGACCTCGCCTCCGGCGCCCAACTAATCTGACTGACTCATCAGTCGACAGGAGCTCCGATGCGCTGGAAGGTGGAGGACACGCCCGAGCGGGCGGCGTTCCGGGCTGAGTTCAGGACGTGGCTGGCCGAGGTGTTGCCCGCCGGGTGGATCGAGGCGCTCGAGAGCCAGGACGACGCCGCCTTCGCGACGGCGCGGTCGGGTTTCGACTTCCTCGCCTGGATGGGCACGATCGGCCGCACGGGCTATGCCGCTCCCTTGTGGCCTCGCCAGTACGGAGGGCTCTCGGGCGAGGCCTGGATGCAGCAGATCGTGCGCGAAGAGCTCTCGGCCCATCGCCTGCCGACCTTTGGCGTGAACCTCCTCGGCGTCGGCCTGGCAGGCCCGACGATCATCGCCCACGCCAGCGAGGAGCAGAAGGCCCGCTACCTTCCGAAGATCCTCTCCGGCGAGGAGATCTGGTGCCAGCTCTTCAGCGAGCCGGGCTCGGGCTCAGATCTCGCCTCCCTCGGAACCCGGGCGGTGCGCGACGGGGACGAGTGGGTCGTCAACGGCCAGAAGGTCTGGACCTCGATCGCCTCGTTCGCCACCTTCGGGATGCTGCTGGCACGAAGCGATCCGGACGTCCCCAAGCACGAGGGGCTCTCCTACTTCATCGTGGACATGCACTCGCCCGGCGTCGACATCCGACCGCTCCGCCAGATCACCGGCTCGGCCGATTTCAACGAGGTCTTCTTCAGCGACGTGCGGGTGCCTGACGCCAACCGAATCGGCGAAGCCGGAGAAGGCTGGCGCTATGCCCGCACGACGCTCATGAACGAGCGCGTGGCCCTCTCGGGGCTCTCCATCGATGCCGCCTCTCTCACCGGCGGGCTCCGCCGCGACGCCTGGGAGGCCCTGCTCTCCGGCGTGAGTGACCGCGACAATCCGATCATCCGACAGGAGCTCGCCCGCATCCACATCGCCCAGGAGGTGAAGGAGATCACGGCGTTTCGAGCGAGCGCGGCCCGGCTCGCCGGCCAGATCCCCGGCGCAGAGGGCGGCATCTCCAAGGTCTTCAACGCCGAGTTCAACCAGTACCGGGCGAACGTCGCCATGAACGCCGCCGGCATGGCGTCCATCGCCTGGGAGCCAGAGCCCGCCCGTGCCTTCGGCGCTTCCGGCGACCGGTCCGCCAAAGCGACGGCGTTCCTGCGCACGCGGGCCAACACCATCGAGGGCGGCACCTCGGAAGTGCTCCGCAACCAGATCGGGGAGCGCATCCTCGGGCTCCCCCGCGAGGTGGAGGTCGACAAGGGGGCGCCGTGGATGGGGACGCGTCGCAGTTGAGCTCGGCACTCGACGGGCTACCGGCCGCCCGCCCGTTTCGTCGTGCCGTCAGCGATGCCGACAAGGCCTCCCGGCGCTCAGACATCCTCTCGGCGGCGAAGCAGGTCTTCGCCGAGCGCGGCTACCACGCCACCACGGTGGCAGACATCGCACGCCAGGCGGGTCTCTCGTACGGTTCCATCTACTGGTACTACGACTCGAAGGAGACCCTCTTCCACGAGCTCATGTCGGCGGAGGCGCAGGCGCTGCGGACCCACATCAACGCAGCCGTGCGGGCCACCTCCGCCGAGGAAGGGCCTTCGGCGCCCCTGCAGGCCGCCGTACGGGCGACGCTCGAGTTCTACGAAGCAGACAGCGCCCTCGTGAAGCTGTTGTTCCGGGACGCCTTCGCCCTCGGGTCGGCCTTCGAGGAGCATCTCTATGCCATTCACGCTTCCTTCGTCGAGGATGCCGAGCGGCTCGTGCTCCTCGCCCAACGCCAGGGCGCCCTCGTGGAGGGACCGCCGCGGATGATCGCCTTTGCCATCACGGCCCTCGTCGGCCAGCTCGCCCACCGCCGGCTCACGACCGAGGACGGGCTGAGCGCCGGCGTGGCCGCCGGCTTCGTCGTGCAGCTGTTGCTCGACGGCCTGCGCCCCCGCGAGCCCGCCGAAGGCGGCGCCCGGGTCGTGGAGCGGCCGTGAGCCTCGACCCGGATCGGACACCGGTCGTCGTGGCCGTCGGGCAAGCCGAGAGCCGCGACCTCGCACTCGGCCCGCTCGAGCTGGCCGAAGCGGCCGCCCGGCAGGCACTCGATGCCTCGCCGAGGCTCGCAGGCGCCATCGAGCGGGTGACGCTCGTGAATGTCCTCTCGCGGCGGGCGGGCGTCGCCCCCGCCGGTGCGTTGTGCGAAGCGCTCGACCTCCGCGGCCGCCCCCGCGAGACGACGAGCATCGGGGGCAACACGCCGCAGGCCATGGTCGAGCGCGCGGCCGGTGACATCGCCGGCGGCCGCCTCGGGGCGACCCTCATCGTCGGTGCCGAAGCCGTCCGCTCCGGCCGTCTCCGCTCGGCAGCAGCCGTCGAGGAGAAGAAGGCGCCTCCCTCGGCCGGCGCAACGGCCTCCGCCGCCGGAGCCGAGCGAGCCCGAGAACCCGACGTCGTGGTCGGGACGGACCGTCAGGACCTCTCCGACGAGGAGCGCCTGGCGGGCCTCTACATCCCCTTGCACGTCTATCCCATGTTCGAGAGCGTGCTTGCCGCCCGCGCCGGCCGCACGCCCGCTCAGCAGCGCGCGGTCATCGGGCGACTGCTGGCGCCGTTCACCGAAGTAGCTGCCGCCAACCCGCACGCTTGGTTCCGCCAGGTGCGCTCGGCCGCAGACCTGGCGACCGTTTCGCCTGACAACCGCCTTGTGGCCGAGCCCTACCTGAAGACGATGGTTGCCTTCCTCGGTGGGGCACAGGCGGCAGCCGTCGTGGTGACGAGCCTTGCCGTCGCCAGGGCGCTGCGGCTCGACGACGGCTGCCTGTTCGTGTGGTCCGCCGCCTCCGCCAACGAGGTCTGGTTCCCGATGGCCCGTCCCGATCTCGGGGGCGCCCCAGCCCTGGAGGCCGCCGCCTCCGCCGCCCTGGGCGCTGCAGGGATCGGCGTGGACGACGTGTCGGCCTTCGACCTCTACTCGTGCTTTCCCTCCGCCGTGCAGATCGCCGCCGCCAGCCTCGGCCTCCGTCTCGACCTCGATCATCCGGAGGAGATGCGGCCCATCACCGTCACCGGTGGCCTTCCCTACTTCGGAGGACCTGGCAACAACTACAGCACGCACGCCGTGGCGGCGATGTTCGACCTCTTCCGGTCGAGCACGGGCTTGTCCGGCGCTGGCAACGGCCCTCGGCTCGGTCTCATCACCGGTGTCGGCTGGTACCTCACGAAACACTCGGTCGGTGTCTACGGCTCGGCACCCCCTCCGCAGGGCTACGCGCCGGTCGACACCTCGACCGCCCAGGCCCTGATCGACGCCTCGGCCTTGCCCTTCGTGGCGGCCGGCGAGGAAGTGGCGGCGGAGGGCACCGTCGACGCCTCCACCGTCATCTACGACCGGGACGGTCGTCCGACGGCGGCGCCCGTCGTCGCCACACTGCAGGACGGGCGCCGCGTCGTTGCAGCCGCCTCCCCGCGTGGAGCCGAGGATGCCGCCGGTACGTTCCTCGTCGGAGCGAGGATCCGGGTGGAGGGCGCCGCCGGCGCCGCCGTCGCTCCGGCGTACTCGGTCGTCGAGGCCCCTCTCTCCCCTTCTGTGCCGGCATCAGCGGCCACAGCCTCTCCCGCCACCTAACCCGAAGGAGCAACGTCATGTCGGACGCCACGACCGAAACCCCACCCGAAGAGCCACTCATCCGCCAACGCCACGGCAAGGTCGAGCTGCTGCGGATCAACCGGGAGCGGGCGCGCAACGCCATCGACGGTCCCACGAGCATCGCCCTCGGGCGCGCCCTCGAGGAGATCGCCGCTGACGACGACGTCTGGGTGGTCGTCCTCACCGGGACGGGCGAGAAGGCCTTCAGCGCCGGCATGGACCTCAAGGCCTTCGCCGCCGGGCAGGCCGGGGACATCATGTCGGCGGAGCACGGCTTCGCCAACATCGCACGCCGCAACTTCCCGAAGCCGCTCATCGCCGCCGTCAACGGCGTCGCCCTCGCCGGCGGGTGCGAGATCGTGCTCTCCTGCGACCTCGTCGTCGCCGCCGAGCACGCCGCCTTCGGGATCCCCGAGGTCAAGCGCGGTCTCGTGGCGGCCGGGGGCGGGCTTCTGCGCCTCCACCAGCGCATCCCCTACTCCATCGCTCTCGAGCTGGCCTTGACGGGCGAGACGATCTCGGCGCAACGTGCCGCCGAGCTCGGCTTCGTCAACCGTGTCGTGCCGGCCGAGCAGGTCGTGCCGGAGGCGCTCGCCCTGGCGGAGAAGATCTGCGAGAACGCCCCCCTTTCGGTGCGCGCCTCCAAGGAGATCATGCGGCGCTCGATCGGCCTCACCGAGGACGCCGCCTGGGACCTGAACACCCAGCTCATCGTGCCGATCTTCACGAGCCGCGACGCCATGGAGGGTGCCACCGCCTTTGCCGAGAAGCGGCCCCCCGTGTGGAGCGGCAGCTGAGCTCACCGGTATGGAGGCGGGCTCATCCGCTCGATCGGGCGGGTACGTAGTGCACGAGGAGGGGGTTGCGTTCCCCTTCCGAGCGACGCCAGCATGGAGAGGTGCGACGGTGGCTCGCGCTGGGCCGCGTTCGCCGCGCCAGGAAGTCTCGTCTAATCTGAAGTGGTCCTCATGAAAGGAGGGCAGGTGATCCTCGCTGAACTTTTCGGTGCCGACGGCATCATCGTCATCGTGTGTGTGGTGGTTGTCCTCCTCTTCGGCGGAGCCAAGCTGCCGAAGCTGGCGCGCGGGCTCGGAAGTGCCTCGCACGAGTTCAAGAAGGGCCTGGAGGAAGGCGACAAGGACGGGGCGCTGCCCGGCACGGGAACGTCCAACACGTCCATCACGCCGACGACTCCCGAGGCCCTGCCGAAGGACGCCAGCGCCAGCTGAGCGCCCGGCGGGACAAAGTGACCGCTGCGGAGACGGCCCCCTCGTCCGTCGCGACCTGACGCTGCGGCGCCTCAGCATCTGACTCGCCCTCCCTGCAGGCGATGCCGGTACTGTCAGCCGCATGGACGACGTCCTCGACTTGGCTGATCGCCTCTGGAGGGGTGAAGCCGACGTCAGCGACCATCACCCCCTCGGCTCGGACGGGGGCCTGAGCGAGGTCGCCGACGGTGTCGCCTACGTGGCGTCGTTCGCGAGGGTGTCGGCCTTCACGACGGCCGACGGGCTCGTCCTCGTGGACACCGGGCATACGTTCGCCGCCCAGCAGATCCACGAGCAGATTCGCCGCTGGGGTCCGGGCGGTGCCGCCGGGCGCCTGAACACGGCGATCTTCTCCCACGGCCACGTCGACCATGTCTTCGGCGTCGGCGTCTTCGAGGAGGAGGCGCGCTCGAAGGGCTGGCAGGAGCCCACGGTCGTGGCGCACGAGGCCATGCCGGCGCGCTTCGACCGCTACATCCTCACGGCCGGCTACAACGCCATCATCAACCAGCGTCAGTTCGGTCTCCCGCAGCTGACGTGGCCGACCGAGTACCGCTACCCCGACCGGACCTACCGCGATCACCTGCAGCTGGAGGTGGGCGGCACGGCCTTCGAGTTGCACCACGCCCGCGGCGAGACGGACGACCACACGTGGACCTGGGTGCCGGAGCGGGGGATCCTCTGCACGGGCGACCTGTTCATCTGGGCATCGCCCAACGCCGGCAACCCCCAGAAGGTGCAGCGCTACCCGGTCGAATGGGCGGCGGCGCTTCGCACCATGAGCGATCTCGGCGCTGCCGTGATGCTGCCGGGTCACGGTTTTCCCGTCGTCGGCCGCGAGCGTGTCCAGGAGGCCCTTACGGCGACGGCCGAGCTCCTCGAGTCCATCTCCTCCCAGACGATCGCCCTCATGAACGCCGGCGCCCGTCTCAACGACGTCATCCACTCCGTCGTGATGCCGGCCGAATTACTCTCCCGCCCGTACTTGCGCCCCGTCTACGACGATCCCGAGTTCATCGTCCGCAACATCTGGCGCCAGTACGGAGGATGGTACGACGGCGATCCCGCCAGCTTGAAACCGGCGCCGGCCCATGCGCTGGCAGCCGAGCTCGCCGAGCTGGCCGGTGGGGCGTCACGGCTGGCCGCCCGCGCCGAGGCTCTCCTCGCCTCCGGCTCGAGCACCGATTTGAGACTGGCCGGCCATCTCGCCGAGCTGGCTGCCCTGGCGGCGCCGGCTGACGCGGGTGTCCACCGCGCCCGCGCCGAGGTCTTCGCCGCCCGCGCCGCCGCCGAGACCTCCACGATGGCGAAGGGGATCTTCGGCTCGGCGGCGAGCGAATCCCGCCACCACCTGGCCTGACCGCTCGCTCGCCTCGGACCGGGAGCCGCCCGCGGGCGGACCGCGAGCATGCGTTCTGGCCCGGCCGAGACAGCGGTGACTAATGTCGCAGCGATGCCTCGCCGACCCCGCCGCCAGCCGGCCGCGCCCGAGCACCGCAGGAAGCGCTTCGCGCCGGCGGCCGTCGTGGCCGTCCTCGCTCTCGCCCTGAGCGGTTGCGACGTGCGTTTCGGCCAAGTCAGAGGTGCCACGAGCCAGTCGCACCTCGAATTCCGGCTCTGGTTCTGGATGATGGTCGCCGGTATCGCCGTGGCCGTGTTCGTGTGGGGGCTCATCTTTTGGTCCATCTTCCGCTACCGGAGGAAGGACGACCGCATGCCCAAGCAGTTCTCCGAGCACATCGGGCTCGAGCTGACCTACACGATCATCCCGCTCATCATGGTCCTCGTCATCTTCGGCTTCACCTTCGTCGTCGAGAACAACATCGACGACGTCCTCACGCCGCCGCAGGTGACCGTGAACGCCACCGCCTACCAGTGGGGCTGGATCTTCCAGTATTCGCAGCCGGGCCCGGGCGCCAGCTGCACGACCTCACCAGCGGACTGCGTCACGGTGCAGACGCCGCTCGATGCCGCCCAGTCGGCGCTCGCCCAGCCCTACACGTCGTCGATCTACCCCCAGCTCGTGCTGCCCGCCGGCGAGACGGTGAGGATCTTCCTGCGCTCGAATGACGTCATCCACGGCTTCTACGTGCGATCGTTCAACTTCAGCCGCTACGCCCAGCCCGGCGTCGTGAACTCCTTCGAGTTCCACCCGACGACAACCGGCATTTTCCCGGGACAGTGCACCCAGTACTGTGGCCTCTACCACTCCGAGATGCTGTTCAGCGTAAAAGTCGACACGCCCAGTCAGTTCCAGACCTGGTTCTCCCAACAGGAGCAGAAGCTGAAGACTCCCTCAACCCTGCAGAGCCTTCTGAGGACGCCGTGACGATCGCCGCCGATCCCACCGTCGTCCTCGCCCCGGTCCACGAGGAGGAGCACGGGCCCACCGGCATCCTCAAGTGGCTCACCTCGACGGACCACAAGGTCATCGGCAAGAGCTACACGATCACGTCACTCGTGTTCTTCTGCATGGCCGGGATGATGGCCATGGTCATGCGCACGCAGCTCGCCTCGCCGGACAACACCCTTGTCAGTCAGCACCTCTACAACGAGCTGTTCACGATGCACGGCAGCTTGATGCTCTACCTCTTCGCCGGCCCCTTCGCCTTCGGTGGCCTTGCCAACTTCATCGTCCCGCTGCAGTGCGGCGCCCCGGACATGGCCTTTCCCCGCCTGAACGCCCTCAGCTACTGGCTCTACCTCGGGGGCGGCACCATCATGGTGAGCGGGTTCCTCACCGTCGGCGGGGCGGCCGACTTCGGCTGGGTCTCCTACGCCCCCCTCTCCAACGCCACGAACACCCCGGGGGCGGGCCCCGACATGTGGATCGTGGCGATCCTGCTGACGGGCTTTTCGGCCATCTTCACCGGGGTGAACATCGCCGCCACCACGTTCTACCTGCGCGCCCCCGGCCTCACGATGTTCCGGTTGCCCATCTTCACCTGGAACATGCTCGTGACGGCGATCCTCATCCTCATCGCCTTCCCGGTGCTGGCTTCCGCCATGATCATGCTGTGGTGCGATCGACATCTCGGCACCCACATCTTCACGGTCGCCGGCGGCGGCGTTCCGGTGCTGTGGCAGAACCTCTTCTGGTTCTTCGGCCATCCGGAGGTGTACATCCTCGCCTTGCCCTACTTCGGGATCGTGACCGACGTCCTGGCGACTTTCTCCCGCAAGCCGGTGTTCGGCTATCGGGGCATGGTCTTTGCCACCATCTCGATCGCGGCCCTCTCGACGAGCGTGTGGGCCCACCACATGTTCACGACCGGCACGGCCCTGCTCCCCTTCTTCAGCCTCATGACGTATTTGATCGCCGTGCCGACCGGTGTGAAGTTCTTCAACTGGATCGGGACGATGTGGCGCGGATCCCTCGTCTTCGAGACGCCCATGCTCTACGCCGTGGGGTTCCTCGTCGTCTTCCTCTTCGGAGGTGTCACGGGCATCCTGCTTGCCTCGCCGCCGATCGATTTCGCCGTGCACGACACGTACTTCGTCGTCGCCCACTTCCACGAGGTGCTCTTCGGGAGCGCCGTGTTCGGCGGCTTCGCCGGCCTGTATTTCTGGTACCCGAAGTTCACCGGCCGCATGACCCGGGAGGGACTCGGCAAGGCCAGTTTCTGGTTCATGTTCGTGGGCTTCTGGATCACCTTCGTACCTCAGTACATCCTCGGCCTGCACGGCATGCCGCGACGCGTCGCCGAGTACGGGCAGGGCACGGGCTGGCAGTTCTTGAACCGCATCTCGACCGGTGGCGCTTACCTGCTGTTCATCTCCGTCGCTCTCACGCTCGTGAACTTCTGGGTGTCCTGGCGACAGCCCGTCGCCGCCGGGGACAACCCCTGGGATGCCCACACGCTCGAGTGGGGAACGTCGTCGCCGCCACCGCACCACAACTTCTACTGGATCCCGCCGATCCGTTCCGAGCGGCCGGTCTGGGACTACAACCACCCTGACCACACGACCCTGGACGGCCACGGCGCCCCGGCGGCGACCCCGGCCAAGGAACCGCCCACCGTCGCATCGCCGACGGTGGGTGTCGCCCCCGCCTCACCCGACGACGGCGACGGCGCTGCCGGAGGGACGGCGGAATGAAGGTAGAGGCCTACGTCCTGCTCTTCATCGGGGCGTTCTTCGGGCTCGTCTGCGCCACCTACTGGTTCCTCAGCTACGAGACGAGCGGCACCTTGATGCTGCTGGGGGCGATGCTGCTGGGGTTCTTCCCGGGCGGTTACTACTTCTGGTGGTCGCGGCGCATGAAGCCGCGACCGGAAGACGATCCGGCAGCCACGCGAGCAGACGGTGCAGGTGTCGTGGCAGCGTTCCCCTCCACGAGCATCTGGCCGTTCGTGCTCGGGATGGGAGCCGCCAGCATCGGGTTGTCCCTCGTGTTCGGATTGTGGACGGCCACCATCGGCTTCGTGCTCGGCGGTGGCGCCCTCCTCGGCGTCATTCGCGAGAGCCGCCGCGGCGGCACGATCTGAGCCCGGCTTAGGACTCGGTCCGGCGCCGCCGGCGGGATGCCCGCCGTGCGGCCGCCGCAGCGGCCCTCCGCTCCCGGTCCAGCTTGACGGCGAAGCGCACGACGAAGCCGATCAGGACGAGCGACAGCAGCACGAAGAGGGCGAACACCGCCACGAAGGCATCGTGGTGGCGCGCCGAGGCGAGAAGCAGGTCATGCACCGTTCACGCCCGCGGCTTGCCGACCCTGACGAGACCCTCCTGCACGACGCTGACGACGAGGTCTCCCGCCTGAGAGAAGAGCAGGCCGCGGGCGAGCCCGCGGGCGCCGGAGGCCGTCGGCGACTCCTGGTCGAAGAGCAGCCAGGCATCGGCCCGGAAGGGCCGGTGGAACCACATGCAGTGGTCCAGGCTGGCCCCCATGAAGTTGTCGTCTTCCCAGCGGATGCGGTGCCGGTGGAGGATCGAGTCGTACATCGTCATGTCGGAGGCGTACGCCACGACGGCGGCGTGCAGGAGCGGGTCGTCCGGCAGCGTCCCGTCGGCTCGGAACCACAGCTGCTGGTGGGCGTCAGGGTCAGACTCCGTGCGCATCCACGGCAGGTCGCCGATGAACCGCTGGTCGATGGGGCGGGGACGCTCGAAGAAGCCGTCCCAGATCTTCGCCACGTCCTTCAACCGCTCCTGCACGGTGGGGAGCGTCTCGGGGTCGGGCGCCTCCGGCATCGGAACCTCGTGGTCGAGACTGCTCTCGTCGGTGTGAAACGAGCACTGCAGGTTGAAGATCGCCTAGCCGTGCTGGATGGCGACGACCCGGCGAGTCGTGAAGGAGCGCCCGTCGCGGATGCGGTCGACCTCGTAGAGGATCGGGATGTTGGGGTCGCCCGGGCGGAGGAAGTAGCTGTGGAGGGAGTGCACCCGCCCCTGCTGCACGGTGCGGCCGGCTGCCACGAGGGACTGCGCTGCCACCTGACCGCCGAAAACGCGCTGACGGGTCTCGTCGAGGTGGGATCCACGGAAGATGTTCTCCTCGATGACCTCGAGATCGAGCAAATTGACGAGGTCAATGAGGGGCTTGGTCACGCCTCAGACGATAGACTTGCCGCATGTCGTCCCTGACCGGCCGATACCGCGCGTTCCGTGCGAGTCCCCACTTCACTCGGATCTGGAAGTTCGCGGCCGTCTCCCTCATCGCCACAGCCGTCTCCCAGACGATGCTGTTCATCTTCTACCCCCATGTCCTGGACACCGCCATGGGGGCGAACGTCGTCGCCACCTGCATCTCCACGGTGCCGGCCTACTACCTGAACCGCCGCTGGACCTGGGGCAAGCGTGGCAAGTCGCACCTCTGGAAAGAGGTCATGCCCTTCTGGATCATCGCTCTCGTGGGCCTCGTGCTCTCGACGGTGATCGTGGGGATCGCCGCCAAGAACGCCGATCGCATCTCCTCCTCGCACGAGGTGAAGATCATCGTCGTCCACCTCGCCAACCTCTTCTCCTACGCCCTCATCTGGGTCGCCCGCTACTCCATCCTCAACCGCTTCCTCTTCGGCCCCGCCACCCAGACCCCGAGCAGCGACGCCATCGTGGACACCGTCGCCGTCGAGCAGCCGGCTCCCCCAGCCTCCCTCCCGGTGGTTGTTGAGCCGGCTCTCGTCCCGCGCGACCCCTCCTCCCACTAACGGCGCTCGCAGAGGCCCTTGGGGCGCCTCGTCCCCGCCGATGCCTCGGCGGCGATGGCGGCCCGTGAGCAGCAGGCGAGCCTGACGAAACCGGCCGGCGCGCTCGGTCGGCTCGAGTCCCTCGGTTTGCTCGACCTCGGTCTGCGCCTCGGGGAGGGGAGGGGAGCCTGCCTTGCGCTGCCCTGTGTGCGGACGGCCGCCGGCATCCTCAGCTCGATGGCGACCTTCGGCGATGCCGGCGTGGCCGTCCTCGACGGCTGAGGTCCAGCGCCCAGCCCAGCGCCAGCATCGCCAGAGCAGCCAGCAGGACCGGCTCGTCGCCGAAGCGCTCGTACCACGTGCTGCCGT
The DNA here is from genome assembly GCA_052143575.1 of Acidimicrobiales bacterium. Lineage (GTDB taxonomy): Bacteria > Actinomycetota > Acidimicrobiia > Acidimicrobiales > Bog-793 > JAKACA01. Next base: position 47,539 of record JBKQSP010000033.1, read on the forward strand.
TCAGCAACGGGACGGAGGTCGTGATGACCTGCTCGGAGGAGAGTGGGGTGCGGGCTTCCACATGGCCGTCATTGTCGATGACTGCGCTGTAGCCGGTCGGTGCTGCCTGCAGCACGTAGCGGCCCTCCTCGATGGCCTGCAGCCGCGAGGCGGCGATCTCCTGGGCGGGCGCTTGCTCGCTGGAGTACGAGGAGGTGTTCGTCGGCACGAAGATGATCTTGCCGCCGGCGCGTACGCCGGAGCGCCCGCGATCGGCGAAGAAGACCTCGTAGGAGACAAGGACGGCGGCCTGCCCGACGGGCGTCGAGATCATGCCGGAGCCGTGCCCGGCTATGGCGTCGCGGGGGATGTCCTTCAGGTTGGCGAGATGCTTGAAGAAACCCCTCTCGGGCACGTATTCGCCGAACGGCACCCGATGGACCTTCTCGAAGGTGGCCACGAGCCGGCCGCTCGGTGAGAAGGCGACGATCTCGTTGCGGAACAACGTGGCCCCGACCGGGTAGGTCACGCCGGCGACAAGGGTGGCATCGTGGGCACGGGCGATGTCAGACAGCTGGCCGTAGGCGCTCGAGCCAACGAACGGCACGGTCAAGCCGACGACGTCCTCCGGCCAGAGGATCAACTGGACGCCTCGTGGCACCTGAGCCGTCGCCCTGACGGCAGCGGCGAGGACGACCGATGCCGGCACTTGTAGCTGGTCGAGGCCGCGCCGACCGCCTCCCTGCACGATGGCGACGCGGATTTCTCCGTCGCTACCGGTGGGGGCACCTGCGGGCGGCGTGCCGGACCCGGTCCCGTTCGGGGCGAGGGCGGCCACGAGCGTGACGGCGACGGCGACGGCGATGCCGAGAGCGGCGGCCGGCCATCGCTGCCGAAAGGCGGCGGTATCCGCCGTGGCGCTCCCCGCCGGCGCCGCCGGCCTGGGCAGCACAGCGGCAATGGCGGCACCGGCCAGGACCGTCACGCCGACGACGAGCAGAGGCCCTCCGACGCGTGCCACCAGCCCGATGGGTCCGTCCATCTGGCCGAGCGGGAGCCCGCCGAGCGGGAGACCGCCGAAAGGCCAGTGCTGGCGTGCGAACTCGGCCAGGATCATCGCACCCGCGAGGGCAGGCAGGCGGCCGCGGCCGGGCGGAACGAGCACGCAGGCGACCGCCACGAAGGCGGCCTCGACGATGGAGAGGGCGATGTAGCCGGCGATGTTGAACTGGATGGCCCAGGCGAGCGAGATCGAGAACTGGCCGATACCTGCCAGCATCCCGAGCCCGAGACGGCCACGGAGCCGGCGACCGCCCAAGGCCCAGGCGATCGCGGCGATGCCGACAATCGCCATCGGCCACCACCCGATGGGTGGGAGCGAGAGGCCGACGAGCGCCCCACCGACGAGGGCGGCGACGAGGTGGAGCCGGGCGGCGGCTGATCTCATCGGGCGGCTCGTGTCATGCGGCGGCCGGCCTCATGCGACCGGCGGGACGGCGGTTCTCACAGCCTCGGCTGCCAGCTCCCCGCTGGTGATGCAGGCCGGAAGACCGATCCCGCCGAGTGCGGCTCCGGCCAGCGCCAGGGCCCCGCATTCGTGGAGGAGCCGTTGCACGGTGCCCATTCGGGCGGCGAAGCCGGGCGCGTACTGCGGGAAGGCCTCGGCCCAGCGCTGCACGCGGCAGTCGCTCACCGGAGCGGTGACGCCTGCCACGGTGGCCAGCTCGGCGACGAGCGCCTCACTGAGCTCGCCGTCGCTGAGCGAGTCGATCCGCCGGTCGCCGTGGCGTCCTGCGGAAACGCGGGCGAGCGGGCGCTCGGGCGACCCGGTCGATACCCACGGCCACTTCTGACTGAGCAGAGTGAGGGCGGTCATGAGCGTTCCCTCCAGCCGGGGCACGAGGATCCCGCTCCAGGCGGAAACGTCGTCGGGCATGGCCTCGTCGAAGGCGAAGGTGACGACGGCGACGCTCCCGTAGCTGATGGTGCTCAGCTGTTCGGCAGCCTCGAGTGCCACCTCTTGCAGGAGGCCGGCGGCGTGGGCAGCGGGGAGCGCAAGCACGACGCCGTCGGCGGTGACCTCTCCACCGGCGAACTCGACGGTGTAGCCGGACTGGTTGCTCGCTCGCCGGAGCCGCCGTGCCGGGCAGCCGAGGCGCACGTCGCAACCGAGGTGTCGGAGCTCGCCCTCGAGCCCGCCCACGAGACGGCCGAGGCCACCCGCCAGACCGAGGAAGGGCGACGGGCGTTTCTCGTCGCTCCCGCCGGTGCCGGCGCTCCGCAGCGGGGCGATCACGTCGCTGTGGCCGACGAGGAGGCGAGCGATCTGGGGGGCGACCGTGCCGAGCGACAGGTTGTCGATGCTGCCGGCGTTGATGCCGCCGATGAGCGGGTCGATGAGGCGGTCAACGATCTCGTCGCCGAGGCGAGGGCGCAGGATGGCGCCGGCCGACCGCTCCCGGCCCGCATCGGTGGCGCCTCCCGCCTCGAGCCCGACGTCGGCAGCCTCCAGGACGGGACCCGGCCGCTCGGCGTCGCCGGCGGCGAACTCGACGCCTTGCCGCCCCACGATGCCGCTCATCGCCACGGCCTCGAGGTCGGTCGGGATGCCGAGGACGAGCCCAGCCGGGAGCTGGCGGGGCCTGCCGGCTGCATAGACGGCGGCTGAGGCGGCGGCTGGTGCGACGAGGTCGTCGCCGAGCCCGAGCAGGCGGCACAGCCGCTCCGCGCTCGGGTTGCGCCGCAGGAACTGATCCGGGCCGAGCTCCACCGGACCACCGGCGAACGAACCCGTCAGCACCTTGCCACCGAGTCGCTCCGACGCCTCGAGGAGGACGACCTCGTCAACGGCCGCAGCGGCGGCCCATCGTCTCTCCGGCGGGGAGGCGTCGGCGCCGGGCGGCGGCTCGCTCACGGGCGCGGCGCCGGCGAGGAAGCGGGCGGCCGCCAGCCCGCTGATGCCGCCACCGATCACGACGAAGCGACTCATGGCTGCCCGGCTCCCGCCTGCCCGGCTCCCGCCTGCCCGGCTCCCGCCTGCCGGGTTGCTTTCGGCGCCGCCTGCAGGACGAGACCGGCCAAGGCGGCGCAGAGGCGGGCGTCGGCGTTGAGCGATGCCGTGCGTGCAAAGCGGAGCCCGAGCCCTTCGGCCACCGCCGTGGCCTCGATGTCGAGGTCATAGCTGATCTCGAGGTGGTCGGAGGTGAAGCCGGCCGGGCAGACGACGGCGCCTCGAGCTCCCTCGGCGGGAAGGCGCCGGAGCACCTCGAGGACGTCGGGGCCGAGCCAGGGCTCGGGCGTCCGGCCGGCGCTCTGCCAGCAGACGCGCCAGCGCCCCGCCCCGCTGGCCGCCGCCACGAGGCCGGCTGTCTCGAGCACCCGCCGGTCGTAGCCGTCGCCGCCCTCGACGATCCGTTTCGGCAGGCTGTGCGCCGTCACGAGCAGCTCGATGCCGGGGTCGGAGGGCTCGGCCCCGACGGTGGCGAAGGCCACTCGCACGCGTTCGGCGAGCAGGTCGATGAGGACGGGATGCTCGTGCCAGTCCCGCACGGCGCCCAGCGACAGGTCGTGCGCCTCCGCTGCCGCCTCCGCCCTCGCCAGGTACTCGCCGACACTCCCGGCCGAGTAGTGGGGCGCCAGGACGAGCGCCACGAGGCGGTCGATGCCGTCTGCGGCCATCGCCGCCACGGCCTGCTCGATCGAGGGCTGGGCATGCTTGGCACCGAAGCGGCACGAGAAGCCACCCGGAGCGACCGCATCGAGGGCCGCTTGCACGCCTGCGACCTGCTCGGCCGTGCGAGCAGCCAGCTGGGAGATGCCGCCCACGGCGGCATAGCGTCGCTGCAGGTCGGCGAGCTGCTCGGAGCTGGGCGGCCGCCCGCGGCGGACGTCGGTGTAGAAAGCCTCGACATCCTCGGGTCGAGCCGGCGTCCCATAGGCCATGAGGAGGACACCGGTGGGGGCGCCCGGCAGCTGGGCGCTCACTCGGCGCTCCGGCCCGTCGTGCGGGCGTGCACGAAGTCGACGACCGCTTCGAGGACGTCCGGGTCAGTCTCGGGCAGGACGCCGTGGCCGAGGTTGAAGACATGACCCGGCAAACCGGCGGCCTCCTCGAGCACCTTGCCGGCGGCTCGCAGCACGACCTCGACGGGGGCGAGGCAGATGGCCGGATCGAGGTTGCCCTGCAGGGCGACGCCGGGGCCGAGCCGTTCGGCGGCGGCGCCGAGAGGGACGCGCCAGTCGACACCGACGACGTCGGCGCCAGCCTGCGCCATGAGGCCGAGGATCTCCCCCGTACCGACGCCGAAGTGGATCCTCGGGACGCCGAGGTCGGCGAGCCCGCTGAGGATGTTGCGCGAGGCGGGGAGGACGAATTCGGTGTACTCGTCGGGCGAGAGGGCGCCCGCCCAGCTGTCGAAGAGCTGGACGGCAGAGGCGCCCGCTCTCACCTGTGCGCGCAGGGTCGCCAGAGAGATGTCCGCCAAGCGGTCGACGAGGCGGTGCCAGCTGGCGGGCTCGGTGTGCATGAGGCGCTTCGTCAGGCCGAAGGTCCGCGACGGGCCCCCCTCGACGAGATAGCTGGCGAGGGTGAAGGGAGCCCCGGCGAAGCCGATGAGGGGGACATCCAACTCGCCAACCAGGATTTTCACGGTTTCGAGGACGTGAGCGAGATCGACGTCGGGCTCGATGGGCCGAAGGCGGGCGACGTCGTCGTCATGGCGGAAGGCCTGGCCGAGGACGGGACCGCGGCCGGGCACGATGTCAATTCCCACGCCGACGGCGACGAGCGGCACGACGATGTCGGAGAAGAGGATGGCGGCGTCGACGCCGTAGCGCCGCACGGGCTGCATCGTGAGCTCGGCCGCCACCTCGGGGTGGGCGATGGCGTCGAGGATGTTGCCGTCAGCCCGTAAAGCCCGGTACTCCGGGAGCGATCTCCCAGCTTGGCGCATGAACCAGACCGGGGTGTGTGGCACGGGCTCCCGCCGGCAGGCTCGTAGGAAGGCGTCGCCGGGGAGCACGCCGCGACCATATCCCGGTCAGTCCGAAGGCCTGTGTCGCCAGCTCGGCGGGCCGCTCGGCGACCCGCCGGGACCGTGTTCGCACAAGGCCGCAACGGGGCGGCGGGCGAGCCGCCGGAGCGGCCGAGGGGCCGCCGGGGGGCGGTGAGAGCCGTCCTGACTTCATGTCTGGCCCGCTGCCCGTCGCATCGGCTAAGAAATGCACCCATGGCAGACGCGACGGCAGCCCTCGAGCGGTCACGCCCCGGCGGCCATCCCGTTGCGGAGCGGCCTCAGCTGCTCGCGGTCGGCGTCATCATCTGGCTCGGTTCCGAGTTCATGTTCTTCAGCGGCCTCTTCGCCGCCTTCTTCACCATCCGGGCGGCCGCTGCGGTCTGGCCGCCGCCGGGTACCAAGCTCGACACGATCCAGGCCGCCATCTTCTCCGTCGTCCTGCTCGCCTCCAGCCCGACGATGCAGTTCGGCGTCTGGGCGCAGGAGCGCGGCGACTACAAGAAGGCCAAGGCCTGGATAGCCACGAGCTTCATCCTCGGGGCTGCCTTCCTTGCCAACCAGGCCTACGAGTGGAGAACGTTGGGTTTCAAGCCCTCGACCAACTCCTACCAGTCCCTCTTCTTCATCATGACCGGCCTGCACGGGCTCCACGTGCTCCTCGGTCTCGTCGCCATGATCGCATTGCTCGGGCGCCTTGCCGGCTCGAAGAACGACCCCGGCGAGACGGCCGTCTACCAGGGGGTCAGCTACTACTGGCACTTCGTCGACATCATGTGGATCGGGCTGTTCAGCGCGCTCTTCCTGCTCTCCTGAGATGACCTGAGCATGCGCCTCCTCCGTCGCTTCCTCGTACCGTTCGCCGTCCTCGTGCTGGCGGCCGCTCTCGGCACCTTCGTGCTCGGCCGCGTCCATGTCGCCGCCTCCTCCCCCGCCATGCAGAACCCGGGCATGAAGCTGACGTCATCGGACAGCCTGGACAACGCCGGCATGATCGCCGCCGGCCGCATCCTGTTCACCCAGACGTGCTCGACGTGCCACGGCGGGGAGGCACAAGGCTCCACGCTCGGCCCGAGCCTGCAGGGCGTCGGTGGCGCCACCGTGGACCTGTGGCTCTCGGCCGGCTGGATGCCGTTGCGCACGCCGGAGACCCAGCCGGAGGCGAAGCCGGTCTACCTCTCTCGTACCCAGATCGACGAGATCGTGGCCTACGTCGTCTCCCTCAAGCCCGGCGGCGTCCCCGTCCCGACGAACATCCCGCTCAATTCGGCCAACGCCGCCGACGGGTTCTTCGTGTTCTCACTCAACTGCGCCCCCTGTCACACCATCACCGGCGCCGGCGACGCCCTCGCCAGCGGCGTGCACGCCCCGTCGCTGCACGGCGCCACGCCGACCGAGGTGCTCGAGGCGATCCGCACCGGGCCGCAGAACATGCCGCGCTTCGGTCCCGGTGACATCTCGCCCCAGCAGGCTCTCGACGTCGTGCTCTACGTGACGAAGTACATCAAGACGCCGACGAACATCGGTGGCATCGGACTCGGCGGCGTCGGCCCGGTGGCGGAGGGTTTCGTCGGCCTCTTCGTCGGTGTCGGCGTCTGCCTGCTGGCGGCCTACTGGGTGGGGGACCGCACGGCGCGCGACGACGAGGACAGCCACGGGCACGGCGAGGCTGAGGAGAGCGACGACGACGACGGCAGCGGGGCCGGCGAGACGGCGGAGACCGGCGACACCGCCGGGGAAGAGATCGAGAACGCGGATGCGTGAAGGCGAAGGGGCGCTGGAGCAGATGCCTGAGCGCGCAGAGAGGACCGCAGGGGCGTGAGCGTCACGGGGGACAAGCAGGGCGAGGGCACGCCCGTCACGATCCGGCTCGACGCCGACCAGTACAAGGTGGCGGCGGCCAAGCCGCAGCAGATGGAGTGGACGGTCGCCGTCACGTTCCTGCTCGGGCTGGCCGGCTTCATGGGCTTCGGCGCCGCCTACTGGGTGAACGCCTCCAACTTCTGGCTCGGCGTGTCCCTCGGGGTCGGGTTCCTCGGGCTCGGGGTCGGCATGGTGGCATGGGGCAAGTACCTCATGCCACGCGGCCCCTTCTCGGAGTCCCGTCACTCGATGGTGCCGACCCAGGCTGAGAAGGACCGCATCATCGGCGACTTCTCGAGCCGCGGGAAAGTCGTCATCGAGCGGCGGACCTTCCTCACGAAGATCCTCGGAGCCGCCGGCGCCGTGTTCGGCGTCGTCGCCCTCTTCCCGCTCGTACGCTCGCTCGGGCCGTTGCCGAAGAGCTTCTCGCAGGCGACAACCTGGCACAAGGACTCGTTCCTCGTGAAGATCGACGGGAGCAAGGTGCACGTCGACGACGTCGAGTTCGGCGGCATGCTCACCGTCTTTCCCGACGGCGACGCCGGCGGTGCCCTCTCCCAGACGATGCTCGTGCGCCAGCAGCCTCCGGCCGGTGAGACGAACATCGTCACGGCTCCGGGCCGCGAGACCTGGAGCCCGCTCGGTTACATGGCCTTCTCGAAGGTCTGCACGCACGCCGGCTGCCCGATCGGTCTCTACCAACAGCAGACGCACCAGTTGCTGTGCCCCTGCCACCAGTCGCTCTTCGACGTCGGGCCGGGCAAGGACGCCGTCCCGGTGTTCGGCCCGGCGCCTCGGCCGCTGCCCCAGTTGCCCCTCTACATCGACGCTGACGGGTTCTTGAGGGCGCAGGCGCCCTACGACCAGCCGGTGGGACCGAGCTTCTGGTGGCGCCGTGATTAACGCCCTCTACGACTGGATCGACAACCGTTTGAACATCTCCGGTGGCGGCCGGAAGATGGTCAACAAGATCTTCCCGGACCACTGGTCGTTCATGATCGGTGAGATCGCCCTCTATTCCTTCGTGATCCTGCTGGCCACGGGCGTCTTCCTCACGCTCTACTTCGTGCCGTCGTCCACCGACGTCGTCTACAACGGTCCCTACCTGCCCCTCGACGGCGTCCACATGTCCGAGGCGTATCTCTCCACGATCAACCTGAGCTTCAGCGTGCGCTGCGGGCTGTTGATGCGCCAGATGCACCACTGGGCGGCGAACATCTTCGTCGGCGCCATCGTCGTGCACATGTGCCGGGTGTTCTTCACCGGCGGCTTCCGCCGCCCACGCGAGCTCAACTGGATCATCGGCATGAACATGCTGATCCTGGCGATCTTCGAGGGTTTCCTCGGCTACTCGCTGCCGGACGACCTCGTCTCGGGAACGGGCATCCGCATCTCGTACTCGATCCTCGAGACGCTCCCGTTGGTCGGCACCTACCTTGCCAACTTCCTCTTCGGTGGATCCTTCCCCGGTACCGCCCTCATCCCGCGCTTCTTCATCATCCACGTGCTCATCCTGCCTGCGATCATCGCCGGGCTCCTCGGCGGCCACCTCACGCTGCTCGTCCGACAGAAGCACACCCAGTTCAAGGGCCACGGCGCCACCGAGCACAACGTCGTCGGGGCACCCATGTGGCCGACGTTCATCGCCAAGACGAACGGCTTCCTGCTCCTCGTGGCCGCCGTGACAGCCATCCTGGCGGCCGCCGTGCAGATCAACCCGATCTGGCTCTACGGCCCCTACCGGCCCTACGTCGTCACCTACGCCGTCCAGCCCGACTGGTACATGGGCTGGCTCGATGGCGGCCTCCGCATCATGCCGCACTGGCAGACGGTCATCGGCGGTCGCGTCTTCTTCCCGAACGCCTTCTGGCCTGCCATCGTCCTGCCGGGCATCACGTTCACCGTCCTCATGCTGTGGCCTTTCATCGAGCAGCGCCTCACGGGCGACCGTGAGGACCACCAGCTGCTCGACCGCCCGCGGGACCGCCCGAAGCGAACGGCTCTCGGAGCGGCCGTTCTCAGCTTCTACTTCGTGTTGTTCGGGGCGAGCGCGACCGACGTTCTCGCCAACTACCTGAACGTCTCCCTGAACGCCGTGCTGACGTCGTTCCAGGTCCTCGTCTTCGTCGTGCCGATCGTGACGTATCCCGTGGCGCTCAAGATCTGCCGCGAGCTGCAGGCGACGGCGGGCGGTGGCAAGACGAAGGTGCACAACATCGTCATCCGCAGCGCCGAGGGCGGGTACTCGGCGGTACCTTCACAGTCTCGCCCCGGAGACGCCGTTCCCGAGCTCGAGCCGGTGGCGCTCGACACGAGCATCGTCCTGCCCGCCCTCGTTGGGTCGCCGTCCTATGAGGCGGTGGACCGCTCCGGGCTCGGCGCCCGGGCGGCAGCCGCCGACGGACTCGGCGACGGGAACGGCACGGCGGGGACGACCGACGGCAACGGTGGCGCGCCGGCCCGTCGCGGCGTCTTCCGCATCCCTCGCAACTACCGCTGAGGCCCTGCGGGCAGGAGACGCACGCCTGAGGAATTGCCCGCAAGCTCGTAGGCGTCCCCGACGTCTGCAGACTGTGGGACTCGCACGATTCGCACGAGCGATGCAGGCTCGAGGCCGGGAGACGGCCTTCCTCGTCCTCGTCCTCGCCCTCGCCGGCTGTTCTGCCACGGGCGTACGAGCCGGAACCGCCATCACAGCGACGACACGGGCGACCTCCACGACGGCGGTGACGACGACGACGGCGCCGACGACCGTCTACTACCTGTCGCTCGGCGACTCCGTCGGCATGTGGGACGGCCGCCGCTCCTACCCCTACCTCATCGCCGCCTACTACCGGGCTGCAGGGCTTTCCCGGCTCCGATTGGTGGACATGTCGTGTTCGGGAGAGACGACGTCCTCGATGATCTCGCACTCGACCTGTGCTCCCGGCGGATCTCAGTACCGCAACGCCGTGAGGTTTCTTCGCGTCCATCGGGGGGCCGTTGCACTCGTGACGATCGGGATCGGGGGCAACGACGTCGTCGGATGCGCCAGCCTCACGATCGACACCGGTTGTCTGGCGACAGGGCTGCGGCTCATGCAGGCAAACCTCGCCCTCATCCTGGCGGGGCTCCGCACGGCTGCCGGTCCCGCCGTCCGCTTTGTCGGCATGAACATCTACGACCCCCTCCTCGGCAACTGGCTGGCACCCGGCGCCGGCCGCGCTCTCGCTCTGGCTGCCGTCGCCGCAGTGAGGCGCCTCAGCAACGACATGGACGAGCGATTGGCGGCCGCCTCCATGCCGGTGGCGAACGTCGAAGGCGCCTTCGACTCGAACGACATGGGGCGATTCGTGTCATCGCCCTGGGGCAGGGTGCCCGTGGCGGTCGACCGTGCCTGCCAGCTGCTCGACATCACGTGTCGTGCCGGCGTCGTCGAAGGCTTCGGGGACGACCCGAACGACGCCGGCGCCGTCGTGATCGCCCGCACTTTCGAGCACGTGATCGGTGTGCTGCGCCCGTAGCGGGTCGGGCCGATGGGGAGCACCGCGGGTTCGTGCCCCGCCAGCCACGCCTATCGATACGTGATCGTCTCGTTACCGCAATACGATGTCGCCGGTGAGCCAGGGACAACGATCAGGCAGGGCGGAACCGCGAGAAACCCGTCCGAGCCGCATCGAGGGCTCCTCGCGAACACGAGTAGGCCGGGGCGAGCAAGCACGGCAGCGGGTGCTTCGCGCCGCCCTCGAGGTGTTGGCGGAGAGCGGGCTGGCCGGCTTCAACATGGAGTCGATCGCCCGCAAGGCGGGTGCCGGCAAGGCGACGGTCTACCGTCACTGGGCGTCACCCTCCACGCTCCTCGTCGACGCCATGGACGCCCAGTTTCGGCCCTTCCCCGCCGTCTCCACCGGCGACGTGAGGGCTGACCTCGTCAGCCTTCTCTCGACCTTGACGTCGCTGCTCAACGACTCACCCTTCCCCGGGCTGATGGCGGCGTTCATCGACGCCGTCGAGCGCGATCCGGCGCTCGGCGGCTTGCACGCCGAGCTCACAAGCCGGCGCCGCCAGCCGATGCTCGATCTCCTCGCCGAAGCAGTCCGCCGCCATGACATCGTCGCCGACGCCGACCCCGAACTCGTCGTCGACCTCCTCACCGGTCCCTTCTTCTACCGCCGCTTCATCGCCCACCGGTCGATACCGCCCGGGATGGCAGCAGCCGTCGTCGATCAGGTTCTCGTATCGCTGCGGCCAAACGCATCCGACAAGCCGCCGCGGCGACCGCCTCGCCAAGCCGCAGAACGTCCCTAGGGCGCCGAGGGTCGCCTCGGGAGCCAACGGCTCACGCGCCGCTTGTACTCCAGATAGCCGTCGCCGAACGAGCGGCGCAGGACCGGCTCCTCGTAGCCGATCACGAAGACGTGAACAACGACAGCCATCTCGGCGGCGTACTCGAGCAGCGAGACGGACTCGAAGATCCACGCCTCCCCGAGGACGACCGTGATTGCCGCCAGATAGATCGGGTTCCGCACCCAGCGATAGGGACCGGACACCACCAACTGGCGGGGTGGATCCCAGGGTCCCGGCGTGCCTCGACCCCTCACGGCGAACGCCCGCGCGCACCACACGTACAGGCTCAGGCCGACGAGGACCACCGCCAAAGCGGGCCACACCGACGGCGACGGCAAGCGCCAGTCGTGAGACAGGAGCCACCACGGCAAGAGCACTGCCCCGACTCCCGGGATCACGAGGCTGAACACGATGTTCTTCACGAGGAGGCGGCTCACGATCCGTGCGGCGCCTTCCTCGAGTCTGACATCATCGATACGGTATCGTATCGATGAGCTGACGGAGTTCGTTCGCTGGTCAGGTTCGGCCGTAAGCAAGCCTCCCAGCCAAGGTGACTGCCGCCGGCCTGTCGAGTTCGGTGAGACGCGGAGTGCACCGCACGCGACTACCTGGCCAACCCGGGGACCCAGTCCGTGACCCGACAGCTTGGTGCGGAAGCGAGGGCTCTCCCGCGGCCCTCATCGGCTGAATTCGCCTCGGCAGGGCACGGACCCCCTGTTAGCCTGCCGGGCAGTCCGATCGCGGGAGGACACAGAATGCGTGCAGAACTCGAGCAGCCGGCGGCGACCGGGGCGGGGCGTCCGCATCGACGGACCATGCTTCGCCGGTGCCGAGGGACAGCCTTCGCCACGGTGCTGGCTGCGGGCGTGCTGGCCGGAACCTCGTCCGCCGCTTCCGCCGCCACGGCCGTCACGCTGTACGTCGCCAAGTCAGGAACCGCCACCAGCGGCTGCACCGCCTCCAAACCATGCGCCACCATCGCCGACGGCATCGAGGCGGCTGAATCGCTCAGCGGCGACACCGTCACGATCGACGTCGCCGCATCGACAACGCATTACGACGAGAACTTGACGGTCGAGGACACGACGAATCCGTCGCTCACCATCAAGGGAGCCGGCGCCACGAGCACGACGCTCGACGGTTCGAGCGACGGTACGCCCGACCTCGAGGTTGGCGCCGGCGTCGTGACGATCAGCGGGCTCTCCATCGTGAACGGCGTCGCCTCCTACCCGGGCGGCGGGGTGGAGAACTCCGCCACGCTCACCCTCTCGGGCGACACCCTCTCGGGCGACTCGGGCACCTACGGGGGTGCCATCCACAACACCGGAACGCTCACGCTCACCGGCGACACCATCTCGCGCGACGACGGCAGTGAAGGGGGCGGCGGCCTCTACAACCAGGGCCCCGCCACCCTCGACGACGACACGTTCTCGCAGGATTCGGGATACGACGGCGACGGCGTCTTCAACACGACGGCCACGCTCACCGGCAGCGGCGACACGTTTTCGTCGGATTCCGGCGCCGACGAGGGCGGCGGCCTCTACAACGCGTCGGGCGATGTCACGCTCGCCGACAGCACCTTCAGCGACAACTCGGCGGTCTACGGCGGCGCGGCGTTCAACTACACGGGCCACCTCACGCTCACCGGTGGCACTCTCTCGGGTGACAAGGCGAGCGCCGAGTACGGCGGCGGCGTCGCCAACTACACCGGCACCGTCATCCTCACCGACGAGACCGTTTCGGGCGACACCGCCGCGACCGACGGTGCCGGCGTCTTCAGCGAGGGATCGGCCACGCTCACCGACGACACCCTCTCGGGCGACAAGGCTTCGTCCGGCGGTGGCGTCTTCAGCGACGGCACGCTGCTCATGACGAACGACACGCTCTTTGGCGACGAGGCTTCCTCGGAAGGCGGCGGCATCTACTCCGGCGACACGGCCACGCTTACCGACGACACCCTCTCGCAGGACACGGCCTCCGACGGCGGGGGCATCGTGGCCTTCGAGACGGTGACCGTCGCTTCCTCGATCCTCGAGGCGGCACCATGTGCGGGTATCGACTTCTCCGACGGTGGCCACAACGTGGAGTCGGACGACTCATGTGGATTCGGCGCCACGAGCAAGGTGAACAGCCACACCATCGCGCTCGCCGCCGCCCTTGCTCGCAACGGCTCGAAGGGTCCCGAGACCCTTGCCATCGCGCCGGGCAGCTCTGCCTACGACGAGGTGCCGAGCGCCCATTGCACGGTCGGGACCGATGAGCGGGGCATGCACCGACCGGGCGAGCTCGGCCAGAGTGCCTGCGACGCCGGCGCCTTCGAGTTCCAGTCGAGCGTCGCCTCACCTGCTCAACACGTGCGGGCGACGGCACGTAACAAGTCGATCACGCTCCACTGGAGCGCTCCCGCTTCCAACGGCGGCCTCGCCGTCTCGGGCTATAACGCCTACTGCTCGAAGACGAGGCCCGTGTCCACCAAGGGGCCGCCGGGGGCAAAGGTGAGCGGCAAGGATTACTCCGCCACTCTGAAGGGACTCAAGAACGGCACGAAGTACTACTGCGTCGTGCTCGCCCTCAACGCAAAGGGCACGTCGTCACCGTCGTCAACGGTGACGACGACGCCAAAGAAGTGATTGGCGGGAATGTCGTCTAGAGGCTGCTGAGCGCGCGCTGGGAACGAATGTTGGGACGGCGGGGCCGGGGAGCTTCTGGGTATCCTCGATGGCATGGAGGCGGCTGACACACTGACGTAGCGGGAATGAGCCGAAAGTCCTCGCCTGCCTTCCGGCGCATTCAAAGTCTCCGGCGTTCGCGAGAACTGGCAAAGCGCAGCGCAATGAGCCAAGCCCGGTGGGCAGAATCGGGACGCTGGCGAGGCCGCGACGGATATAGGAGAGCGATCTCCAAGTGCTCGTATCGATGGCGCGGACCCTGGTTCTATTGCAGCAGGCCGTACTCGTCCTCCCGGTCGAACTGACCAACCAGCGCAAAGCGAGCACCGCAAGCCCGATACCCGCCGTGGCGGGTGGAAAGACATGCCGTGGACGCAGTGCGAGACGATCAGGCCGCTGAGCAGGGATTTTCAGAGCCGGTGGTGGGACTCGAACCCACGACCTGACGATTACAAGTCGCCTGCGCTTCCAGCTGCGCCACACCGGCGGGTACCGCAGTGTCGCGCATCCCGGGCTGCGGTGGTGACACGGGCGTGCTGCCGCCAGGCGTCTCGCGTCCACGGCGGATACACTGGCTCGGATCACGCGAACAGCTAGGCTGTCGCGCGCCCGCAGGTCGATCACAACAGCGGTCGCGAGGCGCGATCCGGACCTGCGTAGAGTCGATCAAAACACAAAAGGAGATCAGCTTCCCCATGAGGATCCTCGTGCTCGGAGGCGACGGCTATCTCGGTTGGCCGACCGCCTTGCATCTATCGGCCCGGGGGCACGACGTCGGCATCGTCGACAACTTCGCCCGCCGGAATTACGACTACGAGATGGGCGCCAACAGCCTTGTCCCCATCCGCCAGATGCAGCGGCGAGTCGCCACCTGGAAAGAGATGTCGGGCCACACGATCCAGCCGTTCATCGGCGATCTGACCGACAACGACTTCCTCGAGGCGAGCTTGCGTGACTTCGGCCCAGAGGCCATCGTCCACTTCGCAGAACAGCGGTCGGCGCCTTATTCGATGATCGACCGCAAGCACGCCGTCTACACCCAGGTGAACAACGTCGTCGGCACGCTCAACCTGCTGTACGCGATCAAGGACATCGACCCGACGATCCACCTTGTCAAGCTGGGGACGATGGGTGAGTACGGGGCGCCGAACATCGACATCGAAGAGGGCTTCATCGAGATCACGCACAAGGGCAGGACCGACATCCTTCCCTACCCGAAGCAGCCGAACTCCTTCTACCACCTGTCCAAGGTGCACGACAGCCACAACATCCAGTTCGCCTGCCGGATCTGGGGCTTGCGGTCCACCGACCTCAACCAGGGCATCGTCTACGGGCAGGAGACGCCCGAGACGGCGCTGCACCCCGACCTGCGCACCCGCTACGACTACGACGGGGTCTTCGGCACGGTTCTCAACCGCTTCGCCGTGCAGGCTGCCGTCGGATACCCGCTCACCGTGTACGGCAAGGGCGGTCAGACGAGAGCGATGCTCGACATCCGCGACACGCTCGCCTGCGTCGAGCTTGCGTGCATCAACCCGGCCGAGCCGGCCGAGTTCCGGGTCTTCAACCAGTTCACCGAGTCGTTCTCCGTGAAGGATCTGGCGGAGTGGGTGGCCCGGGTGGCTCCGTTCGACGTCGAGATCGACTCGATCCCGAACCCGCGCGTCGAGAGCGAGGACCACTACTACAACGCCGTGACGACAAAGCTCCCCTCGCTCGGCCTGAAGCCGCACCTGTTGAGCGACGAGACGGTCCTGCACCTGGTCGAGACGGCGAAGGAGCACAAGGACCGGGTGAACTTCGAGGCGATCCGCCCGACGGTCAACTGGCGCTCCACTCACAGCGACGTCAGCATCGCCGGCGGGGCCGTCGGCAGCTGAACCTCCCGGCTCGGTGCCGGCGGTCAGCACCGCCGGATCACGGAGGACGGCAGTCCGGCGCCCTCAGGCACTAGCTTCACCTGGTCATGTTCGGGGCTCTCCGCCGTCGCCGCGGGCTCCAAGTGGCGCGCCGCTCCAAGGGGCGGGTAGCTGCCTGGATCGCCACCGTTGTCGTCGCCGCAATCGTCATCGGTGAAGTGGCGGCGGACGTCGTGAACTCCTCCGGGCCGGCTTCGGTGATGTCGGATCGGACCTACGCAGCCGCCGTGGTGCCGATCATCGACGAGTCGACCGCACTGCTGCCGTGGTTGACCGACGTGCGGACGAAGCCTGTCAGCCTCGGGCGAGCCGGCATCGAGTCCGCCCTCGGCCACCTCGTCTCCGGCTCGGCGAACGTCGAGCTGCAGCTGGCGCAGCTCGGTATCGCACCGCCGAGCGCCCGAGCCGGCGACTACCTGTCGGAGACCCTCGCCGCCCGCACGGCCGCTGCGCGTCAGGTCACCGGCGGCATCGCCCAGGCGATCGGCCCGACCGCCGGCGAGGGCGCCGCCACCGCCTCCCTCCTTGCCGCCGCCGCCGACCTGCAGCGGTCCGACGACGACTACACGCGCTTTGTCGACTCACTTCCGGGTTACGTCACTCGCTCTGTGGCGCTGCCGGCATCTCAGTGGTACGAGGCGGCCGAGTGGTCGCCGACGGCGGTGTCGTCGTTCGCGTCGCTGCTCCGCTCGACCGCCGCCCTCAAGGTGAATCACTCCCTGCTCATCGTCGCCGTCACCGTGTCGCCGCCCGACTTGCGGATCACGGGCCTGCCGACCACGACGACCACGACCACGACTACGACCACGTCGACGACGACGACGAGCACGACCACCACCACGACGACGACGCTGCCGGGCGTGACGACGAGCAGCACGCTGCCCACAACGGCGACGAGCACGACAACCACGACGAGCACGACAACCACGACGACGACGATGCAGATCCCACCGCCCGGCTCGGTGTCCTTCTACCCGCCGACGAGTCATCTCTCCGTCGAAGTCGTCATCGCCAATGCAGGCGATGTGCCGGCTTCCAACGTGCGGGTCGGTGCGAAGCTCACCCCGGTGACTGCCTCACCCTCTGGGAAGGCGCCATCGGGCCACAAGACGAGCACCACGACGACCCCGGCGGGACCGGTGCTGCACAGCGCAGCGACATCGAGCCTCATCGCCGCCCTCGCTGCCGGCAGATCCGTCGACATCACACTGCCCGCCCTGAGCTGTCAGGCAGGTGGACGCTACGTGCTCGAGATCAAGGTGGGAGACGACGTCGAGTCCTTCACGCTCCAAGTGGCGGCGGACTGAGGTCGTCGTCGCCCTCCGTCTCGGGAAGGACGGAGCGAAAACCGGCTTCGGCCCGCGCCGTCACCTCGATGAGCGTGAGCCCTGTGATGCGGGCGACACGAGCAGCGTCGGAGTACTCGGCTTTCACGCGCCCCGGGCTCACCTTCACGCGCACGGGTAGGCCTTCGACCTCGACAACACCCGGTTGGCGCTCGGCCGCCCAACGTTGCACGCCGGAGGCTCGAACACCGAGGGTGCCCGTCTCGGCCGTCAGCAGGGCCGAGAGCTGGCTTGCGAGCGCCGGGTCGCACAGCACGCTCACGACATGGCCGGGACGGCCGCGCTTCATCACGACGGGATGGATCCAGGCGTCGAGCGCCCCAGCCTCGAGGAGTCGGTCGACGGCATGAGCAAGGGTCTCTCCCGTGGCGTCGTCAAGGTTCGACTCGAGCACCACGAGTGGCTGACCGACGGGACCGGCCGACCCCTCCGAGTCCGCCGCCATGCCGATGACGACCTGGGTGCAGTTCGGTGTCCCCTCCAGCTCGCGGACGCCGGCTCCGAAACCCGACGCCTCGATCGTCATGGCCGGCATTGGTCCGAACTCCGTTCCCCAGGCCCGCAGGATGGCGGCGCCGGTCGGTGTCGTGAGCTCGACGTTGACGTCGCGCCCGACCGTCGGGATGCCGGCGAGCAGCTCGACCACGGCGGGGGCAGGGTTGGGCAAAAGGCCATGGGCGGTCCGCACGACGCCCGTGCCAGTCACGACCGGGCTCGCCGCCACGCTGTCGATCCCGAGCAGCTCGAGGGCGATGGCCGAGCCGACGATGTCGACGATGGCGTCGTGACCGCCGACTTCGTGGAAATGGACCTGAGCAGGCGGGCGCCGGTGCAGGCGCCCTTCCACCTCGGCCAGCACGGAGAAAGCGGCCACGGCGCGGGCGCGCACCCGCTCGGGCAGACGAGCCTCCTCGACGATCCCGATGACGTGCATGAAGGTCCGCACGACGCCGTCGTCGCGCGCCGACACGATCGCCTGTGTCGCCGCCAGACCGTTTCGCAGCACGGGCTCAAACTCGAGCGACCAGCCACCGATGGGAATCTGGCCGAGCAGCTTCACGAGCTCGTCGGTGTCGGCCCCGGCGTCGACGAGGCTGCCGAGCGTCATGTCGCCCGAGATGCCCGAGAAGCAGTTGAACCAGGCGATGCGACGGCTCATCGGAGGATCCGAGCGACGGCGCACGCCGCACCGAAGCCGTTGTCGATGCCGACGACGCAGACGCCGGCCGCACAGGAGGCGTGCATTGCGAGCAGAGCCGTCACGCCGTCGAGGGCAGCCCCGTACCCGGCCGAGGTGGGCACGGCGATCACCGGTGCGGGCGTGAGACCGCCGACGAGGCTCGCCAAGGCCCCTTCCATACCGGCGATGACGACGACGGCGTCTGCATCCACGAGCTCGTCGAAGGCGGCGAGTATCCGGTGGACACCGGCGACGCCGCAGTCCTGCGTCACCTCCGGCCTGAAGCCGTAGGCACGCAGCGTCGCCACGCACTCGTCGCTCGCCGGTTGATCGGCCGTGCCCGCTGAGCAGACCAGTATCCGGCCCGGCCGCGCGGCGTTCGGGCGCCAGTAGAGCGTGCGCAGGCGGTCGTGCTCGGCTGCGGAGGCATCAGGAACGCAGACGCCGTCCGGGCAGAGGGCGAGGGCCGCGGCCGCCTGCAGTGCCGTCGCCCGCGTCAGGAGAACGGGGCCGCTCCCACCGGCAAGGAGCTCGGCCACGATGCCGGCGCACTGAGCAGGCGTCTTGCCGGGGCCGTAGATCGCCTCCACCATGCCCTGGCGCAGCGGCCGGTGGTGGTCGACCTTGGCATAACCGAGGTCGGTGAAGGGCAACCGCTGCAGCCGGGTCACGGCATCGTCTGGCGAACAGGCGCCTGATTGGATGTCCTCTACAAGTTGGCGCACGTCGAACTCGTCCATTGTGCTTACTATCCTGCCCGCATGGACGGGGACTTGCGACCTTCGAGCTCGCGCTGGCCGACGATCGGCTTCCTCGGCCCTCCTGGCACCTTCACCGAGGAGGCCTTACTGGCTGAACCGGAGCTTGCCTCCGCCGACCTCGTCCCCTTTCCCACGATCGGAGAAGTGCTCACGGCCGTGGACGCCGGCGAGGTGGCGGCCGGCTACGTGCCGATCGAGAACTCCATCGAAGGGACCGTCCCGGTCACCCTCGACCACCTCGTCTTCGAATCGGAGCTGCTGATCCAAGGCGAGTCCATCCTGGACGTCCACCTGCACCTCCTGGCGCCGCCGGGGACCAAGGTCGCCGACGTGCGCCGTGTCGTCTCGTTCCCGCACGCCAGCGCCCAGTGCCGGCGCTACGTGCGGGAGGTGCTCGGCGGCGCCGAAGTCGTGGCGTCGAACTCGACGGCGGAGGCTGCCCGGCTCGTCGGCAGCGAGCCCAGCGAAGGGACGGCTGCCATCGCCCCAATGCTGGCCGGCCGTCTCTACGGCCTCGAAGCCATCGCCGAGCGCATCGAGGATTACGGGGAGAACCAGACCCGCTTCCTCCTCGTGGCACCGGGCGAGGTGCCGGCGCCGACCGGGCACGATCGCACGAGCATCGTCTGTTTCCAGCAGGCGGACCGACCGGGCAGCCTGCACGAGATCCTCTCCCACTTCTCGGCGCGGAGCCTCAACCTCACCAAGATCGAGTCACGGCCGACCAAGCAGGGGCTGGGCGACTACTGCTTTGTCATCGACCTCGAGGGACACGTCACCGACGAGGTGGTCGGTGACTGCCTGAAGGAGTTGCACATGGTCCTGGCCGGTCTCAAGTTCCTCGGCTCCTACCCGGCAGCCGGGGACCACGGTCCCCGCCTGCGTGAGGCGTCCTCGGTGCGGCGACGCGACGCCGAGACCTGGTTGTCGTCGGTGCGCGCCCAGATCCGCCCCGGCTGAGCGCGACGTCCGTGCCGCTGGCCGGTGCGCCCCGCGCTGCACGCCGTGCGCCTTCGGCAGTCAGCGTGTCGCCGCCCCACCCCGCACGAGCTCCACGATGGCAGGGCCGGCGGCGACGACGGAGCCGGCAGCGAAGGGGGGCTGCGGGTCGTACTCGATGCCGAGTTGGATCGCCTTGGCGACGTCGCTGCCGGCGATCAAGGCGGCCAGCGTGAGCGCCATGTCGATCCCGGCGGAGACGCCGGCGGCCGTGACGACGCGTCCCTGCACCACGACGCGTCGTGCTGTGTAGGTGGCGCCGAAGGACTCGAGAGCATCGACCCGCGACCAATGCGTCGTCGCCTCGATCCCTCTCAACAGCCCGGCTGCCCCGAGGATCTCCGACCCGGTGCACACCGACGTCGTCCAGTCGGTCGTCTGGTGCAGCGCCTGCACCCAGGCGACGAGCGCCGGGTCGAGGACGGCATCTCGCGAACCCGGGCCGCCCGGCACGACGAGCACCTCGCAGGCGTCGATCTCCGCGAAGGCGGCGTCGGCGACGAGCGCCAGGCTGCCCGTGTCGGTGCGCACGGAGCGGGGTGACGAGGCGGCAAACACGACCGAAGCGCCCGGGAGCCGGGAGAGGACCTCGTAGGGACCGACGGCGTCGAGGGCGGTGAAGCGCTCGTAGAGCGGGATGACGATTCTCATGGCAGTGTCCTTTCGGGAGGGAGCCGAGCGGGATGGCTCGGCCGGGCCGGACCGGGTGTCGAGCTCAGGCTGAGGCAGCGGATGCGAAGTGATGGCGGTACTGGCCGGGAGTCGTACCGAGCACTCGGCGGAACGAGCGGTGAAGGGTCTCGACCGTGCCGAACCCACAGCGGCGGGCGATCTCGCTCGTGCCGGACGTCGTCGTTTCGAGGAGGCGACGGGCCGCCTCGACCCGCGCCGCTTCCACGTAAGCGGCAGGCGTCTCGCCGAATTCCGCCCGGAAGACTCGGGCGAAGTGGCGCGGACTCATCGCGCTGCGCCGTGCCAGGGCGCTCACCCGGAGATCCTCGTCGAGGTGATCGGCCACGAACGCCTCGAGGCGCCTGAGCGGCAGGCTCGACGGTCGCTGGGCAGCCAGTTGAGCGCTGAATTGTGATTGCCCGCCGGGCCGTTGCACGAAGAGCACCAGCCAGCGGGCGACGCTGCGGGCGAGCTCGGCGCCGTGGTCGTCCTCGACGAGCTTGAGGGCGAGGTCCATCCCGGCCGTGACCCCAGCGGAGGTCCAGACATTGCCGTCACGCACGAAGATGGGGTCCCGCTCGACCGTCGCCGTGGGGAGGCGAGCCGCCAGCCGCTCGCACGCAGACCAGTGCGTCGTCGCCCGCCTGCCGTCGAGCAGTCCGGCTTCGGCGAGGACGAAAGCTCCCGTGCACACAGAGGCGAGTCGCCTCGAACGCCGGGCGGCCGAGCGCACCCAGGCAACCAGTGCGTCGTCTGCGACTGCTGCGCCGCCGCCGCCACCGCCGACCACGACGAGCGTGTCGATGTGGCCCCGGCACTCGGCGAGGCGCCGATCCGCGCGGATCCCGAGGCCGCAGGAGGCACTCAGCAGTCCACCCTCGGTACTGACGACCTCGCTGGTGTAGGTGGGCCGACCCTGCAGCCGGCTGGCGGCCGAGAAGACTTCCATCGGCCCGGTGAGGTCGAGGATCTCGAAACCGTCGAACACCACGAAGACGACGCGCTGTTGCATGCAACCATCATGCGGGCAGGTCTGTGTGGCTGCAATGACATGATCATGACGATTTCTGCCATCTTCTCGACACCCCGGAGCAGACGCCGCCGACACCTCGGTATCATTTCGTCACTTGGTGCAATCCCGAGGAGCGGCGGTGACAGCCCGCCGGACCCGCCGGTGGCGGGTCGACCCGGTGGAACCCCGGGGCCACGCGGTGAGACCCCGCCGAGGGCCGGCATTCGCCGCCTCTCAGCCCCGACGTCGCGGCGTCGGCAGCGCAGAGGAGGTCACCATGTTCACAGGCAGAATCCGTCAAGTCGGCGTCGTGTCGGAGGTCGACGGCACCGGTGTGCGCGTGTACGCCCCGAAGGTCGCAGGACTCACGGACGCCGGCGGTTCCATCGCCGTTGCCGGCGTCTGCGTGACGGCGTCGTCGGTCGATGCGGAGGGTTTCTCGGCGACGCTTTCGAGCGAGACCCGGCGCCGCTCGACGCTCGGGGATCTCGTGGCCGGCTCGAAGGTCAACCTCGAGCCGGCGCTCGAAGTGGGCAGCGCGCTGGACGGTCATCTTGTGCAGGGGCACATCGACGGCACGGGCAAGGTCGCCCGCGTCGATGCCGAGGAGATCGGTCGGCGCATCTGGATCCGCGCTTCCGATCGAGTCATGGCACAGCTGGTGGCGAAATGCTCGATTGCGGTCGAGGGCGTGAGCCTGACGGTCGCCGAGATCGGGCGGGATCGCTTCTCCGTGGCTCTCATCCCGACGACGCTGGCCGAGACGACGCTGGCCGATCTCGAGGTGGGCCAGCGCGTCAATCTCGAAACCGACCTCGTTGCCAAGCTGGCTCGCCACAAGGGTGCCGCCACGGGCGCCGCGCTGGCCGCCGTCATCGGCTCGCTCCCATGGGCGGGACCGCTGAGCGGCCGACTCGGCGTCGAGAAGGCACTGGCGCAGATCGCCGCCGGGGGTGGCGTCGTCGTCTGGGATCCGGCACGCGAGACCGAGGGCGACGTCGTGTTCGCCGGCGCCCGGCTGCGGCCGGAGGCGATGACCTTCCTCCTTACGCAGGCGTGCGGGCACACGACGGTGCCCTGCGATCTCCCGCGTCTCGAGCGGCTGGAGATCCCTCCGCTTCCAGGCGCCGGCGACCGGCACGGCACCGCCCCCCATCTGCCGGTCGACCTTGCTGTGGGCACCGGCACGGGTGTATCAGCGAGCGAGCGGTCGGCCACCATTCGACGCCTCGCCCATCCCGATGCGGTCCCTGGCGACTTCCTGCGCCCGGGGCACGTGTTCCCGCTCGGGGCGAGGAGCGGGGGCCTCCCTGAGCGCGCCGGGCACACGGAGGCATCGGTCGCCTTGTGCGAGGCGGCCGGCCTGCCGACGGTGGCTGTCATCTGCGAAGTGATGGACGCCGACGGCGTCATGGCGGGCAGCGCGGCATTGGAGCGCTTCGCTCTCAGCTGGGGGCTGCCGATCGTTGACATCGCCGATCTGACCGCCTGGCTCTGATCCTTCCGGACCGTCGCATCCCTCGAGGTGGCATCGCCGCCACCGGCTCTCGGCACTACCGGCCGACCCTCGCCCGGCACCAGCAGGTTCGCAGGCCGATCGCACCGATCTCACAGGAACGGGTTGTTCAATGATGTGGGTAACGCCGATCAATCGAAAGGCCGGCAACGGTGATGAGCGACTCAGACGAAGAAAACAAGCCTTCCGGTGAGCAGGAACCCTGGGGCTGGCAGTCCTGGAGTTGGCAGCAGCCGGCCGAGGGCGCCGACCTGACCAGCCACTCAGGTAGCCCGGCGGACACGGATCCGCTCGGGCAGGCCGGTCCCTTCGAGCACACTGCGCCCCTCGGGGCCGCCACCTTCGGGGATCCAGGGCCGTATCGCCCGGCGTCGAGCGCAGGCGCGTGGCGTCCTGGGTCACCGGTGACGCCCGTCGGCGGTCGTGTCGGTGGAAGCGGAACCTACGGGTTCCCGGAGGCGCCCCCAACGGAGCCACCTCGCCGCCGGCGGCGTGGACTGCTG
This sequence comes from Acidimicrobiales bacterium, assembly GCA_052143575.1. Lineage (GTDB taxonomy): Bacteria > Actinomycetota > Acidimicrobiia > Acidimicrobiales > Bog-793 > JAKACA01. The sequence continues at coordinate 71,296 of JBKQSP010000033.1, forward strand.
CTGGGGGCCGGCGTGCTGTTGCTCGGCGTTGCCACTGCCGCCGGCATCGGCATCGGCCATGTCGTCTGGCCGCCGACCTCCTCGGCCGCCTCTGCGCCGAGTGGCACCACCTCGCCCGGCAGCTCGGGCGGTTCATCCTCAGGACTGCCGCCGTTCTCCGGCGGCTACCCATTCGGCCAGTCACCGTCCGGCTCGGGTAGCAGGTCGTCGGGTTCCACTGGCGGTACCTCTCAGGCCAGCGGAAGTCCCTCCGATGTCGCCTCGATCGCCGCCAAAGTCGATCCGGCGCTCGTCGACATCAACTCCACCTTCAGCTATCAGCAAGCCCAGGGTGCCGCCACCGGGATCGTTCTCACCTCGAGCGGCGAGGTTCTCACGAACAACCACGTCGTCAACGGGGCCACCAAGATCAGCGTCACCGACATCGGCAACGGGAAGACCTACAACGCAACCGTCGTCGGCTACGACGCCACCCACGACATGGCGGTGATCCAGCTGCAAGGTGCTTCCGGGTTGGCGACGGCTTCGTTCGCCGACTCCTCGAAACTGGCCGTCGGCGAGTCGGTCGTGGCGCTCGGCAACGCCGGCGGCTTGGGTGGCACACCGTCGAGCGCCGGCGGATCCATCACGGCGCTCAACCAGTCCATCACCGCCAGTGATGACCTCAACGGAACGAGCGAGCAGCTTTCCGGGCTCATCCAGGTCAATGCAGATATCCAGCCCGGCGACTCGGGCGGCTCGCTCGTGAACAACGCCGGTCAGGTGATCGGGATGGACACTGCCGGTTCGAGCGGGTACTCCATACAGTCCTCCGCCTCGCAGGGCTACGCCATTCCGATCGACGAGGTGCTCGCCACGGCTGCGGCCATTGAGGCGGGACACGGTTCCTCCGTCGTCCACGTCGGCGCGACGGCGTTTCTCGGAGTCTTGATCACCTCGTCTGGCGGCCAGGGCGGCTACTTCGGCAGTGGAGGCAGCTCCACTGCTTCGGGAGCGCTCCTCAGCGGCGTCGTGAGCGGAGGCCCAGCGGCGACCGCTGGCCTGGCTGCCGGCGACGTCATCACGTCGTTCGACGGCCAGACCGTCACCTCGGAGTCCACGTTGAGCACCGTGATGGTCGGGCTCCACCCTGGTGACAAGGTGGAGGTTGGGTGGGTCGACACATCAGGTCAGTCGCACACCGCCACCGTGCAGCTTGCCAGCGGGCCCGCCGCCTGAGTCCCTCTCGAGGGCGCTGCCCCACTCCTTGACGTCGCCGGGTTGCCGCCGGCCCGGACCACGTCAGTTACGGTCGACCATTCGTGATGCCAATTTGCGCTAGTTAGCAATCTAGCTATACTTGGGCGATGGTAGATGACGCGAGCGTGTTCCGGGCATTAGCGGATCCCACCCGCCGACAGATCCTCCAAGATCTCCGGGACGGCGAGCGAAGTGCCGGCGACATAGCCGCCCGTTTTCCAATCAGCGGGCCGTCCGTATCGCGCCACTTGAGCCTGCTCAAAGCAGCCGGCCTGATCCAGGAACGCCGGGATGCCAACCGGATCTACTACCAACTCGTCGAGGAGCGGCTCGCCTTGTGCGTTGGCGGCTTCCTCTCCGCCGTGTGCCCCGAGCAGATCGTTCTCCGCCACAAGCTCCGTGGGAGCCGTGACGCAGCGCCGCCACGTGGTGCCGCCAAGAAGGCGGGATCTGGAAAGGGGGCGTGATCATGCGCCAGGTCGAGTGCACCATCGAGCGCCGCCTCCTCGTGAATTACCGCATCGATCCGGACGTTCTCGGTTCGCTGTTGCCCAATGACGTTCGCGCGCAGATCGTCCGCGGTTCGGCGGTGGGCGGCGTGTGCTTCCTACGTCTCGCCCACTTGCGTCCCCGCTCACTCCCGTCGTGGTCGGGCCTTCGGACCGAGAACGTCGCGCACCGCTTCGCGGTGGAGTGGGATGGCGCCGACGGCGTCGTCGCCGGCGTCTACGTTCCCCGCCGGGAGACCGATTCCCGGTTGGCGGCGTGGTCGGGCGGCCGCCTCTTTCCCGGCGTCTACCGAATGAGTCGCGATCGTGTCTCGAGGGCGTAAGGCTTCAGTGCGACCGGTGGGCTGCCGAACCGCTCGAGATCGACGAGATGCGCTCCGCTGTCTTCGACGACCTTGCCTTCTTCCCGCCGGGGACCTGCGCCCTCGACTCAGCGCTCGTGATGCACGACCTGGACTCGCAGTTCGTGGTCGATGAGCACCGTCGCGTCCTCGACAGCGATGGAGTGCCCTCGAGCGTCGGTGCGCCGTGAAGGATCTGGGCCGGAACGGAGTGCTCCAGTTCAGCGCTTGGTGGTCGGTGGCCGGATCGGTCGCCACGGCGCTCCAGTCAGACTGAGCTGGCAGGGGTTGGCCCGAAATTGTGGGATGGACTATGGGATCCCAGCGCGGTCATCGCCGGTGCACTGGGTGCGTCCCACGGCAAGCGCTCCTTCTCGCACCGACCGACGACTGCAGGGGAGAATGGGACGTGGTGCCTCATCGGGTCGTCGAGAAGCAGGCGCGTGAGTTCCTGGCCGGCAAGTACGGTGCGGTCGACGAGCTGCGACCACTCGGGGGCGGCTTCTGGTCTTCCGCTTACTCCTTCTCGCATGCCGGCCGTGCGCTGGTCGTCCGCTTCGGGGCCAACAAGGATTGGTTCGAAGCCGACAGGGCGGCCATGGCGTTCGCCTCACCGGCCCTGCCAGTGCCCGAGGTGGTCGAAATCGGCGATGCCTTCGGGGGCGCTTACGCCGTCTCAGCCCGCCACTACGGGACCAACCTTGAGGACGTCCGACCCGACCAGCGCGATGTTGCCGGCCCGATGCTGGCGTCGCTGCTCGGGGCGCTCTACCGGGTGCCGAAGAGCCCGGACCTGCCTGTCGGCTGGCACTGGCGGCCACCTCGGGGCGACCTGACCTGGCGGAGCTGGCTCTACGAGCACCTCGCGGACGACCCGAACCCGGACGTTCACGACTGGCGGGCAGCCCTTGCCGCTCAGGGCGAGGCCGACCGGATCTTCAGGGCCTGTGAGGCACGCGTCCGCGACCTCGTCGAAGCCTGCCCCGAGCGGCGTGACCTGGTTCACGGGGACCTCCTCCATGCCAACGTCCTCGTGGCCGAGGATGCCAGCCGCCCCAGCGCCGTCTTCTCCTGGAAGTGCTCGGTTCGCGGTGACTTCTTGTTCGACGTTGCCTGGTGCACCTTCTGGTCCCCCTGGTACCCGGGGATCTCGGCTGCTGACCCATGGAGCCACATCCGACAGGAGCCCTCGGTCCGAGACGACGCCGACGCTTGGGTCGACGCCCCTCTGCGGCACCATTGCTACGAGCTGCACATCGGAGCCACGCACCTTGGCTGGAACGCCTGGGTCGGCGATGTCGAGGCGTTGCAAAAGGTCGCTGATTATTTGACCGAGGTGCTCGAACGGGGACCGCTCCCACCTCGTTGAGGATCACGTGGAGACATGCCAGGACGGTGTGCTCCCGGTTCGGATGACCCGGCGCGTCCGGGGGAACGCAGAGAGGCTCCAGCTCCTCGGGCGTCAGGATGGCGATCGTGTGCTCGACCTCGTCCATCCGGGCACGACGGACGTCGAGGGCTTCGTCCCGCGAAGCGTCGCTGGCCCATCCGGTGCTGGTCAGGCGTTGACGGCGTTGGTGCTCGGGGGCCCGGCCAGAATCGTCGGAAGGTACTCCAGCAGTTGGATGCGGCCATCGAAGGTGCGGCTGCTGATCATGTCGAGAGCAACATCGGGATAGCCGTCGTAGATCCGCTCGCGGCCGCTGTTTCCGGTAATGACGGGAAAGACAACCACCCGATAGCGGTCCACGAGCCCGGCCTTCAGGAGAGAGCGGCACAGGGTGAGGCTGCCGATGGTGCGCATCGACTGGGAGCTGCTCTCCTTCATCTCTCGCACGGCCTCGAGGGGGTCTCGAGCCACGAGTTGGGTGTTCACCCAGGAGAGAGGCTCGCTCAACGTGGTCGAGAAGACGACCTTCGGCATGCTCGCGAGGGCATCGGTGCCTGGCTCGCCCTCAGCGGCGAATCCAGACATGACGCGGTAAGTCGTTGCGCCCATCAAGACCGTGTAGTCGGCTTCGGGCTGTTCTCCCAACCACGCGAGGTACTCGGGTCCTTCCAGCCCCCACCAGCCCGGCCAGCCCTCGGCGGCCGCGTAGCCATCGAGTGAGCTGATGAAGTCGATAAGAAGTTCTGGCATCGTCGTGTCCTTGTCCTTGGATCTCAGGGAAGGGCTCCCGGTTTCTCTACCGCGAAGGTAGGACGCGGTGAGGACGTCCGACGAGGCGGGAACTCATCGCCCTTCTCGTTACGGGCGGACCGTCCGCTCCGGGCGTGGAGTGGGGCGCGAAGCAGAACTGACGCTCCGAACACGGCTCCGCGTCTACCCAGTCGGAGTGCCGAACGACCGCTCCGCATGCGTGGGAACTCCGCGCGAGAGTGAGTCGCGTGAAGCTCTCGGGTACTCCATCGGCGTCACGGCCAGACATCATGCGCTGGAACCACAATATTCACTACGGCCGCGAACTACTCGCCTCGATCTCCCCCGGGGCCGTCGACGCGCTCGATGTCGGCTGCGGCGAGGGTTGGCTTGTCCGTGAACTGCGCGGTGTCGTCGACCACGTCGTCGGGATCGACCCAGACTCATCGAGCATTTCGATTGCGCGGAACTATGGCGAGATCGAAGGGATCACGTACCTCGAAGGCGACTTCCTGTCCCAGCCATTCGACCCCGCGTCCTTCGACTTCATCACGAGCGTCGCATCGCTTCATCACATGGACGAGGAAGCGGGACTGCACCGAATGTCAGAGCTCCTCCGCCCTGGCGGCACGCTCGGTGTAGTTGGGCTCGCAAGAAGCCGCTCGCCGCATGACGTTGTCTGGGACATCGCCGGCATCCTCCCGACCCGGGTCCACAAGCCCATCAGGAATCACTGGGAGACACCGGCTCCCAAGATCTGGCCTCCACCGCACTCCTACCGCGAGATCGAGAAGCTTTCGCGCTCAGTGCTGCCGGGCTGCCAGTTCCGTCGGCGCGCGATGTTCCGCTATGTCTTGACTTGGACGAAGGCGTCGGGGTGAACGTTCGCCGCAGTCGGACGAACCGAGCTGATAGAGCGGAGGCACGCAAAGATCGTCCCGCCGAACGGGATGGGTGGTCGGCCAGAAGGTAAAGTCCCTGGTGGAGGGATGGCAGAGCGGACGATTGCGACGGTCTTGAAAACCGTTGGGTGATGAGCCCCGGGGGTTCGAATCCCCCTCCCTCCGCC
>JBKQSP010000034.1:0-3315 GCA_052143575.1 Acidimicrobiales bacterium
GAAAGTCGAGCAGGCCGTCATCGACAAGCGCGAGATGCAGTACCTGTACCGCGACGGCGACCAGTTCGTCTTCATGGACAACTCCACCTACGACCAGATGTACGTGGGAGCCTCGACGCTCGGCGATGCCGCCTCCTACCTGAAGGAGGGTGACTCCGCCATCTTGCAGATGTACGACGGCGAGATCGTCGACGTCGACCTGCCGGCGGCCGTCGAGCTGACCGTGACCGAGACGGAGCCGGGCATCCAAGGCGACCGCGTCTCGGGTGCCCGCAAGCCCGCCACACTCGAGACCGGGCGCGTCCTCAACGTGCCGCTCTTCGTGAACCCGGGTGACCGCATCAAGGTGGACACCCGGAGCGGTGAGTACATCACCCGGGCCTGAGCCCTCCCGCTCTCGCCCGGCCCGCCGGCCCGTCGCCCATCACGCCGGATCGAACTTTCTCGGTGGGACCGGTGAGCGCCGGCGCTCGCGGGAGCGTGCACTCGAGCTCACCTACGAAGCCGAGCAGAAGGGCATCGATGCCGTCGAGCTGCTCGCCGAGCTGCCGCTCGCTCCGGCGGAGTACGCCGTGCAGCTCGTGACCGGCTTAACCGAGCGGCTCGACGACGTCGACGAGCTCGTGTCGGGCCACTCCTCCGGTTGGGCGCTCGACCGCATGCCGGCCGTCGACCGCTGCATCCTCCGCATCGCCACGTACGAGCTCATCAGCGAGCTCGACGTGCCTGTCGCCGTCGTCATCGACGAGGCCGTCGAGCTGGCGAAGGAGTACTCCACGGAGGACTCGCCCCGCTTCGTGAACGGCGTGCTGGCCGCCATCGCCGACACCGTCCGGCCGCAGGACGGGCACGAGGCCGCCGGGCACCGCCGGTGAGCGGCGCCTACGGATCGTCGGGTGTCGACTACGACACGCTGGACGCAGCCAAACGGCTGGCGATCGACCTTGCCGCCGGCACGCTCACCGGGCCGGAGCGGCGAGGCGCCTCCGTCGTGGCGGCGTCCGTCGGTGAGCCGGCGACGCTGCTCGAGCTCGGTGGGCTCACGCTCGCCGTCGTGCTCGAGTGCCTCGGCACGAAGTCGATGATCGCCCGCGAGGTCGAGGACGTCCTCGGACTCGACCGCTGGGCAGCCGTCGGTGTCGACGCCGTTGCCGCCATCGTGAACGACCTCTGCTGTGTCGGGGCGCTCCCCCTCACGATCAACGCCTACTTCGCCACCGGTTCGGCCCGCTGGTACTCGGGCTCCCGGCACGGCTCTCTCGTCGCCGGCTGGCGGCGGGCCTGCGAGGCCGTCGGGGCCGCCTGGGTGGGTGGCGAGTCGCCCACCCTGGCAGGCCTCGTCGACGCCGACCAGATCGACCTCGCCGGCTCCGCCCTCGGCCGCTTGCCTGCCGGTGAGCGCGCCTGGCTGGGCGCCCGCCTCGAGGAAGGGGACGACATCGTCCTCGTCGCCTCGAGCGGGCTGCACGCCAACGGCGCCTCCCTCGCGCGGGCTCTTGCGACCTCCACCGAGCGTTGCCGGCGTGGCTGGGCCGAGCCGCTGCCGAGCGGGCGCCCCTTCGGCGACGCCGTGCTCGACGCCAGTGTGCTGTACGCCTCCCTCGTGGAGGCGACGTTCGCCGCCGGCGTGCCCGTGCACTACGCCAGCCACGTCACCGGGCACGGTTGGCGCAAGCTCATGCGGGCCGAGGCGGAGCTCACCTACCGCATCTCGGTGCTGCCGCAGGTCCCCGAGGTCCTCGCCTTCCTCGTCGAGCGCCACGGGCTCGGTGCCCGGGAGGCCTACGGGACGTTCAACATGGGGGCGGGTTTCGCCTTGTTCGTGGCGGGGGGCTCCGGGGGGGCCGCCGTGGCTACCGCTAGGGGCGCCGGCTACGAAGCCCTCGTCGCCGGCGTCGTCGAGAGGGGACCTCGACGCGTCGTGCTCGAGCCGATCGGCGTGACCTACGAGTCCTCCGAGCTCGAGCTGAGATAACCGCCGCCTCCTGTCAACCGAGCGGCACTCGCCGGACGATTCATCGGTGGTGCAGTCGACATCAGTGGACCCGGTCATCGACGGGCTCGTCGTCAACGTGAAGCCCATGGCGAGCTGGCCGGGCGGCACTCCGCGGCCCTGCCTCCAGATCCACGGCCTCAGGAGCTGTCTCGTGAGTGGTCTGCCTGCAACCGACATCCTCTTTGCCTGGGTGACGGTGCCCCATCGCTCACGGCCTGTGCTGCTCGAGATCGGGCTCGCGGGCACCGCCATGACGGCTCGCACGATCCTGTATTCGCTGCGCCTCGGTGGTGCGGGCACCAGCTGATCGGTCACGGGTGCCTCGCCGGCCTCGCGCCGCCGGCCGCTGGGCAACCCTGGCGTGCCGTTCCGGTCGAAGCCGCCGCAAGAAACCCACAGCCAAGGTGGGCGGACGTGCCGGCGCAGCTCTCGATCGAGGAGCTCGGCCGACAAAACCCCCAGCGCCCATCGGCCCGGATGAACTATGCTGCCCTCTCGGACGTGAAGCGGGTCCCGTGAGGCCCGAACGGACGAAAGGGAGCCCGAGTGGCCGAACGAGAACGAAGGATGGCGCGCCCCGGGGGGCGCGTTTTTGTTGCCCGGGCTCAGGTGATGGACACCGACGAGGTGTCGAGAGCCTTGCGGCGGATCGCCCATGAGGTGATCGAGCGCAACCACGGGCTCGCCCAGGTGGCCGTCATCGGACTGCAGACCGGAGGCGTCCCCTTGGCGGAGCGGCTCGTGGCCGTCCTGAAGGAGATCGAGGGCGCCGAGGTTCCCCTCGGGACACTGGATGTGGCCTTCTACCGGGACGACATCGGGCTGCGCCCGGTGCTGCCGGAGGAGGTGACGAGCATCCCGGTCGACCTCACAGGCGCCACGGTCGTGCTCGTCGACGACGTGCTGTTCACGGGCCGGACGGTGCGGGCGGCTCTCGATGCCCTCGCCGACTACGGCCGCGCCCGGGCGGTGCAGCTGGCCGTCATGGTTGACCGGGGGCACCGAGAGCTGCCCATCCGGCCTGACTACGTAGGAAAGAACCTGCCAACCCGGCGCGACGAGGTCGTTGACGTGACCTCCGAGGGCGTGAGCATCGGCGAGCTCGTCGCCGAGAGGAGCCAGCGATGACGACCACATTGGAGACCCCCGGGGCGAGCACCACGTTGCCGAGCGCAGGCCAGCCCGGCGGGACACCCGCCGCCGGCGCCGCCGCCGGTGCCGCCGCCGCCCGCTCCGCCGGCGCGAGCGGCGTTCGCCACCTCGTCTCGATCACCGACCTCGCCCGTGACGGCATGCTCGGCATCTACCAACTCGCCGAT
>JBKQSP010000035.1:0-56305 GCA_052143575.1 Acidimicrobiales bacterium
GTCACCCACGGGCTTCCCTCGTCGTTCCAGGTCGAGGACGAACCCTATTTCATCGAGGTGCTGGACCCTGCTTCGACGCGGATCTTGTTGACCGCGGAGTACGGTCCGCGCGCTGTGTCACCCAGCATCGGGACGATCTACCCGGTGGACACGTCGCTGCAACCCGACGGCAAAACGCGCGTGCTCGGCTATACAAAACATATCGGCGATGGCGGCGTGACCTAATCGGGCGAGGGCGGCAACCTGCGATGCGGCGCCAGTTGGGCGGCGTCAAGGACGACTTGGACGCCGCGGGCGTGGGCAGCCGAGACGATCTCCTCCGCGGGGGGCATCCAGCCGGTGATGTTGGAGGCTCCCGTGATGGCCAGAAGGCGCGGGACGGGCCGCTCGTCGAGCCCGGCCAGCACGTCGGCCAGCTCGAAGGTGCCGTCGCCGGCGCACTCGACGTACCGGCAGCGAGCGGCCCGCGACCAGGGAAGGAGGTTGGCATGGTGCTCGACGACCGTCGTGAGGACGACGTCGTCGGGCAGCAGCCTCAGGCGGTAGGCGAGGTGGTTGAGGGCTTCGGTGGTGTTGCGGCAGATGATGGCGATGTCGTCGCCACCCTCCCGGTGGGCGAAGGCGAGGGCGGCCTCGCGGGCACCCTCATAGGCGTCGGTCGAGCGCCGCGACTTGTATCCTGCCCCGCGGTGCACGCTCGAGTACCACGGCACGAACTCGGCGACGCGGTCGAGGACGGCCGCCAGGGACCCGGTGGAGGCTGCGGTGTCACAGGAGAGGTACGGGCGTTGCTGCCCGTCGGCACACGGCACGAGGCCGCCATCGCCGACGAGGTGAACAAGAGCCCCGTGCGGCACCTCCTCGGTCGTCACGGTAGCTGCCCGGTGTGATCCACGGCTCCCGTTGTAGTGCTCAGCGGCGCTGTCCGCTCGGGCGCCGCCCCCGGCGTGCTGCCCGACGCACCAGGCGGCGTCCTTGCACTCAGGTGAAGATGATCTGCCCGCCGGCCGCCAGCTCGTAGAACTCGCCGACCGTGATGATGTCTTTGACCTGGTCGATGAGATCGTCCTTCGTGAGCTCGAAGAGGTCGACGGAGGCCTTGCAGGCGTACAGGCCGGCGCCCGTGTCGGAGATCATCTCGAGGAACTCGGGTATCGGCGGGATGTCCAGCTTCTCCATCTTGCGTTCCATGTAGTGCGTCATCACGCTCGACATGCCGGGGAGGCCGCCCGCCATCGTTGCGACGTGCAGTCCTGGGTTGCCGACGGTGGCAACCTTGATGTGCTCGAACCGCTTCTTGTGCACGGCGTCGAGCCCGAAGAACGTGAAGAACAGGTTCGCCTCGATCCCCTCTGCGCGGGCTCCGTTCGCCATGATGAGCGCTGGGTAGACGCCTTCCAGTGAGCCCTTCGAAACGATGATCGAGACCTTCTCGATGGCGTCGCTCATGTCGTGACCGTCCTTTCTCCTTGCGAGCCGTGCCGTTTTTGGCCGGCGTGCTCGATCAGATGCAGCCGCGGGGTTTCGGGATGCCGGCGATCTTGGCGGCGACCTTCGCCGGTCCCTTCGGGAACAACTGGTAGAGCTCCTTCACCGAGACACCGGAGGTCTTGCCGAGCAGGCGGACCGTCGGACCCGTGCCCTTCTCCTCGTACTCGGTCCTCATGAATTTGATGACGCGCCAGTGGTCCTCGCTCAGCTCGTCGATGCCTTCGGCGCGGGCGATCTCGGGCGCCATCTCCTCGCTCCACTGCGCCGGATCCTCGAAGAATCCCTCCCCGTTCAGCTCCACATCGCGTCCGGCGTAGGTGACCGTGGGCATGTCGATGCCTCCTCTCTACTCATGCAGCCGTTTCGTGGCGCTTGCCGCGCGCCGGCATCGCCGAGGCGACGCCCGGCAGATTCCGTCCCGGCAGCAAGCTGTGCCAGTAGATCCACTGGAACATCAGCTTCCCGAGGTGGTTGAGGCGCGACTCGTGCAGCAGCGGGAGGCCGACCGCCATCGGGAAGTGGCCCGGGAGGGGTTCGGTCTCGTAGTTGAAGTCGATGAGGAGCGCCTTGCGGAAGCCGGTCTCGATGAAGCAGTTCGTGTGCCCGTCGAAGCTCGCCACGAGCGCCTCACCCTTGAGGAGGTGCTCGATGTTCTCGACGAGCACCTCACCTTCGAAATGGGCGACGGAGCCGGCCTTCGATGTGGGGACGCCGGCGGCGTCACCGATGGCGAACACGTTGGGCCGTGCGGAGGACTGCAGGGTGTGCACGTCGACAGGCACGAAACCGAGCTCGTCGCCGAGGCCGGCCGAGCGGGCGACGAAGGGGGCGCCGACGTGCAGTGGCACGACGACCGCCAGGTCGAAGGCGACCTCACGCTCGTCGTAGGAGATGAGGCGTCCACCCTGTCCGTCGACCGTCCCGGTGTTGAACTCCGTGACGAGGTCGATGTGCTTCTCGGCGAAGAGGCCCCCGAGCTTCTCGTTGCAGACCGGCTTGGTGAAGGCGCCATCGAGCGGGGTGACGTACTCGAGCTCGACCTGGTCGCGCATCCCCCGCTCGGTGAAGTACCAGTCGGCCAGGAAGCAGAACTCGACGGGTGCCACCGGGCATTTGATCGGCATGTCGATGACGTTGACGACGAGGCGACCGCCCTCGAAACCCTGCAGGGCGGAGGCGAGCTGCGTGGCGCCCTCCAGGCTGTAGAAGGTGTGTACCCGCTCCATCCAGCCCGTGTCCGTGAGGCCCTCGGTCTCTTCGGGAGCGAGGGCGGCGCCGCTCGCCACGACGAGCACGTCGTAATCGAGAGCACTCCCGTCGGCGAGATGCACGGCGGCGGCTTCAATATCGACGTGCTCGACGGCAGCTTGGCGGAACTCGATGCCGTCGCGCAGTTGAGCGCCTCGCGATTTCGTGAGGTCCTCGGCCCGTGCCAGCCCGAAGGGCACGAAGAGCAGGCCTGGCTGGTAGAGGTGCCGGTCGTCCTGGTCGATGACGACGATCTCCGCCTCCTGGCGCCCGAGCCGGCGACGGAGCCGGTTGGCCGTCAGTGTCCCACCGGTCCCGCCGCCGAGAATGACGACGCGTGCTGTCATGCCTCCAGCTTGATGAGCGTTCCTGGCAGTCGCTAGGGTCGTTCGGCCTTTATACCCCGGGCCGTATCTGGTGAGCGCCTGCTCGGCAACGCCGCCGCCTCCCGACCACAGGGCGCTCGCCAGCGTGTTCAGCTGCCCAAATAAGGCCGTTGGACCCTTGAGAAACCGCCCCGCCTGAGGCAGTGTGCTTACGTGACTGTTTCGCCTGCGTCCTCTCGCGTCCAGGTTGTCATCCCCACATCGGGTCTCGACGAGCTCTTCGGCGCCCTCTCCCAGGAGGGATACGAGGTGCTCGGACCGACGGTTCGGGACGGCTCGGTCGTCATCGAGCCGATCACCAGCAGTCGTCAGCTTCCGCGCGGTTGGGGTGACGCGCAGGAGCCTGGCAGCTACCGCCTGATCGAGCGTGGTGATGACGCCTACTTCGGCTTCGCCGCTCCGGCCGGCACCTGGAAGCGCCATCTCTTCCCACCCCGCGCCGTCCTCTGGCGGTCTCGTCGCGAGGGTGACCGAGTGATCTTCGAGGAGGTGGAGCAGCCCCCGCCGAAGCGTGCCTTTTTCGGGATCCGCGGTTGCGATCTCGCCGCCATCGCCGTGCAGGACCGCGTCTTCGTGCACGGGGAGTGCACCGATCCTGTGTACGCCGGGCGCCGAGAGGGTGTGCTGCTCATCGGCGTCAGCTGCAGCGATCCCGCATCGACGTGCTTTTGCACCTCGATGGGCACGGGGCCGGCCGTGGGAGGTGAGTCGGCCGACCTCATCCTGACCGAGCTCGACCCCGGCGACCCGGAGCGGCACCGCTTCATCGTGCAGGGTGTGAGCACCCGCGGCATCGCCATCGCGGAGGGTCTCAGCTCGACGGCTGCGAACGAGGCGGACCTGGCGGGCGCAACGCAGGTGACAGAGGCCGCCGTCTCCCGCATGCAGCGGTCGATGAACACCGACGGGCTCCCGGACCTGCTGCGGGCGGCTGTCAACCATCCCCGCTGGGACCAGGTGGCGAGCCGCTGCCTGTCCTGCGGCAACTGCACCATGGCGTGCCCGACCTGTTTCTGCTCCGACGTCTCCGACGAGCCGAACGCCGCCACCGGCACGGACGATCGCGTGCGCGAATGGGCTTCCTGCTTCCAGCTCAGCCACTCCTACCTGCACGGCGGCTCGTTGCGCGTGACGACGAAGTCGCGTTACCGCCAGTGGATGACGCACAAGCTGTCCACCTGGTGGGATCAGTTCGGGGAGTCGGGTTGCGTGGGGTGCGGGCGATGCATCGCCTGGTGCCCGGTCGGTATCGACATCACCGAAGAAGTTCGAGCGATACGCGGCCCCGCTGCGGCCGCTTCGGAAAAGGAGGGCGGAGAATGACCCGGTCCACGATTGCAGACGAGCTCGCCGAGCACCGCTTCTTCGAGCGGTTCCCCGAGGAGCTGCGAAGGCGCCTCGCCGAGTGCGCCAACAACGTCGTCTTCGAGTCCGGAGCGACCCTGTGCACGGAGGGCACCGACGCCAAGAGCTTCTTCGCCCTCCGCGCCGGCCGCGTCAGCGTCGGCGTGCACGTCCCGAACAAGGGTCTCGTCTCGCTCGAGACGCTGCAGACTGGAGACATCGTCGGCTGGTCGTGGGTGATCCCGCCGCACAAGTGGCACTTCGACGCCGTCGCGCTCGAGCACGTGCGCGCCGTCGAGCTGCACGCCGACTGCCTGCTCCCGTACTTGGAGGAGAACCCGGCTGCCGGCTACCGCTTGATGACCGAGGTCGCCCTGATCATGGAGGAGCGCCTCGAGTCCGCCCGCCTCCGCCTGCTCGATCTCTTCGGGGAACGATGATGGCTGATCCGGCACGGGGGACCGCCTCGGCGGTGAGGGACCCCATGCGGCCGCTCGTCTACCGCATCGCCAGCACCGTGCACGAGACCGACGCCACCGTGACCATGACACTGCAGCCGGAGGGCGAGAACGTACCGGAGATCGCTCCTGGCCAGTTCAACATGCTCTGGTCGTGGGGACTCGGTGAGGTGCCGATCTCGGTGAGCGCGGCGGCTCCCGACGGGGCGCTCGTGCACACGATCCGCGACGTCGGCGGCGTCACGAGCGTCTTGTGCGCCAAGGAGCCGGGTGAGGTCGTCGGTGTGCGGGGACCCTTCGGGCGAGGCTGGGACATGGAGGCGGCGAAAGGCCGCGACCTCGTCATCGTCGCCGGCGGCATCGGGCTTGCCCCCCTGCGGCCGGTCGTGCACGCTGTGCTCGCCGACCGCTCCTCCTTCGGCAAGGTCGCCCTCGTCGTGGGTGCCCGTACCCCGGGTGAGCTGCTGTTCCGCTCGGAGCTCGACGGCTGGTGGCGCGACGGTGCCATCACGGTGCGGACGATCGTCGACCAGGGCTCCGCCGACTGGCAGGGCAACGTCGGCATCGTCACGAACGAGCTTCCGCGGGTGGCGGTCGACCCCGAGCGGACCGTCGCCATGGTGTGCGGGCCCGAGGTGATGATGCGCTTTGTGGCGCTGCACCTCGCCGAGCGCGCCGTGACGGCCGACCGCATCCAGGTATCGCTCGAGCGGAACATGCAATGCGCCATACAGCATTGCGGCCATTGTCAGCTGGCCGGCTACTTCGTCTGCACGGACGGACCCGTCGTCACCTGGGAGACGGCGATCCCCTTGCTGGAGGTGCGAGAGCTGTGACCGAGATCCTTCCCAAAGTCGCCGTCTGGAAGTTCGCCTCCTGCGACGGGTGCCAGCTCACGCTGCTCGACTGCGAGGACGAGCTGCTGGCGGTCGCCGGCGCCGTCGACTTCGCCCACTTCCTCGAAGCCACGAGCACCTCGGTGGGTGGGCCGTACGACCTCTCCATCGTGGAGGGGTCCATCACAACGGCCCACGACATCGAGCGGATTCACGAGATACGCGCCCAATCGAGGTTCCTCATCTCGATCGGTGCCTGCGCCACGGCGGGCGGCGTGCAGGCGCTTCGCAACTTCGCCGATGTGGCGGAGTACACCTCGGTGGTGTACGCCAGGCCCGAGTACATCAACACCTTGGCGACCTCGACGCCGATGTCGGAGCACGTCACCGTCGACTACGAGCTGCGCGGTTGCCCGATCGACAAGTCCCAGCTCCTGCACGTGATCTCCTCCTACCTTCTCGGCAAGGCACCGCGGCTGCAGTCGGGCTCGGTGTGCGTCGAGTGCAAGCGGCGGGGGACGACCTGCGTGATGGTGGCGCACGGCACGCCCTGCCTCGGGCCTGTCACGCACGCCGGATGCGGCGCTCTCTGCCCTGCGTTCGACCGGGGTTGCTTCGGTTGCTACGGGCCGGCGGACACCATCAACACGACGGCGTTCGTCAAGCTCCTGCGCACGGTCCCCGTTTCGGAGCGCAACATCGGGCGGGTCTTCCACACCTTCAACGCCGGCGCCGCGGGCTTCCGAGAGGTTGGCTCGACCGTCGAGGAGGCAGCGTCATGACGCACCAGAACGGCAACCGCAGCCTCGACGTCCATTCGCTGGCGCGCGTCGAGGGCGAGGGTGCGCTGCACGTCACGATCACCGACGGCGAGCTCACCTCCGTGCAGCTCAACATCTACGAGCCGCCGAGGTTCTTCGAGGCCTTCCTGCAGGGCAGGGCATACACGGAGCCGCCGGACATCACGGCGCGCATCTGCGGCATCTGCCCCGTCGCCTATCAGATGAGCGCCTGCCTCGCCATCGAGGACGCCTGCGGGGTCGTCGTGGACGGACCGCTGGCTGCCTTGCGCCGGCTCCTCTACTGCGGTGAGTGGATCGAGAGCCACGTCCTGCACATCTACATGCTGCACGCCCCGGACTTCCTCGGCTACGACGGCGCCATCTCGTTGGCGCGAGATCACCGGGCCATCGTCGAGCGCGGGCTCCGCATGAAGAAGCTCGGCAACCGATTGCTCGAGGTGATCGGCGGCCGCGCCATCCATCCCATCAACGTGCGGGTGGGCGGCTTCTATCGCCTCCCCGAGCAAGCTGAGCTGGAGGACCTCGTTCCCGAGCTGGAGTGGGCCCGACAAGCCGCCCTCGACACCGTCGAGTGGGTGGCCGGGTTTCCAATTCCTTCCTACGAGGGCGAGTGGGAGCTCGTGGCGCTCGCCGCCGAGGGCGACTACCCGATCATGGGACGCCGCATCGGCTCGGTGAGCGGCCGGCTGGCGATCCCGATCTCGGAGTTCTCCGACCACATCCACGAGGAGCACGTCGCCCACAGCAACGCCCTGCACGGGAGGTGGGATGGCGGCGAGTACATCGTCGGCCCCTTGGCCCGCTACAGCCTCAATCACGCCGCCTTGCCGGAAGTCGCCAAGCAGGCGGCCGCTGACGCCGGGCTGTCGGCCGAGTGTCGCAACCCCTTCCAGAGCATCGTCGTGCGGGCAGTCGAGCTCGTGGCCGCCTGTGACGAGGCGCTCCGGCTCATCGGGAGCTACGAAGCTCCGTCCTCGCCCTCGGTCGAGGTCATCGCCCGCGCCGGGATCGGTCACGGCGCCAGCGAGGCACCGCGTGGCCTTCTTTACCACCGCTATGAGATCGACGAGGAGGGCACCATCATCTCGGCGACCATCGTGCCGCCGACGTCACAGAACCAGCGGGCGATCGAGCACGACCTCACCCATGTCGTCGAAGCGAATCTCGACATGGACGACGTCGCCCTCACGGCACGTTGCGAGCACACGATCCGCAACTATGACCCTTGCATCTCGTGCGCGACGCACTTCCTCGACCTGCGGGTGGACCGCGTGTCGTCGTGACCCCGGCACTCGTCATCGGCGTCGGGAACCCGTACCGCCGCGACGACGGTGTCGGCATCGCCGTCATCGAGCGTCTCCGGGAGGTCGGGGTGCCCAGCCTGGATCTCGTGGAGGAGAGCGGCGAGCCGGTTGCTCTCGTACAGCGCTGGTCAGGGCGGGATACTGTCGTCCTCGTGGATGCCGTCGAGTCGGGGGCGCCGGCCGGCACGCTGCACCGTTTCGAGTGCGTCGGCGGCGAGTGGGACGTCGCCCCTCCGGCCGCAGCCGTCAGCACGCACGGGATCGGCGTCGCCGAAGCGGTTGCACTCGGCGACGCCCTCGAGTGCCTTCCGCGTCACCTCGTCCTCTACGGGATCGAGGTGGGGGACGTCGGCAACGGCGTCGGGCTGTCGCCCGAGGTGGCTGCAGCCCTCGACACCCTCGTCGACGACCTCGTGGAGGCAGCCCGCTGATGTGCGTCGAGCGGGTGTGCCAGGTCGTGGCCATGCCGGCGTCGGAAGAAGGCACCGCGATCGTCGAGGTCGGAGGTGTCCGCCACCGTGTCTCCACGGCGCTGCTCGTGTTCGACGGCATCGAGGTGAGGCCGGGCGACTGGCTGCAGACCCATACGGGCCTGGCGGTGCGGATCCTCCCCGAAGCCGACGCCCGCCGGTTGATCAGCGCCTACGAGGAGATGCAGGCCGCCGCGACCGAAGCCAACTGATGGCGACGACCGGGGCCGACACGCCGGACGGCGCCGCCCTGTTCGCCCGGTTTGCTTACCCGCCGAACGCCCTCGGCTACTGCGGCCCGGCCGACCCGCATGCGCTGCTCGTCTCGGCAGCCGAGGGCGGTGAGGGCGGTGGCCCGGATCTCCGGCAGCTCGCCCGGCGGTTCGAGGGCGCCTGGCCCTACCTGCAGCTGATCGCCACTGCCAACGGGTTGTCCGACCCGCTCGATGGCAGCGTCGTGGAGGCCTACTGGATCGGCAACCGCATGCTGGACAACGTCTCGCCCGCCATGCTGGGCGACCTCCTCGACGAGCGCTTCCGTCTTCAGCTTGACGCCGGGAGGCGCCGCCGCGGCGAGCCGCTCGACCCTCGGGCCTGTCCTCACCACAATTTCCACGTCTTCTCCGTCTACCCGTGGGTCGGCCTCCTCAGGGCCGGCCGCTCCCCGGAGCCGCTGCGGATCCTCGAGAAGTGCCGCATCCGTTGGGGACAGGTGCAGGACGTCGCTGCCGAAACCCTCACCGTGCGCAGCGAGGGCCTCGCCTGGAAGGGCGAAGTGCTGCAGCTGGGGGCGGTGCGTGACGAGACGGTGGCATGGCGGCACGAAGGCCGTGGCTTCATCGCCACGGCGCGGCCGGGCGACTGGGTCGCCATGCACTGGGATTGGGCCTGCGACGTCCTCACGGCGGCGCAACGCGCCAGCCTGGCCGAGCAGACCGCTCGCCAGCTGGCGATCGTCAACGGGGCCGTGCCACCGCCAGGTGCGAGCGATGCCGGGAGCCGAGTGTCGAGCTAGGCGGCGGGTGGCTCAGGTGGATGCGCCGGCGGCGGGCTCCATCTGGTCGAGGTACTGCTGGCGCAGCTCACGTTTCAAGGGCTTGAGGGCGCCCGACAGCGGCATCGGTTCGGCGCGAAAGGCGATCGTCTTCGGCACCTTGTAGCCGGCGATGGTGGCCCGGGCGTGCTCCTGCAGCTCTTCGGTCGTGACCTCGGCACCCGGATGCAGCACCACGATGGCATGCACCTGCTCACCCCAGGTGTCGTGCGGGACGCCGATGACGGCGACCTCGGCGACGGCGGGGTGCGTGCTGAGGGCGTTCTCGACCTCGATGGAGTAGACGTTCTCCCCACCGGACACGATCATGTCGTTCGATCGGTCGACGAGGTACAGGAAGCCGTCCTCGTCGAGATGGCCGATGTCGCCCGTGTGGTACCAACCGCCGTGCAGGACCGTCTCGGTCTCCTTCGGCCGGTGCCAGTACTCGTTGAAGAAGTTCCCGGCGCGAGCGCACACCTCGCCCTCCTCGTACGGCGGCAACACGTTGCCGCCGCGGTCTCGCACGGTCAGCTGGACGCCGAGGACCGGGCGACCGGCTGAGTGGAGGCGTTGCCCACCGATGCGGTGATCGGCGTTGGTGAGCATCGTGAGCACCGAGGAGCATTCCGTCATGCCGTATCCCTGCCACAAGGCGACGTGCGGCAGCACCTCGCGTAGGCGATCGAGAAGGGTCGGCGGCATCGGCGAGGCGCCGTAGACGAGGTCGCGCATGGACGCGAAGCGCTCGGGGCGGAACTCCGGGTGGTTGAGGATCATGGCGATCATCGTCGGGACGATGGTGGTCCAGTCGACCTGGTACTCCTCGGTCAAAGCCATGACGGCCTCCGGCTCGAAGAGGCTTTGGAAGACCGAGACGCCACCAATGGCAGGGATGCCGAGGATCCCTGCCATGGAGGCGGCGTGGAACATGGGGATCTGGTGGAGGTAGACGCGGCCGGGGGCAAGGTCGACCGTCATGGCGATGTGGTACAGGTTCAGCATCTCGGCACGCTGGTCGAGGAGGGCGCCTTTCGGGAGCCCGGTCGTGCCGCCGGTGTACATGAGCACGACGCCGTCGGTCTCCTCCGGCTCCTCCGGTACCTTCGGATGACCGAGCTCGACGAGTTCGGAGAAGCGCACGTCGCACTCGTGCTCGCCGTCGCCGATGAGGACAACTTTGCGCAGCGGCAGATCCTTTCGGACCGTTGCTATGGCACGGAGCAGGTGGTCGGCGAAGAACTCGTCGACGAAGATGACCTCGGCTTCGGAGTCGGCCAGGATCAGCTGCAGTTCGCGTGGCGCCAGGCGGAGGTTGAGCGGGTTGATGATGCCGGCGCCGAGAAAGGCGGCGTGGTACAGCTCCACGTACTCGTGGCTGTTGACGGCCAAGACGGCGAAGGGATCACCTCGCGACAACCCGAGCTCGGTGTGCATGGCGTCGGTGAGTCGCAACACACGATCGGCGTGATGGGAGTAGTCGGCGTGGTAGTCACCGTCGTGGAAGCCGACCATCGATGCGAAACGCTCCCATGCAGGAAGCAATATCTGCCCTCCGACGAGCTCTTTCATGATGAGGCCCCCACACCGCTCACGGAGTGGGCGCCACTCATGCGACGTGCCGCCGGTGAGTCGCCGCCTCGGGCCCGCTCGTGACGTGCCGCCGTGGGTGTGCCGAGACCGTTGCCAGCCGGCGGCGCCGCACCGTGATCGTCCCGCCGAAGAGCAGGAGCAACAGGGCGATGACGCCCAAGCCAATCGGGACGTAGTAGGTGACGGTCCGGATCTGCTTCAGCTGGGACTGGGCGGTGTTCACCATGCCGAGCACGGAGGCGGGCGTCTGGCTGTACTGCAGCTCGTAGACCTTCTGCGGCGGAGCGGCAGCGAGACGGCGGAGGACCGCAAGGGCGGCGGGCACGCCTTTCACCGTCGAGTGAGCGGACATGACCGCGATGAGCGTGTTCAGCCCGGTGGTGCTCGGGGCGACGGCGATGCCGTCGATGATGTTCTTCAGGTCGATGATGGCACCCGTCCTCGGCTCGGCGCCGACGAATCCGGACCCGAACACGTAGTAGTGCAACGGGACCGGGGTCTTCAGCACGGCCGACACCTCGCCCAGCTGAGTCGGTGTGAGCGTCGGCGCCAGCGCCGTCTCGAGCGCCGGAACCGAGATGCCGGCGGAGCTCATCTCCGCCTCGACGACTGTCGGCGAGACCGACATCGGCAGACCGCGGGCCGCCAGCGCCGTCCGCTCATAGGAGGCCACCGGGACATAGTTCAGACCGCCGGCGAACCAGTCGACCTTCAGGCCGTCGAGGGTGGATGGCTGTGACCCGGCGGGTACCGGGGACAACGCGTAGGTCGTGCCCGTCTCCGGCTTCCAGATGTTGAGCGACGTGACGCCAGGCTTGAGGTTCATGGGCAGGGTGATGTAGTAGCTGTTGAGGAGCGGAGCCGGGTTGCTCGGGGCGAAGGTGTAGGCGTGCGAGCTGGTGACCTCGCCCATCGTCGTGCGGTTGAAGGCGTAGACGTTCGTCTCAGTGGCTGTCGTGCCGCCGTAGTGCAGCACGATGTCCTCGTCCACGACCGCAACGCTCCCGGTGCTCAACGAGGGAACCGCTTTGACCGTACGGTCCACGGTGAGGGCGACCGAGCTCGGCTGCGCGAGGGTGGCGCCGGTCTTGGCGTTCACGTAGGTGACGAAGTGACCGCTGTAGTGCAGCGTCGTGTTCGTGCTGGTCGGGAATTTGACCAGCTTCGACACCGCCGTCGTGCTCCAGGCGACCGCACCGGCAGCGAACAGCGCTCCACAGATGATCAAGATGATGCCGGTGCGCCTCATGGGACACCCCTCTCCGGGCGGCCCAGCCAGCAAGATATGAGGTGGGGCTAAGCCAGTTCCCTGCGTGCGAATGGTCCTCTTCGCCCTCATATTGACCTCATCGCGCCGGATGTGGCAGGGCCAAAAGTCCCCACTTGGCAGATAAGGTGGCAGGTAAGCTGGCAGATGAAGTCCGGCCACCATCGTCGGCGCCCCGGTACGCTCGTCCTCGATACCTCAGATCGCACCGTGCACCATGCACTTGGCGCCCGCGGGCGCGGCGGAAGGAGAGCTCTGATGGGGCACGTGCAGGCAAGCGTGACGGCCGGAGCCGCCGCGGGCATCGTGGCGTTGGTCTATCTGGGCTTTGTCGTTCTCGGGCTGGTGGCGATGGGGAAGATCATCTCCAAGGCTGGGTACTCGCCGTGGTTCGTGCTGCTCGGACTGATCCCCTTGGTCAACCTCGTGATGTTCCTCGTGTTCGCATTCTCGGACTGGCCCGTCCAACAAGAGCTGCGCCGCTGGAGGATGGGCTCCGGCGCGCCGCCGGCTCCCTACGGCGGCCAGCCCGGTCCCTACGGCCAGCCCGGTCCCTACGGCGGCCAGCCCACGCCCTACGGAGGCCAGCCCGGTCCCTACGGCGGCCAGCCCACGCCATACACCGGCCAGCCCGGTCCCTACACCGGCCAGCCCACGCCATACACCGGCCAGCCCACGCCGTACACCGGCCAGCCCACGCCGTACACCGGCCAGCCCGGTCCCTACGGCGGCCAGCCCACGCCCTACGGCAACCCTTTCGGCCCGCCCGTCGGCCCAGCTGGCCAGTCCGGAGCGGGCAACCCGACTCCACCGTCGGACGCGCCACCCCGAGAGGGGGAGTCCTGACGTCGAAGGGCGCACCCACCGTTCGCGGATGGACAGGCCCGGGCAGGAGGGGGGTGTCGGGCACGACGGTGGTCTCTCATGGGCGGGTTCCCTCGCGGGCTGAGCGGGACAGGGTCCTGCGGCCGTGAGCGATGCAAGGTCGGACGGTGCGGACTGGACGGCGGCCGGCGTCGAGGAGGTGGCGGCCGGTGTGCACCGTATCCCGCTGCCGTTGCCGAACGACAACCTGCGTGCCGTCAACGTGTATGCGGTCGTAGACGGGGACGGGCTCGTGCTCATCGACTCGGGCTGGGCCGTGCCCGACGCTCGGCAGCGGCTCAACGAGGCACTCGGCTCTCTCGGGTGTTCCTTCGCCGACATCCACCGCTTCCTCATCACCCACGTGCACCGCGATCACTTCACCCAAGCGATCACCTTGCGCCGGGAATTCGGCACGAACGTCAGCCTCGGTCGCGGCGAGCGGGCGTCGCTCGAGACGTTGCACGACCCAGACCGCCGGCCGCTCGAGCCGCAGCTTCACCAGTTGCTCCGATACGGCGCCGTTCATCTCGTCGAGGGCGTCATCGCCGCCATGGCGGGCCACGAGCCGCCCGACCGCTCCGAGTGGGAGTTTCCCGACGAGTGGCTCGAGGACAACACGGTCGTCGTGATGACGGGCCGGCAGCTCGCCGTCGTCGAGACGCCCGGCCATACCCGAGGACACGTCGTCTTTCACGACGCCGCCGCCGGGCTCCTCTTCGCCGGAGATCACGTGCTCCCCACCATCACTCCCTCGATCGGCTTCGAGCCGCTGCTGAGCCCTGATCCGCTCGGTGACTTCCTCGGCTCGCTCGGGCGCGTGCGGGAGATGCCGGATGCCCGCCTCCTCCCCGCCCACGGCCCGGTCGCACCGAGCGCCCATGCTCGCATCGACGAGCTCGTACACCACCACGGCCGCCGGCTCGACCAGATCGAGGCGGCCGTGATCGGTGGCGCCGACACCGCCTTCGATGTCGCCTGCCTGCTGCGCTGGACGCGGCGGGAACGCCACATCGACGAGCTGGATCTGTTCAACCAGATGCTCGCCGTCGCCGAGACCGGCGCCCACTTGGCGCTCCTGGTCGCCCAAGGGCGGATCGTCCGGCTCTTGGACGAAGACGTCTACCGCTACTACGCCGGTTCTTGACCGCCGGCAGCATCGGTCGGGCTGGCGAGCAGCACGGGGATCTCGCGCGTCGTGTTGCGCTGATACTCGGCGTACGGCGGGTAGGCCTCGACGGCACGACGCCACCACTCGTCCCGCTCCGGCCCGTCGAGGAGGCGAACGTGGGCGTCGAAGGGCTGGCGTCCGTCCTGGATCGTCACGGCAAACGGGTCAGCCATGAGGTTGTGGTACCAGACGGGGTGCTCCGGCGCTCCCCCCTTCGAGGCCACGAGGGCGTACTTGCCGCCGTGCTCGACGCGCATGAGCGGTGACTTTCGGATCTTGCCGCTGTGCCGGCCGCGCGTCGTCACGATGATGACCGGCAGGCCGGTGTCGCGCAGCGTGTTGGCCTGCTGCCCGCCGGAGCTCTCGTAGGCCTCGACCTGCTCGCGTACCCACGCTGCTGGGCTCGGCTCGTACTCCCCACTGAGCGGCATCTCAATCCCTTCCACGAAGTCCGTGCGCTGTCTTTGGACCGTAGCGCTCGCCATGGCCGTCTGAGCGCGGCGCTTCGGCCCCCGCTGCTGCTGGCTCTCTACGAACGGGCCCGGCGCGGACGCGCCGCAGGGGCGAGCGTGGCGGCATGGTCGGGCACATACCGGTAGCGCTCCCGGGGCGGGCGCTTGTAATTGCCGGGCTGTGGCCGCGGCTTCCACTTCGGCTTCGGGATCTTGCGCGGCTCGTACGGCACGACCGAGAGAAGGTGGGCGATGCAGTTGATGCGAGCAGCTTGCTTGTCGTCCGCCTCCACGTCCCACCACGGCGAGTCGGGCGTGTCGCAGTAGGCGAACATCTCGTCCTTCGCCTTGGAGTACTCGACCGAGCGGTTGCGACCTTCGAGGTCCATGTCACTCAGCTTCCATCGTCTGAGCGGGTCCTTGAGGCGCCCCTTGAAGCGCTTCTCCTGCTCCTCGTCCGACACCGAGAACCAGTACTTGACGAGGATGATGCCGTCGTCGATGAGCATGCGCTCGAAGGCCGGGCATTGCTGGAAGAAGCGGACGACGTCACCCTCGGTGCAGAAGCCCATGACCCGCTCGACGCCAGCCCTGTTGTACCAACTGCGGTCGTAGAGGACGATCTCACCACCGGCGGGCAGATGCTCGACGTAGCGCTGGAAGTACCACTGCGTCCGCTCCCGCTCCGTAGGAGCAGGAAGCGCCGTCACGCGGCACCACCGCGGGTTCAGGTACTCCGTGATCCGCTTGATGATGCCGCCCTTGCCGGCTGCGTCCCGACCCTCGAAGAGTACGACAAGGCGCCGTTGCTCCTGCCGCACCCACTCCTGCATCTTCACGAGCTCGGTCTGCAGCCGGAGCAGCTCCTCCTCGTACACGACGTTGTTCATGCAGTGATGCTGCCACCTGCAAACGGCCCGAGGGGCCACGACGCCTACAGTGGACTGTCCATGGGAGGCGGCGACACGAGCACGCAGCGCGATCTCGCCGCCGGCGTCTTCTCCGCCCGGTGCCTCGAAGAGCATGCCGCCGAGGTGCGGATCGCTCCGCTTGCGCGGCAAGCGACCCCACCTGAGCGACCGAGGTGGACGGCGTGACAGAGCAGGGCACGGCCTGGATCCGGCGCGCCTACGTGGAGCATTTCAGGCGGCGGGCGCACGTCGTGATCCCCCGCGCCGCGCTCGTGCCCCGTGAGGATCCGACGACGCTGTTCACGGGATCGGGGATGCAACCGCTCATCCCGTACCTGCTCGGCACCCCTCACCCGGCAGGCGACCGTCTTGTGGACTCGCAGACCTGCTTTCGCGCCGAGGACATCGACGAGGTCGGCGACACCCGCCACACGACGTTCTTCGAGATGCTCGGCAACTGGAGCCTTGGCTCCTACTTCAAGGCGCAGCAGCTCCCCTGGTTCTTCGAGTTCTTGACGAGCGTGCTCGGGCTGGAGCCGGCCCGGTTGTTCGTGACCGTCTTCTCGGGAGCACCGCGCTGGGGCATCCCACGCGACAACGAGTCGGCGGCGATCTGGGCCGACCTGTTCAGCGGCGCCGGACTGCCTGTGAGCACGGGCGAATTCACGAGCGACAGCGACGAAGAGGTAATTGGCCGCAACCAGACTCGTATCACCTACTACGACGAGACGAAGTGCTGGTGGAGCCGCTCGCCTACTCCCGAGGCAATGCCCGTGGGGGAACCGGGCGGGCCGGACTCGGAGGTCTTCTATCTCTTCGACCGGGTGAAGCACGATCCCGCCTTTGGGCAACACTGCCACCCTCATTGCGACTGCGGCCGCTACATCGAGCTCGGCAACTCGGTCTTCATGCAGTACCGGCGGACACCGGAAGGCTTCGAGGAGCTGCCACAGCGCAACGTCGACTTCGGGGGCGGCCTCGAGCGCCTCGCCATGGCGGTGCTCGACTCGCCCGACGTGTTTGCCATCGATCTGCTCTGGCCACTCGTGGAGCGCGTCGCCCAGCTTGCAGGCGTCTCCTACGGGGACGAACCGGCGCCGCTCAGGATCATCGCCGACCACGCCCGCGCACTCGTCTTCCTCGCCGCCGACGGCGTCGTACCCACCAATACGGCTCAGGGTTACGTGATGCGGCGTTTCGCCCGGCGGGCGCTCCGCCAAGGTCACGCCCTCGGGATCACCGTGGACGTGCTCGCCCCGCTCGTCGCCCCGGTCGTCGCCGCCTACGGCGATGCCTACCCCGAGCTCGCTGAGCGGGAGAGCGAGATCACTGACGTCTTGCAGCGGGAGGAGACCGTGTTCCGGCGCACGCTTGCTCGTGGCGTCCGAGAGTTCGCCAGGGTCGCCGGCCCGAGGCTCACCGGCGATGCGGTCTTCACCTTGTTCGACACCTACGGCTTCCCGCCCGAGCTCAGCTTGGAAGAGGCGCTGTTGGCTGGCACACCGGTCGACGAGACGTGGCGACAGAGCTACGACACCCTGATGGCCGAACAGCGCGAGCGATCGAAGACGAGCGCGCAGGGTCTCTTCAAAGGCGGGCTGGCCGACCAATCGGAGGCCACGACAGAGCTTCACACCGCCACGCACCTGCTCTACAAAGCGTTGCGCCTCGTGCTCGGCGACCATGTCGTGCAGCGGGGCAGCAACGTGACGGCCGAGCGCCTCCGCTTCGACTTCTCGCACGCCGCCAAGATGACGGCCGAGGAGCTCGATGACGTGCAGCGCATCGTCAACGAGGCGATCGCTCACGACTGGACGATGGGCTGTCGCGAGATCCCGACGACCCAGGCATTCGCCGAGGGAGCGCTCGGAGCCTTTGGCGACAAGTACGGCGAGACCGTCAAGGTCTACACGGCCGGCGACCCGTTCGCGCAGTGGTACAGCAAGGAGATCTGCGGTGGCCCGCACGTCGAGCACACGGGCGTCCTCGGGCGGTTCCGCATCCTGAAGGAGGAGTCCTCCGGCGCCGGCGTGCGTCGCATCCGAGCCGTGCTCGAGGAGAGCGCCAGTAGCGGGCGCTCGACCCGATCGGGCCCGAGCGCAGAGCGAGACTGACCGTCGTGGTCACGGTCCTGCTCGAACGCGAGCGACCGGCTGCCGTCATCGCCGAGCGGCTGGCGGCGGCAAGAGACGGCCGCGGAACGCTCGTGCTCGTCGGCGGAGAAGCCGGAGTCGGCAAGAGTGCCCTCGCCGAGGCGGCAGCGCACTCAGCGAGAGACGGTGGCGTCTCGGTCCTCGTGGGAGCTTGCGACGCCTTGTCGACACCCCGCCCGCTCGGGCCGTTCCGCGACATCGCCTCCGAAGTCGGCGACGAAGACCTTTTGCAGATCCTCGACGGCGCCCCCCGCCGCTTCGAGGTGTTCGGCGCCTTTCTCGCCCTGTTGGCGGGCGCCAGCTGCCTCGTCATCATCGAGGACCTGCAATGGGCCGATGCTGCCACGCTCGACCTCCTCAGATACCTCGGGCGCCGCATCGGTTCGACGAGAGCGGTCATCCTCGGCACCTATCGAAACGACGAGCTGGACGGACAGCATCCCTTGCGGGCCCTGCTGGGGGAGCTCGCCGTCTCCGAGAGTCTCGTCCGGCTCTCGTTGCAGCCGTTGTCGAGCGCCGCCGTTGCCCGCCTCGCCGCCGGCCATCATGTCGATGCCGCCGACCTCTACCGCAGGACGGGGGGCAATCCCTTCTTCGTCACCGAGGTGCTGGCAGCTGGTGGGCAGGAGCTGCCGGAGGCGGTTCGCGACGCCGTGCTCGCCCGCGCTGCCCGACTCTCGCCTGCCGGCCGCGCCGTACTCGAGGCCGCTTCCATCGTTCCGCTCCATGTCGAGCTCGACCTCCTGCTCGCCATGAAACCGCACTCCGAGGATGGGATCGACGAATGCCAGCGGCGCGGAATGCTCGTGGCCGACGAGTTCGGCTTGCGCTTTCGGCATGAGCTTGCGCGCAGAGCCATCGAGTCCGACCTGCCCGCTGCCGGGCGGGCTGCGGCGCACGCGAACGTGCTTGCCTGGCTGCGTTCGAGGGGAGTCGAGAACGCGTTGCCGCGAGTCGTTCACCACGCCATCGGCGCCGGCGACTCCGCTTCCGTCCTCGAGTTCGCACCGCTGGCGGCGCGGCGGGCAGCCGAGCTCGGTGCCCATCGAGAAGCCGCCGCACACCTCGCCGCCGCCGTTGCTGCCGGCGAAGGCCGTCTTGCTCCCGCCCAGCTCGCCGCCCTGCTGAGCCGCCAGGCGCTCGAGTGCAACGTGAGCGACCAGCACACGGACTCCCTGGCCCTCTACCGGCGGGCGCTGGCGATCTGGGAAGACGTCGGCGATAGGCGGCAGGTTGGCGACACGTTGCAGCGACTCTCCCGCGTCTTGCTGACCGCTGGGTACGGTCTCGAGGCGAGGGAGGCGGCCGATGCCTCCCTCGCTGTCCTCGAACTGCTTCCTCCCGGCCCGGAGCTGGCGGCGGCGCTCAGCACTCGCTCGCGAATCGCCATGAGGGCAAACGAGTACGACGACGTCGTCGCCTACGGGGAGCGGGCTGTCTGCCTCGCCGAGCAGCTCGGCGAAGAGGCCATCGTCATCAACTCGATCGTCAACATCGGCTCGTCCGCCTTCGAGCGCACCGGGAGCGCCACGGGGCGCCGCCGCCTGCAGGAGGCGATCAGTCGCGCCCGGGCCGCTGGCGAGGAGCAGGAGTTCGGTCGGGGCATGCTCAATCTTGGAGTCGTCCACCTGCTCCACCGTGAGTACGCCCCAGCTCGCGCCGCCTTCGATGTTGGGATCTCCTTCTGCGACGAACGGGGCCGCGACGCTCTCGGCTTGATGATGCGAGCCGAGCGAGCCCGACTCGATCTCGAGACGGGCGACCTCGAGCCGGCGGTCACGGCGGCAATCGATTGCCTGCGGCGGACGGAGGCACAGGACACACGGGTGTCGTCGCTCACCGTCCTCGGCCGTGTGCGGGCTCTGCGCGGCGATCCCGGCGTTTGGGAGGCGCTCGACGAGGCGGCAGAGATCGCTGAGCGGCAAGCAGAGGTGCAATACCTCGGACCTGTCGCCGTCGCCCGCCTCGAGGCGTCGATGCTCGACTCGACCTCGCCGAGCGACGCCGTTGCCCGGGGGGTGGCCATTCTCGGTCTCGCGCAGGAGCGAGCGTCTCCCTGGCTGACGGGGGAGTTGCACGTATGGCTCTTCCGCTCGGGCCATCCGGTGGAGGTGTCGACGGACATCGCCGAGCCCTGGAGGCTCGAGCTGTACGGAGACCCCGAGGGAGCGGCGGCGGCATGGCGCTCGATCGGGTGCCCTCTCGAGGCGGCCATGTCGCTTGCGTGGGCGGAGGGCGCCGAGCACGGCGCCCGTCGGGCGGCCGTGGAGGAGCTGCAACGCCTCGGCGCCCACCAAGGCGCCGCGGTGGCAGCTCGGCGCATGCGAGAGCACGGAGTGCGCAGCGTGCCGCGTGGCGCGCGCAAGGAGACGCTGGGCAACCCCTCGCGGCTCACTCGTCGCGAGCTGGAGGTGCTCGATCTCGTCGCCGACGGGCTGACGAACCCGGAGGTGGCCGAGCGACTGTTCGTCTCGGTCAAGACCGTCGAGCACCACGTGAGCGCTGTTCTTTCCAAGCTCGGCGCCCGCAACAGAACGGGGGCACTGGCGGAGGCCAGGCGTCGTGGGTTCCTGCAGAGAAGAGACGACCCGACGAGCACAGGCGGCGGCGCCTAGCGCCGCCGCCCTGCCCGAGTCTCTGGCAGTGGCCGGCGCCGAGACGCAATCTGAGGGTACGGCGTCGCAAAGATGGGGGCAGGCCCCGATGGCAGCAGCCGGTCGCCGTCGTACGGTGACCACTGCCGATCAATGGGTTGGAGGTTTTCTGGATGCCCCGCTACCTCGTAGAGCGCTCTTTCGACGAGAGCCTTCAGCTCGGCGTCGGCCTTGCAGGCGCGGAGACCTGTCGGGTCATCTGCGAGCAGAACGTCCGTGCGGAGGTGACCTGGTTGCATTCCTACGTGAGGGCCGACGGGCGGAAGACGTTCTGCATCTACGAGGCTCCGTCGCCAGAGGCCGTCCGCCGGGCGGCGACGCTCAATCGTCTGCCGATCGACGAAATCACCGAGATCCGAGTGCTCGACCCCCGCTTCTACTGCGGCCCGTGAGACCTGCCGAGAGGACGACTCCTGCAGCGGATCGCGAGCGCTTGCGCAGCAGGGTGGCGACGCACTCATCATGGCGGCGAGCGCTGCCTCGAACGAAGGGACAACCGATGTCGCAGGAGATCACTCAGAACCGTCCTTCAACGGGCGTCCGACCGCGGCGGCGCCGGCTACGGCTCGGCGGGACGGCGGCGCTGGCGGCGACGGCCCTGCTGGGTCTGACCGCCGTCCAAGCGGCGGCTGCGCCCCGCACGACCGCCCCTGTCGCGGCAGAACCGACGGCGTGGGTCGTTGCCAGTCCCGGCGGTGACACGGCGCTCGTCGGAATCGACGTCGCCACCCACGCCGTCGTCTCGAGCATCACGCTCCCGACGTCATTGGCGACCAACGTCGGCAACACCGCCGGCGCGCTCGCCATCAGCCCGAACGGGAAGACGGCATACCTCGCCGTCGAGTGGGCGCGCGAGGTCGTGCCCGTCAATCTGACGAACGAGGCCATCGGTAAGGCCATCAAGGTCGGCAACAATCCGGTTTCGTTAGCCGTCACACCGAACGGGGCGCGCGTGTACGTCCTCGGGTTCGTGAACCTGCAGGCTGCGAGCGTCGTGGCGATCGACACGACAACCGACCGGGCGGCAAAACCCGTCTCCGTCGGGCCCCTCGAAAGCGCCGGCGAGGGCGGTATCGCCATCACCCCGAACGGGGACACCGTATGGGTCAGCAGTGCCGAGAACGGGACCGTCACGGCCATCTCCACGAAGTCCGGGAAGGCCGCCAAGCCGATCCTCGTCGGCGCCTTTCCGACGTCGCTGGCGGTGACACCCAACGGTGGGACGCTCTGGGTGGCCAACACCCAGGACGACGACATCGTCCCGGTGAATCTCGGGACCTTAAGCGTCGGAAAGAAGGTTCGGCTCGGCGGGGCGCCGACCTCCCTCTCCATCACACCAAGCGGGCAGTACGCCTTCGCCACGCTCGGCTCACCGGCCAGCGGCGCAGACCGAGTCAAGCTCAGTGGCTCCCACGCGGTGACCAAAGTCAGGCTCGTCGATGCCACGAAGACGCCCTTGCAGGTCGATGCCGTCGCCGTTGACCCCGCCGGCGGCACCGCCTTCTTCTGCGCCACCTCCGAGGCGACGTTGGCAGCCGCCAGCACCGGCACGGGCGCCGAGATCGCCCCCATCCCGATGGCGGCCGGCGTGAGCGGCATCTCGGCGATCGCCGTGACGCCCGATCAGGCTCCGACGGCTCGGCTCACCTCGCATGTTTCCGGTCACACGGTGAGCCTGAACGCCGCTTCGTCGTCGGCTTGGTTCGGCACGGTCGCGCACTACGCCTGGCGCTTTGGTGACGGTGCATCGGCCATCCGAGGCCCGGCGGTCAGCCATACCTACGCCAAGGCGGGCACCTACACGGTCACCCTGGTCGTGACGGACTCGCTCGGCACCTCGACGACTGTCGTGTTCACCGGCCAGACCGTGAGCCGAAACGGCGGGCGGAGGGCCGGGACGTCCATCTCGGTCAAGATCAGCTGATCCGCCGAATTACGCCAATGACGTGGCGCCGTCCCACCCCGAGTCCTCGGCGCCGGCTCCCGCCCTCAGAAGACCCAGACCTCTGTCCCGATCGGGGCCACGTTGTTCGCCCAGATCCAGTCGATCGCCTCGTTGCTGACGCGGACGCAGCCGTGCGAGACGGGCACCGGCGGCACGGAGCTGTCCCCGTGAATGGCGTACCCACCG
The DNA here is from genome assembly GCA_052143575.1 of Acidimicrobiales bacterium. GTDB lineage: Bacteria > Actinomycetota > Acidimicrobiia > Acidimicrobiales > Bog-793 > JAKACA01. Next base: position 22,570 of record JBKQSP010000035.1, read on the forward strand.
ACGAAGAACTTCGGCCGCCACAGCGTGCCGAGTGAGTCGACGTCGATCCCGTTGATCTCGGCGTAGATGTGGAACACACCCTGAGGCGTGATCGCCACCGATGTGACGCCGTCGCTCGTGTAGGTGTAGCCGCCGCCGGTCGAGGTGTTGAGGGTCTCCCACAGCTTGCCGTTCCTCATGATCATGAGGAGGTCGCTGTTCAGGTTGACCTCGATGAGGTTGCCTGATGCCGGTCGCGGCTTCGGCTCGACGCCGAGATCGAGGGCGCGCCAGGTAACCGGCCCGACGACGCCGTCGCGAGATTGCCCCGCCGCCTTCTGGAACGCCCAGACCGCCTGTTGGGTGGAGTCCCCGAACTGTCCATCCGGTGAGCCCAGCCAGTACCCGAGCGTGGTCAGGCGTCGCTGCAAGGCGAGCACGTTGGCGCCCGTATCCCCGACCTGAACCGTCGGCGGGCGGTCGATCGACCACAACACGTTGGCGTGGTCGTCGCAGATCACGATGTTGCCGTTGCTCTCGAGGAAGAGGTAGCGGGCCGAGGCGTGGTTGGCGTAGGCGGGCGTCGCGAACAGCGAACGACCGTCCTGGGTGATCGTGAAGACCCCATCTCGCTCCAGCTCGCTGACTGCGTCGGTGTGGCCGGCGGTGCCGCTCACCCAGGTGACTCTGTTCTGCTTGTACAGAACCAGGTTGCCGTCGCGCAGCATTGACAGCCGGTAGAGGCTGCCTCGAGAGACGAGCGACTGGCCGGGCTGCAGCGCCGAGCCGGCGTGCAGCTCGTTCGTCACCGGCGGCGAGGCGGCGCCGGCTGGCGTCAGAACGGCGAGGGCCGTCATGGGGGCCATGACGAGGCATGCCACGACCGAGGCCGCCAGCCGCCTGCGCCATGGGTGCCGTGCGGTGTCTGCGCAAGCTCGCCTGTCGCGTTTCACAATGCTCCTTCTCACTTGGGCTCCAGCCCGCCTTTCTTCATTGGAGTTGGTCAAGCGACCCGCAGTCGTCATCCGTGTCGCTCCAGCAGCTCTGCCCGGACGTGCCCAGCGCGGAGCTGGCAGGTCTTCGCAATGAGGCGCCACGGGCTCCTCATCTGACGGGGCTCCCGCTCGCCCGAAGGCTGCCTTGCTCTGCGGAGTCCCGGGTGACGAGTGTACGTCAGCACCCCTTGACGTTGACGTGCACCCCTTTGCGGGAGACGCAGGAGCCGCTTCAGGCGGAGCGTCGCTGCTTCTGGCGAGGCGGGCGCGGCGTTGCCGGTCCGGCGCGCCCGTCGGATGCCGCCACGACACCGGACTTCAGCCGCCCGAGCACGAGCTTCCAGGCCGCCTCCATGAACGCCGCCTGTTCCGCAGTGTCGATGAGTTGGTGGACCTCGACGCGACAACCCTCGCCGGCGGGCGCGAAGCGCAGGTACCCGACCATGTCCCCGCCCGGGATCGGGACATTGCCGTCTTCGAAACTCCATCGCAGGGCGATCAAGGCCGGCTCGAGCACGAGCTCGTAGACGCCCTCGACTTGGGTTCCCCACTCCAGAGTGCAGCTGAAGCGGCCGTCTTCGATGAGTACGGGAACGCCCATCCACCGCGAGTACACGGCGGGATCGGTGAATGCCTTGAACGTCGTCGCTTGGTCGCTGTCGACCTCAACCTGGGCGACGACAACCGGCCGGGTCTCGGCGAGCGCCAGGTCGCGCTCGGGGATGTCGTCGGCCGGCGTCCACTTCGGCGAGTTGCCCGCCAGGGCGCCGTGCAGTCCCCGCAGGACCTCCTGCTTGGCGCGATACAGCCGGAAGTTCCCCTGTGCCGTCATCGTGACGAGGTTCGCCTCGCGGAGCACGGCCAAGTGCTGGGACACGGTGGGCGCCGTCACCTTGAAGGCTGCGGCGATCTCGCTGGCGGGCAGTTGCCGATCCCAGATCAACGTCAGGATCCTGCGTCGGATGGGTGAGTTGAGCGCCCCGAGGATCCGTTGGACGTCCCGCATGCGCCCCGATCGTACACGGCGGGCTGGCGCGCTGATTAGTTCATCGCCTAATTTGTCCAACATCGAAATAGCAGGCCGGCCCGGCCGAGGGGAGAAGCGATGTCCGATCTCATGCCGATGGTCCACGCCGAGCGCCGCTCACTCGCCGACTTCCTGGACACGCTCACGCCCGAGCAATGGAGTCAGCCGACGTGGTGTGACAAGTGGTGCGTACGCGACGTCGTCGCCCACCTGACAGCGGCCGGGAACATCACGGCGCCTCACTTCTTCGCAGGGTTCATGCGGGCGGGTTTCAACTTCGATCGCTTCGTGGAAGGCGACTTGCTGCAGTTTGCCTCCGGCACGCCAGCCGAGGTGCGGGCACGCTTCGATGCCATCATCGACAGCAATCGCAAGCCGCCGGGACCTGCCTACGTCGCCCTCGGGGAGGTCATGGTGCACGGCGAGGACATCTCCCGTGGGCTCGGGGCATCGCGTGAGCATCCAGCCGCCCACCTCACGACGCTCGCTGAGCTCTACAAGGCGACGGGAGCGCCGTTGCGCGCCAAGAAGCGACTGGAGGGCCTGAGGCTCGAGGCCACCGACGTCGACTGGTCGGCGGGTTCGGGTCCCGAGGTGCGTGGGCCCTGCATGTCGCTCATCCTCGCCATGGTCGGCCGCACGGGCGCCCTTGCGGACTGCGAGGGGCCCGGGATCGAAACACTCCGGACTCGGTAGCTCAGCGGCGCGTGCCGCGGGTGATGCGCCGCCGAAAGGCGGTCGGCCGCCGAGATGGGCGAGTTCCCGCCCGGGAGGGTGCCACCCCGAGGAGCCTGAGGCCCCAAGATCTCGGTGGCCGCAGCGACCTCACGTCAACGGCGCCTCTCCGGGTCGAGCTGGTGGAGAAACAGGGCGCATCGCTCCTCCTCCTCGGTTTCACCGATCGATTCTGAGGCTCGGCGCAAAGCCTCGAGAGAGCGGAGGAAACCCTGGTTCGGCTGATGACGCCAGCGGACGTATCCCGAGCCGCGCCAGCCGGCGGCTCTCAACGCGTCGAGGCCGCGGTGGTAACCGACACGTGCGTAGGCGTACGACTGCACGTCGTCGTCGGCGAGTTCGGCAAGGGTCGCCCACGCCTCGAGGAACCTCGGGTGCTGGCGCGCCACGGCGGAGACGGCTGCCTGTCTCGCCGGGCCGGACTTGGCCAGCGCGTCCGACAGCGCCTCGGTCCATTCCTGCGGCGGTGGAGGGAGAACCGTCTCAGGGAGGCCCCGGCTGAGCGTGACGGAAAGGTCGTCTGTCATGGCTCCATCCTCGCTCAGGCGACGAAGGAGGACGTGATGGAGTGCCGGCCTGGTTCCAGCTGGGCTACGGGGGAGGGGCGTAACCCGGTTCGATCAGTTCAGGCTGGACAGTGCGCTCGCGGCGAGCGACTCGACGTCGTTGTGGTCGAAGTCGTCATCACCGAGCTCGACGTCACCGAGCTCGGTGTCGCCGAGCTCGACACCGTCGGCGTGACCGTTCGACGCCCTCGCCGCCAGCTCGCTGGCGAGCCCGAGGTAGTCGACGTCGCCGTCCTCCGGGGTTTCCATGAACTTCTTCACGCTCTGGATGGCTTCGCGGTGCGCTCCGAGCGCGGCATCGACGGTTGCCTCGTAAGCCGAGCGGACGCTCTCGGTCGCCTGGGCATACTCGGCGTGCGCCGCCGACAGGGCGTCGTCGTAGGTGCGCTGCAGTGTTGCGACGGCGGCGTTGTAGGCGGCCCGCGCCTCGGTGATCACCTTGCGGCGAGTCTCCGACGGAGCGCTGCTCACCTCCTGCTTGTAGATCGCCCAAGCCTCGTCGAGCCCACTGCTGTGCTCGTTGGAGGCGGCGTCCTGTCGCTCCTCGAACACCATGCGGCCCAAGTCGAGTGACTCCTCGTACGAGCTGCGGGCTCCTTCGACAGCGTCCCGGCACGCCTCCCAGGCCTCGTCGATGTCCATCAGGTACTCGTTACGCGCCGCGCGATCTGCCGCACCGCGGTCAGAATCCGTCAACATTTCCCTCTCCCTCCACACGCCGGCTCGGCGGCGATCAGCAAAGTCAGCTGCAAAGGCTGACGGTCCATTCATCGACATACAGCGGGGCGAACTTGAGAAATCCGGGCGCAAAGCGGCAAGGCCCTGCGCGCTGGCGAACCGAGAGCGTTTGGCCGGCGCTCACCTTTGCCCAGCAGGGTTTCCATGCCACCGGCGGGCTGCCACATACGCAGAAGAAGTCAGTACGGCGGCGGGAGCGCATCGTTCTGGAGACGGGCGGGCAACCGGTCTTGACAGATCCCTTCGACCCCTTAGTAGCCCGCCTCGACGTCGACCAGCCCGAGCAGCGGCTCGCCCCGCCCGAAGCGCCTGGCGTTCTCTGTCACGAGGGCTGCCAGACGGTGGGTGCCGAGCTGAAACGTGTTGGCGGCGTGCGGGGTGATGATGCAGTTGTCGAGCGTCCAGAGCGGGTGCCCGTCGGGAAGTGGCTCCGGGTCGGTCACATCGAGGGCGGCGCCGCCGATCGTGCCGCCTTGCAGGGCAGCGACGAGGTCTGACGTCACGACGATGCCGCCCCGGGCGACGTTTACGAGCCAGGCGCCCGGGTCCATGAGATGGAGGAACCGGGCGTCGACGAAGTGACGGGTCTCCGGCGTCAGAGGAAGGGCGAGCACGACGGCGGCCGCTCCTGCGAGCGCCTCCGGCAGGCGACGTGCCGGCTCGAGTCGGGCACCGCCGATCGGGGCGTCCGACTTTCTCATGACCACGATGTCGCAGCCGAACGGCGTCAGGAGGGCGACGAGCGATCGTGCGATCCCACCCCCACCGAGGATCGCCACCTTGGCGTCCCAGAGGCTCGCCTGCTCGAGCGATCGCCAGGAACGCGCCCTCGCGAAGCTCCCGACCCGGCGCAGGCCCGCCAGCATGAGGGCGAGCGCCAACTCGGCCACGGCGGGACCGTAGGTGCCTTTCGCCGCCGTCCAGGTGTGCTCGGTCGTCAGGACGGGGACGAACGGCTCGACACCAGCGAAGGGCAGTTGGATCCAGACGAGGTCGGGGGCGGCCGCGAGGACGGCATCGAGGCCGTTCGGGTTCGGCCAGCACCAGATGAGGCCCTCAGCCCGTTCGACGTCGGATACGACCTCACAGCCGGAGGCCAGGACGGCATCTCGCAAGGGAGCGCTCAGGTCGTTTACGGGCAGCACGGCGACCCTTCTCCGTGCTGTGCCGGTGACTCCGTCGGCTGTCATGGGACGAACGTAGTTCGGCGCCCGAAGCGTGCGGGCCCGCCCGCTCCGGCGGACGGGCGGCCCGGCGACAGTACGCCTCGATGAACATCGACCTCCACGCCTCCCGATTTGACTGGGCCGGCCCGTCGATCGAGGTGACCGCCTTGCTCGGTCCACTCCCGCCCGACACCGACTCCGACGTGGTCGCGTGGCGCGCCGAGGCGTTCACCGCCGTCGGCGTTCAGACGGTCATGGTGGGCGCTGTCGGGGCCGGGCCTGCTCGATGGCTGGAGGAGACATCGCCCCAGCGGTCGAGCGGCTGCGCGAGATCGCCTAGAGATGAGATCCCTGGTACAGCGGTGCACAGGTATTTGACCTGATCGGTCGCGGCTAGAGATGAGCGAGATCGACGAGGTGCAAGCCTGCGGCATCATGGAACGTCAAGAAACCCTTCCCTTTGCTGACCGCCACGCGGGCCTCGTCCACATCGCCCCGTGACAGCTTGGCGATCGCCGTCGCCACCGACCACTTGCTGCCGCCGTCGGTCGAGATCCAGAAGTTCATGACGTCACCGTTGGAGGTATAGGCCTCCCAGGCGACGTAGAGTGCTCCCGTTACGGCGTCCTCGCCGAACCCGCCGATGTAGGGCGACTCCGTGCTCGTGGACTCGTTGGCGACGGCGAGCGGCGGTCCGAATCTGTGCGTCTCCGTGTTCCACTTGCGCACGTCGAGGCGCGTTGGGTCTGACTCGTGGCCGGCGAAATCCTGCGACAGCAGGAAGAGGCCTTTCGGCCCGCTCGCCAGGCGGGCGTTGTCGCCGTCGCCGACCTTGATCGGCCCGCTCCAAGCGCCCGCAGCCGCGAGGTCATCGTATTTCGACCAGAAGTAGTCGACGGTGGGCGTGTCGGCGTCGGTCCAGAAAGCCTCGACGGCGCCATTGCCGACGAGCCCCAACGTCGCCCCTGCCACTGCGCCCGCCACACCCCCCGCGTTGAACGTAAAGCTGCACGTGATGCACTCAGTGATCGTCGGCGCAGCGAACGAGAAGCCGAGTCCGGGGCCGGCGGACCCGATGGCAAAGAAGTCGACCTTCGGCTTTGCATCCGGTAGGCGCAGCACGTCATAAACGGAGGTGTCGCCGGCGTAAGAGTCTCCGGGCACGATGTATCCCTTGGAGAAGCTGGCGCCACCGTTGGTAGACGCCCATATGACCGTGTTCGAGGTGACGTAGCTCGGGCCCACGACGTAGACCACTTTGGGCGCACCGCCCAAGACGGGGAACGGCTGCGTGATCCCGTAGGTGGCGGCACCGCGCGGGAAGGGCAGGACGACCGGCTTCTTGCACTTGCCGCCCGACGGGATGACGCAGAACAGGACCGTGTCGGGCCGCCCGCCGGAAGCCGGATGTTGCCACGCCACATATCCGGTGCCGTTCGAGGCGATGACGATCGGCCCGCTCGTGTCGGCGTTTCGGTCGAGGTTCGAGACCGTGCTCGTGATGGCGTGCGCTCTCAGTTGGCCGGCGGACGCCAGTTGGGGTGCAAGCCCGAATAAAAGCAGTGCGGCCGCCGCGCCGGCCGGGATGAGCCGCCTTGCCGTCCAACTGCGGTCGGAGGTCCGGCGACCGAGTTTGCCGACGACGCTCTCCGCCTGGCGGCCCGCTGTTGATGACGTCACTCGATCGCCCCTTTGCTCCGTCGTCGACGTCCCGTAGCTCTCGCTCGTGACCCGCCCGTCTCGGTCTTGACCGTGCCTAGCTGGGCCGGGTCGTCAGCGACCGGAAGACGCACCCATCATGACATCTCGGCGGCGCGGAGACGTTCGGCGAGCTCTTGCCTCACTTGTGCACACCCAGCTCGACGGCCTTGACGACGAGGAGGAGCACCGCCACGACGAGGTAGCCGCGCAGCAGGTACATGCCGGCCAGTCGCCCCCGCGACCATTTCGGTCGACCGAGAAGGCTCAACGGTGGCATCCGCCACGTCTCGCGTCGCTGCCGGGAGACGGGCTCGGGCTGCGGATGCCGTCGCCTCGCCCGGAGGCTGAGGACACCGGCCACCGTGCAGCCGGTCAGGAGCACGATTGCCAGCACGAGCGTGAGCGCCCTCACGTTGATGTTCGAGAAGAGGGTGGTTGCCATGAGGACGAGGGACAGCGCCAGGAGGATCGAGACGATGAAAGTGGCCACGACGTTCAACCACGGCTTGTTCACCCACGGGCCGAGCACGACCTTGTCGTTGCAGAGCAGCAGCAGGAAGACGGTGGCGCTCGGCAGCAGCACGCCGGCGAGAGCCTGCACGGCCGTCGTGATGAGGCCGAGCGGGGCGCCGGGGATGAGGATCAGCCCGGCTGCCAGCAGCACCATGGCCGAGAACGTGCCGTAGAAGAACTTGGCGTCGCGCCACCCTCGGTGCAGCGAGTGCCTGGCGCCGAAGACGTCGCCGAAGGCGTACGAGGTGGACAGCGTGACGGCCGCCGCACCGATGATCGACGAATTCAACAAGATGATGGAGAAGATCGCCCCGCTTGCATGCCCTACGTAGTGCGACAGGCCGTGGGCGACCCCGAGGGCGTCGGTGAAGCCGCCGAAAGCTTTCGTGCCGGCGAAGGCGGCGGCGGGAACCGCCACGAGGATCGATGCGGCGAAGACAACCACGACTGATCCGATGAAGGTGTCGGCCCGCTCGTAGTTGATCCATCGCGGCGTGATCCGCTTGTCGATGATGTTGGACTGCTGGAAGAACAGCTGCCAGGGCGCCACGGTCGTGCCCACGATGGCGATGACGAGCAGCACCGACGTGGAGGTGAAGCCACCCCTGACACCGGGGACGAACATGCCGTGCAGGAAGGCGTCACGGTGGGGGTGGCTGAAGATGGCCAGCGGTATGACGAGGAAGTTGGCGAACACGAAGACGTACATGAAGCGCTCCCAACGGCGGAAGCTGCCGGACACCGTGATGAGGATGAGGCCGACGGCGGCGACCGGCACGGCGATGTACTCGCTGACGCCGAAGTACTCGAGCGCCAGGCTCACGCCGATGAACTCGGTGGCGATCGTCAGGAAGTTCAGGACGAACAAGTCGCCGACCGAGAACGCCCCCCAGAACTTTCCGAACCGCTCGATGATCAAGCGGGCGTGCCCGACGCCTGTGACGGCGCCCAACCGCACCACCATCTCCTGGTTGACGATGAGGACCGGGATGAGCAGGGGGAGCGTCCACAGGAGCGTCAGGCCGAAATCCTGACCCGCCTGTGCATAGGTGGCCACCCCACCGGCGTCGTTGTCGCCCACCATGACGATGAGTCCCGGCCCCATGATGGCAAGCAGCGCCAACAGCCGTGCCGCCCATGACCGCCTCCGCTCCGTGTCGTGCTCCCGAATCGTCCCGAGGGCGCCTTGGATGTCGCCGACGTGGGCGTCGTCGAGGACGGCGCTCGTCTTGGCGGCTTTGCCGGCGTCGGACATGTCTTCACCTCCCTTCAGTGCTTCGTCTCGGATCGGCGCGTGGCGGCGCGCACGGCGAGGCGTCAGCCCCTAGGTCGTGAAGTTCTCCTTGGGGCGGAGCGCCACCACGGACGCGCCGGCGGTCTCGGTGCCCCAGGTTCATGCGGATCGTTCGTCACCGGGGCGCCGTGGCGGCCGCCCCGGGCGAGACGATCGCCGCCGAGGCCGGGCCGCCGCCGGCGCACGGCGCTCCCTGCTGCCGTCATTCCTCTGCCGCCGTCATGCCGGCGTCTCGCCGCCAGCCGCTCGGCAGGAGCAGCTCGAGGACGTCGTCCACGGTCACGACCCCGAGGATGTCGTGGTGCTCGTGGTCCATCACGGGGGCGACCGTCAAGTTGAAGTCGGACATCTTTCGCAGCACGGCGTGGAGGTCCCAATCGGCGTGCACGTGGGCCGGGTTGGCTTTCGCCACCGAGGAGAGGAGATCGTGCGGATCGGCGCGGATCAAGGCCACCGCCGGAGCCGATCCCGACACGGACCCGTCGTTGTCGAGGCTGAAGACGACTTGGAGGGTTTCGATCGGCGCCGAGCTGCCTCGAATGGCGATGAGAGCACTGGCCACGGTCGTCTCCTCGGAGAGGGCGAGGAAGTCAGGGCTCATGAGGCCGCCCGCCGTCTCCGGGTTGTAGGACAGCAGGGAACGCACTTTTCGCTGCTGAGGGGCGGGCAGGAGGTCGAGCACAGGAATCCTGCGGTCTTGGTCGAGCTCCATGATGAGGTCGGCGGCGTCGTCGGCGGCCATGCGGGAGAGCAGCCGAGCGGCCTCGGCATCGCTCCGCGAGCGGACGAACTCCGCCTGGTGCTCGATGTCGAGCTCCTCGAAGACGTCGGCTTCCAGCTCGCGGTCAGCCCTCACCGCCTCGATGATCTCTTCGCCTTCGTCATGGGAGGCCGCCTCCACCATGTCGGCGATCTGGGCTGGATGGAGGCGGGCAAGCTTGCGATAAGGGATGCGGAGGCGAGCGGTGGGGACGTGGGCGACGAAGGGTTCGATGCTCGCCCAGTCGACGAGCGAGCCGGCCGAGATGTTGCGGCCCAACCTTCCCGGCAGCATGCGCCGGAGCACGGGTCGGCTGCTCGAGTCGACTCCGACGACCTCCCAGACACCCTCCACCTTGGCGAGTTCGATCTCCTTGGCACTGATGAGGTGGCCACCGACGAGATTGATGAGGTGACGGGCGAGCAGGTCCCTGGCGAGGAGGAGCTCGCCGGGGCGCCGCTCGAAGTGCCGGAGATCCACGCGCCCGTCCTCGAAGCGGATGCGGCCGTCCTCGAGGCCGGCGATCTGGTCGATCGGCAGGAAGAGGTCCCGGCGAGCGATGCGCACGACGGCGCCGACGAGCGGCGGGTGCGGCTCGCCGACTCGCACGATGAGGTCCTCCACGCGGCCCATGCGGTCGCCGCCGCCATCGACGAGGGGACGCTTGATGACCCGAGACAGGTGAAGGATCGGCCGAGCGGCATCGCCAAGGGCCGCGGGCGGTGTCATTTCGGGCACGGCAAAGTGTCTCACCGTTGCCGGCCGGCCGTCATGACGTCGTCACGGCGCTGACGAGGGCGGGATCGCGCCGCCTCGGGGTGCCAAAAAGGGTGCCAGGCACGGCCTTCCGTGCCGACGGCTAGCGACGCCACACCCGCACGGGTGGGCTGCGAGGTTGTCGTGGAGGCTCCCGCCACCGAGGCGAGCATGCAGTCCGGCTCGCCGGTTTCGTCGTGTTTGCCGTCTGGCTGGCCGGGCTCGCCGTCCTGTCGAGCCTCCATACCACCGCGACTTCCTCGCCGAGGACTTCGCCGCTGCGGCCGGCGGTACTGCTACTACTTCGCCCCCGGTCTGCGACGCCCCGTGAACAGCGGGGCGGTCATGTTCGTGTTCGCCACCCGCAAGGAGACCCTCAGCACACCGGCGGGCATCGGGCGCGCCATCGCCTACGTCGAGGACGACTTGCACGCCCAGGTTCTCGTCGATTCTGACGGCGTGATCGCCTGCCTGTGGCGGCCGCCGCCACACACGACGGACGTGACCGTTCCGACGAAGTCCTTCCGCCCACCGGCGCCCTGAGCGGCGCGGCGCCAGGGATGTGCCGGCGCGCTCAGCTACCGGGGCAGGCCCTCGGGTCGTAGGAGGGCAGGTCTTGGATGGCGGCGCTCGGCGGGCCGAGCACCGGGTAGGGGTTCGCAACGGTGGTCGTCGTCGTGCCCGGAGCGCCGCTGTGGTGAGCGGGCACCTTGACCGAGAAGTTGGATCCGGTCACGAGGGTGACGTCGGCGCCGTCCCGTGTCGGTCCCTCCGCCATCGAGACCATTCCGCCCAGTGACTGCAGCACCCGTTCGGCGTCGAGCTGGTGCCCCCGCGAGTAATAGACGATCGCTTGTGCGATCGGACCGACGGGCGTCGTCGTGCCGGTGCCGACGACGTGGTACCCGAGGGATTGCAGGCGGGAGGCGATGACTCCCCCGTCGCCGGTGCCCATGCCGTCGACGACCGAGACAGACACGGTGCTCGGGGCGATGCTCGATCCGGGCGCCGCCGAGAGCCCTTCGAAGCGGTCGATGGCCTCTTGGTCTTGCGGGTAGGAGGGGAGGACGACGGATCCGAAGTCGATGCCCTCCCAGAGGTAGTCGTCGTGGTCTTCGATGTTCGGGAGCGTTTGCTCGGGCGCACTGAGCGGGTTCACGTTGTGGAAGGCGAGCACGAGGTTCACCATGTCGGTGATCGACAGACCAGAGTCGACAGTGAGCTGCGGGGCGAGGGCGCCGATGATCGCATTGTCCGTCAGTGGATCCTCGAGGCCCTTCTTCTCCATGGCGGTCGCCAAGACGCGGAGGAACTCGTGGACGCGGATGATGCGGCCGAGGTCGCCGCTGCCGTCGTAGTCCCATTGGCCGTTGTCGTCGTAGCTGAGGTGGCGAGCCCGCACGACGGCGAGCGCCTCGAAGCCGTCGAGCACGTGGCAGCCGGGTGATCTGATGTCGAGGGACGAGTAGCTGTCGGTCTCGGCGTAGGGAAAGTACATGGGGATGCCACCGAGGGCCCTGACGACATTCTGGAAGCTGTCGAAGTTGAGCTCGGCGAAGTGGTTGATGGGGATGCCGAAGTCCTGCTCGATGACGGCCACGAGCTGGCCCGGGCCGTCCGCCAGAGCGGCGTCGATCTTGTAGAACTTCTGGTCGTCGTCGCGGACGTTCTCGAGGACGAGGTCGCGTGGAATGGAGAGCACCGAGATCGTGTGGGTGTTCTGATCAGCTCGCAAGAGGAGGATCACGTCGCTGTTGACGCCCGTGATGCCTTCGGAGCACGTCCCGAAGACGGGGTTCTGTTTGGTGAGGGCGCAACGCGAGGTCGATCCGATCATGAGGAACGTCTGCACGCCGACCTGCGGTTCCACGCCGTAGGCGATCTTCGACTTCTTCGTGGCGTCGGGCACGAGGTTGGCCACCGTGATGCGGTGAACCTGATGGTTGCGGTAGGCGATGTAGCCGAAGCCGGCCCCGGCGACAAGCCCGAACAAGACGACCAGTGACACGCTCACGACGGCGAGCCGGTGGCGCCAGGGATGCGGGCGAGGGCCCCGGGCGGCACGGCGGCGGCGCCGCCTCGATGGCGGCCGCCGGCTCAGGGGGTCGGTCGAGGCGAGGTTCGGATCACCGTTGGACTGCATGGGAAGGCTTGCCTCTCAGGGTGCTTCTGTGGCGGCTGGTTGCCCGCCGCTCTTCGCTGCTGCTCATCATGCGCTGCGAAGCTGACGACTACATGAAGACGGGGCGTCAGGACGGTAGCCTCCCGGGCACAGGCTCACGAGGGAGGCAACGTGACGGCTCGGCTGGACATATTGGCGGAGGGCTATGCCCACGACCGGGTGGCGAGCACCGTGGTGCTGATCCGCGACGAGAGAGCCGTGATCGTCGTCGACCCGGGCATGGCGGCGCATCGCGACGTCATCCTCGACCCCCTCTCCGCGCACGGTGTCGATCCTTCAGACGTCTCCGACGTCGTCTTCAGCCACCATCACCCGGACCACACGCTGAACGCCGCACTCTTCCCCGAGGCCCGATTCCACGATCACTGGGCGATCTACAAGGGTGACGTGTGGACCGACCGCCTGGCCGAGGGCTTCGAGTTGTCGCCCTCGGTACACCTCATGCAGACCCCGGGGCACACCCTCGAGGATGTCACAACGCTGGTGCGGACCGAAGACGGCCTCGTGGCTTGCACGCACCTGTGGTGGTCGGCCGAAGGCCCGGAGAGGGATCCCTTGGCGGTCGATCAAGCCTTGCTCGAGCGCTCCCGTGCCCGCCTGTTGGCATTGGGCGTCTCGATGGTGATTCCCGGGCACGGGGGCGCCTTCCACCCGAGCTGAACCGAGCGTCGGGACCTTTGCCGAGCTCGGGCGTTGTCACTCGACTGACGCCGGGTCGACTGCCCATCCGGGATGACAGGCGGCAGGGCGAACGCGTAAGGCCTTCCTGGAGGAGACCGTCGGCGCCGTCTTCCCTGCGCCAGGGCGGGAGCTGCCGGCGTGGCGTGCCCCGCGTCTACGCTCCGGCTGTGCTCGTCAGTGACGATCGAGAGCCGTACCGGCGCCTCACCGCCCTAATGGCAGCCGAGGCTTCCTTCGACTGCGAGGGTCTGTATCCCGCGAGCGCTCCGGACTGCCCTTCAGCTCACCCGTGCAGGCGAGCTCGGATCCGCCGTGCAGTGCAAAGGCGAGCGCATGAAGATTGAAGACGTCGATCCGCTCCGTCATCGCCGACAGCACGTAACCGATGAGACGGTCTTCGGCAAGGACCGGTTCGGGCAATGGGCCGAGCGTTTCGCCCGATTCTTCGGGACACCAAAATTCATCGTCGGCCAGTCCGTCATCGTGGCCCTATGGATCGCCGCCAACGGGTTCATCATCGTTCACGAGCTTCACGCAAAGGCGTTCGACCCGTACCCCTTCATCCTGCTGAACCTGCTGTTCTCCACGCAGGCGGCCTATGCCGCGCCGCTCATTCTGCTTGCCCAGACGCGGCAGGCCGATCGCGAGAAGGCAAGTAGTGAAGCTGACGCCCACCACCGCGAGGACGTTGCCAACCGACAGACGAAGCTCATCCAGCAGAACACCGTGATCACGGCAGCGACGCGCGCTAATACGGAGCAGATCGCCGAGGTCCACCGGCACGTGACGGCGCTCACGGAGCACTTCGGCATCGACTTGCCCGGGCCCGAGCTCAGTGCGGCAGATCGCCTTGACGACGCAGACTGAGGCCGACCTACTCCGCCCCACTCCGCGCCGTCCCATACATCGGGCTGAGCACTTGCGGCAGAGCCGTGGCAGGATGAAGTTCGGCAAGGCCTCGACATGACCGTCAAGCGCCCTGTCGACTGAGCTGTCTATCAAGATTCAGTTCCCGGGCGCCCCTCGGTCGACGGGCAGGCGCCATGGAGCGACGAGGGGGACGCCATGACGACGCGACGGGTGCTCGAACGGGGTTCGTCCAGGCGAGCCGTGCGCGCCGCACTTGCCGCATGCGTGGTCGGGACGATGGCGGCCATCAGCGTGCCAGTGGCGATCGGCGTCGCGGCCGGCGCCCCGGCGAGCGTGACCTGCACGTTCGACGGTAAGCGAGCACCGGCGCCTCTCACCGGCATCGTGCCCGGATCCACCTCCATCGCCATCTCCTGTCATGGCACGGCGGGACTCAGCCTGGCGAGCGCTATGGCGAGCCCGCTGGCGGGCATCGTGATTCCCCCTGCGACCACCACCGGAGAGGGCGACGTCGCCACCCTGACACCGCTCACCCAGTCTCCGGCAGGCACCTACAAGGCGAAGTTCGCGGTGCCGTCCAGCTTCACGGCCAGCGACCCGAACGCGGTCTGCCCACCCTCTCCGGGCCAGTTCAATGCGGGACTCGTCGGCTGCGCCGTGGCCGTCATCAACACGTCGACGTTGTCTCCCGTCGCCGGCCAAGAGGCGGTCCTCGAGACCACCAAGCAGACAAAGCCGCCGAATCCGCCCACGCTGGCCTCCAGCGCCACCTTCGTGGTCCCCTCCGAGCACATCACCTTCGCCGACTCCACGGGGGCGTGCCCGCCCAATCCCACGGCGGCGAGCCAGTGCTGGTGGGGTGACGCCCTGGCGGCCTCGTCCACCTCAACGAGCCCTCCCACCTTGCGCGTCACCCTCGATGGCAAGACCGTGGCGGGCGCCAGCGCCACGGTGTCGGGACCGGGGACCAGTGGCACGGGCACCTACGACAACACCACCCTCGTGCCGCAGACGCTGAGCGGTTCGCTCACTTTGCCCTCGGTCCTGCCTGACGGCGTTCACATCCTGACGGTGACCCAGACCAACATCACCCCCTTCGAGGGCAACGGGAAGCCGCAGTCGCCCGGTTCGCCCCTTTCCGCCAGCACGAAGCTCATCGTCGGCCCCTACTCCGGTCCCGTCGTGGCGGCCGTTCACCCCTCGTCCGGTGTCTCGGCGGGTGGCACGGTGGTCACCATCTCCGGCAGCAGCTTCACGGCGGCGAGCGCGGTGCACTTCGGAGCGGTAGCGGCGAAGTTCACCGTCGACTCATCCACCGCCATCGTCGCCACCTCGCCGAAGGGTGTCGGCACCGTGGACGTGACGGTGACGACGCCGAAGGGCACGAGCCCCACCTCGGATGCAGACCGCTACAGCTACCGTGCCCCCACCGCCCCCGTCGTCACGGGTGTCGACCCCGTGGCGGGCACCCAGGTGGGCGGCACGCTCGTAGCCGTGACGGGCTCGGGCTTCACCGGGGCAACAGCAGTGCACTTCCGCAACGCAAAGGCCCCGTCCTTCAAGATCGTCTCAGACGGCGAGCTCGTGGCCACATCGCCCAGTGGTTCGGGGACGGTAAACGTCACGGTCACCACGTCGCTCGGGACCTCCAGGGTCACCGCTGCCGACGACTATTCGTACCTGCCCGGACCGGCTGCACCACCCGTTGTCAGCGCCGTCAGCCCCGACGTCGGCGGCAACGGAACGGCCGTCGTCGTGACCGGCACCGGTTTCACGCGGGCCAGCGCCGTGCACTTCGGTCCCGTCGCCGCCCGCAGTTTCACGGTCAACTCGGACGCCTCCCTGACCGCCGTCGCCCCGGCCGGTTCGGTGACGGGCAACCCCATCGACGTGACCGTCATGACACCCGCCGGCACGAGCGCCGTCACGAGCGGTGACGAGTACACGTACCAGGCTGCTCCGGTCGTCTCCGGTGTGAGCCCGAACGGCGGCTCGCCACTCGGCGGCTACGAGGTGACCATCAACGGCTCCGGCTTCACGAATGCCAGCGAGGTTGACTTCGGCACGGCGGCGGCACCCAGCTTCTCGGTGAACGACGATTCGTCCATCACGGCGACCGTGCCCCCCGGCGTCGACACGGTCAATGTCACGGTGATAGCACCCGGTGGCACGAGCAGCACAAGCAGCGCCGATCGTTTCGCCTACGGCGCCCCCGTGGTGGCGAACGTCAGCTCCGATGTCGGGTCGCCGCTCGGCGGCTACCGGGTGACGATCACCGGCACCGGATTCACGGGCACGAGGCGGGTGGACTTCGGCACGGTGGCGGCCACAGACGTAGCGGTGCTCTCGGATACCTCGTTAACCGTAACCGTGCCGGCCGGCACCGCCACGGTGGATGTCACCGTGACGACGGCAGCCGGCACAAGCGCCACTTCCCCAGATGACCAGTTCAGCTACGTGGCGACGCCCTCCGTGACGTTGATCTCGCCGGACGAGGGTCCCCTCGCGGGCGGCGACGTCGTGATGATCAGCGGTGCCAGCCTGACCGGTGCGACCGCCGTGCACTTCGGAGCCACGCCGGCCACGAGCCTGACCCTGCTCTCCGACACATCGCTGGAGGCCACGGCCCCACCGGGCACGGGCACCGTTGACGTCACCGTCAGCGTGCCCGGGGGTACGAGCGCCGTCTCCAGCGCCGACGAGTACACCTACGTGGCAGTCCCGACGGTCACGACGGTCAACCCCGGCAACGGACCAGCCTCGGGTGGCACGAGCGTGGACATCTCAGGTAGCGGTTTCTCGAGCGCCACCGAAGTGGACTTCGGCCCGGGCAACGCCGCCAGCTTCACGGTCAACTCCGACAGCTCGATCACCGCCACGGCCCCAGGGCTGCCGGCCGGGGGCGGTCCGGTCGACGTCACCGTCATCAGCCCGGGGGGCACGAGCGCCACCTCCGTCGCCGACGTGTTCACCTATCTGACGCCTCCGACGGTGACCTCGGTCTCGCCGGCGGCCGGACCGCCCACGGGCGGGACGCAGGTGCTCATCGCCGGCTCCGGCTTCACCCACGCGACCACAGTGAGCTTCGGGGGCGTGCCTGGCACCGGCGTCTCGGTCGTGTCGACGAGCCTTTTGCTGGCGACGTCGCCGGCAGGCTCCGGGTCCGTGGACGTGACGGTCACAACCGCCTCCGGGGTGAGCGTCACCTCCTCAGCCGATCAGTTCACCTACGAGACCGCCCCGACCGTGAGCACCGTAAGTCCCGCCATCGGGCCACTCGGGGGCAACGTCACGGTCACCATCACCGGTAACAACTTCAGCGCAGCCAGTGCTGTGAACTTCGGCGCAGAGGCCTCGGCCTCTGTCACGGTCAGCTCGCCGACAACCATCACAGCCACCGCTCCTTCCGCCCTCTCGCCCGGAGCTGTTGACGTCACGGTGGTGACCCCAAGCGGGACGAGCGCCACGTCGTCGGCGGACGAGTTCACCTACGTGGCCGATCCGGCCATCACGGTCGTCAGCCCCGACAGCGGGCCGGTGAGCGGGGGCACGGTGGTGAACATCGTCGGCACGGCTCTCAACCTGGCCAGTAGCGTCACCTTTGGCGGGGTGCCAGCAGTTTCGTTCACGGTCAACTCCGGCACCTCGATCACCGCCACGGCCCCGAGCCAGATCACGCCGGCCCCCTTCGGTGCCACCGTGCAGGTCACCACGCCGGGAGGAACCGCCGGTAACGGGACGGCGGCAGACACGTTCACCTACACGCCCGTCGTGCCTACCATCACCTCGGTGTCACCCAACACCAACACGTCAGCCGGCGACAGTCTCGTCACCGTCACCGGCACCGGGTTCACGACTGACGCCACCGTGGCGTTCGGATCGGTTCTCCCGACTTTCGGCGGTGTCACGGTCAACTCCGACACCTCGCTGACCGTCAACAGCCCAGCAGGAGCGCCGGGAACGGTGGATCTCACGGTCACAACATCAGGTGGCACGAGTCCGGTCACCTCGGCCGACGAGTTCACCTACGTGAACGAGACGCCCACGCTGACGATCTCCCCGGACACCAACGTGAACCCTGGCGACACCGTGACGGTGACGGGTTCCGGTTTTCCCACCGGGAACTGGAACATCAACAACAGCGGGGTGGTGCTCGTGCAGGCTTCCCCACTGGCGGCTTTCGTGTCTGGCTTCTCGGCCATCGAGGACCTCGACGTGAACGTCCTCGTGGAGCCGACGGTTGACGACAGCGGCAACTTCACGACGACGTTCACGTTGGCCGCTCCCTTCGCGTCCGAAGGCGATCCCAACGCCGCCTGCCCGCCCCTGCAAAACCAGGTGGACAAAGGCCTCGTGGGCTGTGCCATCGCCGCGCTCAGCCTCAACGCCACGACGCTGCTCGCCTCGCTGGCTGACGCTCCCGTCGTCTTCAGCGGCACACAACCCGACCCACCCGTGCTGACCGTACCGTCGACCGTCGCGAATGCCGGGCGCAGGCTGTACTTCGGTGGAAGCGGGTGGTGGGGCTCGTATCCCGGTGGGGGAGCCACCGCCAAGATCTGCGGCCTGGGCGGCAAGCCCACGGCTTGTGATGCCGTGAAGGGCTCGGGGGTGGTCGCACCCACGACCTACTCGGCCGTTGGAGGCACCTTGCGTGGGGCGACGCTTTCCGGCTCCATCATGTTGGCCCCGAACCTGGCCGGCTGCACGAGCTGCTTCCTGACGGTGACCCAGCCCAACCTGACGCCGATAGCCGGACCTGTCACCGCTTCCGTGGCCCTCACGATCCTGCCGCCTGCACCTACCGTGAGCGGTGTCTCGCCCGACAGGGGGAGCACAAAAGGGGGCACGAAGGTGGTGCTACGAGGCACTGGTTTCTCTGGGACGACGATGGTGGACTTCGGCGGCGTGCCCGCCTCCAGCTTCAGAGTCAAGAGCGGCACGAAGATCGTGGCCGTGGCGCCGAAGCACGCCGCCGGGACCGTTGACGTCAAGGTCACGGCACCGGGAGGCACGAGCGCCACGTCGGCCCACGACGCCTTCACGTACGCCGACACGCCGGCGGGGACGGCGACGGTGTCTGCGAAGGGCGATACGAGGCGGGTCGTGGAGGTGACCACTCAAACGGCCAGCGAGTCGCCGGCGAGGGTTGTGGACCTCGGTACGAGCGGCTCCACAGGAATCGACCTGAGGAGTCGAGTCGAGAGCGTGGGGTGGAGACGCCAAGGCAGGTAGCGGGTGGCGAAGGCTTAACCGGCGATGCCGATGGCAGGCGGATCACGCTTGCAGCGCCGGGTCCACTGCCGCTCGCCTCAAGAAGAAAGAGGCTTCAGTTGCTCGAGTGCGGGTCTCCGTGCACGAACACGTCCTCGGCTCCTTCGAGGAACCCTTCCCAATACGGACCCTCGAACTCGGAGGAGGCGTCGCTGCTCGTCTCCTCGGTCCCGCTCGTGAAGTCGCGCAACAACCGGTGCATCTCGGAAGTGCCGCCGACCCCGGGACGGAAGCTCTCCACGAAACCGCCCAGCTGGTCGGCGGAGGCGTAGTTGCTCGCCCACTCCGTGCCGTCCCCGTAGCCCCTGCGGCGTTCCTCCAACACCTGGTCGGCAGCTGCGGAATGAAGTCGAGAAGCCTCGACGTCGACGTCGCTTCTCGCGACCTGTTTGATCGTCATTTGGCTCAGCTCCTCTTGATTCGAAGACGGACAGCTCGGTGCCCTTGAACGGCTCCTCTTGCGGTGGCTCCTTTGTTTGCGAGTTTGCTGCTGCAGATACTCGTGGATGGACGTGGCCGCCTTGCGGCCGGCGCCCATCGCCAAGATCACGGTGGCAGCGCCGGTCACGATGTCGCCGCCGGCGAAGACGCCCTCGCGGCTCGTCGCACCCGTTTCCGGGTCGGCGACGATGCATCCGTGCGAGTCGACGGCAAGACCGCTCGTCGAATGCGGCACGAGTGGGTTCGGGTTCGTGCCGAGCGCTATGACGACGACGTCGGCCTCGATGGTGAACTCCGAGCCCGGCACAGGAATCGGACGTCGGCGACCAGATTCGTCGGGTTCACCGAGCCGTGTGCGAATGCACTCGAGGCCTCGCACCCACCTGTCCTCGTCTCCGAGGAACCGCAGCGGGAGGCTCAGCCAGTCGAAGATGACGCCCTCCTCGCGCGCTCGCTGGAAGTCCTCTGCTCGGGCGCCCTTCTCCTGCTCGGAGCGGCGGTACACGATGTGGCCCTCCTCAGCACCGAGGCGGATGGCGCACCGCACGGCGTCCATCGCAGTGTCGCCGGCGCCGATCACGGCGGCTCGCCTCGGCCGACGGATCGGCGTGTCGTACTCGGGGAAGGCGTAGGCGTGCATCAGGTTGACGCGCGTCAGGAACTCGTTGGCTGAGTAGACGCCTTTGAGGCTCTCCCCGGGGATGTTCATGAAGATGGGCGAGCCCGCCCCCGTACCCACGAACACGGCGGAGTAGCCGAACTCGTCGGTGAGCTGGTCGATGGTGACTGTCTTGCCGATGATGACGTCGCGTACGAACTCCACCCCAAGTGCCCTGAGATGCTCGACGTCCTCGTCGACGATCTCCTTCGGGAGCCGGTACTGGGGGATCCCATAACGCAGGACGCCGCCGAAGGCGTGCAGAGCCTCGAAGATCGAGACCGGGTAGCCGAGCTGCGCGAGGTCGCTGGCCACCGTGAGCCCGGCGGGGCCAGATCCGACGATGGCGACTTTCTGATCCCGCCACGGCTCCGGTGCGGCGGTCTCGACGCCGTCACCGTGTTCACGCACCCAGTCGGCGGCGAACCGCTCCAGCCGACCGATTCCTACCGGATCCTGGCGAGGAACCAGCACGCAGCTTGCCTCGCACTGGTGCTCGACCGGGCACACGCGCCCGCAGATCGCAGGCAGGAGGTTGCGCCGGCGGATGGCGCGGGCGGCTCCATCAAAGTCCCCGACGGCGATGCTGCGCACGAACTCGCGTATCGGCACGTTTACGGGGCAGCCACGTTCGCACACGGGGTCCTGGCAATTCAGACAGCGGCGGGCCTCGGCGATGGCGCGTTCGACCGTGTAGCCCTCGGCGACCTCGTCCCAATCCCGCCTGCGCTCTTCAGGGTCTCGGCAGGGCATCGCCGTCTTGCGTGGAAACACGATGGGCATGTCGCCTACCTCCCCGCTCCTGCGAGCTCGCAGGCCACCTGCTCCTGCGCCCTGTAGGTCGTCAAGCGGTCGTCCGCCTCGTCGAAGTCGACTTCGTGGGCGTCGAAGAAGGGGCCGTCCACGCAGGCGAACTGCGACTTGCCACCGACGCTGACACGGCAACCGCCGCACATGCCCGTCCCGTCGACCATGAGTGGATCGAGCGAGACCATGGCGGGCAGCCGGCGGTTTCGAGTCGTGATGGCGACGGCTCGCATCATCGGCATCGGGCCGACGGCGAAGCAACGTGTGAATCCGGCTCCGGCGTCCAGGAGGTCTTCGAGGCAGCCGGTCACGAAGCCGTGGTAGCCGACCGAGCCGTCATCGGTGCACACGTGCAGTTCGTTGCTCTCCCTCGACAGCAGCTCGGAGAGGATGAGGAGGGCGCCCGTCCGAGCGCCGACGATGGACGAAACCCGCACCCCTCGCCTGCGCAGCTCCCGCGCCAGCGGGAACAGTGCTCCTGTCCCGAACCCGCCGCCGATGAGCACGGCGTGACCGTCATCAGGCAGTGGCACCGGGAGGCCGAGCGGACCGGCGAAGTCGAGGAATGCGTCGCCCACGCTCAAGGCGTTCACGAGAGTGCTCGTGCGACCGACCTGCTGGACGACGATCGTGATCGTGCCGGCGTCGCGGTCGAAGTCCGTGAGGCTGATCGGGATCCGCTCGCCAGTCTCGGTGACTCGGACGATCACGAACTGGCCGGCCGCCGCGTTTCGCGCCACGAGGGGAGCGTGCACGACGAACAGCTTGGTGATCTCTGTCAGATCCTGCTTTTCGACGATCCGTGCAGTCGTGTCCATAGGTAGTCCATGCTCAGAGAAGGGGGTTGTCGTCCATCGCCTTGAGTCGTAGCCAGCGGCGCTGCACCTCGGCCTCGATGGCGGCGAGCGTCGCTTCGGCGCCCGGCTGGCAGAGGTGCTTCGTCTTTCCCATCAGCTTCAGCCAATCGGCAACTGGCAGCCGACGTCCGATCGGTTCGGGGTCATAGGTGATGTGCGTGATCCCGCGCTCGACCTCGTAGAGCGGGAAGAAGCAGGAGTCCACGGCCGCCTGGACGATCTCGACGCCGACTCGGTCCTCGACCTTCCAATTGAGCGGGCAGGTGATGAGCACTTTGCCATAGACCGTGCCGACGTGCTGGGCGTACCACTGGGCTTTGGCGGCCTTCGCGACGAGATCATCGGGGTAACCCTCGACGCCCGTGAAAACGTACGGGATGTTGGTCGCCGCCATGATCTGCGGAGTGTCCTTGTGGTGGAAGGCCTTACCGAGCTCCGCAGGACCGACATGGCTCGTCGATGTCATGTGGCCGAGGGGTGTCGAGTAGCTGAGCTGGCTGCCCGTGTTCATATACCCCTGGTTGTCGTACTCCAGCATGATCATCCCGTGCACGCGGAGGGCCGCACCGATGGCAGCCCCCATGCCGATGTCCATTCCGCCGTCACCGGTGACCATCACGAAGGTGATGTCAGCGTCAGCCGGCAGCTCACCGCGGCGCACCCGCTCGTGGAACACCTCGACGAGCCCGCTCAGCGCAGCCGCGCCGTTCTGGAACAGGTTGTGCAGGTACGTGACGCGATGTGACGTGTAGGGGTAGCCGGTGCTGACGACCATGGCGCAGCCGGTCTGATACAGCACGACGACGTCTCCCTCGATGCCGCGCAGGAATTGGTCGAGCGCCGGAAAGATGCCGCAGCCAGGGCAGGCACCGTGGCCGGGGGCGACTCGCTTTGGCTTCGTGGCGAGCTCCCAGTAAGGGGGCGCCTCCACGTCGAGGCGGCCGTCCGGACGTGGCTTGATCTTGACCAGCCCCGTCGTCATCTCGTCGCGAGTGAGCGGAGGCGTGCCCTTGATTGGCCGTACCGTCTCGGGATCGCCCGGCTCAGCGCCGTAGTAGTCAAAGGGGACCTCCACGCTGCCACGCTCCACCGCCTGCAGCGTGAGGCGGAAGAATGCCTCAGCATCCTCCGCATAGAAATCCCGCCCGCCGAGACCGTAAACGCGGCTCAGGCACAGGGTGTGGTTCTCCAAGTCGTCTTTCAGGGCGGACTTCACCTCGTGCGTGAGGTTGGCGCCGTGTGCTCCGTAGGAGCTGGAGCGCTCTCCGACGAGAACGGCCCGCACGCCCCGCAGGGCATCCCGGATCGCTTTGGCCGGGAAGGGCCGGATCACGTTGGGGCTGAGGACGCCGGCTCGGATCCCCTCGGAGCGGAGCCGGTCGACCACGTCCTTGGCGGTCTGTGCGGCCGAGTTGACGAGGAAGACGGCGACCTCGGCGTCGTCCATGCGGTAGAGGTCGATCGGGTCGTAGCGCCGCCCGCTCAGGGCCTCGTATTCGGCGACAACCTCCGGGAGTGCCTCCATGGCGGCAGTCATCGCCTGCTCGAGCTGGTACTTGTTGTTGATCAGATCGGGGTCGTTCATGTACGGACCGATCGTCACCGGATGTCGCGGATCGAGTGCCTTCACCGGCTCGGCGACAGGTCCCAGCCACTCCTGAACCGTGGCGTCGTCCGCAAAGATCGAGACTCGCCGCTTCTGGTGGCTCGTGAAGAACCCGTCGAAAGCCACGATCGCCGGTAGGCGGACGTCGGCCCGCTCGGCAACACGCAAGGCGATGAGGTTCAAGTCGTAAACCGCCTGTGGGTCGCGAGCCATGAAGATCAGCCAGCCCGTGTTCAAGGCGTAGTAGACGTCCGAGTGATCGCCGCGGATGTCGAGCGGTCCGCTCACCGTCCGGGTCGCCAGGTCGAGCAGCATCGGATAGCGCGTCCCCGACTGCACCGGCAGTTCCTCGAGCTGGTACAGCAGGCCCTGCGCGCTCGTGGCGTTGAAGACGCGGCCGCCTCCCGCCGCCGCCCCGAAGCAGATGCCGGCTGCCGAGTGCTCGCCGTCGGCCGGCACCATGACGATGTCGTGCTGACCGGCAGCTTTCATCTCGTCGACGAGTTCGGCGACCTCTGTCGAAGGGGTGATCGGGTAGTAACCCATGACGTGGAAGTTGATCTGCTTGGCGGAGACGGCAGCCATCTGGTTGCCGGTGCGAAACTCGACAACCTGGCGTGACGCCGTTCTCGGCCTCGGCACAGGAGGCGCCATGACCATCAGCCGGCCCCCCTCTCAGACTCGAGCCACGAAAAGAGCGGTACCCGGTGTTCCTCGGCCCAGCCGTCTTCCTCGCGGAACTCGGTGAGGGAGCCGGTCGGACAACTGTCGACGCACTTCAGGCACCCCTTGCAGTAGTGGTAGTCGATGCCGAGCAGTCGCACGGCGGGCTCGTCGTCGGGGTTCTGAGACCACACGAAGCAGAGGTCAGGGCACACGATGTCGCAGATCCCGCAGTGCACACAGGTGGCCGGGTCGTACGCCGGCAGGAAGCCTTGCCGCGAGGTGCTCAAGTTCTTGCGGATGCTGTTGCCCGCCTCGAGGATCACCCCGCCGATCGGCGCGTCGAGATAGCCGAAGGCGGGCGCCGCCCGCTGCACCGGCCGCCCGGGGTCGGCAGGCTCCGCAGGCCAGGTCCTGCTCCGCAATTCGCTGAAGCCGCGGTCAAACGTGCGAAGGTTGGCCTCCACCAGGTGGGCGTACCGGACGGAGAAGCTCTGACGGATCGTCTCCTTCACCGCCTCGGCGTCGATGAAGGCACAGGTGCGGGCGACGGCACCGAGCATTGCAGTGTTCACCCGCGTCTTCTCCTCGAGGGCGATGCCGAGGGCGTCGAGCACCGTTACGGTGCCCGAGCGCAAGCCGAGAAGGTCGCGAATCTCCTCCGGGTCCTTGCGAGTGTTCATGATCAGCGTGCCCGTGGCGCGAAGGCCGGCGGCGACGTCGAACGAGTGCAGGAGGGCTTCGTGAAAGACGGCGATGACCTGTGGGCTCTCGATCGGGCTGCTCGTCCGCACCTCTTGGTCGGCCGGGCAGAGGCGCACGAAGGATTTCACCGGCGTGCCCTTTTTCTCCGAGCCGTACGAGGAGAAGTGAGCGCCGTTGAGGCCCTGCCGCAAGACACATGCCTCAGCGAGGATCTGGCCGGCGAGGTGGGCCCCGAGCCCGCCGATCGACTCGAAGCGAATGCCTACGAAGCCGTCGTCGCCGGCGCCAGGCAACGAAACCCCTTCGGTGCCTCTCTGACTGGCTGACACGAGCGCCGACATCGTACGCCTCCGTGATGAATTGACCCTGTTTGCTTCGGTCACGCCTCTCTATTGGCTCTCACCGTGATGTTGCGCCGGATCGGTGACCCTGCGTAGGGTCGAAAGACCCGGCCTGGCGACCTCGGGCAAGCACGCCGGAAGCCTCTGTCGGACGTGTCACAGTGGTAGTGGTGACTTCAGGTGATCTTCGGCGGGCTGACGGCCTGAGTGATCTCGACCTTGTGATGCTCGAGCGACAGAGCGACCTGGTCGTCCTCCTCGACGCTGACGGCTTCGTGACCTACGGCAACCCAGCTGCCCTGCGCCAGCTCGGGTACTCGCGGGACGAACTCGCCGGCGGGCACATCACCGATCTCATCCACCCTGGAGACCTCGAAGGCGCCGTCGAGGCCGTCGGAGACCTTCAGCGTGGGGCCGTGGTGACGCCTGCCATCTTTCACGTGCGACGCGGAGACGGCGCTTTCATGCCTCTGGAGCTGAGCGCGACGTCCCGCATCGACTCTGGACCCTTTGCCGGCATGCTCGTCGTGGTGGGTCGGTACCCGGGTGACCACGACATCCACATGCGTATCAGCCAGCTGCTCACGGGAGGAGCCCCGATCGCCGCAGTGATCGACCTCCTCCCGGAGTTCGGCCTCTGGCGCCATCCCGAGCGCCCATACCTCGTCATGTACGAGGACCTTGATGGCACGCCAGCCTGGGCCGGCAGCGAGCTCGCTGCCCGACTCGTCCGCCAGCATCCGGGCGAGGACACCCCGTGGGCGCTGGCGGTCCTCAGCCACGCCCCCGTCGAATGCGACCCGGCAGACTTCCCGCCGGACCTGCGGCTGGCAGCGGCCACCGCAGGTCTCACGAGCTGTCTTGTCCTGCCCGTACCGGATCCGCTGCGTGGCAGTACCGCCGTGATCGTCGAATGGGCCGTCGCGGGCGGTTCGAGGCTGACGGTGCACCGCTACGCCGTTGGACAGATCGAACGGGCCCTCACGCTGGTGCTGCACTGGAGGCGTCACATCGCCGAGCTGGAGCGGGCGGCCCGCGCCGACGCCCTGACGGGCCTGAGCAACCGAGCGTCGTTCCTCGACCACCTTGACGCCAGGTTGGAAATGCACGAGCGACGCCGCCGGGCGGACGCCGAGACGCATCCGTACGACGAGCTCGTCGGCGTGCTCTACGTGGATCTCGACCGCTTCAAGCAGGTCAACGACGCCTACGGCCACGCCATCGGCGACGACGTGCTGACTGAGGCGGCGCGTCGGATGAGCGGGGTCATCCGGGAGCGGGACCTGCTCGCTCGACTCGGCGGGGATGAGTTCGCCCTGCTCTGTGTCGGCCTCAACGCCGTCGATGAGGTCACGGCCGTAGCCGAGCGGCTCCTGACGGCGCTGAACGGCGAACCCATCGACGTGGACGGGACACCCGTATCGGTCAGCGCCAGCATCGGGATTGCCTTCGCGCCGACGCCGCCGGCTCCAGGTGGCTCCGATGCCTTGCTCGAGCTCGCCGACAAGGCGATGTATCGGGCGAAAGAAACTGGGCGCAACCGCTGGGTGACGGCCGAGCTGCCCGAGGGCATGTTCCCCGATCAAGCGGTCTAGCGGCCGCCGCGCGAGGACTTTTCGGCCCCCAGGGTGCAGCCGGGGGCTCAGGCCTCGAGGCGCTCACGCAAGGCGAAGCGCTTGACCTTCCCGTCTTGATCATGTCGCTGCTTCGGCCGAGGCGCGTGATCGTTCAGGAGCCGAGGAATCGCAGGACGGCGAGCACGCGTCGGTGGTCCGATTGCGACACGGGCAGGTCGAGCTTGGCGAAGATGTTTGCGACGTGCTTCTCCACGGCCCCCTCGGAGATCACGAGCGTGGTGGCGATGGCGGCATTTGAGCGACCCTCGGCCATGAGTGACAGCACTTGGCGCTCGCGGGTGCTCAACGCCGAGAGGGAGCCGAGTCGCTTCGATGCCCCGAGCAACTGCGTGACGACCTCGGGATCGAGGGCAGTCCCGCCGGAGGCGACGCGCACGAGCGCCTCGCAGAAGTCGCTCACGTCGGCCACGCGGTCCTTCAGCAGATAGCCGATGCCGGCGGCGTCGTCGGCGAGGAGCTCGGCCGCGTACCGGGTCTCGATGTACTGCGAGAACAGCAGGATGCCGAGCGCCGGGTAGCGCCGCCGCAGCTCGATGGCGGCCCGCAGCCCCTCGTCGGTGAAGCTCGGGGGCATACGGATGTCGATCACGGCGACGTCGGGACGGTCGCGTTCGATGGAGGCTCGTAGCCCCTCCGCCTCGCTCACGGCGTCGGTGATCTCGAAACCACGATCGGCCAACAGCTGCACCAGCCCGTCGCGCAGGATCGCCGAGTCCTCGGCGATCGCGACGCGGATCGAGTCCCCCATCTAGGCGTGCAGGGGGAGATCGACAGTCACGACCGTGGGGCCGCCCGGAGGGCTCGTGATCTCGAGATGGCCGTCGACGGCCTCGACGCGGTCGGTGAGGCCGCGCAATCCGCTCGATGACGAGCCGACGGTGGAGAGCTTTGCACCCCCGTGTCCGTCGTCGCGGACCACGACGCGTAGCCACCGGCCATGCTGGGTGCAGCTGATGCTCGACCTCGACGCCTCGGCGTGTTGGGCGACATTGGCGAGCAGCTCGGCGACGCAGAAGTAGGCGATCGTCTCGATCGCCGGCGTCGGACGCTCGTCGAGTGCCACCGTGCAGACGGTCGGGAGCGTGCTGCGAGCTGCCAGAGTCGACAGCGCACCCTCGAGCCCGGTGTCCAGCACGGGCGGGTGGATGCCTCGGGCGAGGTCGCGCAGCTCGACGATGGCCTCCTTGGCGCCCCGGTGGGCGTCATCGACCAGGCGGCGTACCTGCTCGAGATCGACGTCGTCTCCGGCTGCCAGCTTCTCCTTGGCTTGGCCGAGGCGCATGGCGAGGGCCACGAGCTGCGCCTGCGTGCCGTCGTGGAGGTCCCGTTCGATCCGGCGGAGCGTCGCTGCCGATTCATCGACCGTCTGGGCGCGGGCATGCTCGAGCGATCGCACTCTTGCTGTCATCGCATCGGGTGCGAGGAGCACTCTCATGAGACGGCGGTCGACGTAGACGACCGCGCGCATCGTCCACGGAGCGACGAACAACAGGATCACGCCGGTCAGGAAGACGGCGGTGGCGTGGAAGAAGCCGCTCGTCCCGACGGAGAGGTAACCGGGCTGGAAGAGGTTGCGGGCGACGCCGAACTCGGGGGGACGTTGCGCTCCAGCACCCCAGATCGGGTAGGCGAGACAGAAGAAGGCGTCCACCCAGACGCTGAAGGCGAACCAGACCCCGAAGAGCACGACGGGCAACTTGAGCACCGAGTACGCCATGGCGCGCCACCCCGCCCGGTCTCGGAGTGCCGAGTGCAGCCACCCGAACAACCCGGGACGCGGAGCAAAGGCGCCCGGCTCTTCGATCTGCTCGCCGAGGAAGTTGCGGGCGAGCCCGCGGTGGAACGCGCCGAAGCCGCCGGCCCCGCGGACGCCCGCAGCGATGATGATCACTCCGACGAAGGTGACGAGGAGCGCGATGCCGGCGAGCATGCTGAGGGCGACGAAGGCCATGCCGAGGGCCGCCAGCAGCCCGGAGAGGACGAACCAGATGAACTCGGCCCACGTCCGCCTCGTGAAGGGGGCCCGCCAGATCGTATCGGCGACTCGCCGGACCTGGTTGAGACGAGCCTCCGAGAGCACGATCACCGTGCCTTTGCTCCCGAGGCGCAACTCCACAGGGCGCTCTGACTCATCGACATCAGCCTTCATCATGGGTCACCTCGGAGCATCGTCGTTTCGGCTCGTTCGTCTGGCGGGCCGGCGGGGCCGAGGCGCCGGTCTTGCTGTTGACATGGTACGGAGCGCCGCACCTCCTGAGAATGCCGCCAGCTGGCGTCGCCCGACTGGTGCTAGCCCCCGGTCTCGCCAGCCGAGGGTCGGCCCGTTTCCTCCCACAGTCCTCTACTGGCGCCGCCCGCGCCGCCTTCGTGTGGCGAGGCTGGGGCCGGTCAGTGCGGCGTCCATCTCATGGGGCGCCGCGGCAGTGGCCATAACGTGCCACGCCTTCGCGGCAGGGGCGGGGCAGACTTGCGCATGCGTTCCGACACCGAGAAACGATCGATCCGAGTACGTCCGCAGCGGTCAGGCAGGCACTTCGCCATGGGAATCTCGAGTCTCATCGTGCTCGCCGGGATCTCCGCAGGAGGGGCCGCGACGGCAACGGCACGCTCCGCCGGCCTGCCAGCGAGGTCGGCGCAACACGTCATGGCCGGGAGTGGAGGGGCCAGCACGGCACCGGGGGCAGACTCCAACTGGACCGTGTACCACGCCAGCCTCGGCGGCTCCGGCGCGGCGGCGGCGGGCATCAAGCTCTCCTCGGTCCGCCACGCCTGGACGTCGCCCGTGCTCGACGGGAACCTGTACGGGGAGCCCCTCGTGTGGGACCAGCGTGTGTACATCGCCACCGAGAACGACACCGTCTACGCCCTCTCGGCCTCGAGCGGGCACGTCGTATGGCATCGGCATCTCGCCGCTCCCGTCCCGTCTGGCGACCTGCCGTGCGGCAACATCGGGCCCACGGTCGGAATCACCTCGACACCGGTGATCGACACAGCCCGGGGCGAGATCTTCGTCGTCGCCGACGAGCTCGTGAGCGGTCGGCCACGCCACGATCTCTACGGGCTCAGCACTGCCGGCGGCGCCATCATCGTGAAGCAGCACGTGGACCCACCGGGTTCCGACACGGCGGCCATCCTCCAGCGCGCCTCGCTGACGCTCGACGGTGGCGAGGTCGTCTTCGGGTTCGGGGGCAACTACGGCGACTGCTCCAGCTACCACGGGTGGGTCGAGTCGGTGCCCCTGAGAGGGGGCAAAGCCCACTTCTTCGAGGTGGACTCGCACGCCGGCGACTCGCAGGGCGCCATCTGGATGGGAGGTGGGGCTCCTGTGCTGAACGCCAAGGGAGACGTTTGGGTGGCTGCCGGCAACGGCTCGGTGAGCTCGCCCGGCCGTTATGACGACAGCGACTCCGTCCTCGAGCTGTCGCCGTCCCTGAAGCTGCTCCAGTACTTCGCGCCGTCAGATTGGTACAACGACAACGCCAACGACCGCGATCTGGGGTCATCGGTTCCCGCCGTTCTGCCGAACGGTCTCGTCGTGCAGGCCGGCAAGTCGCAGACGGTGTACCTCTTGCGAGCTTCCCGCCTCGGCGGCATCGGCGGACAGGTTGACGAGAAGAGCAACGTCTGCGGCAACGACGTGGACGGGGGCGTAGCGTTCTCCGGCAGCACCGTGTACCTGCCCTGCGAGAACGGCGTGATGGCAGTCGCCACGGATGCGAAGACGCTGAAGCTGAGGGTGCTGTGGCAGACCCCGACCGGCGCCGGCGGTCCGCCGATCCTGGCAGGCGGCTTCGTGTGGACCATCTCAGAGGGGAACCTGTTCGCCCTCAATCCGCGTACCGGCAAAGCCGCCCAGCACTTCTCGATCAACGGCGCCGCCACCGACTTTCCGACCCCGTCGTTTGGGGACGGTCACCTGCTGGCCATCTCGAGCGACCAGGTGTACGCCTTCGTCGAGCGGTGACCAGCACGGGGGTCTCGCCGATTCCGTGCCCCGCCGCAGCCGAGCAAGTCGGCGTTGCACGCAAAGGAGTCGCCGCGGAGGCGGACGTCTCTCGGGCGAGGAGTAACTAGCCGGTTTGCTCCACGGCGCCCAGCAGGCTGGCCGCAGCCGTGCGTTCACCCTTCTTCTTCTGGCGTGCACCGTAGGCGGCTGTCCAGGCCGACAAGACGCCGGCCCAGAGCAACGGGGTTGCCTTGGAGATGGCTAGAGCTGTTCCGGTCGAGGTGTTGTAGACGATGACGACCCGCATGGCGGCTTCGAAGAGAAAGGCGACGCCCCACACGACCGTGATGACCCGAAACACTCGCCGGTAGCCTGCGTACTGCTGAAGCCTCGCCATCTCGCGGCCCTGAGCGGTGTCCGGTCCCGTGAACTCCAGGGCGAAGCTGAACATGAGCGGGCTCCGTGCCCAAAGCGAGCCCAGGCACGCAATGCCAAGAACGGCAGTCGGCACAGACCCCTCGACGAGCGGAAGCCTGGTGCTGTGGCTCACCAAGCCGAGCGCCGTGCCCACGACGATCCCGGCTAGGACGAGAGCAGCGACAACGTCAACCCGACGGTTCCGGATGGCACCGATGGTCACGCCGAGAGCAGGGAACACCCCGCTCAGTAGCAGAGCTGTCACGGGCGTCATGCCTGCGAAGCGCAGCAATCCATAGGCCGCCAGCGGGCCGGCGACATCCAGGATCACGATCATCGCGATCGAGCGAACTCTGCCCCCCTTCGCCCGGGAACTTCCGGTTGCCCGCTGTGCATCGTTGCTCGTGTCCACGACGAAATGGACCTTTCGTGACCTTGCAGGGATCGCCTGCTCTCGCCCCGCGTACGTGGTCTCGGCCAGACGACCAAGTCCGAACACCCTCAGCCCTCTTGCCGACAGCATAGGTCGTTTAGACCTATCACGCAAGGTAGATTGTGTGGCATGGCGAGACCGCAGCTCACCGCGTTCGAGCACGTACTGCTCGGCTTGATCTGCTCGGCACCTTCGTCGGGCTACGACCTGAAGCGGATCTTCGCTGCCACGCCGATGGGCATCTATCAGCCAAGCTCCGGCGCGCTATACCCGGCGTTGCGCCGCCTCGAGCTGAAAGGCCTGGTCCGGGCTCAGAGCTTCGATCGGGCGGCCCCGTCAGTCCGGCATCGCCGCGTGTATGAGCCAACACCGATGGGCCGCGAGGCCCATGCGAGCTGGCTCAGCACACCCGTAGAAGCGGCCACGGTCTCGCGGGACCTCGGCCTGCACCTGATGCGCTTTGTGATGATGGAGCACGAGCGCCCGAGAGAAGAGGTGCTCGAGTTCCTGCACAACCTCACCGAGGCGCTCTCGGCATTCGTCGCGGAGCTGCAGCGATACACCGAGGTCACCGAACTTGGCGCCCATGCGCGCCTTGCTCTCGATCACGGGCTGGCGGTCCACCGTGCCAGTCTTCGATGGGCCGAGCACACGATCGCGGCACTTTCGGCCAAGACACCCGGCGAATGACCAGGCAGATCGCCGGAGGGACT
This sequence comes from Acidimicrobiales bacterium, assembly GCA_052143575.1. Taxonomy (GTDB): domain Bacteria; phylum Actinomycetota; class Acidimicrobiia; order Acidimicrobiales; family Bog-793; genus JAKACA01. Next base: position 55,031 of record JBKQSP010000035.1, read on the forward strand.
GAGCCGGTGAGGACCAGTATCCTCTCCGTCGAGAATCCGGAGGCTGGGAATGACGAGCCGAGACTCGCTCCAGGGGACCTTGCTACTCCAGAAGGGTGACCGAGACGTGCTCGTCCACGCCGGCGGACGGGCGAGTCCTACGTCGACCAATTCCCTCGCGACGCGGTTCCAGATCGCCTCGGTGTCGAAGCAGTTCACGTGTGCTGCGATCCTCGTGCTCGCCGAGCGGGGCGCGCTCGACCTCTATGACCCGATCTCCCGCTGGATTCTGGACACACCCGAGCGCTGGAAGGGCATCACCTTGCATCACCTGATGACCCACACGGCCGGACTTCTGCACTGGTCTGGCCTTCCGGAGAAGATCCATACCGAGCCTCCGCCGATGTCGGAACTCCTCACGATGTTTATGGAGGCGCCTCTCATCAGTGAACCCGGGACGATGTACTCGTACTCAAGCCCCGGCTTCGTCCTTCTCGCCCTCGTCGCGCAGCGATGCACGGGGAAGCCCTACAAGACTCTGCTGCACGATGAGATCTTCGCACCGCTCGGGATGAGCTCGACGTTCGCCGGCGATGGGGCTGGACGCGACGACCTGGCTCTCGGATACCGCGGCGAAGAGATGGTCCAGTCGATGGCGCTCGACGCGACTGACATTGGCGCTGGCGACATCTGGTCAACAGTTGGCGATCTCGCCATTTGGGATCGTGCCGTCATGAGCGGTACCTTCCTCACCGATCTGTCGAGACGTCAGATGCTCACCCCCCATGTCTCAATGCCCAATGACATAGCGGGAATCGACTTCGAGGGATACGGCTACGGGTGGTGCATCGGCAGCACTGGCGGCCACAGGCTCATCTTCCATCCTGGGGACAACTTCGGTTATCAATCCATGAACGCGATCCTCCCCGATGACGACGCCCGCCTTGTCGTGCTCACCAACGACGAGACGACTGACCTTGCCGGGCTGACCTTTAGCCATCTGAAGCTTGCGATCGACGAAGTGAGCTGACCTGACACTGCAGTTGTGGGTGCGGCGGTTCACCTCGTCTATGAGGCGGGACCCGCATCAGCCCACCGGCCCAAACCGGGGAAGGTCGGGTGCACAACGACAGCGGGCGGCGTTGACGCCAAATTGTGGAGACGATGGGACTTCCGCAGACCAGGTACGTCATGGTGCATGGCGCTCAGGTGGCCTACTACGTCGCGGGAGACGGGCTGCAGGATCTGGCATCGAGTTCATCGCGCGCGGCGAGCATGACCTCAAAGGTGTCCCCG
>JBKQSP010000036.1:0-56389 GCA_052143575.1 Acidimicrobiales bacterium
CCGACCGGCGCATCGGACACCGCTTCGCCCAGCTCGCCCTCGTCGTGGCGCTGCTGCTCACAGCGAAGCTGATCGACTGGCGAGATCGCTGGAGCTTCTGACGGCGCCTATCCGCGCATGGTCTTAGGGGCGGGGAAGATGGGCGCGAGGGCGCCGTTGCCGCCGGAGAGATCTGCCGGGTCGACGCACAGCACCTGCAAACCCGTCGATGCGGTCTGGCCGGACTGCAGCGACACTCCTTGTCCCGGCCGGCCGAACAAACTGTCCGCCGGTGGGGTTGTCGAGAACGACGAGTAGGCGATGACGCAGCCGGTCTCGCTCGCCGATTGGCAGGCGGGAATGTGCTGGAAGGTGCCGCCGACGGTTCGTCCCGTGGGCACCTCTACGTTGCCGCCGAGGATGATGGCCGAGACGAGGAGCTTTCGTAGCGACGGGTTCGGGTCGATCTGGCTCCGCAGCAGGTCGATGAGCATGGCCGCCCCTTGCGAGTGACCGATGAACACGACCGGCCGGCCGTCGTTGTCGTGGGCGAGGTAGTCGCGCCAGGCCGACAGCACGCTCTCGTAGGCGATCTCGGTGTAGGCGTTGCTCGCCAGCCCCTTCCGCAGCAGGCCGGCAAGGGTCTCTTGTCGGTAAACGGGCGCCCACAGGCGGCACACCTGTGAGAACTGCGCCGCCTGGGCGATGGCCGTCGCCACTTCCGTGCTTTGGATGGCGAGATCCGCGTTGAGCGTCGTCTCCTCGCTCACCGTTGGATAGACGTAGAAGCAGTCGACCGCCGGCGACTTCGCCGCAGCCACGGCAATGCGGGTCTTGCTGCCGTTCGCCTGCACGACGGTGATGTCGAGATTGGTGGCGCAGAGGTCACCGGCACCGGGTCGACAGAGCCAGACCGTGTTCGTCGGCACACTCGAGCCTGTGCCGCGCGTGGAGGTCGTCGTAGCGCCGGCTCCTGCCGTCGTGGCCGAGGACGTACTCGAGCCGGTGGTGGCGGACGAGCATGCCGCTAGCGCGAGGGCCGTCAACGCCAGCGTCAGGAGGCGCTTTGTCGCAGGGCGACTGCCACGACTCGTCGCAGGCGAGCGCACCCCGTGACGTTAGCGCCGCGGTCATTCGACGTGGGGGCGGCACGAGAGGCGGCAGGCGCCTGCCGTGGTGGACGGCGCCGCGGGTCGGCGAAACACGATGGCCCAGGCGAGGCCGTCCGGAACGTCCTCAGGCAGCCGCCGTCTGCTCGCCGGGCGGTTCAATGATCAGCTCGCCGGCAGGAGCAGCCGACCGCCAGGCGGCGAGGACGACACCGGCGCACACGAGTGCCGCCCCGATGAGCTGCCAGCTCGTGGGGTGTTGCGACAAGACGACGGCGGCCAGCAGCACGGCGGCCGCAGGCTGCAGCAGCAACATGAGCGACGAAACGGCGGCTGGCAGCCGGGGGAGCGACGAGGTGATGAGAAGCCAGCCGAGCGTTTGCGACACCGTCGCCAGCACAAGCAACCACCCCAGTGCCGGCCACGGTGGCGTGAACTGCAGGCTGCCGACGACGAGCCCGATGGCGAGTGCCGAGATGGCGGCTCCGGCCGTGGCGTCGACGAGCGGCCCGGCGACATGCGGGGCGCCCGAGGACAGCCGGCGCAGGGCGAGGAGGAACACGGCGTAGGCGACGGACGTGCCGACGCCGAACAAGATCCCGGCGACAGGGTGTCGACCGTAGGAGCTTCCGCCGACGATGCCGGCCACGAGAACGACACCGACGGCAACGACCGGTAGGGCTGCAAGAAAGCGAGCTGAGGGCCGCTCGTGGTACATGACCCAGGCAGCAACGGCCACGAAGATCACCTGAAGGTTGCCGAGCACCGTTGCGACGCCGGCGCCGACGTCGACGATGGCATGGTTCCAGAGAACGAGGTCGACGGCAAAGGCAATACCGGCGGCCGCCGCCTTGAAGCGCTGGGAAGAGCTGCGGCGTCCGTAACGCCGCTGCTCGAACACGGCGAACACGCCCAGCGCCGGCAAGGCCAACAAGCAGCGGAAGAATGCCGTCGTGGCAGCGCCGACGTCGGCAAGCTGTACGAGAACCGCCGACGATGAAATGCAGGCGGCCCCAGCGGCCGCCAGGGCGAGCGGGCGACGCTCGGTGTGGGGCCGGATAGTCATACCGCTGCCGAGGGTACCTCCGCCCCGTCAGCTGACTGCGCGTGAGGTGGTGGCACCTGCGGCGAGGCGGTCGTCCTTCAGCCGTCCAGCCCGGAGCGCCGACCGGCTTGGCGCTCAGAGATGCGCGCGGCGAAGGCGGCTGCCTCGGTGCGCCTCGACATGCCCAACTTCGTGAGCAGGTTGGAGACGTAGTTCTTGACCGTCTTCTCGGCAAGAAAGAGCCTTCCGGCAATCTGCCGGTTCGTGAGTCCCTCGGCCAAGAGGTCGAGAATTCGCCGCTCCTGCTCCGAGAGCCGAGCGAGGCGCTCGTCTTGCTCGGGGCCACTGCGGAGCCGGTCGAGCACGCGTTTTGTGAGGATCGGGTCGATGAGGGACTCGCCCTGGCCCACGCGAATGATCGCCGACACGAGGTCGGTTCCCCGGATCTGCTTCAGCACGTAACCGGAGGCACCGCCCATGATGGCGGCGAACAGGGCGTCGTCATCGGCGAACGACGTCAGCATGAGGCACCGGAGCTCCGGCATACGGCTTCGCAACTCTCGGCAGACCTCGACGCCATCTCCATCCGGCAGGCGCACGTCGAGAACCGCGACATCGGGGCGCAGCGCCGGGACACGATTAATGGCCTCCTCGGCGGTGCCCGCCTCGCCCACCACCTCGATCCCTCCGTCGGCCTCGAGGAGGCCGCGGATGCCGGCACGAACGACTTCATGGTCGTCCAACAGAAAGACCTTCAGCATGTGATGCCGTCCTCGTTGTAGCCGGTAGCGCCTTGACTACAGAGAACGGTAGTGCCGCCGCCACACGAGCCGGTAGATACGGCTCCAGCGAGGGATGGAGCGAACTCCCGGAATGAAAGGCACGAGTGCCAACACCAAGGTGAGCAGCATCATCGTTCCCCAGACCAGGGCGTCCCCGTTTCCCGACGACTTGTACGGCTGCACCTGGTACCACATCGTGTACAGCCAGAGCCAGGCCTGACCGGGGTAGTTCCCCGTCTCGTTCATCATGCCCCACTGGTCACCGCCGAGGTGCTGGGCGTCTGCGAGATCTCCCAGGTACCCGCCGTCCTGGATGAACAGCAGAGGCTTTGTGTAATTCGTGTCGTAGAGCTGGGGCGAGGCGAGCAGAGCTCCGTCGAGCGCTCCACTACGGGCCATGCTGAGCAGCTGGCTGATGATGACGCCGACCGGACCGTACGGACCGTTCTTCACCTCCAGCTGGCCGTTGAACGAGGCGTTGGCGACGGCTGTCTCATAGGCCGCCTCCCATTTCGCCTGTTGAGCGGCGGAGGCTGACTCGAATGTGGCGATGGTGGCATCGAGGGTCGGTTGATCGGGCAGCGTGAGGAGCGGGCCGATGACGAAGTCCGCCGCCGTGTTGATCGGGATGCGGGCGCCGGCGAGGGTTTCGAGCGAGACCGGCCCGATCTTCTGACTGGCACCCGACACGGTGTTGTAGGGCGGGCCGTACGAGGCGGTGGCGCTCGTACCGTCGAGCTCGGCGATCGCCGTCTGTGCGAAATCGACCGGCATGGCCTTCGACCACGATTTCAGCGTGATGGGCGCCTCGTCGGGCGAGGAGAAGATGGCCGCCAGGGCGGCGACGAGAATCAGGACCACGACGAAGCAGACGGTGACTTCCTTGAACAGGTCGTAACGGACAGTGGGGCCCGTCCACTCCTCGACGTCGCGGTCGGGCCTGAAGCGCTTCGATGTCATGGTGTCTCCGTCTCCTCGGTCCCTTGCGCTGCGCCCGTCCCAGCATCGACGACCGGCCCCGCATCTACGACCGGCTCCGCGTCGCCTACGGGCCGAGCGGCCGTCACGGCATCAGGGTCGGCCACCGGCCCCGCCTGGGGCAGCGGTCCGGCCTGGGGCAACGGTCCGGCCTGGGGCAACGGTCCGGCCTCGGCCAGCGGCGCAGCGTCGACCGGCGCGACGGCATCAGGTGGGCTGTCGAGGCCCAGGTCCCTCGGGATCGCCTGGCTGGCGAAGCCTGATTCGCTGGGCAGGCCCGTGCCCGGTGCGAAGCCAGTGGCTGGAGCGAATCCGGTGTCAGGTGTGAACCCGGTGTCGGGGACGGACCCGGTGCCCGACGAGAAGGGCGCGATGCTCGCCGTGCGCCGGGCTGCGGCGAAGGGCGGGACGACGCCATGGCGACGAACCTGAAGGACGTGGATGCCGACGACCACTGAGACGATGAGGGGGAGCAGGAGAATGTGCCACATCAGCATCTGACCGAAGTTCAAGACGTTCCAGAACGCCCCAGCCCCTGTGCTGTTGATGCCGTCCTTCGCTTGCGTGCCGATCCACTCGGAGTCGAAGTTCTGCTGCGAGAGGTAGCCGGTGAACGCCGCTGCGATCGAGATCGCGAACGACAGAACGCCCGTGATCCAAGTGGCACGCCGATGACCACGCCAGGCGGCCATGAAGAACTTGCCCCAGAGGTGCACGACCATGAAGAAGAAGAAGAGCTCTGTGCTCCACAGGTGGGTGGAGTTCACGTAGAGGCCGACGTTCGACGTGTGCCACCAGGATGGGCCTTCCAGGGCGAGAACTGCACCGGAGAGCAGGACGACGCCGAATGCGGCCAAGGTGAGCGCTCCGAAGATGTAGATCCAGGAGGCGACATATGCCGGCTGGCGGTCGGGCAGCAGTTTCTCGGGCGGAAACGTGCCGACGGCTCTCGAACGGAATCGACCCGTCCAGGTCGGCCGCTCCCCAGCAGGCGCCAACGTATCGTCCTTGCCAGTCGTGAGCGTCACGGCTGGGTCCTGCTAGGCGCCTGCTCCTCGGTCGAGCTGCTCGCGGGCGTGGCGGCAGTGCCCTGGCTCGTCGCCTTTCCATGGTGAGGAAAGGGCAGCACGAGAGCCAGCACGAACGTCACGATCATGATCCCGATGACGACCAGATTGGCCACAGAAATCTGAATGAAGCCCCAGTCGACGTATTTCCCCGGGTGATTCAGGTTCACGAGGGCCGCGAGGATGTGTGGCATCAGTTGTTGACCTCCCTTGCTTGAGAATGGCAAAGCGAACCGGTGTCCAGTAGGGCCGAACGGCCCTACTGGAGAACTGAGGCGACCCTAGCTGCACGGCGCCCCCTCGGCGAGTCATCAAGTGGCGGGATTCCCTCAAAGTCGGGGTCTTTCGGCCCTGGGAGAGACCGGGCGCAACCCCCACGATGGGAGCGCAGGAGGTGGTGACGATGGATTCAACCGGAGAACCGCTCCAGGCTCCTCACGCACATCTGCCGTTCACGACCGGCCGGGTGGTCGTCGGGATCGATGGCTCGGCTGCCGGACACGATGCGCTGCGTTATGCGGCTGCGGTTGCCCGCTGGCAGAACTGGACGCTGCACATCGTGCACGCGTGGCATGTCAATTATCCGCTTTCTCCCTTTGGCGGGATCGAGCTTGCCGACATCACGGCGGCGGCGGCCGACGTGGCGGCGTTGATCGTGCGTGACGCCGAGAAGGAGGTTCTCGGGGACGACGACACGCTCGACATCCGCCGGACGATCGAAGAGGGCTTGGCCGCCCGCACCCTCATCGACCTGAGCGAAGGCGCCGACCTCGTCGTCGTGGGAAGCCGCGGACGCGGCGGCTTCTCGAGCCTTGCTCTCGGATCTGTCGGGCAAGCGTGCGTCCACCACGCCCACTGCCCTGTTCTCATCGTTCGCCCGAAAACCCGGCAGGCAGCGCCGTGAGTAGCGCCTTGGCGCATGGGACCCCGGCGCCTGGCAGCTTCGGTGGTCAGGAAGCTGTCCCCGAGCGCCGCCACGCCGTGTTCATCAGCGACTTCCTCCATCTTGGCCGTCCCTTCCATGAATTGTCGGCCCTCTTGCTCGACCCGGTAGGCCCCTGGCTCGGGGCGGCAAAACGCTCGGCCGCCCAACAGCGCTTCACGCTCACTGCCGGTCAGCCCCGTCAATACGATTCCGTGGTGATCGTCCCGATGCACTGGGAGCCCATCGCCTTCGAACGGAGGGTGCCTGCCCTCGACGCCGATATCGAGCTCTCCAGCTTGGGGGCGGACCACTGCAGGCTCTCCCTCAGCGGACGCTACCGGGTTCCTCTTGCCCAGCTCGAGGCGAACATCGAACGCTTGGCGATGCATCGGGCGGCCGAGTCGGCTATGCGGCGGTTCCTGTCGGAGATCGCCCAGTCGCTCGTGGCTCCATGAGGTAACGGCCTCGGCGCCGAAGCCGTACCGGAGTCTCACTGTCTGCGTTGGTATCACTACTCGCGGTGGCCGGGGTGTTACCCTGCACGAGAGCGACTACGACTGACAACCGCCCGGACCCAGCGGACTCTTTTCTTTCGTAATGGGGAGAAGATTCACGTGGAGTTCGAGAGTCGAGTTTCTGAGGTTCTGAGCGACTTCGCTCGAACGCTGCTGACCGACTTCTCGATTCAGGCCATCCTCGATCACCTCGTTCTACGAATGGTCGACGTGCTCCCCGTCACGTCCGTCGGCGTGACGTTGAGCGCTCCTGGGATCCATCCCAGGTTCATCGCTGCTTCGAATGCAGCGGCATTCCGCTTTGAACAGCTCCAGTGCGAGCTTGGCGAAGGTCCTTGCGTTTTGGCCTTCCAGACCGGCGAACCCGTCGCTGTTGCAGACTTGCGCGAGGACGACAGATTCCCGCGATTCTCGGAGCGGGCACTTGCGGAAGGACTGGCGGGTGTCTTTGCCTTCCCGCTTCGCGATCGCGATCGGCAGATCGGCGCCCTGGACCTCTACCGTGCCACGCCGGGACAGTTGGACGCCCGTGCGCAGAGTACGGCGCAGACCATGGCCGACGTGGCGGCGGCGTACGTCCTGAACTCGCAAGCGCGCACCGACCTGAGGGCGGCGTCTGCTCTCGCCCGGGCGAGCGCTCTTCACGATGCTTTGACCGGACTGCCGAATCGGACTCTGCTCGTTGAGCGCCTCGAGCATTCGATTCTGCGCTGCCGCCGCTCCAAGAAGGTGGCTGCCGTTCTGTTCGCCGATCTCGATCGATTCAAGGCTGTGAACGACACCTACGGGCACCACATCGGCGATGAGCTACTGCAAGCCGTGGCCGAACGGCTTACGGCGCTTCTGCGTCCCGGCGACACTCTGGCGCGTCTGGCAGGCGACGAGTTCGTCATTCTGTGCGAAGACTTGGACAACCCGTCTCAAGTGGAGCCGATAGCCGCCCGGATCGACCTCGCGCTGTCTGTGCCCTTTGTCGTCTCGGGAATCGAAGTACGCATGAGTGCGAGCGTCGGCATCGCCTTTGCCGGACAAGGTGGCGACGGTTCCGAGACGGTACTGCAGGACGCTGACGTCGCCATGTACCAGGCCAAGCACCAGGGAGGAGCCCGACACGGCGTCGTTGATCTCAGGAAACGGCACCTGGCAAACCACCGTGCAAGGCTGAACCGCGATCTCCAAGGGGCTCTCGGCCGCGGAGAGCTACGGACCGCTTACCAGCCGATCGTCAGTACCCCCGACCAGCGGATTCTTGGCGCCGAGGCTCTCCTTCGTTGGCACCACCCGGCCGTAGGAATGGTTGCCCCGCAGACTGCCGTGCCCCTTGCCGAGATGTCTGGGCTCATCACCGAGATAGGACGCTGGGTGTTGGAACGGGCCTGTCTCGACCGGCAGACCTGGCCTCGCCAAAGCGACGAGCCGCTCGCTGTCGCGGTGAACGTCTCGGCCAGCCAGCTCATGGGTGCGGAATTTGTTGGTTCCGTCGCCAAGGTGCTCGCCGACTCCGGAACTGACCCCGGAGTTGTCATGCTTGAGATCACCGAGGGCCTCCTCATCCAAGACAGCGATCGCGCCCTTGTCGTGCTGAGCGAACTGAAGCGACTTGGAGTGACGCTGGCATTGGATGATTTCGGAACCGGTTACTCGTCACTCGACCATCTGCCGCGCTTTCCGGTGGACATTGTCAAGATCGACCAGGCGTTCATCAGCCAAGTCGATCTTGATCGGACGAGCAGCTTGATCGTGACGGCGATGGTCACGCGCGCCCACGAGCTTGGCATGAGGGTTGTTGCCGAGGGCGTGGAATCGGCGGACCAGCGCGAGCGAGTTGTCTCCCTTGACTGTGACGCCTATCAGGGATTCCACTTTGCCCGCCCGATGCCGACAGGCGAACTCGGTCCGATGATGGCGGCGTCCCAGCTCTAAAGCTCGCCGTCATCTCCGGAAAGCTCAGCGCCTCTCGCCCAGTGATCGACAGCGATTCCCCTGTCGGTCATCCTTCGGTCCCGAAATCGCATGATTTGACAACTTGTGTACTGATGTATTGACGTATCTGTCACTTATGCGACCGGGTACCTTCCGCCAGCAACGTCGTCGCTTGCGACCAGAGCCCACCGTCGTGCCGGTGCCCGAGCCGGGCTCGCCGTCGGTGCAAGCAGGCGCCGAGCGCAGTCGCGGGTCCTTGCAACTCCGCCACGTCGACGCCGGCTCCTGCAACGGGTGCGAGCTCGAGATCGCCTCGATCTTCTCTCCCGTCTACGACGCCGAGCGATTCGGTATCCGGCTCGAAGCATCGCCCCGCCATGCCGACGGACTGCTCGTCACGGGGCCGGTCACCCACAACATGGCGGGTCCCTTGCGCAAGACTCTCGAAGCCGTCCCGAACCCGCGGGTCGTGATCGCCGTCGGTGACTGTGCCCGTGACTGCGGTGTGTTCAAAGGGGCATACGGGGTCGCCGGATCGGTTGCCGACGTCGTGCCCGTGGATGTCGAGATCCCGGGCTGCCCACCTCATCCGGCCGCCATCATCACGGCCTTGCGCGGCGTGGCCGGGACGTGAGCAGCGACCTGCTCGTCGTCGCGGCTGTGCTCGGCCTGCTGGCCGCCGCCGCCGGCGCCGCCGCGCCGGCCAAGCTCCGAGCGGGCCTCACGGTGTTGCTCACAGTGGGCGCCTGCGGATGTGGCTTCGCCGCCGCTGCCGAGGTGTTACGCACGGGGCACACGGCTGTCGTCGAGACCACAAGGGTCATGCCCTTCAGCGGCTTCTCTCTCGGCCTCGACCCGCTTGGCGCCCTTTTCGTTGGCGTCGCCGCCGTCGTCGGTGCCTGCGCAATGATCTTCCGCCTCGGCTATGGGAGCCACGGTCTCTCGAGCCGCACGGCCTCCAGCAACCTTCCCCTCTTTGTTACGACGCTCCTGCTCGTCCCGGCTGCCTCGAACGTCACGACCTTCCTCTACCTCTGGGAGCTCATGGCGCTTAGTTCACTCGTCCTCGTGCTCACTGACCACCGCTCTCGGGCTGAGGTGCAGGTCGCCGGCCAGTGGTACGCCGTCATGACACAACTCGGTGCCGCCGCCATCTTGATCGCCCTCGTCCTGCTCGCCACCCGTACCGGCAGTCAGTCCTTCACGGCCATGGCGGCACGGGCCGAACACATCTCGACGTTTGTGCGCGACGGCGTCTTCCTACTTGCTTTCGCTGGCTTCGCCTCGAAAGCCGGCGCCGTGCCGGTGCACGTCTGGCTTCCCCGCGCCCATCCGGAGGCGCCCGGCCCGGTGTCGGCTCTCATGTCGGCCGCCATGGTGAACCTCGGCGTCTACGGCATCGTGCGGGTCGGCGATGGCTTGCTCGGCGGCGGCCCCGCCTGGTGGTGGCTCCTCGTGATGACGGTCGGAGCGCTCTCCGCCCTCTTCGGGTCTCTCCACTCAGCCACGAGCACCGACTTGAAACGCCTCCTCGCCTACTCCACGACGGACAACGTCGGCCTCATGCTGCTCGGCGTGGGCGCCTCCGGCCTCTTCGCCGCCACCGGGCACCGGGCCCTCGCCCTTGTCGCCCTCGCAGCCGCCCTCCTGCACGTCGTCTTCCACGCCGTGTTCAAAGGCTCGCTCTTCCTCTCCGCTGGCTCGGTTCAGCAGGCGACGGGCACTCGCGATCTCGACAGCTTGGGTGGCCTGCTCCGCCGCATGCCCTTGAGCGCTCCCGTCTTCATGGTCGGCGGGCTGGCGATCGCCGCTCTGCCCCCACTGTGCGGCTTCGTGAGCGAGTGGCTGCTGCTGCAGGCCATGCTGCACGGGCTCCCGTCCACGAACAGCGCCATCGCCATTGCGATGCCGATCGGCGTTGGAGCCCTCGCCCTCACCGGTGGCCTTACGGCGGCGACGTTCGTGAAGGCGATCGGGATCGGCCTTCTCGGACAGCCGCGGACCGAGGCAGCTGTGAGCGCCGAGGAGGTACCGGCGTCGATGGTGACCGGAGCCGGCGTTCTGGCGGCGCTCTGCCTCGTGCTCGGTGTCGCCCCGTTCCTCGTGATCCCTGCCGTGCTCGCCGCCGCACGAACCGCCACGGGGATCACGGTCCCCGACCCGCTGTCGCGGGGATGGAACCTCGGCCTCACGGGCGTGCACGGAGAGCTCGCTCCCGGTTTGTTGGCTGGCGGCCTCGTGCTCGCCATCGGTCTTGCCGCCGGCGCCCGGCGCCTTGCCCAGGCCGCTGCCGTACGCCGGACCGAGGCCTGGGGCTGCGGCCGGGAGCTGCAGACGGCCCGCATGGAGTACACGGCGACGTCCTTTGCCGAGCCGTTGATCCGGGTCTTCGATGACGTCCTTCGTCCCGCCCAGGACCTCGACGTCAGCCACACGGCCGAGTCCCGCTACTACGTCGAGTCCGCCACGTTCCACACGTCGCTCGACGACGGCTTCGAGCGCCGGTTCTACCAACCTGTCGCCTCCGGCCTGCGATGGTGGGGTGCGCTCGCCCGGCGCCTCCCGAACGGGAGTGTCCACCGCTACCTCGCCTTCGGCCTCGTGGCACTCGTCGTCGTCCTCGTCGTGGTGGCATGAGCGGCGTCCGCACCCTCGGAGCGCCGGCTGCGGCGTGCACGAGGGGTCCTGGAGCCGCCATGACGGCCGCGCGCCGAAAAGGGACGGCGTGACCGCCGCCTGGCCGGCGGCTACGGTCGCCGCCACCTCCGTGCTGCAGGTCGTGCTCGTCGTCGTGGGCGGGCCCCTCCTCGTCGGGCTGATGCGAAAGGTGCGTTGCCGCCTCGAAGGCCGTGTCGGGCCCCCGATCCGCCAGCCCCTTCTCGATCTCCGCAAGCTCGCCCGACGTGAGCGCACGCGGCCGGACCAGGCGAGCTGGGTCTTCTCCCTTGCGCCGCTCGTCCTCGTCGGCACGACGCTCGTCATTGCCGCCGTCGCCCCCCTGTTGACGACGGACCCCGCCTTCGGCTGGTACGCCGATCTCTTCGCCGTCGTTTACCTGCTCCTCCTCGGCTCTGTCGCCCTCGCCCTCGGCGCCCTTGACACTGGGACGGCTTTCGGCGGCATGGGCGCAAGCCGAGCGATGACCATCGGTGCCATCGCCGAGCCGGCGCTCCTCCTTGCCATCCTCGCCCTCTCCGTCCCCGCCCACTCGTCTGACCTGCCGGCGATCGTCTCGGGCTCGCTCGCCCACCCCATCTGGCTGGCGACACCGCAGCGCTTGCTCGCCCTCGTCGCCTTCGTGATCGTGATCGTGGCCGAGAGCGGCCGGCTCCCGGTCGACAACCCGAGCACGCACCTCGAGCTGACCATGATCCACGAGGCGATGATCCTCGAGTTCGCCGGGTCCGACCTCGCCCTCGTCAAGCTGGGCGAGTCGATGCGCCTGGCGGTCATGGTCGCCCTTCTCGCCGACCTCTTCGTCCCGTGGGGCATCGCCACCGCCCCCGGGCCGGCCCACCTGGCCGTCGGGCTCGTCGCCATCGTCGCCAAGGTGGCGGTGCTCGGGGTGGTGCTCGCCGCCTTCGAGGTGGCCGTCGCCAAGCTGCGTCTCTTCCGCGTCCCCGAGCTCATGGCGGGCGCCTTCGTGCTGGCCGTCCTCGCCGTCGTCTCGTCGCTCGTGACACCGTGAACGGGTCGCCGTTCTCGTCCAGCCTCACCCTCGGCGTCGGGGCGGTCCTCGTTTGTGGCGTCGCTGTCCTCTGGCTCTCCGCCGTCCGCTCGGTCATCCGCGCCATCTCGGTGCAGGGGATCGCCCTCGGCTGCGTCGCCGTCCTGCTCGGCGTCCACCTGCACGACCCAGCTTTGATCGCTACCGCAGCTGTCGTGATCGTCGTCAAAGGCGTCGCCATCCCCATGCTGCTGCGACACGTGACAGGGGGCCAACCCCTCGCCAGAGAAACCCGCCCCCTCGTCAATGTCCCCGCCTCCCTCGTCGTCTCAGCCGCGCTGATCTTCCTCGCGTTTGCCCGCACAAGAGGGATCGCCCACTTTGTCGGCACGACGGCCGGGACCTTGGTTCCCGTCGGGTTTGCGACCTTGCTGGTGGGTTTCTTCGTGCTGGTGGCGCGGCGGCGGCCGATCTTCCAGATGATCGGGCTCCTCCTCGTCGACAACGGCATCGCCCTTGTCGCCTTCCTCGTCACCGCCGGCGTGCCCTTCCTCATCGAGCTCGGCGTCTCCCTCGACGTGCTCCTCGGCGTCGTCGTCCTCGGTGTGCTGGCGGTACGGCTGCGAACGGACTTCGGCGACCTCGACCTCGACGCCCTGCAGGAGCTGCACGACTGATGGCCCTCATCATCCTCCTGCTCCTCCCGCTCCTCGGCGCCGTCGCAGCCGCCGTCGGCAAGGCCCGGCCGGTGGCGGCCTGGGTGGCCGTCGGAACGAACTGCGCCGCCCTCGCCCTCGGCATCGCCGTGGCGGTGCGCGAGGTCCAAAGCGGACCCATGACGGGCGCCTGGGGCGTCTTGCGGGCCGATGCCCTGAGTGCCTTCATGGTCGTCGTCATCGGCACCATTGCCTCCCTGGCGTCCTGGCTCGGCGTGCGCATGGTCGCCGCTGAGCTGGCCGACGGTCGTTCCACTCGAGCTCGGGAGACGACCTACCTCGTGCTCGTGCAGGCCTTCGTCGGCAACATGCTGCTGGCGGTGCTGGCTGCCAATGTCGGCGTGCTCTGGGTGGCGATCGAGGCGACCACGATCGCCACGACGTTTCTCGTCGGGCACCGGCGGACGAAGGGGTCGCTCGAGGCGTCCTGGAAGTACATCGTGATCTGCTCGGTCGGGATCGCCCTCGCCTTCCTCGGGACGGTTCTCGTCTACCTGGCCACGTTGCACGCCGGCGGCCACTCCGCCGGGGCGCTCGACTGGACCTCGCTCATGGCGCACGCCTCGCACTTCAACCCGGCCGTCATGCGCGTGGCTTTCGCCTTGCTCGTGCTCGGCTACGGCACGAAGGTAGGCCTCGCCCCCATGCACAGCTGGCTGCCGGATGCTCACAGCCAGGCGCCGGCTCCGGTCTCGGCCCTCATGTCCGGCGTCCTTCTGACCGTCGCGTTCTATGCCATCTTGCGCTTCAAGGCCGTAACAGACCTTGCCGTCGGGCCTGCTTACTCGCGGGCGCTGCTCGTGGCGGTCTCATTGCTGTCCCTCGCCCTTGCTGCCTCCCTTCTGCTCAGCCAGCGGGACTACAAGCGCATGCTGGCCTACCACAGCATCGAGCACATGGGACTCATCGCCCTCGGTGCGGCCGCCGGCATCCCGCTCGCCATCGCCGCCGTGCTCCTGCACATCCTCGGCCACGGGTTGGCAAAGAGCGTGCTCTTCCTCACCTCCGGCGAGATCATGGCGACAGAAGGAACGAGCAGGATCGATGGCATCCACGGGCTGCTGGCCCGGCGTCCGGCGCTCGGAGGTGTCTTCGGCGTCGGCCTCCTGGCCCTCCTCGGCCTTCCGCCCTTCAGCCTGTTCACGAGCGAGCTGCTGATGATCCGTGCCGAGTTCCAGGTCGGTCTCGGCTGGGCGGCCAGCGCCGCCATGGTGGCGATGGTCGTCATCTTCGTCGCTGTCGCCGGCCACGCCCGCCACATGCTCTTCGGGTCCGGAACGCCCCCGACCGAGACGGTTTCGGCCGGCGCCGATCTGGCCCGTGTCCCCGTCGTCACGGTGGCACGGTCGTCGCCACTTGTGACCGCCCCCCTCGTCGTCGGCCTTGTCGCCTGCGGTGTGATCGGCGTCTTCGCCTGGCCGCTCACCGAGCTGCTGCGAGCGGCCGCTCACGTGGTGGCGCCGTGACGGTGGCGGCCGGGGCCGGCCGGGCCGGGGCGGAGAACCAGCCGACCGGCGCCCTTCCCTCCTCCATCGCCGAAGCGATGCGTCCCGCCGGGCAGCACCGGGTGGCTGCCATCGTTCGGCCGGGCGACCTGCTCAATGCCACCGAGGCGCTGCTTGATGCCGGCATGCGGCTCGCCCTCGTCTCCGGCCATGACGACGGTGACTCCATGCGAGTCGTCTACCTCTTCACGTCCGGCCCGCCCGACCGCCGGGTCGAGTTGCACCTCGATCTCGACCGCTCGAGGCCACAAGTGCCAACGCTCTCGAGCGTCTCGTTTCCTGCGAGCCGCTTCGAACGGGAGCTCCTCGATCTCTTCGGGATCGAACCTCTCGGGCACCCGCAACCCAGGCGGCTCGTCCTTCACCAGCATTGGCCGACCGACTGGTTCCCGCTACGCCACGGCGCCGGTCCGGCGCCCGAGATGATCGCCGACGCCGGGTCGTTCCCATTCGTGCCGGTGGAGGGTACCGGTGTCTACGAAATCCCCGTCGGCCCCGTGCACGCCGGACTCATCGAACCCGGCCATTTCCGGTTCTGGGTCGTCGGCGAGACGATCCTTCGCATGAAAGCCCGCCTCTGGTACGTGCACAAGGGGGTCGAGCACCTCTTCGAGGGTAAGGACGTCACCGCCGGGCTCCAGATCGCAGAGCGGATCTCCGGGGACACCGCCGTCGGCCATTCCCTCGCCTACTGCCTCGCCGTGGAGGACGCCAAGGGGATACGAGTTTCGCCCCATGCCTGGGTGCTGCGAGGCATCCTGCTCGAGCTCGAGCGCCTGTACAATCACGTGGCAGACCTCGGGGCGCTGTGCAACGACGTCGGATTCGGGTTGGCGAACGCGTGGGCTCTCAACCTGCGCGAGCAGCTGCTGCGGCTCAACGCCGAGGTCACCGGTCACCGCCTCCTGCGCGGCGGAGTGCTCCCCGGGGGCGCGCGCCTGCTTCGTCTCCCGACGCGAGAGGAGCTGGCGGAGATCGGTGACCGTTTCGAACAGCTCGTCGACCTCGCCTCGTCGAACGCTCTCGTGATGGAACGGTTTACGGGCACCGCCGTGCTGGATCGCTCACACGCCGCGGACCTTGGTGTTGTCGGCGTGGCTGGACGAGCCTCCGGGGAGCCGCTCGATGGCCGTGTGGCGCATCCGTGCGTGGAAGTCGGGGACGGGTTCTCTGCAGCCCTGCGCACGGGCGGCGATGTGCTCGCTCGCTTCGAGGTCCGTGTCGAGGAAGTGCGCAAATCGCTGTCGCTCCTCGCGCACTTCATCGGTCGTGCCGGTCCGCTCGAGTCGGTCGTCACTGCCGGCGGTGCGGTGAATCCGAGCGGCGTCGGGATCGCTGAAGCCTGGCGCGGAACGCTCGTGCACCGACTCGAGCTGCGGGCCGACGGTCACCTGTCGCGCGTCAAGGTGGTCGACCCGTCATTTTTCAACTGGCCCGCCCTACCGGTGTCGCTCGCCGACACGATCGTCCCGGACTTCCCCTTGGCCAACAAGAGTTTCAATCTCTCTTACGCCGGAAATGACTTGTGAGTACTGTGCGCTCCGTACCGTCGCTTCGGGTGAGCTGCCCACGGCGCCGGCGCGGTGTCTGGAACTCGAGGTCGCACGATCACAGGCAGGAGGCAGCCGCCCAGCCATGACGACGCCCGCGTATCCCATCTACCGAGTGAAGGCCGAGTTCTTTAAGACCCTCGGGCATCCGGCGCGCATCCGCATCCTCGAGGTGCTCCGGAACGGCGAGCGCCAAGTGGCCGAATTGATCCCTGAAGTCGGCATCGAACCATCACATCTCTCCCAGCAACTCGGAGTGATGCGGCGCGCCAATCTCATTCAGGCCCGCAAGGCCGGGTCGAATGTCTTCTACTCGGTCGGCGACCCGGCGATCTTCGAACTGCTCGAGGTAGCCAAGCGGATCATCACGTCCTCCCTCGCCGGCACACAGGAGCTGCTCTCCAAGATGTCCGAGCCGGACCCTCCGTCCGGCGTGCTCCCGAGCCGCTGATGCTTCAGTGGCAGCCGTTCGGAGGGAGCCGACGGCAACTGCCATGCCGTAGTGGCCGTCAAGACCGCCACTACCTTTCGCTAGGCGGGCACGCACCGTCATCCTCCGTTCTGCAAACGCGTCGTCGCATCGGCGGTGCGACCCTGGCGTCAGCTGCAATGGCTCTGAAGCGTTCACCAGCGATCGCCCCGCTTCTTGAAGTGCCCTTGCACGAGGGAAGCGCATCGCCTCGGTTGGCACTCGGTTAGCAATTGAGGTGGCCAGCGCAGTTTGGCGAGGACTGCGATCTCTGCCTCAGGGTCATTATCCCAGTTCAACAACCTGTGCGGGCGAGAGGAGTCGAACCTCCACCCCCGAAGGGACCGGGTCCTAAGCCCGGCGCGTCTGCCGTTTCGCCACACCCGCGTGAGCGGTTTAGCCGCCCCGCAAAGCGTAACCCGCCCGGAGGATGTCCTCCGAGCAACGGCGTCGAGCCGTCAACCACTCGGCGGTGGGCCGGTAGCCTCGCCGGCAGGGATTGACGAGGAGGATCGATGTCAACTGTTCCGACACCGGAGGACCGAGGGATGCAAGCCAGGTCGGCGCTACGAGGAATGGCGTCCGACGGCAGCTTCTCCGACCCCGCCGGCGAGATCTATCGCCAGCTGTTGAAAGAGCGCATCGTCTTCCTCGGCACCCAGGTCGACCAGACGTCTGCGAATCTCATCTGCGCCCAGCTCCTCCTCCTCGAGGCAGAGGATCCCGGCAAAGACATCAACCTCTACATCAACTCGCCGGGCGGTTCGGTCACCGACGGTCTCGCCATCTACGACACGATGCAGTACGTGACTTGTGATATCGCCACGATCTGTCTCGGTCTGGCTGCGTCTATGGGGCAGTTCCTCCTCTGCGCCGGCGCCCCGGGGAAGCGGTACGCCCTGCCTCACAGCCGGATCCTCATGCACCAGCCCTCCGGCCAGATGCAGGGACAGGCTGCGGACATCGCCATCCAGGCGGAGCAGATCATCTACCTGAAGCGCATGATGGCCGAGCGGATCGCCTTCCACACAGGACAGACGATCGAGCGCATCGAGGCGGACTCCGACCGCGACCGCTGGTTCACCGCCGACGAAGCGCTGCAGTACGGCTTCATCGACAAGGTGATCGATCGGTCGACATTGAAGGCATCCACCTGACGGTCTCGGTCGTCGTCGTCTCGAGCCGACCGACCGACCGCCTCCGGCGTTGCCTCGATTCGGTCCTCCATCAAGCACACGAGGTCCTCGTCGTCGACAACGACACGCCGAAGGCCGCCGCCGCTGCCGTCGCTCGGGAACTCGGGGCGCGCTGGGTGCGCGCTGCGGGTGACGCGGGCGTCGCCGCAGCCGCCAACCGCGGCGTGGCGGCGACGCAAGGAGACGTCGTGGCCCTCCTTGGCGAGAACGCCGTCGCCAGCGACGGCTGGTTGGCCGTTGCGAGCGGGCTGCTCGAGGATCCCAGCATTGGAGCGGTTTCGCCCCGCCTTGTCCTCGCCGGCCGGTACCTCGAGGTCGCCCTGGGGGACGAGCCGCCCTGTGCCGATGCCGACTCCCGGACGCTCGGGCGGCGGCTCACGACGGCGACACTCGGCGGCGTGGACGTGCTCTCTGCCCTTGTCGGCGCCGGCGTGCACCCCCTCGAGACGGGTCCGGCGGGACCTTGGCGCTGGACGGCGGGACGTTTGCCGTTCTACGCCCCCCTTGTCGATACCCACGACGATCTCGAGCTGATCCTGAACGGCGAGGTCGTGCGGCCCACTCGGGTCGTCGACCTCCTCAGCAGCGCCGGCTCCTACTTGCGCGCCGACGGGTACGTCGGTGGCATCGGGTCGGAGGGGCCGGACGACGGACGGCTCGACGTCGCCGAGGAGCGCTTCGCGCTCAGCTCGTCGGCCCTCGTCACGAGACGGGACGTGTGGGCACGCGTCGGGGGTTTCGCGAAGCGCTACCGGTCGCTCTACGAGGACACCGACTGGTGTTGGCGAGGACGCCTCATGGGGCTGCGGATGTTCTACGACCCGGCCGCCACGGTCAGGCTCGAGGCGGTAGCGCTCGGCGGCTACGCGGCGCGGAGAGATCGGCACCTGGCCGAGCGGAATCGCTTGCTGACGCTGCTCCGCAACGCGCCGATCGATCTCGCTCTCGCCGAAGCCCTGCGCAAGCGGCGCGCGGGCGGTGACGACGGTGTCGCCGAATTGCTGCCGAAAGCCCTGCCGCGGGCTCTTGGGGAGCGACAGTTGCTTCGGCGTGGCTGGGCGGTGCGCCCGCGAGAGATCTTCGAACGATGGGCAGGGGTGGACGCTCCAGTCGTCTGAGTCGCGCCACGACCGGTCGCAGCCGGGATCGACGGTGGCCCGCTGGTGCATCGTCGCCTCAGGGAGCGTCGCGTAGCATCCTGTCCACGCGGCACCATCCGGCGCCGCTGACGCGCGGAGGACCCAGACGTGCCAGACGAGACGGAGTCGAGACGCCTCGCCTTCGTGACGCCGCGTTACGGCCCCGGTGTCGTCGGCGGGGCAGAGACGGCGATGCGGGAGGCTGCCGCCGGGCTGGCCGCCCGCGGTCACTCCGTCGACCTGCTCACGACATGTGCCCGGGACCACTACACGTGGGCGAACGACTTCGGGCCGGGCCCCTTCCGAGAGGGCGGGCTCACGATCAGGCGCTTCGAGACTGTGCCGGGCAGGGACCCGTCGACGTGGTCAACGTTGCAGCGGAGGTTGATGCGCGGCGAGGTCCTCGACGAGGCCGATGAGCTGGCATGGGTGAACGGCCGGTTCCGCGTGCCGGAGCTGTACCTCTATCTCGCCGAGCATGCGAGGGAGTACGACGCCGTCGTCTTTGCCCCGTACCTGTTCTGGTCGACGCTGTATTGCGCAGCCATCGCGCCGGAGCGCACGGTCATGATGCCCTGCTTGCACGACGAGGCGTATGCCCGGCTGTCCTCGGTTCGTGCCGCTCTCGCCGGCGCTGCGGCGGTCTGGTTCCTGAGTGAGCCCGAGCACCAGTTGGCGCACCGCCTGGCCCCGCTCCCGGCCGAGCATCCCGTCGTGGGTTGTGCCGTCGACGTTTCCGCACACTACGACCCGGACGGCTTTCGGGAGCGGTTCGACCTCGAGCGACCGTTCGTGCTGTATGCCGGGCGCCGCGAGGACGGCAAGGGCTGGCGTCAAGTCGTCAACGGGTTTGGCGCCGCTGTTCTCCGTCACCGGTTGCCCATCGACCTCGTCACCTTTGGCGTCGGCGATCCGCAGGTCCCGCTCGGCCTTGACGGTCGCGTCATCGACCTCGGGTACCTCGATCCCTCCGAGGTGCCGAACGCCTTCGCGGCGGCTTCCGCCTACCTGCAGCCGAGCGCCAACGAGAGCTTCTCCCGCACGATTATGGAGGCTTGGCTCGCCGGCACCGTCGTGATCGCCAACGGTCTCAGCGACGTCGTGACCTGGCACTGCGAGCGTTCCGGCGGGGGCCTCCTCTACCGCGACGAGCTGGAGCTGGGCGAGTGCCTGCGCTTTGCGGCCGAGGCGCCCAAGCTCGCCGCTGAGCTCGCTGGCCGGGGGCGCGACTACGTCCTCGCCAACTACACCTGGCCCCGCGTCCTCGACGCCATGGAGGCTTCGCTGGAGAATCTCTCGTGAAGATCCTCGTCGTCGGCTCCCTACCCCCTCCGCACGCCGGGCACCGTCGCTCACTGCTGGCAGAGGTGCTCCGCCTCCGGCAAGAGGGCCATGAGGTGCAGATCGTCTCGCTCGATCCTCTCTCGGTCGCCCACCGCTATCTGGCAGCTCCCGGCGTTGCGGCGGCGTTCGAGGTCGGGCTCCTCGGCCGCCGCTGCGACGGCGTGCTCGTGCAGATCGAGCCAGGACTGCCCGTGCGCCGTGCGGCCGGCCGGGCGGAACGCTCCGTCGCCCTCATGACGCTGGGGGCGGCGCTCCGCAAGCGTCGTGACGTCACGGTGCGGCTGCAACATCTCGACGACCTTCCCGGCGGCTTAGGCGGTCGGGCTGCCATGAAGCTCTGGATGGCGGCCGGGCGCGTCGAGGTCGGAGACGAGGCGACGCGGGCGGCGCTCGCCGACGCTCTCGGCCCGCTCGCCGGGCGCGTGTCGTTCCTGCCGGCGGACGACCTCCTCGAGGAGCCGTCCCTCGCCCACACGGCTGGCGGCGGCGAATGGGGCGAGGGTGCCGACACGACGGCGGCCGCTGTGCAAGGGGTGGTGCGGGCGCGAGCTGCCGGCGAGAGGCGGTCGCTGGCGGGGCGAGGCCGCCTGCCTGCCGCCGGCACGCTTACGACGCCACGGGTTCCCCAGTGGGAGTGGCTGCCGGCCGAAGGGCTGGGCGTGCCTGATCTCGGACCGATCCGCTCCGCTCGCAGCAGACCTCGGCGGGCCGAGAGGCGGACGGATCGCCCGCCGCAATCCTTGGCAGCCAAGTTGTCGCCCCGGCGAGCGGCCGCCTGGGTCCTGGCGTCCGCCGAGCGCCGGGCTGTCACGCGGCCAGTGGCCCACCTCGCCCGGCTCGCCTATGCCGAGCTTCGCGGAGCCGCCCGCCGCTAAGGCACCGGGCGCCCGATGCCTTCAGCGTCTGCGGCCGCTTGCCCGAGTCCGAGTGCGGAGACGAGGGCGGCGGCCGCTCGCCTGAAGGTCTGCTGGGCGGCATACTCGGCCGCTCGCGCCGAGAGCGCTGCTCGTCGGGGGGCGTCGTCGAGTAGGGAGCGCAGAGCCTTCGCCAGCTCCTCGACGCCGCCTTCGGCGGACGAGTCGACCTTCACGACGGCATCGGCCGGGAGATCGCCCATCCAGCCGATATCCGACACGACGGTGGGCAGCCCGGCCGCCAGGCAGTCGCCGACGGCGGCTGAGGCTTCGCCGAAGAAACCCTTTCGCAGCTGCACCGCCAGCGTCGCCCGGCCCAGATAGCCGAGGTAAGCCGACCGCTCCACGTGCCCGGTGACCTGGAGGCGCCCGCCCAAGCCGAGCCGTGTGGCTGCCAGTGCGAGCTCCTCGGCGAGAGGCTCGCTGACGGGGCCGACAAATGCGAGATCGAAATCACGCTCTGTGGCCGCCGCCGCCTCGAGGAGGAGGTGAGGAAGCTTCGACGGATCCACGATGCCGAACGAGACGACGAGGGGACGGCCGTCGCCTCGACCCCCCCGTGCCGTTGCCACCGCTTCGAGCTCCACCTCGTCAAGGGCCATTGCGAACGGCAGTACCTCGACCCGCTGTGCCAGCTCGGGACCGAGCTCGTCGGCGGCGAGGCGCCGGGCCGCTTCGCTCGAAACGAGCAGGTTGTCAGCGAGGGTGGCGATCTCAGCGACCTGCAGCGTGCCGGGGCCGTCGAGGCCCCCGTCCTCGGCAGCGGACCGATCTCCCGAGAGCCGCAGGAGGCCGCTCATGCGCACG
This sequence comes from Acidimicrobiales bacterium, assembly GCA_052143575.1. Taxonomy (GTDB): domain Bacteria; phylum Actinomycetota; class Acidimicrobiia; order Acidimicrobiales; family Bog-793; genus JAKACA01. Next base: position 21,631 of record JBKQSP010000036.1, read on the forward strand.
TCGTGTGCCATCACGGTGCCGGGCCGGTGGCGGAGCGCCGCCAGAGCGCCCCGGTGGAACTCGCTGTTGCCGAGGACGTACACGACGCGGTCGTATCCTCCAAGGGCGCGTTCGATGGCGATGAGGCGCAGGGCGCTGTGGGAGTTCCAGTCGCCCACGGGCGCTGGGTTCGACCCGGCACGGCTGGGTCCGTCCGCGAAGCAGTCGATCGTGGCGTCCGGGGCGACTGCCGCCAGCTCGTGGGCGAACGCCTCGACGAGGCGGGCGCTGTAGGCAGCGACGCCGGAGTGCAGGGGCGGAAAGGGAGACACGAAGGCGACGCGGGCACGACGACGCCAGGGGCGCCGCCGCCGGGCGGCGAGCGTCTCGAAGACGGCGGCCGCTCGCGCCGCCACGTCCGGCCACGGTTCGCCGGCGCCGACGACACGGACGGCGGCCGGATCGGCGTGAGCGAGCTCGACGAGCTCGCCCGCCACCGCTGCCGTCACGGCCAACAACGCGTCCGCCTGCCGGAGCACCTCGAGGCGGGCCCGCGCCCGCTTGACGAGAAGCCTGCCCGATCCCGGCGGCTGTCGGACGAGGGGAACGACCTCGTGCACCGTTGCCGAGAAGCTGAGGCCGGAACGCTCTACCTCGGGCGGCCATATCTCGCTCGTCGGACGAGAGAGATCGGCGACCGTCATCGTGTGGTACAGCCGGGCGCTCTCCGGGATCGAACCGGTCGATCCGGCGACGGCGAGCTTGCCGGAGACGAGCTCAACGAGGTCACCGGCGAGATGACGCCCCGCCGGCAGGAGATAGCGTCCGACGAGGTCGGGCGTAAGACGCTCGAGGGCGGTGATGAAGCCCACGGTGTAGTCGGCGATCCAATCGTCGGTGGCATCGGTTACGCCGGCGCTGAGATCGATGACGACCGGCCCGGTCCCGAGTGGAGCGGTCACGCCGGGCTCATGTGTGACCTTGCCGCTCTTCGAGCGCCTCGAGCCGAGCGCGTGTCGATTGCAGGAGGCGCCCGATGAGCTCCGTGGATTCGTCGCCACACTCGATTTGCTCGTTGACGACCTCGGCGAGGGCGGCGACGACGGCGCCCTGGGCATCGAGCTTCGCCTTCGCATCCTCGAGGGAGCGCCAGACGGCACCGAGATCCTCCGAGAGGTGTGCCAGCTCTTTGAAGACATCAGTCATCTCTCGGAGGATCTCCGTCTCCGCCCTCGAGCGACCGGTCACCCTGGATGCGACACCGGACAACATCCGATGCCAACGCGATCGGTCGACCGGGGCCACGTCTCTCCTTGTCCTCGAGGTCTGCGCGGGTTGCCTCTGGAATCGGATCCAGCCCGGCGCGGAGTCCGCAAGCCTACTTGCGAGCGCCTCCCACGCTGGGGAAGCGATGCCTCTGAGCAGGCACTGCAGCCGGCGGCTCTGTACCATGCGGCTCTTGGCGGGCTTGCTCCCACTAGAATCATCGCCACCCGCGGGGCGCGAGTTGCGCGCCGGCGCCTACAGGAGGATCTCGACACGATGGGCCTGGCGCGCAGCGCCGCGACGACGCAGGCGGGGGTCGGCGGCGCTGGCGACGGTTTCGGGGATGCACAGGCGCGATGACGACGATGATCCCGACCCGAGACCGCGGGGACCTGCCACAGCGAGTCGTCTCTGCCAAGGTCAGCCTGCGCCACAGGATCGCCGACATCTGGGGGTCGCGCGAGTTGCTCGGCTTCCTCGTGCGCAAGGAGTTGAAGGTCCGCTACAAGAACAGCGTGCTCGGGTTCCTGTGGTCGTTCCTCAATCCCGCCCTGATCCTCATCATCTACTACGTCGTGTTCAAGTACTTCCTCCATAACGCCACGCCCGACTTCGCCCTCTTCCTGTTCGCCGGGCTGTTGCCGTGGAACCTCTTCAACAACTCGTTGCTGACGTCCTCCGGGGTGCTCGTCGCCCACGCGGGGATCGTGAAGAAGGTCGCCTTTCCCCGCGAAATCCTGGCCCTCGCCCAGGTGGGGACGGCCATGTGCTACTTCTTCTTCCAGACCTGCATCCTCGTCATCTTCCTCGCCGGCTTCCAAGTCGTGCCGGTATTCCGATACGTGCCGCTCCTGCTCTTCGCGTTCGTCTGCGACGTCATCCTCTCGGCCGCCCTCGCCATCTTCCTCTCGGCCGTCAACGTCTATCTGCGCGACGTCCAGCACCTCGTCGAGGTCCTCCTCGTGGCCCTCTTCTTCAGCCCGCCGACCGTGTACGCCTTTGCCAACCTGACGAAGATCATGCACGACCATGTCTGGTTCAAATGGGTCTACGAGTCGAACCCGCTCATGTGGATCGTCGTGTCGTTCCAGCGCTGCCTCTACGGCAACGTCGTACCGCCGGCAGGGAAGCTCATCAAGAACCTCTCGCCCGTCGTGAACGGCCACTTGCAGCCGTACCAGGTGCTGCCGACTTGGGGGGCCGTGCCCTACTGGGTGGGGTTGGGCGGCGTCTTCGTCGGTTCCATCGTCCTCTTGCTGCTCGCCATGCTCATCTTCGGCCGGGTCGAGGGCAACTTCGCCGAGGAGCTGTGACGGCTCGATGAACGCCGCCATCGAGATACAGCACCTGTCGAAACGGTTCCGCCTCTACAAGGAGAAGTACACCTCCTTGAAAGAGCGCGTGGTGCATGCGGGCCATCTCCCGTTCGAGGAGTTCTGGGCGCTCAAAGACATTCACCTCGACGTGATGCCGGGCGAGACCCTCGGCATCCTCGGTCGTAACGGATCGGGCAAGTCGACGCTGCTGAAGTGCATTGCCGGCATCTTGCAGCCCACCTCCGGGCAGATCCTGCTGCGGGGTCAGCTCGCCGCCATGCTCGAGCTCGGAGCGGGGTTCCAGCCGGAGATGTCGGGCCGCGACAACATCTTCCTCAACGCATCCCTGCTGGGATTGTCCCGCAAGGAGATCGAGCGCAGCTTCGATGCCATCGTGGCCTTCGCAGAGCTCGAGCAGTTCATCGACAACCAGGTCCGCTTTTACTCATCGGGTATGTACGTGCGGCTGGGGTTCGCCGTGGCAGTGAACGTCAACCCCGACATCCTGCTCGTCGACGAGGTGCTGGCGGTCGGCGACGAGCGGTTCCAGGCAAAATGCCTGGAGCGCATCCATCAGTTTCAAGAGGAGGGGCGCACGATCGTCGTCGTCTCCCACGCCGCCGACGTGATGCGCTCCATCTGCAGCCGTGTGGCCGTCATCGATGCCGGCGAGCTGATCAGCCTGGCCCCTCCGGGTGAGGCGATCCGGGCGTTTCGCGACCGGCTCATCGAGACGGGGGAGGCCGGTGCACTTCCGGGGGGCGAGGACGAAGCTGCCGTCGTGGCTGCCGGTCAGGCCGCGGCCGGCGGCAGTGGGGCGAAGGCTCCGGCCGTCGTTCACGGCGAGAGGCGTGTCGCCGTCACCGATTGCCGTCTCGAGCTTCCTAGTCCGGATCGCGAGTACGTCTTCCCGGGCGAAAGCGTCACGATCGTCGTGGATCTGAAGGTGCGCTCCCGTATCGCGAACGTCGCCTTCGGATGCTCGATCTTCGGCCAGAACGGAGGCCTCCTCTTCGACTGTGACTCGACGATGCTCGGCGACCAGTTCGACCTCGAAGAAGGCGCTTGCAGCGTGATGTTCCAGTTCCAGGAGATGCCCCTTTTGGACGGCCGCTACACGGTCAACATTCGTGTGCAGGAGGGTGGCGGCGGCGTCGTGCACGCGCTGAAGGAGCCGGCTGCCACTTTCGAGGTGGTGAACCCCGGCAAAGCGACCGGCGTGGTGGCGCTGCCCTTTGCTGTCCACGTGAAGACGCAACGACCCGACGGGTGAGCGGAGTGCCAGGCGGCCACGACGTCGTGGCGGACGCCCTGTCCGACATCGTGGCCGAAGCCGAGGCGATCCGGCAGGCGGGGCGGTTGCCGGTCGATTATGAGGCCGATCTCGACCGCCGCTTCACAACCATTGCGCAGGACCCTGCCGGGCTCGCCAGCGCCGTCGAGGCAGGCGCCCTGTCCGCGCCGCAGGCCTACAGGTTTCGACAGGGCTCTGACGTTGGGCGTGACAGAGCGGGCGCCGGGGCGGGCGGCCGGAGCGGGCTGCGCCGGCTGACAACGGGCGTGAGAGGTCGCTCCGTCGGGAGGGCATCAGGCATCTCGCGGCGCGGCGTGGCCGTGGCCAGGCGGGTGGCCGGGCCGCGCCTGCGTTCGCTGCAGCGGCAGACGCTCGACCAGGCCGGGCGGATGGCTGAGGCGATGGCGACTCGCGGACAGGTCACGTCCGACCGAGTGCGCAGAGTGGCCACCTCCGGCGGGAGCTCCAGCCGCCTCGATCGTCTCTCGCCGGGCGGCCGCGCCCTGCCGGCGGGCGCTGCGCGAACGGCCGGTCGATCTCGATCGTGGCGGATCGGCGCCCGCGATGCCTCGGGGGCGGATGCGGTCGTGGCCGACTGGGCCATCGAGCGCATCGGCCGGCGGCCGGGCGGCCAGGTCCTGCACGTCGAATGCGGCGAGGGTGCGCTCGTCGCCCGGATGGCCGAGCTCGGCCACACGGCTTCGGGCGCCGACCCGGCAACAGAGCCGTCCGAGTCGATCCTGCGGGCCGCCGCTCTCGAGCGCCTCGGTCGCCAAGCGCGGTCGTCGCTCGACGGCCTCGTCCTTTCCGGAGTGACCGACGATGTCAGCCCGGCCAGCGCGCGGGCGCTAGCCCATCTCGCCGCCAGCCGCCTCCGCTCGGATGGTGTCGTCGTCATCGTGAGCTCGCACCCGCCAGCCCCGGGCCGAGACGACCCCATCACGGCCGACCTGGCACGGCGCCGCCCGCTGCATCCGGTGACCTGGTGCCACCTGCTCGCCCGCTATGGGTTTGGCGAGATCACGGTCTTCGACCCGCAGAGCCCGGACGAAGCCGGCGCCGCAGAGGCCTTGTACGGCGTCGCCGGTCGACGGGTCTGAGCCGAGGTGGCCGTGACGCCGCGCCCGGTGCGCTTCGACCAGGTCATCCCTTCGATTGTGGAGCGGGATGCCGTGAGCCGGCACACGCTCGAGGCTCAGAGCGTCCTGCGTTCGATGGGATTCGTGTCGGAGATCTTCGCCGGCAACTGGGGACCTGGGCTGGAGGGGCGCGTCCGCTCGCTCGAGGAGCTCCCGCGTGAGCACGGCGGCGGGCAATGGATCTGCTACCAGGCTTCCATCGGAAGTCCTGCCGCTGAGGTCGTTGCCGAGCACCCCGGCCCGAAGATCGTGAACTATCACAACATCACGCCCGCAGAGCACGTGGAGGCCTGGATGCCGTCGCTCGGCGAGGAGGTACGGCTCGGCCGCCGGCAGCTCGCAGAGCTGGCACCGCTGTGCCGGCTCGGTATCGGCGTGTCAGCCTACAACGCCGCCGAGCTGGCGCAGTGGGGTTACCGATACACGGCGGTCGCCGCCCTCATGATGGATCTCTCGGCGCTCGACGTGGCGATCGACCCGCGCCTTCGCGAGGAGGCGGGCACCGCCAAAGCCAGCGGCGGCGCTGACTGGCTGTTCGTCGGTCAGCTGCTACCCCACAAGGCGCACCAGGACGTCGTGAAGGCCTTCGCCTGCTTCCTCCAGCTGTTCGACCCCGACGCACGCCTCCACCTCGTCGGTCGCCCGAGCTGCGCGGCGTACGCCCTCGCCGTGCGGCGCTTCGCCGAGGAGATCGGTGTCGGACCGTCGGTCGACTTCGCCGGTTCCGTCAGCCCTGCCGAACTGGCCGCCTACTATCTGTCGGCCGACGTGCTCGTGTGCTGCTCCGAGCACGAGGGGTTCTGCGCCCCCCTGCTGGAGGCGATGCACCACGGTGTTCCCGTCGTCGCCTACGGCACGGCAGCCGTTCCCGAAACCGTCCTCGATGCCGCCGTCGTCCTCCCGTCGAAGGAACCCATCCTCGTCGCGACGGCGGCGGAACGGGTGCTGAACGACGCCGCCCTGCGGGAGGTCCTCGTCGATCGGGGACGCGACCGCGCCCGGGCGTTCACTTTGCAGGGCGCCAGGCGGGCATTCTCGACGGCCATCGATCAGGCGCTCGCCGGCGCCTCCTGAGCCCGGCACCGTTTGAGGAGGCAGCCCACGGCTAACATCGTCCCCATCACGCTCAGGAGACACAGGTCCATCGCCCGTGGCGGTCGGCCCCCAGGCTCCTCTGGATGGTCGCGCGCCCGCTGGTCCTCCCTGACGGTCATCGCCGTCGTTCTCCTCACCGGCGTTGCCGGCCTCGCCACCGAGGTGGCCAGCGCGGCGAGCCCGGTGCCCTTCCCGTCGAAGCCGGTGCCGTTCCCGTCGAAGGAGGTCACCTTCAGCGGTCACGGCCTCGGTCCGGGCTACGGCCTCGGCCAGTGGGGGGCTTTCGGCCTGGCGGCGGCTCATCACTTCACCTACCAGCAGATTCTCGCCAACTACTACTCCGACACCGCTCACCCCGTGACCGATGCGACGCTGAGCGCAAAGGCCGACGCCGCCATCGTGAGCGTCGTCGTCGAAGAGAACGACAACCACGCGGTGACGGTTACCTCACCGTCGCCCTTCACCTACACGAGCCCGGCGGGAAAGACGGTGGCGACGATCCCGGCGGGCGACGCAGGGCGCGCGGTCGAGATCAGCGAACACGGAACCCTCACCGGCCTTTGGGAGATCGAAACGGCGGCCTCCTGTTCGGCAAAGAGCTGGAAGACCGTTGTGGTGAGTGTGACCGACCCCACGGCCGTACCGGCCTCCTTGCAGGCGACGGCACCGACGAAGGACCTCCTCACGCTCTGCCGGGCCGACGGCCGTGACGTCACCTATCGCGGGCGGCTGGAGGCGTACGACTACCACGGTGCGAGCACCGGCGGGAAGCATCTCGAGCGCACGCTCAGCCTCGTGTCCATCGAGGAATACGTCGCAGACGTCACCCCGGGCGAGTCGCCGTCCGGCTGGGGGACCTACGGGGCCGCCAAGACCGAGCCGCAGGGCGAGCCCTGGGGCTTCCAGGAACTGGAGGCGCAGGCCATCGCCTCGCGGACCTATCTCCTCTACTCCATCGCGAGTGGAGGCTGGTACGGCTATGCCGACATCTGCGACGACGTCTGCGAGTACTACAGCGACGGCATCGCCTGGGAGAGCCCGCTCTCGGACCTCGCCGTGCGCGACACGGCCGGCCAGTACCTCGTGCAGAACAAGCAGCCCGCCCCGACCGAGTACAGCTCGTCCGACGGCGGCTACACGGAGGCCCTCAGCTACTGGAACGGCCAGTCGATCTTCGACGCCGCCAAGGACGTGGGGGATTCCGTCTGCATCGTGAAGCAGAGCTTGGCCTGCAACCCCTGGCACACCTGGTCGGCCGCTGTCAGCGTGGTCGCCATCGAGAAGGCGTTTCCGGCCGTCGGCACGCTCGTGTCCGTGGCGGTCACTTCGACGGACCGCTCCGGCCGTGTGACATCCCTCGCCATCGTGGGTGAGAAGGGGACCGCGTCGCTGAGCGGCGTGAGCTTCCAAGAGGACTTCGCGTTCCTCTCGTCGATGTTCGTCGTCACTGACGGTCCGGGAGCGACGAAGAAGGCCGATCCGCACGCCCTCAGCGCCATCAGCCTTGGCAGCGGCGGCCCCGGATTCCGTCCTCCGGTCAGCCCGGCAACGACCCGGATGCTCGCAGGGGACCAGCACTAGGCTCGCAGCAATCGGGTGATGACGAGGAGGGGCGAGATGGACGTTCGCGACAAGCTCTACATCGACGGCGCCTGGGTGGCGCCGCACAGCACGGAGACGGTGGAGGTGATCGACTCCGCCACCGAGGAGGTCATCGGCACCGTGCCGCTGGCAACTGCCGCTGACGTTGACGCCGCTGTGGCTGCCGCCCGCGCCGCCTTCGATGAATGGTCGAGGGTGTCGGTTTCGGAGCGGGCGAAGTTCACGTCGCGCATCGGCGAAGCCCTCGGTGCTCGCATGGCTGACATCGCCGAGCTGATCGCCCACGAGGTGGGCATGCCTCTCTCCTTGTCCATGCTCATCCAGGCGGGACTGCCGATCAGCACGTTCTTGTCCATGGCCGACCTCGTCGAGAAGGTGATGTGGGAAGAGCAGGTCGGCAATTCGCTGGTCGTGCGGGAGCCCGTCGGCGTCGTCGGTGCCATCACGCCCTGGAACTACCCGCTCCACCAGATCGCCGCCAAGGTCGCCCCCGCCCTCGCCGCCGGTTGCACCGTCGTGCTCAAGCCGAGCGAGGTGGCACCCCTCAACGCCTTCCTCCTCGCCGACGTGATCCACGATGTCGGGCTTCCCCCCGGCGTGTTCAATCTCGTGTCCGGTGTCGGCCCCGTCGTGGGCGAGGCGATCGCCGGCCATCCCGGCGTCGACATGGTGTCGTTCACCGGGTCGACGCGGGCGGGACGCCGGGTCGGTGAGGTCGCCTCGAAGACCGTGAAGCGGGTCGCCCTCGAGCTCGGCGGCAAGTCGGCCAACGTCATCTTGGAGGACGCCAACCTCGCCAAAGCGGTCGCCACGGGCGTGACGATGTGCTACCTGAACTCGGGGCAGACCTGTAGCGCCCTGACGCGCATGGTGGTCCCGCGCAGCCGTCTCGCCGAGGTGGAGGAGATCGCCACCCGTGAGGCCGAGGCGGCGACACCGGGTAGCCCGTTTGCCGACGGGACTCGGATGGGGCCGCTCGTGTCGGCGGCGCAGCGGGAACGGGTGCGGTCCTACATCCAAAAGGGCATCGACGAGGGTGCCAAGCTCCTCACTGGCGGCGTCGAGCCGCCGGAGGGCCTGGACGTCGGCTACTACGTCCGGCCGACCGTCTTCTCCGAGGTGCGCAGCGACATGACGATCGCCCAGGAGGAGATCTTCGGGCCCGTGCTGGCGATCCTGCCCTACGACACCGAAGAAGAGGCCATCGCCATCGCCAACGACTCGACCTACGGGCTGGCCGGGGCTGTCTGGGCGGCCGACCCGGAGCGAGCCAAGCAGGTAGCGCGTCGTATCCGGACCGGACAGGTGGACATCAACGGTGGGAGCTTCAACCCGTTGGCCCCCTTCGGCGGCTTCAAGCAGTCCGGCCACGGCAGGGAGCTTGGGCGCTTCGGGCTCGAGGAGTTCCTCGAGATCAAGTCGCTGCAGCTCTAGCTGAAGCGGAGTGCGGCTGACGGGTGCCTGATACTGCAGAGTTTGCCGAGGCCCCACAGCCCTCGCCGGAGGAGGCGCCCGAGCTGTCGGGCAAGGACAGGCGGCGAAAGCGCATGGCGGCCTGGGCGCGTTACGTCATCGGCCTTGGCCTCGGCGCTGCCGCCCTCTGGGCTGTCAGCGGCCAGCGGGGGGAGCTCGTCGGCGCCAGCAACGAGCTGAGCCGGGTCAACCCGAGCTGGGTGTTGGCCGCCGCCGTCTCCGAGATCGTCTCGTTCCTGGCCTTCGCCAGGATGCAGCAGCGCTTGTTGCGGGCTGCCGACGTACGGATCAGCAACGGGCGGGTGCTCAGCCTGACCGTTGCCGCCTCCGCCATCGCCAGCTCGATCCCGGGGGGCCCCGCCTTCGCCACGGTGTATGCCTACCGCCAGTACCGGCGCGCCGGAGCGGACGAGCCGATCGCCGGTTGGGGTCTCATCGCCACGCTGCTCTGCTCGGCCCTCGGGCTCACTTTGGTGGCCGCCGCCGGTGTCCTGCTCGCCGAGCGGGAGGGGGCGGCCCTCGACCTCGTCGGTGTGACGGGGGCGATCCTCCTCGTCGTCATCGTCGCCGCTGTCATTTTCTCGAGACGCCAGATCGTCGCCTCCGTGGCGCTTTTCAGCCTCCGGGTCGTCAAACGGCTGATCGGGTTGCCTCGCGGTGACGCCGAAGAGCACCTCAACCGGGTGGCCCAGCAGCTGAGCCAGGTGCGACTGACCGTCCGCGACATCGTGCCCGCCCTTGGTTGGTCCCTCGGCAACTGGGTATTCGACTGCGGCGCCCTCGCTCTCAGCTATACGGCGATCGGTGCCGGCGTCCCGTGGCGAGGGTTGCTGCTTGCCTATGGAGCCGCCCAGTTGGCATCGAACCTGCCGATCACGCCGGGGGGCCTCGGCGTCGTCGAGGGCAGCCTGACGATCGCACTCGTCGCCTACGGGGGCGTGCAGGTCTCGACGGTGGCGGCCGTCATCCTGTACCGGATCATCAGCTTCTGGGGTTTCCTGCCCGTCGGCTGGGTCGTCTGGGCGGTGACGGCTGTCCGGGATCGTCGCCACGATCGCGTCCGGGCAACCGCCCGCCTTCTCCGCCGGTCCGATCCGCTCGCCGTCGCCGTTGCTGCCGCCGAGAGGACCCAGCCATGAGGCGGCGGAGTGTCGGCGCCCTCCTCCTCGTTGCCGCCCTCACCGCCGGCTCGGGCCTCGCCGGGTGCACGGCGGCGCGCAACGGTCTCGGCACCGGCGCCAGCCAGTGCTTCCGCGTGCTGCCGGAAGCGCGGGCGGCCGTCGGCAAGGCCGCCACCTTCGAGGGCGTGACCAAGGCGCGTGGCAGTGTCCTCGTGAAGGCGCTCGAAAGCCCCGGTCTCGCTGCCACCCCACCGGAGGCGCTCAGACAGATGAGTCGCCGGACGACCTGCGCCGTGGCCTACCGCGGTCATTTCAGCGTCGCCGGCGTGGCGCGCGGCTGGGCGGCGGAACCGACCGGCCCGTACCACGCCGGCGTTGTCGTCATGGACCTCTCCGACGAACGCGTCATCGCGACGCTCCTGTTCCGAAAGGTGACGCGCCCGATCGAGTTCCTGTACCGCCCCGACGGGGCGGCTTGACGCCTGTCGTGCGAAGGACCTGCGGCTGGCGTACCATGCCGCGAAACGAGAACGTGTTCCATTCTTGAGCCGGCCGGGCCGGGGCCGCCGCCGCCGTCAGCCCGGAGCAGGAACGACGAGAGGAACGCAGGAGGGGGAGCGACGGTGCCAAGACGTGGGCGTGCTCTGCGGACATGTGTGGGGGCGGCTGCACTGGCGCTCGTGACGGCCGCCTGCGGCTCCGGTGTCTCCGGGAGCGCGACGACGTCCTCCTCGTCCGCCGTCACGACGTCGAGCCCGACGGGTTCGACGGGTACGACGGCACCGGGGGCACCGAGCCCCGGTGTGAGCGCCTCGACGATCACGGTCGGCAACGTCTCCACGACGGGCGGCCTCGTACCCGGGCTCTTCCTCGGCGCCCAGGTCGGCGTGCAGGCGTACTTCGACTACATCAACTCAACGGGAGGTGTGGATCATCGCAGGCTCGTCGTCGACGACAAGGACGACGAGCTCTTTTGCACCAACAACAAGACGGACACCCTCCAGCTCGTCCCGAGTGTCGTCGCCTTTGTCGGATCCTTCTCGATCGCCGACCAGTGCGGTGGGGCGGTGATCCCGAAGACGATCGCCAACATCTCCGACTCGCTCGACCCCGTCGTGACGAAGCTACCCAACACCTTCAGCCCGCAACCGATCCAAAACGGCTGGGGGACCGGGCCCCTTCTGTGGTTGAAACAGCACTACCCGGCCGGCGTGGCTCACGTAGGGGCACTCGTCGGCAACGTGCAGTCGGTGCAGAACTCCTGGAAGGGCGAGGACTACGTCCTGCAGCAGCTCGGGTTCCACGTCGCCGACGTCGAGAACTACGACGTCGGCCAGACGTCGTTCCAGGCCTCGGTGATCCGGATGAAAGACGACGGCGTCCAGATCGTCCTGCTCGACCAAGCCGACGTCAACGCCATCGCCGCCTTCCTCGTGGCCGCCGCCCTCGAGGGCTTCCACCCCGAGATCTTCTTCAACTCCGGCTCGGCCTACGACGGCAGCTTCATCAAGAAGGCGGGCTCCGCCGCCGCCAACATCGTCGTCGCCATCCACGAGGCCCTCTACCTCGGCCAGGACGCCGGCTCGGTGCCCGAGGTGCAGCTGTTCGACCACTGGATCAACGTCGCTCACCCCGGCTACACACCCGACATCTACTCGGTCTTCGGCTGGGCGTCCGCCATGCTCTTCGTGCAGGCACTGCAGCATGCCGGCTCGGATCCGACGCGGGCGACCGTCCTGTCGGCTCTGAAGCAGGTGACCAGCTTTGATGCCGGCGGGCTCCTGGCGTCGGACGACCCGGCAAGCAAGAGCCCGCCGAACTGCTTCATCGTCGCCAAGGTCGCCAACGGCCAATGGCAACGGGAGTCCCCGACGACCGGCTTCATGTGCTCGGGCACCTACGTCTACGATCCGTCCCTCCCGTGACGTGCCGGCGGGACGGCCGCCGCCGCTGACGTGCAAGAATTCCTTCAGTTCCTCGTTCTCGGCGTCGTCGCGGGGGCGATCTACTTCGTGGCCGCCAGCGGGCTCGTCGTCACCTACTCGACGTCCGGTGTCTTCAACTTCGCCCACGGCGCCCTCGGGATGGTGGCCGCCTTCTCCTATTGGGGCTTGCACATGGCGCTCGGGTGGGCGGCCGTGCCCGCCCTCCTCGTGGTGGTGCTCGTCGGCGGCCCCGTCGCCGGCGCTGTCCTCGAGCGCGTGCTCATGCGACGGCTGCAAGGCGCCCCCACGCTGTCGACGATCGGTGTGACGATCGGCCTTCTGCTGGCGCTCGTGGGGGCGGCGTCGTTCTTCTGGAACCAGAGCGAGAGCCGCAACGTCGTGGGTTTCTTCTCGCCGACGAGCTCGGTGACGGTCCTCAACGTCGCCATCAGCTACGACCAGCTGACCGTCATGGCCGTCGCCGTCGCCGTCGCCGCTTCGATCTGGTTCTTGCTCCACCGCACGCGCATCGGCGTCGCCATGCGAGCCGTCGTCGACGACCCCGAGCTCGTCGCCCTCTCCGGCATCTCGCCCTCGGGCGCTTCGCGAGCCGGATGGATGCTCGGCTGCTCGCTTGCAGCCCTCGCCGGCGTCCTGTGGGTGGACTCGGGCCAGGATCTGGCGATCCTCACGCTCACGCTGCTCGTGGTGAACGGCTATGCGGCCGCCATTGTCGGCCGCCTCCGCAGCCTCCCCTTCACGTTCCTCGGCGCCGTTCTCCTCGGGATCGCCGTGAACATGGGCATCGGCTATCTGCCCTCGAACTGGCAAGACCTGCAGTTCACGACGCCCATGGTCTTGCTCTTCATCGCCCTCCTCGTCATCCCGCAACGGCGCCAGCGAGCGGCCGAACGAGTGCCGGCCGTCCGGATGCCCGTAGCCAGCTTGCGGACCTCGCTCGTCGGCGCCGGTGTGCTCCTCGTCGTCGGCGTCCTCGCCTCCCGCCTCCTTCCTTCGAACGCCATCCTCTGGGTCTCCTACGGCGTTGCCTTCGCCATCATCGCCCTCTCGCTCGTGCCTCTCACGGGGTACGCCGGCCAGATCTCGTGCTGCCAGTTGACCTTTGCCGGCCTCGGTGCCTTCGCCATGGCGAAGGTGGCGGGCGATGACTCACCGCTCGGATTGCTCGCCGCCGTCGCCTTGGCGGGTGCCGTTGGGGCGCTCATCGCCCTGCCGGCCATTCGATTCCAGGGCCTCTACCTGGCACTGGCGACGCTGGCCTTTGCCGCCTCCATGGACGCCGGCTTCTTCCAAACCAACCACTTCGACGGCTACGGCGGCTTCCTCACCGTCGGCCGCGCACCCGTGCTCGGCCTGCAGTTCTCGTCGGGACGCGCCTACCTCGTGTTCCTCGTGGCCGTCTATGCGCTGGCGGCCGTCGGGATACTCGCCTTGCGGCGCGCCCGCTTCGGGCGTCGGTTGGTGGCGTCGAACGACAGCGCCGTCGCCGCCGCCACGGCCGGCGTGCGAGTGGCCCGTACCCGCCTCGCCGTCTTCACGCTGTCGGCCGCCCTCGCCGGCCTCGGGGGAGCGCTGCTCGGTGGTGTCAACTTCGTCGCCGAGCCGAACGACTACCAGATGCTCCTCAGCCTCTCCCTGTTGCTCATCGTGACCGTGTGGGGCGTCCGCTCGGTGACGGGCGTGCTCATCGCCGGTGTCGGCTTCTACCTGATCCCGTATCTGTTCAACGGGAACGTCTCGTGGTTGTACCTGCTGACGGGCCTCGGTGCCATCGGGATCAGCCGCCAGCCCGAGGGTGTCATGGGCGACATCATGTCGCGCCTTGGCGGCGGACCGGGCGGCCTGCCCAGCGTCGGCGGGCGGCTCCTGCGGCGCACCACGCCGGGCCGGGCACCCATGACACCGGCGGTGCTCGATGCCGATGGTTGAGCCGCCCGACGCAGCGGCCAGTTCCTCGGCGGGTGACTCTGGCGTCTCCTCGGGGGGTGATGAGCACGAGCGGGGTGCGCCGGCGTCACCGCCCGCTCTCGAGCTGCGTGGCGTCAGCCTCGCCTACGGCGGACTCGTCGCCCTCTCGTCGGTCTCCCTGAGCGTCCCGGCCGGACAGGTGACGGGCCTGATCGGTCCGAACGGCGCCGGCAAGACGAGCCTGTACGACGTCGTGACGGGGCTGACGCGCCCGAGTGCCGGGCGCGTCCTGCTGCACGGGCACGACATCACGCGGTCGCGACCGGCGAGGCGAGCCCGCCTCGGCCTCGGCCGGACGTTTCAGCGCCTCGAGCTCTTCTCGTCGCTCAGCGTGCGAGACAACATCGCCGTGGCGGCCGAGGCGGCTAACCCGCTGCAGCTACGACGGGTCCGCCGACAGCCGCATTCCGATGCGTCCGAGGCCGTCGCGCGGCAACTCGAGCGCGTCGGGCTGGCGGATCACGCTTCGGTCCGCGTCGACACGCTGTCGACCGGAATGGCCCGCCTCGTCGAGGTGGCACGTGCCCTGGCGGCCCGCCCGACGGTCTTGCTCCTCGACGAGCCTGCCTCCGGTCTCGACAGCGGCGAGACGGATCAGCTCGCCGGTCTCCTCGTCGACCTCGCCGCCGGTGGGATCGCCGTCCTGCTCGTGGAGCACGACGTCGAGCTCGTCATGCGCATCTGCAGCGATGTCGTCGTGCTTGACCGCGGCTCTGTGCTCGCCAGCGGGACGCCGGCAACCATTCGCCAGCAACGAGAAGTCCGCGACGCCTACCTCGGTCAATTGGCCGTGTCGTGAGCGCCCCGCCGCCTTCGGCCGGCGGGATGGCCGTCACCCTCGAGGGAGTGCGAGCGGGATACGGCGGCATCGAGGTGTTGCACGGCATCCACCTCTTCGCCGGCCCGGGCGACGTCTGCGCCCTCCTCGGCCCGAACGGGGCCGGCAAGTCCACGACGCTTCGTGTCATCTCCGGCCGGCTCGCTGTTGACGCCGGACTCCTCGTCGTCGATGGTGAGGCAGTCCGCAAGGCACGACCGGAACGCCTCGCCGCCAAGGGCATGTGCTGCATCCCGGAGGGCCGCGGCGTGTTTCCCAACCTCACGGTCGAAGAGCACGTCTCGCTCTGGGCGGGTCGCAGCCGGCAGCGTCGCGAGTTGATGGAGGTGCTGGCGGGGCGGTTTCCCGTGCTCGCCTCACGCCGTGGACAGCTCGCCGGCTCGCTCTCGGGCGGCGAGCGGCAGATGCTCGCCCTCGGCCGTGCACTCCTCCCGGGGGTGCGTTGCCTGGTGTGCGACGAGCTGTCGATGGGCCTTGCACCGAAGATCGTCGAGGAGCTCTACGAGTTCATCGCCGGCCTCGCCCGCTCCGGTGTGACGGTGATACTCGTGGAGCAGTTCGCCGAAATGGCCCTCGGCGTCGCCACTCGCGCCTCGGTGCTCGTCGGTGGCACGATACGGCTCGCCGGCAGCCCCGAGGAGGTTCGTGCCGGACTGCATGACGCCTACCTCGGGGCGGCCCTGCCGCCCGTCTCGACGAGCTGAACGATGGCAGCAGACGGGGCCGCCGGCGTCTCTCAGCCGCTCTGCTCCAGCTCGACGTCGACGGACAGGCCGCCGGCGCCCGCGTCGGCCACGAAACGCAGCTCGGCGATCGTGCCCGCCTGCTCGAGGTCGCGGCGCGCCAGCTCCAGCAGGGCGATCTGAGCCGGCAGGCCGCTCACGACGCACGTCGCCACCGGCGCCCGCATGCCGCGATGCGCCTCGCTCTTGGCCCGGCGGATCGGCCCGAGCACCTCGCTGACGGCGCCGAACAGCTCCGGGCGGCTGTCGCCCGCCGGCGCCAGCAGTTCGGAGGGCTCAGGCCACCGCTGCAGGTGGATCGAGCCCTCGTGCCACCAGGACCACGTCTCCTCGGTGCAGTAGGGCAAGAAGGGTGCAAAACAGCGAAGGAGAACCCCGAGCGAGATGGCGAGCGCCGCCCGGGCGGAAGCGGCGGCCGCCTCGTCGGCCCCCTCCCCGTAGGCGCGGGCTTTGACGAGCTCGACGTAGTCGTCGCAGTAGGTCCAGAAGAAGGACTCGGTCACCTCGAGGGCGCGGGCGTGGTCGTAGCGGGCAAAGGCATCGGTCGCTTCGGCGACGACGTCCGCCAGGCAGGCGAGCATGGCGGCGTCCACGGGCACCGTGACGACGGACTCGGCGGCTTCGGCGCCGAGGCGGCCGAGCACGAACTTGGAGACGTTCAGCATCTTGATCGCCAAGCGGCGGCCGACCGTCATCTGATGCTCGTCGTAGGCGGTGTCGACGCCGAGGCGGGCGGCCGCTGCCCAGTAGCGCACGGCGTCGGTGCCGTGGCGATCGAGTGGCTCGACGGGGACGACGACGTTGCCCTTCGACTTCGACATCTTCTTGCGGTCCGGATCGAGGATCCATCCGGAGATGGCTGCGTGACGCCAGGGCAGCTCGTGGTGCTCGAGCTCTGAGCGCACGATCGTGGCGAACAGCCAGGTGCGGATGATGTCGTGGGCCTGCGGGCGCAGATCGCTCGGAAAGACGCGTTCGAACAGGTCGGGGTCGTCGATCCAGCCGCCGGCGATCTGAGGCGTCAACGACGACGTCGCCCACGTGTCCATCACGTCCGGATCCCCCAAGAAACCCAAGGGCTTTCCTCGCTCCGCCTCGCTGAAGCCCTCCGGCACGTCGGTGGAGGGATCGATCGGCAGGCGGTCGAAGCCAGGCAGCAAGAGGTCGTCGGGCAGGACTTCGCCCGCCTCGTCCAAGCGGTACCAGACCGGGAAGGGCACCCCGAAGAAGCGCTGCCGGGAGATGTTCCAGTCGCCGGTCAGCCCCTCGACCCACGACTCGTAGCGGGCACGCATGAACTCGGGGTGCCAGCTGAGCTCGCGACCACGTTCGAGCAGGCGCTCGCGCAGGTTGATCGTCCGCACGTACCACTGCGGCGACGACACGATCTCGAGGGGGCGCTCGCCGCGCTCGTAGAACTTGACGAAGTGGGTGATGGGACGAGGCTCGCCCATGAGCGCACCGGACTCACGCAGCATCTCCACGGTGCGCCGCTGTGCCTGCTTCAGGTTCTTGCCCTGCAGCTCGCCATAGTGGGCGCGAGCCGCCTCCACGTCTGTCGTCTCCCAACCGGGCGCTCCGAAGGGCGCCTCGCCGAGCCGCCCGTCCCGCTGCACGATCGTGCGCGTGGGGAGGGAGAGCTCGCGCCACCAGGTGACGTCCGTCGTGTCCCCGAACGTGCAGATCATGGCGATCCCCGAGCCCTTGTCGGGCTCGGCGAGGTGGTGGGCGACGATGGGGACAGGCACGCCGAAGAGCGGCGTCACGACCTTCGTCCCGAAAAGGGGTCGATAGCGGTCGTCGGAGGGGTGCGCCACGAGGGCGACGCAGGCGGCGATGAGCTCTGGTCGCGTCGTCTCGATCTCGACGGCGGCGCCGTCCCCCTCGGCGCGGGGAAAGGCGATGCGGTAGTAGGCGCCGTGCTGCTCGCGGTCCTCCAGCTCGGCTTGGGCGACGGCCGTGCGGAAGTCGACGTCCCAGAGCGTCGGCGCCTCGTGGCGGTAGGCCTCTCCCCGTTGCAGCATCGTGAGAAAGCCGATCTGGGAGATGCGGCGCGCCCGCTCGCCGATCGTCGTGTAGTGATGGCGCCAGTCGTAGGAGAGCCCGAGCCTGCGGTGGATCTGCTCGAAGATGCGCTCGTCCTCCTCAGTGAGCTGCCGGCAGAGCTCGACGAAGTTGGGGCGCGAGATGGGCACGGCCGGCTCGGGCGGCGTCGTCGGCGGCTCGTAGTCGGCGATGAAGGGCTGCGTCGGATCGCAGCGGACGCCGTAGTAGTTCTGCACGCGCCGCTCAGTGGCAAGGCCGTTGTCGTCCCACCCGATCGGGTAGAAGACCGCCTTCCCTCGCATCCGTTGGAACCTCGCCACCATGTCCGTCTGCGAGTAGGAGAAGACGTGACCGGTGTGCAGCGAGCCGGAAACCGTCGGCGGTGGCGTGTCGATCGAGTAGACGTCGCTGCGCCGTCTCGTGCGGTCGAAGTGGTAGGTGCCCTCCGCTTCCCAGTACTTCGACCACTTGGCCTCGAGACCGTCGAGCGACGGCTTTTCGGGGATACTGGGCGTGACCATAGGCCTAGTACCGTACTGTCGTGCTGCGCCTCTACGACACGGCGACCGGATCGGAGTCCAGCCTGCGGGGGGACGACGAGGGACGGATCGGGCTGTACGTCTGTGGACCGACCGTGTACGGGCCACCGCACATCGGCCACGGGCGGTTCGCCCTCACCTACGACATCCTGCGGCGCTACCTGGAATCGACCGGCGTCGAGGTACGCCACGTCTCCAACGTGACCGACATCGACGACAAGATCATCAACCTCGCCAACGCCGAGCACCGCAGCTCGCACGAGGTGGCCGTCGAGTACGAGGCCATGTGGTGGGAGGCGATGGACACGCTCGGCGTCGCCAAGCCCACGGTGGCGCCGCATGCCACCGACTTTGTCGCCCAGATGATCGAGATGATCGCCGAGCTCATCGGTCGCGGCGTCGCCTACGAGACGTCCGACGGCGTTTATCTCGAGGTCGCGAAGGTCGCCGGCTACGGCCTTCTCGCCCAGCAGTCGCTCGACTCGCTGCGGGCGGGCTCCCGGGTTGAGGTGAACGACGAGAAGCGAGCCCCGTTCGACTTCGCCCTCTGGAAGTCAGCCAAGGCGGGCGAGCCGGCCTGGGAGGCGCCTTTCGGCGTAGGACGCCCCGGTTGGCACACCGAGTGTGTGGTGATGGCTCTGGAGCTGCTGGGGGAGGGTTTCTCGCTGCACGGTGGCGGGGCAGACCTGAAATTCCCGCACAACGAGAACGAACGGGCGCAGGCCGTGGCGCTCGGGCGCTCGTACGCGCGGCATTGGATGCACAACGGAACGGTCATGCAGGCGGGCGAGAAGATGTCGAAGTCGATCGGCAACGTCGTCGACCTGGCGTCGCTTGCCGACACGCACGACCGCCGCGCCTACCGGTTGGTGGTGCTGCAATCGCACTACCGGGCACCGAGCGAGCTGGGCAGCGGCAACCTCGAGGCGGCCGAGGAGGCGCTTCGCCGCATCGACGCCCTCGCTCGGCGGCTCGATGAGGCCGGCTCTCTCGAGGTTGCCGGCCCGGCAGCCGCCTCGGAGGCCGGCGACGCGGTGACGAAGGAGTTCCGCACCCATATGGACAACGACTTGTCGACGCCTCAGGCGATCGCCTCGCTCTTTGCTGCCGTGACGGCCGCCAACTCAGCGCTCGACCGTGGCGACGGCGCGGGGGGAGCGGCTCGCGGGCGAGCAGCCCTGCGCGGCTTCGAGGCCGTCGGCATCCTCGCCGCCGGAGCCACCAGCGTGCCCGACGAGATCGTCCAGATGGCCCGCCATCGAGACGAGGCGAGAGGGGCACGGGACTGGGCGGCAGCCGACCGGTTGCGCTCCGAGATCGAGGCCGCCGGCTATCGCGTGGAGGACACGCCCGGCGGCACCCGGGTCTATCGCTGACGGCTCAGTGGCCCCGCCGTTCGGTGACGAACGGCTCAGGCGCCACCCTCCGCTCGACCGGCACGATGACGGCGGGACGGGTGGGGCTGGCCGGGATGGCGGCGTCGGTCGTGCCGGCGGGGCCGCACGGCCCGGCGGATTCGCCAGAGCCGGCTGAGCCGAGCTGGCGGCGCAGCTCGCCGTCGCCGGCCGCCGCCGCGGGCGAGGCGAGTGGTCCCGGCATGGCGAGAAAGGCAAGGAGGCGTTGCTCCCGGCGACCCCGCGTGACGGTGTCGAGGACGAGGCCGGCCGTCAGCGACAGCGCCGCGAGCACTTCCAGCCCGGTGACGATGACGGCCGTCGGGAGCCTCGGTACTTGGTGCGTGTGCAGGAACGTGATGAGCAGCGGGATGCCGAGGGCGACGCCGAGGAGAGCAAGGACGGCGGCTTGCAGCGAGAAGAACGCCAAAGGCCTCGACTGACGCGCCAAACCGACGATCGCCCTCAGGATGCGCACACCGTCGCTCCACGTGCCGAGCTTGCTTGCCGAACCGGGGTGGCGCTCGGTATAGGCGCCCGGGATCTCCACCGAGCTGACGTTGAGCTCGAGGGCGTGCACCATGAGCTCCGTCTCGATCTCGAAGCCCCCCGAGAGGATCGGGAACGACTTCACCAGCCGGCGCGAGCACGCCTTGTAGCCCGAGAGCACGTCCCCCATTCGCCGTCCGAAGAGCTTCCCGAGCAGACCCCCGAGCAGCTGGTTGCCGAGGGCGTGGCCCGGCCGGAGGACGTTGTCTCCGGAGGGCACGCGGGCGACGTTGACGAGGTCGTAGCCGGCAGAGACGAGCTCGACCATCTGAGGGGCGAGCGCCGGGTCGTAGGTTCCGTCGCCGTCGACGAGGATGTAGCAATCGGCTTCGACGTCGGCGAACATCCGCCGCACGACGTTGCCCTTGCCGGGGAGGAACACCTTCCGGACGGTGGCACCGGCAGCCTCGGCCCGCGCGATCGTGTCGTCGCTCGAGGCGTTGTCGAACACGTAGACCGTGGCGCCCGGCACGGCTTCGGAGAACCCTCGTACGACTTCTGCGACCGTCTCCTGCTCGTCGCGGCAGGGGATGACGACGGCGACGCGCGCCACCCGATCCATGGCTGGCAGATTAGGCGGACATTCTCTTGTGAGCTCGCACGCAACCTCTGCTAGCCTCCGAAACGAGCAATCGGCCCTCCGCGACCGATCACTCTGAGCCAGAGGGGGAGTCCGGCGTGCCGGCGACCTCTACCGGGCGTCGGGGCATGATCGGGACTGAGGGCAGACAGCTCGGCAATAGCAGTAATCACGAGTGCAAGGGGGATCGCCACCGTGGCGACCGGAGTAGTGAAATGGTTCAACGCGGAGAAGGGCTACGGCTTCATCTCGCAGTCAGACGGAGCGGACGTTTTCGTCCACCACTCATCGATCCAGATGCAGGGTTATCGCACCCTCACGGAGGGACAGGAGGTCGAGTTCGACGTCCAGGAGGGCCAGAAGGGCCTCCAGGCGGCGAACGTTCGCTCGCTGTAGGACTCTTCCACTAGCTCTCAGCGCCGGGTACCCCGGTGTCGCCCCCCGACCAACCATCTCGTGTGGTCGGACGCGGGGCAATGTCTCCAACTCTTCTCACGAGTCGGCGGTTCGCGCCCGTGGGACGACGTTCGCTGTGCCAACGTCGTCCGATGACGTGGCGCCACATCCGAGGCCGGGCTTGGTAAACTATCGCTAGCGTAGGTTACCCGGCGGTCAGAACGGCGGCCGGCACCACACGTCCCACTATCCGGCCTGCCATGCCACGGACATTGCGCCGTGGGAAGACGAGGTGAAAAGCGATGGGCGATTTCTCACTCGAGCTGAATGAGGACCAGCTCCAGGTGATCAAATGGGTGCACGACTTCGCCGAGAACGTGGTCCGGCCCGCGGCTCACGAGTGGGACGAGCGCGAAGAGACGCCGTGGCCCATCATCGAAGAGGCCGCCCGGATCGGGCTGTATTCGTTCGATTTCGTGGCGAACTGCTTCGGTGACGAGACCGGGCAGCTGCTGCCCGCCGTCAACGAGGAGCTGTCGTGGGGCGACGCCGGCATCGCCCTGGCGATCTTCGGCTCCACGCTCGGCCTTGCCGGCCTTGTCGCCAACGGCACCCCCGAGCAGATCGGCGAGTGGGCGCCGCAATGCTTCGGCAGCCCCGGCGACTTGCGCCTGGCCGCTTTCTGCGTCTCGGAGCCTGACGCCGGCTCCGACGTCAGCCAGCTGAAGACGCGCGCCGTCTACGACGAGGCCTCAGACACCTGGACGCTGAACGGCACGAAGACCTGGATCACGAACGGCGGGATCGCCGATGTGCACGTCGTGGTCGCCAGCGTCGATCCCGGGCTGGGGTCGCGCGGGCAGGCGAGTTTCGTCGTCCCTCCGAAGACGGCCGGCCTCGAGATGGGGCAGAAGTTTCAGAAGATGGGCATCCGCGCCTCCCACACGGCCGAGGTCGTGCTGCACAACGTGAAGGTGCCCGGATCGTGTCTGCTCGGAGGCAAGGAGAAGCTGGACGAGCGCCTGGCGCGTGCCCGAGCCGGCAGCAGCTCCAAGGGGCAGGCGGCGATGGCGACCTTCGAAGCCAGCCGCCCGACGGTGGCTGCCCAAGCGGTCGGCATCGCGCGGGCCGCCTACGAGTTCGCCCTCGACTACGCCAAGGTGCGCCACACCTTCGGCAAGCCGATCATCGAGCACCAGGCAATCGCCTTCAAGCTGGCCGACATGCGCACGCAGATCGACGCCGCCCGGTTGCTGTACCAGCGCGCCGCCTGGATGGGTGCGAACGGCAAGCCGTACACGGCGGGCGAAGGGTCCATGTCGAAGCTCTTCGCCGGCGAGACGGCCGTGTGGGTGACCGAGCAGGCAATCCAGATCCTGGGCGGCCACGGCTACGTCCGTGACTACCCCGTGGAGCGCTGGCACCGCGACTCGAAGATCTACACGATCTTCGAAGGGACCTCCGAAATCCAGCGACTCATCGTCGCCCGCAGCATCTCCGGCGTGCACATTCGCTAGCTCTCAACAGTGACCTGCATCCAGCCTCGCTTGGTTGCGGGTGGCCGGCCAGGGCCGCGCGGGGACGGGGCTTCGCAGTCGTCGGGCGGGAGGTGAACTGCGGGGAGTGCGTTTGGTACCACGGGGGCTACTCCTGAGGCTTCGTAGCCGGCAGCGCGGGCGCCCATCAGCGCGTCGCGAGTCTTGAGAACAGCCTTTGAACTTGTCAGCACCTCAGTGCTTCGAGAGCGATGACCCTGCGCTATCCGAGGCCTTCGACGATCCGGATCTCGCGGGTGACTCCACCGTCGAGCGCGGCGAGCGCTTCCTTGTAGGCAGCGCTCTCATGAGCCGCATGCGCGGCCTCGACGTTCGCGAATTCGATCACGACCGTCCGCTCGAGCTTCCCGCTCTCGAACGCGTAGGCGGCAACACCTCGCGCGAGGAAGCGGCCGCCGGCTGCTTCGAGTGCCGGACCCGCGAGCACTGCGTACGCAGCCAACTTGTCGGCGTCATGGACTTCGGAGTACTGGCCGATCCAGTAGGCCTTCGGCATATCGACACCCCTCGTAGACCCTCGCTCGATGGATTGGGAACTGACCAGAGGTATGTTCGCTCGCTTGGCCTACAAGGGCAACCCCAGTCCGGAGCGGCAGGGTTGGCCCGAGCCCTGGTCTGGGTAGGCCGGTCGCCGGCTTCGCCAAATTTCGGACCCGCTACCTGCGGTCGGGGGCAGTGCTCTAGGGGTTTCATTCCTCGGAAGTAGATTTTCCCATCGTTGGAAGGTGAGGGTCATGGGATGACGAAGTACCTAATCTCGTTCGATGATGGCGCGATGACCTTCCCCGAGGAGGAGCTGCCCGCGGTGGGCGAGGCCGCACACGAGGTGGTCCGGGCGGCCCAGGAGACAGGGGTGTGGGTCTTCGGCGGCGGGCTGGAGAGCCAGCGGCCGAGCATCGTGGCCGCCGACGGGAAGGTCACCGACCGCCCGTACCCGGAGACCAAGGCTGTTATCGGCGGGTTCGCGATCGTCGACGTGCCCTCACGCGAAGAGGCACTGGAGTGGGCTGCCAAGTTCGCCGTCGCCTGCCGCTGCGCACAGGAGGTCCGGGAGATCATGTTCGACCCGCTCGTGTGATCAAAGGAGACTCGCCCCGGCCAGAGCAATACGTGCCCTCGGCTGCTCCAAACTGAACGTCCCCGAAGTGCCTGCTAGGAGGGCAGTCGTCGTCATGACGGGGGAGCGGGTCCGGTGTCGACTCCTCCCGATGGACCCTCGGGAGTGACCATCTCACTAAAAGATGGTTAGTTCTTCGAAGCTCGCCTCCCTAGTTTCGGCTGGAGGAGGCCGCATTTGACCGGACGGCGTTGGAAAGAAGTCCAAGTCAGCACACATGTGAGGATCACTCTGGGCGCTCGAGTTCGATCTGCCGCCAGACAGTCGGTCGGTGACGACGAACAACGAGGTCGTCAGGCAAACCGCACGATTTGAGGAAAGGCTGTCCCCAGAGATCTCCTGGAGACAAGTCGAGCCAGAAGCTCAGCCACCGTCCAGATTGTGCGCGGTGTTCGTAGAGGATCCGATCACCGGGGGCGCTCTTCTCGTCGGTGGAGGAACCAATGAGATCGATTGCTTGGACGCATGGCGTTTCGACGGGCGGCGGTGGATACAGGTGTGTCCCCAGGGCGAGGGTCCTGATCTGATGAACGCTGTCGCTGCGGCCGTCGGCCATGACCTGGTGATCTTCGGCTCAGGCCATCGTTACTACGGACGCCCGACCTCGAAAGCGGGAACCACGTGGGTCTGGGATGGAGTGCACTGGCACCAAGACCGGAATCGTCGTGCTCCTCGAACCCGATACCACGCAGCGATGGCTTACTACCCGCCCGCCGACTGCGCCGTCTAGTTCGGCGGCGCCTCAGGGATGATGCCAATGGAAGGTGCGTACGGCGACACCTGGACCTGGAGTGGAGCGATCATGGATTCGCCTCCATCGAAGGCAAGGGATCCCGAACGCTCTAAGCCGGCGTGGTATGGACGGCCGCCCGGCCACGTCGACACCGGTGTCCAAGCGGGCGAGCCGGCGTCGGTCCGTGTGTTCGAGCGTCCTCGCGGCCAGCTCGCCGGCGAGTCCTCCCAGGCTTCCTGGCGGCCGTACGCCCCGAGGTCCATGAGGCCGTAGCTGTAGTCCATCGCCTCCACTCCTCGCCGTTTCGTCCGGTACGTCTGAAGTCCGCGGTGTCGGGCGCTCTGTCGCAGGGGGCCCGGGCACTGGACGGCGTAGGTGATGTCGCGGGAGTGCAGGTAGGACAGCTCCGCTACCGGGTCGTGCAGCCCTCGCACTGCTCGGCGGCGAGATGACCGCCATGCCACATGAAGTAGTAGGCGATGAGCCGACGGCGACCCCTCATTCGGTGAGGAGGGAGAGACGGAGGGGACTGGAGACCCAGAGACGGGGGACAGGGACCGGGGGGAGAGGGAAAGGCCGAGGGGCCACCCACCCGGGCGGGAGGCAAGAGGGAGCGAGGGGGGACCCCGAAGGCTGCGGGTTGAGGAGGGCGCGGAAACGGAGGGGCTGTCGGCGCACACACGGGGCGGTCCAGCATGCGGGGGAACGTGGGGCAGGGATGTGGAGTGCTGACGAGGCGTGACTAGTCCCGCAGACTGGGCGCCAGCTAGGACGTAGGCGAAGATGGCGTTGACCATGGCGACGGCCGGGCGTGTCCCATCGAGACCCGCACCGGCTCTCTCCGCCCTTCCTACTCTTTCTTCAGCTGACCAAGTGCGGTGTGCTGGTTCGCTTCAGGCTGGGCTCCCTTTTTCACCTTGCCGGTAGCACTGCTGGGGCGATAGTCCGACGAACCGGCGAACGAGGCCGAGAAGCTCGGCGGGGCCGGGTGGCCTGCCCCGAGGCGCACGCTGCAGGTGGCCACACCCTTGGCGTTGGTCTTGGCCGAGCACTTACCCTTCCTCGATGCAAGCGTGAAGGAAACTGCTTGCCTGGCAATGCCTGCCCTCGTCACCGCCGAGGTCAAGTCGGCGCTCAGTTTCACAGAAGCCCCCGTCACCGTCGCCGCTGAGGCCGTGAGCTTCGTTGCTGCCTTGGCCACCGTCACGCTGAAGGCCCACGTCCCGGACTCGCCCAGGGCGTCGGAGTCGGCCCCTGACACCGTGTAGGTCCCGGCCGGGGTCGTAGCTGGGACGCTCACGGCCCCCGCAGAGGACACCCTCACCGGCGAGGTCCCACCCGTCGTCGTGTAGCTGACCGTCTCGGCGGCGTTGGTGACCCTGAGCCGTTCGGTGTATGCCTTGCCGTAACTGGTCGTGGCCGAGGTGGGCGACCCCTGGACGAGGCTCTGGAGTTCGAAGGCCCCGGCGTCACAGCTCGTCTGCCCGGTCAGCCCGGGGCGAGCATCGCCTCGCTCGTCGGTGGTCGTGGTGCATGCGCTCTTCGGCACTTCGTCGTGGGCCGAGCTGGACGAGGTGATGGCCACCGTCTCGGGGCCACTCGAGCCGTTGGCGGCCAGCTCCGACGCGAGGTCTATGTTCGAGCTGTCCACGACGTCGCTCGACCCGAAGCCGCAGGAGTCGTCAGACTCCACGTTGTAGCCCCCGTCGGTGATGGGAAGCCCACCGCAGCCGGCCGCGTCGAGGATGGAGTTGGCGACCCTCATATTGAGCGACTGGGAGACCTGGCTATAGATGCCGCCGCCCGCGGGTGCGCTGTCGTTGGCGAGGGTGTCGTCAGTGAGGGTCACCCTTCCCGACAAGGGGGATAGCGAATAGACGCCGCCGCCGGAGGAGGACGAGTGGTCGTTGGACAACGTGTCGTCGGTGAGGGTGGCAGTCCCGCTGGCGGTGTAGATGCCGCCACCACCACCAGCCTCCTCGGAGAATGCGTTGTCGTCGGACACGGTGTCGTCGAGAAGGGTGAGCGTCCCGAGGTCGTTGTAGATGCCGCCGCCCCGGCTGGCGTTGTCGTCGGACAAGGCGTCGTCGGTGAGCCTCATCGTCCCGCCGTCGGTGTAGATGCCGCCGCCGACGCCGGAGTATGCGGTGTCGTCGGACACGGTGTCGTCGAGAAGGGTGAGCGTCCCGAGGTCGTTGTAGATGCCGCCGCCGGAACCGGCGTAGTCGTTGGACACGGTGTCGTCGGTGAGGGTGAGCGTCCCGCCGGCGTTGTAGATGCCGCCGGCGTAGCCATCCGAGAATCCACCGGTAATGGTCACACCACTGATGGAGATAGCGCCGGGGGAGCCGTCCATGCTGAACACCGTGCCGTTGCCATCCGCGTTCACCGTCGAGGCCGAGGCACCAGCCCCGACGATGGCGAGCGAGGAAATCGAGGTGTCGTCGATGGTGTCGTTCTCGGTGTAAGTGCCTGCGGCCACGTCGATGGTGACCTCGTCGCCGTCGTAGCCGGCGCCCTCAGCGGCGTTGATGGCGTCTTGCACGCTCGAACAGGCGGCGGTGCCGGGAGCGCTGCAGGTACGGGTGGTGCCGTTGGTGGCGACGTACAAGTGCACAGAGGTTTGCGCTGAGGCCACCGGGGGACCTCCCGACACCGCCGTCCCGACGCCCCCGCCATAGAGGGCCAAAGCGGCCAATGACACCGTCGCCCCGGTCAGTAAGCCGGCCCTGCGGGAGCGCCTGATGGGTGGGGTGCTACCGGCATCGACGTCACGTGAGCCAGGGCGGATCGGCATCGGTTCTCCACTGTACGCCCGTGGTCAAGAACGTGACTTCTGAAGTCAGCTCTGGCTCAACGCCTCGTCAACCGCACTATCTCTGCTGAAGACCAGCAGCCTTGGCCTACCTCAAAGGTCCGAACAGGGGGAAGACCGCGTTGTAGAGGTCGGCAGCACCTTCTCATGTCAGCTCGAAGGCCGCCGCGACCGTGCGGGCGGCCTTCTCGCCGGCGTGCTGTTTGATGAGCCCTTCGGCCGCCACTCCGCGGACCGTCACCCGACCACTACCGCCCACGGTGACGGTCACGACCGCTGGATTCAGGCCTCCGGTGCCAGACTCGACCACACCGAACACCCGGTTGCTCGACTCGTCGACCTCGATGATCTCCCCGCAGCGGCGGAGCGCTTCTTGCGCCTGGACGAATACCTGCACCGGGTTGCCATCCGCCTCCAAGGAGAGCTCGAAGGTGTCACGCTTCATTCGACGGGAGACACGACCCGCGCCCCCGCCACCGAGATATCGAGCGATGACCTCGTCTTCGTCCACCATCTAGAGACTCCCACCGATCATGGAGTAACCCCTGCCGCCTCATGCGCCACGACAGGAACAGAGAACTCTGCCAGTTCGCCCAACGCTACAAGCAACCCAACGGCCGTGGGTGAACCTGGGGGAGGCGATGGCCGTGGTAGGGGCGGGGAAGGCATTGCCCTACTCCCAGTAATGCACAAGGCCGCCGACGAGATCGTCGAAGAGGTCCGGCACCTTCCCCCCTATGAGGAGTCCGTCCCCTTTTCGGAAACGAGGAGCTCCCGACTGCTCAGGCGCCATCCCGCCCCGTGGTGACAACGGCACCGAGCCACCCGAGACTCATCCCGGTGAGCGATCCTCTGCTCAGCGTGGCGACGTAGTCGCCCCCCATGGCCCACTCCAGCAGGAGAAAGGCCAACCCGATCGCCGATAGCGCGATCCAGCGGCGATTGCGGCTCGTAGCGCAACGTACGACGAGACCGAGGGCGAAGATCACGACGATCGACGCGATCACAATATGGAGGAGGACCGTCGGGTGAGCAAGTGCGAAGTGCCAATTCTTGGATGACGACCGCCCCTTGGGAATGCTGACGTTGGCGGCAGCGAGGGCGACGACCACCACCAGGCCAAAGACCAGCAATCTCGACATCGCCCGAAAGCCAGAGGTCTGCATGGTCCTCCTCAAAGACTCAGCGAGGCTTGGGCGAAAAGACCCAGGCGAGAGCCTCCAGGTCGCGGGCCCGTCCCTCGTGCTCGTCGAGGCGCAACACGGCCACGACCCGTCCCTCCTGGCAGGCAATCAGCGCGGGCTGCTCCTCCAACGAGAAGGGCTCCAGCACGACGCCGGAATCCGGGCCGAAGCGGTACATGAAGCTCTGCGCGACCGCGTCGGCGCCTCGCACGGGCGGCTGCGGGGGCAGCCCGATCACCATGGCATGTCCGACGACATCGGGGTCGAGCAGGTTAACCAGCTCCCGAACATCGCCACCTTCGCAGGCGGCAATGAACCGTTCAGTGAGCTCCGACATCTCTTGCACCCGGGCCGTCTCCGACGACTCTGCGTCGAAGGATCCCGAGCGAATCGAAAGGCGCGCCCGACGGGCCAGCTGGCGACAAGCAGCCGGAGTGCGACCGACGAGCTTGGCGATGGCTTCGAAGGGGAAGCCGAAGATGTCGTGGAGGATGAACGACGTGCGCTCACCCGGCGAGAGGCGCTCTACCACGATGGCCAGCGCTTGGCGAACCTCGTCGTCAAGGGTGAGCCGATCTGAAGGATCGGTGCTTGGCTGTGAAGTCTCGAGAGGGACCGCGGTTGCAGTCGTAAGGCGGGCGTCAGCCGAGGCGAGCCGGTCGAGGCATATTCGGCGGACCACGACGACGAGCCATCCGCGCAGATCGTCGATGTCTTCGACAGAGGCGGAGGATAGGCGGGCGAATGCCTCCTGCACGATGTCCTCGGCGCCGGAGGCTCGGCGGAGCATCCCCGCCGCGACGGCGAGGAGATAGGGGCGGTCTGACTTCCAAGCCTCTCGGACGCGTACATGCCGGGGTGGCGATGGTCCCATGAGCTCACCCATCATCTCAATTAGGAGAAGACGAACCACACCCACGGTTTGTGACACGCCGCAAGATGGCCTCGGGAAGCCGCCAGGCTGTCGGTATCGATCGAGGGGGACAGATCAGGACGTCTCGAGCGGGCTTGTGAAGCCAAGCTCAATGCGTAACCGCGCCGGATTCGGCCATCTGGGCCTGCCTATCCGCGCACGCTCTGTCAAGGCTCTCGGTCTCAGCGCCGCCTCGGCCCGAGGCCCACCGCCCGCACGAAATGGTTGATCTGGCGGTTGCCCTCCCGATAGATAACGCGCCGCACCTCGCGCTCGCCCGCGCCACCTGCCGCTCCAGAGAGCCCGCCTCGCTTGTAACCGTGCTCGACGGCCTCAACATTGCCGAGGTCCCTTGCGAACCGATACAGCTGGGAACGAGTCGTACTCATGAAGGCACCCGCTCCTTGATGGCGCGGTCCGCCAGGATGATCCGCTCGACGACTGCGCGCAGATCGTCGGGGTCTTCTGTCTCCTCCATCATCTTGAGGTCGTCTGGAGGAACGGCGACGCAGCCCATGCCGTCGTCTTCGTGCTCGGCTCGCCAGGTGTTAGCGGCGAGTGGCGTGAACTACATCCATGAGAATCGCCACCGGGTCGCCTCGGCGGGCTCCTTTACTGGGACTCCGAACTGGAGGGTCTCATTCTGCTCGGCGGTTCGAGCGGCTTCCCGCCGCGGATGCTCGACGACGTCTGGCTTCTCCGGGAAGGCGAGTGGCGTCTCCTGAGCCGTAACACCGTGAGTCCACCCGGCGAGCTCGGAGGATGGGCGTACGACCCGGTTTCCCGACTCGTGGCGCGGTACGGCGGAATACCCTCGAGTCGAGAACGATCCAAGGACGCAATGGGCTTGTGGGTCTGGGATGGCGAGCGGTGGCACGAGAAACTCAGCCCCGGCGGACCACCGGGCAGGAGGACGATGCCTGAGCTGTGCTTCGTGCGAGCGACGAGTGAGGTCATTCTTTACGGGGGGGACCCACGCACTCCAGCAGATACCTGGAGCCTGACCATGAAACGCTGAGTTGACGCCAACGACCCCGGACCGGCTGCAACCTGGGACCAGTCTGCGGTGTCGGCGAACGCTGGTGCAGAATGTGCCTCAATGGGTTCAAAAGGGATCAGGCAACGCAAGCGCCGGCCGCCGCCGCTGTCAGGCCGCGGTGACGTGAGTGGGGAAGCCGCATGGCCGATGGCGGATGCTCCAGACGAGTACGCGGGCATCACGCCCCTCGCCGGCATCGCGTTCGCTCGGGCCATCGGTGGCCGTCTCCTCCGTTTTCGGCGCCGCCGCCAAGGCCAGCGGTGAGCGTGCATCTGACGGCGCGAAGCAACCACGCCTAGTGGGGTGCCCCGGGGGAACGGCTACGATTTCGCCGCAGGCAGCAGTCCCCACTCCTTGCCGTTCCACGCTTCGGACCCGCTCCCTCCGACGGCGACGCAGTCGCTTGGGCTTGTGCAGGAGACCGCCCGCAGGTCACCGCTTGGAGATCGACTCGGAGTCCTCTGCATGACCCAACGCACGCCGTTCCAGTACTCGAGCAGGGGCAGCTCGCTTTGAGCGGTCGTACGCCATCCGACTGCCTCGCAGAAGGTGGTCGACGTACAGGAGACGGCAAGGAGACTTACCTCGGCGGCTCCGACCCGAGGCGTCGCCTCGATCGTCCAGGTGGTCCCGTTCCACCTGGCAGCTGCGGCGAGTCCGACGATCGAGTTACCAACGACCGTGCAGGTTTTGGCGGCGGTGCACGACACGCCCCACAACTCACCGACGCTTGGAATCAGGAGTGGCTTGTGGCGGTACCACGCTCCTCCGTTCCATCGCTCGATGAGGCTCTCGCCCGACAGGTCCCCGACGGCGAGGCAAGCCGTCGACGTCCGGCAGGCGACTGCTTCAAAGGCGTTTTCGTACGAGTCAGTCGCAGCGTTGCGCGTCGTCTGCAGCTGCCAGGCTGCGCCGTTCCAACGTTCGGCGAGGGTGAGCTGGTACTCCGTGCTGTAGTTCTCGCTCCAGCCGACGGCCGTGCACGCCTTGGCAGCGACGCACGACACGCTCTTCAACTGGCTGAGCTCATCGATGGGGAGCTTGGCCGTGGTGGTGAGCAGCCAAGCTCTGCCGTCCCAGCGTTCGGCAAGGGTGCCGGCGGACGAGGACCCGACCGCCATACAGGCCGAGGCCGAGCTGCAGGAAACTCCGTTGAGCCACGACCTCGTTGCACCCGTCGGGTCGGGGGTCGGTTCGATCGTCCACGCGACCCCGTTCCATCTCTCGGCCAGTGTCTTCCATGTGGCGTTCGGGCCGGACGATCCCACCGCCACGCAGTCCGTCTTCGACACACACGAGATGGCGCTCAGCTGAACGGGGCTCGCGTCCTTGTAGGCGCCTGGAGTGGCCATGGCTCCGACCTGTGGCGCGAATAGGACGCCAACGAAGACAACGAGGAAGACCTGCGCGAAGGCCGTATGCCCGCCGCGGCGCCGTCCACTCGGCGGGCGTACTCCAGAACGTGCCCAGCCATCAGCCACTAAAGATCAGTTTACCCATGGTCCCCGTGGAAGGGTCACCGTGACTCCGTCCCGCGTCCACTGGAACGCGGGATGGTGAGCTCGCCCAGAGCGGTCCTTGCTGCGCCCGCGTCTGAGGTCCCGCCGGTCCCAACTTCGAGGAACGGCCGCACGTTCGCCGACTTTCAAGTCTGCGTTATGTCGGCCGACGAGGATGCCGGTGCTCACTGGTGAGGCTGTCAGCATCACCCGCCTACGACCAGGGTTATTGCCCGATCAGCGAGTGAACAGCTGCAACACGAGCTTGGCGAAACCCGCATCCAGCCCGAACACGACAGCCGTCACGAGGACCACGGTGCTGAACACCACGGTGGTGTACTTGAGCACGTCGGCTCATGCTGGCCAGGCCACCTTCGCGAGTTCGTTGCGAACCTCTCGCAGGTACCCGGCGAGGCTCGGTCGATCGGCGTAGGTAGTTTGGTCGCGTCATCGACGAGGCATACCGTCTTCGGGATAGCCGACGAGCGTCCGTGTCACCGCAGAAGCCTAAGCTAAGTCGTCGGGCTCCGCCAAAGGTGGCGCGTCCCCGCTTTGCCACCTGGAAGGCTGGCGGCCGTGGGGCACGCCAATACCTGGAGATCACCCGTACCGGCTGGCAGCCTCCGGCGTGACGACGATCTTCCTGCGTTGCTTGTACGTACCTCCACACCCTGAAGGTCTTCCGACGCCCCGACGGTCAATCGGGCCTGAAGGTGCCCTGTCAGCTCAGTGGGGAGCTATCGCTCGCTTCTCTCACCAACCACGCCAGCACCGAGGGTTCAATCCCCGGAGGCAGGGAGTTGAGCAAGACGTATGCGACGTACTGGACGTGGTGCGTCCAGAAGCCCACCGCCGCGTCACCGGTGTAGGCGCACACCGTCACGCCGTTGGAGGAACGGGAGGGCGCTTGTTGGGACGAGCGGAGGCAGACGGGAACGGGCGTGTCGAGCCAAGGAGTCGCTATCCAGACGAGCGGGCTCTTCGTTCGGGAATCGTCGAACAAAAGGTCGAGGAACCAGCGCGGCTGTGCTACATCGAGAGCGCTCGTACGTGAGAAACCGCCGGCGACGAATCTCAGGGTGCTATCGCGGGGGACGAACACGGGTTCACCGAAACCAAAAACCGACGCTTCCTCGGAGCACAACCGAACCGAGTAGCAGGTTGTTGGCGGAGAAGCCGAAGTGGTGGCCGCCGTGATGCCAACGGCTGCACCGACCACAAGCAGCACAGCTGCAGCCACAAGGAGGAAGCTACGCACGAAGGGAAGTGTCCCATACTGTTGCTGGCGTCAGTGCTTGCCTGGTAGCTGTCCACGACAGCGCGCGATGCCGTCTTCGAGGCGGCTGATTCCGAGAACGGCGTCACAGGGTGCATCGCTTCGGCGGTACTGCGCTTGTCGTTGCCGCATTAGGCGCGGTCGCGTCGGGCGCCCGTCATCGCCTCACTGACGGCTGCGCCTCGCGCCGCCGCACTCCTCGGCGCACGAGCCTGACGTTTGGGCCATACTCAGGACCTTGAACAAAAGGAGGGTCTGTGCCCAAGTACCTGCTGCAGGTGAACTACACGCTGGACGGCGTCAAAGGCGTTATCGCACACGGGGGATCAGCTCGCAAGGCTGCCGCCGCGGCTGCGGTGAAGAGCGCCGGCGGCAAGGTCGAGTCGTTTCACTTTGCCTTCGGCTCGACTGACGTTTTCTTGATCGCCGATCTCCCAAGCAACGCGGCGGCGGCTGCCCTCGCCCTGACCGTTACGGCCGGTGGGGGTGCGATCGTCACCACGACGGCGCTGCTCACTGCCGACGAGATCGACAAGGCTGCCGGCACGAGCGTGAAATACAGCCCGCCTCGATCCTGAGGGCGGAACACACGCGGTGTGAGCACCAACACCGCTGGCTCCTACCGAGAGGCCGGACGGGTGGCGCCGGAGTAGCTGTCGTGGAGTTCCTTCCAGCGAGCGTCGGGGAAGGGCCACGTCGGCAGGCCGGCGAGCGACGTCGCCAAGAGGGCGAGATGTACATGCCACGCCGCCAAGGTGCCTGCCTCGTTCCAGTGGCCCTGCAGCGTGTGGGTGAACAGGAGGATGCAGCGATCGCCTGCTGGGATCAGCTGCCATTTGACGACGCCGTCGGGCTCGCCGGGACTCGTCCAGGTGTAGTCGAGCACTTTGGGAGGATCGACGCGCGTCACGACACCGGTGACCTCGTAGCCGGCGGGTTGGCCGAGGCGTAGCTCGATGCGACCACCTTGCCTGGCGTCGATGACGACATCTGCCAGCCAGTGCCGCAGGCGGTCAGGCTCGGTGAGGGCACGCCACACCTCATCGACAGGATGGTCGAGCAGGCGCTCGAACCGGAGCACCGCTGACTCACCGGCGCGAGTGAGGACACCATCTGACCCGAGCTCGTAAAAGTAGCGCGCGAGATAGGTAACCCACGCCTCGTTGCCGGGTGTCGCGCCGTCGACAAGCGCGACCAGGGCGTCGATGCAGACGGTCCATCCGGCCGCCGAGCGCGGAGCGCTCGCCCGGTTCTCGAAGCTGTGCGTGAAGACGAGAAGGCAACCCTCATCCTCTTGTGTCAGCTCGAAGCGCCACGGCTCCTCGCCCCACGTGAGGGCGAGG
>JBKQSP010000037.1:0-37451 GCA_052143575.1 Acidimicrobiales bacterium
GTCCTGGTAGCGATAGGTGAACTCGGCGCCGGGTTCGTCGGTGGATCCCTCGATCTGTCCCGACCACCAGCCCCGCACGTTGGCGATGGCGGCGAATGCCTCCTCGGGGCTCTGATCGACCAGGAAGGTGGTGCTGAAGCTCTGACTCGTCATGTCTCCGGTCCTCCATTCTGGTTGCGTCACGCAACCGGAGGAGCGTAACACGGTCGGTCGCATGATGCAACCAGAAATGTTAGGATCAGATGCATGCTCGGCAACAGCTACGAGGACCAGGTCTGTTCGGCGGCCCGCGCCCTCGAGGTGGTGGGTGAGCGCTGGAGCCTGCTGATCGTCAGGGACGCCCTCTTCGCCGGGGTCACCCGCTTCAGCGACTTCGCTCGGCGCCTCGGCCTGGCCAGGAACATACTTGCAGCCCGGCTCGACGGGTTCGTCGAAGCGGGGATCATGGAGCGCTTCTCTTCAGGCGGCTCGGCCTACCAGGAGTACCGCTTGACGGAGAAGGGACAAGATCTTGTCCCCGTGATCATCGCCCTGACCCATTGGGGGGATCGCTGGGCGGCGCCAAACGGACGCCCGATCATCTACCGACATGTCGACTGCGGCGGCGACGTCGAGCAGCAACTCGTTTGCAGCGAATGCCGAATGGCCATCGAGCCTGACCAGGTCGGTGTTGCGCTCGGGCCGGGAATGACTGGTGCTGCATGATGCAGGGGCGCCGATGAGGTCGGTCCTCTGCCGGCAACGACCGCGCTCCGGCATTTGAGTTGCGCTCGATCCAAAGGCAGCGACTCAGGCTCGGACCGTCTCCTGGGCGAGGTTCCGCCGCCACAGCGCCAATGTTCGTTCGAAGTGGTGCTCGGCCGCCCCTTCGTCGTACACGGGGAGGTCGGCCATGGCGAAGCCGTGCGATGTGCCGGACAGCCGCTCCACGTCCCCGCGGACGCCTTGCAGCTCCAACTCCGTGCGAAAGCGGTCGACGACCTCAGAAGTGGCGGACTGGTCGTTTTCGGCGAAAGCAAAGTAGAGCTCGCCGCGTACGCCGGCGAGGTCGTGATGCGGCGAGTCCGGCGCCTCGGTGACGAGGGCGCCCGGGTGTATCCCGGCGGCGGCAACGAACTCGTCCGGCAGCGTGGCTGCCACGTGCAGTGCCATCCGGGCGCCCATGCAGTAGCCGACACACACCTTCGGCCCGGCCGCTGCTGCGGGGTCGTTGGCAACCGCCCTGAGCAGCGCCTGGGTATCGGCGGCAACCATCTGCGGCTTCAAGCCGCCGATGAGGCTGATCAAACGCTCACGGAAGCCAGGGTCTCCCATCTGGGAGACATCGAAGGTGACGTCGTCGCCGAAACGGTAGAACAGGTCGGGGGCCACACAGAAGTAGCCGTCGGCGGCAAAGCGGCGAGCGTTCGCCTTCACCTGCTCGCGGTAGCCGACACCGTCCATGTACAGCACGGCGACCGGAAACGGCCCTCCACTGTCCGGGTGAGCGAGGAACACCCGCATCCGCCCGTCGTCGGTCTCGACCGTGATCTCGTTCTCTGTCATCGCCTCATCTTTCGTCCGAGCTCATCCTCAGCGAGACGGTATCCCGGCGCCGCCCTCGCCGGCGCCTCCTTCGTGGCGTCTCACGGCGATGTGGCTCTGCGACGAGATCCGTGTCGATTTCGCCGCTCTTCGCCCGTCACTTCGGTGTCAGAATCGAAACGCGACCCGGAAGGACGGCAGTCATGCGATACACCCTCTTACTCCACTATCCCGAGCCGACCGCGGAGGAACTCGGCCCCGAGGCCGTCGCCGAGGGGATGCGTGCGTTCCAGGCGTATGCGAAGGCCCTCGCAGAGGCAGGCGCGCTCGCGAGCGCCGAGGTGCTGCAGCGGTCGAACGCCACCACCACGGTCACGCTTGCTGCCGGTGAGCTGGTCGTGCAGGATGGCCCGTTCGCCGACACGAAAGAGCAACTCGGCGGCACGTTCGTCATCGATGTCCCCGACCTCGACGCCGCCATCGAGTGGGCGAGGCGGGCACCATCGGTGTCTTGGGGTCACATCGAGATCCGACCGACCGCGACCCGCTACGTGGACGGCTCATGGCAGGGCGCGCAGCCGGTCAAGTGACCGACAGCGAGGCCGGCGCGGCCGCGGAACGTGCTGCGCGGGCCTCGTACGGCCGGCTCGTGGCGTTGCTGGCGGCGTCGACACGGGACATCACCCTTGCCGAGGACGCCCTCGCCGACGCCTTCGAACGGGCGCTGCGCACGTGGCCCACGACTGGTGTCCCTGACAACCCGGAAGGGTGGCTCGTGACCGTGGCCCGCAACCGGATACGCGACCTGTTCGCCTCGGCGGCCGTGCGCACGGCGGCGCCACTTCACGACGGCGTCGCCGCCACGCTCGCCGATCCCGATCCGGACGCCATCCCCGACAAGCGGCTGGAGCTGCTGTTCGCGTGCGCCCACCCCGCCATCGACCCCGCCGTGCGTACCCCGCTCATGCTCCAAGTCGTGCTCGGCTTCGAAGCGGATCGCATCGCTGGCGTGTTCGCGATGCAGCCCTCCGCCATGGCACAGCGCCTGGTCCGGGCAAAGCGCCGCATCCGCGACACCGGCATCCCGTTTCAGGTGCCGACGCGGACGGACCTCCCGGCGCGGCTGCCCGCCGTGCTCGAAGCCATCTACGGCGCCTATGCAATCGACTGGCTCGATCAGCACGAGCGCATACGCGAATCGATCGCCGAGGAGGCCCGGTGGCTCGCCGTGCTGACGGCGAGCTTGCTCGACACCGAGCCGGAGGCCTGGGGTCTCGCAGCGCTGCTCACGCTCGCACAGTCTCGGGCACCGGCACGGACGGGTACGCCGTGGCCACCCCTCGACGAACAGGACACCGGGCTGTGGGACCGCTCGCTCATCGCCGAGGGCGAAGCGCTCCTGCGGCGAGCACACACGCTTGGCGCTCCGCTCGGACGGTTCCAGCTCGAGGCCGCCATCCAGTCGGCACATTGCGACCGGGCCCGGACCGGGACCCTCGATCGTGCCACCATCGTCCAGCTCTACCGCGGGCTCGTTGCGATCGCACCCACGAGTGGGGCGGTAGAAGCCCTCGCGGCACTCACGGCGCGAGCTTGACAAGGCGCTCCGGGTAAACCGACCGATCCATTCCGTTCGTCAGTCGGGCCGAGCCAGCGACTGACGTGCTCGCTTCCCGCTCGACCGGTGAGGGCCGCCAGGAGGGCCTCCGCCTCGTCCTGCTCCATGCAGGGTCCGACCGTCGTGATGTCATGAGCCGCCATCGCGCGGCTCAGCTCATCGAGGCTTGGTGCCTCCGTCGGCCGCGGGAAGCCGGGCTCCTCTGCCGATTGACCGAGGTCGCGCACGAGGCCCATGAAGCTGTCGTTGCCGTGCACCATGAGGACGCGGGCCGGGCCGCCCATGACCCGGAAGGTGTGTGGCACCCCCCGGGGAAACGGCACCCATTCTCCGGGGCCGGCCATCCACACCTCCTCGCCGCAGCGCAGCACCATCGTGCCGTCCAGCAGATAGAAGCTGTCGTCGAGATCGTGGTGCACGTGCAAGGGGGGCGATGCTCCCTCCGGCAGCACCCCTTCGGCCACGACCGGGCGTCCCCCCGAACCGCTCGAGAGCTCCGTCACCATGACATCGAGGGCCAGCCACGACCGCTTCCTTGTTCGTGTCGTGGCAGCTTCCGGCTGTGTTCTGAGGCTCATCGCTGGGCTCCTTTGCTCTCATGGCCCGTGCACGACGGCCCATGGCGATCATCATCAGCCGGTTGTGCCCGTCCCGCATCGGTTGGACCACGTAGCCGGGGGGAATCTGCGAGGTACGTGCTTTCCCCGATGCGCCGGCGGCGTCGCTCGATCATCATGACGGCCAAGAGCCGAAGCGAAGGAGGCGTCATGATCTGTGAAGGCAAGAACCTCGACACACCGGACGAGAAGCGCAGCTTCGACAATGGTGAGCTACATCTCGTGCACCTGACGGGCGCCACGATTGCCCGGGCGAGCTTTCGTCCCGGCTGGCGCTGGTCGACCGACGTCAAGCCGCTCGTCGGCACCGACTCGTGCCAGGGTCACCACGTCGCCTACGTCGTGTCCGGCCGTCTCCACGTCCGAATGGACGACGGCGTCGAGCTGGAATTCGGGCCAGGGGACGCCCACGTCGTGGCAGCTGGGCACGACGCTTGGGTCGTCGGCGACGAGCCGTGCGTGACGGTCGACTTCATTCCCGCCGCCTCTGGGTGAGGGCGCCCACCGCCGTTGCCCTCGACCGGTACGCCGGCGCATATCATGGCCGATGCGCTCGCAGCTTCTTGCAGACGCGTCATGCTGAGGGGCCTCCTTTTCGGGTCCGCCCGGGACGGTGTCACAGGTGCTCGGGCTTCCTCGACGGCCCCGACACCGACGCCCTCGGGAGGCGGCGTCGGTGGCTGAATTCGAGATCGCGATCGATGACCCCCGGGCCGAGGATGTCCGTGCGCTCCTGCAGCGCCATCTCGCCTTCGCCAACTCGCACAGCCCGCCAGAGGACGTGCACGCCCTCGAGGTCGACGGTCTCCTCGACCCGGCCATCACGTTCTTCAGCGTCAGGGTCAACGGTGAGCTGCTCGGCATCGGGGCTCTCAAGCAGCTCGATGATCACCGTGGGGAGCTCAAGTCGATGCACGTCGCCGAGGCAGCCCGTGGGCGCGGAGTCGGCCGCGCCATGCTCGATCACCTCCTTGGCGTCGCCCGCCACCGCGGACTTCACCAGGTGAGTTTGGAGACGGGGTCAATGGCGGCGTTCGCGCCCACCCGGTCGCTCTACGCGGGCGCCGGGTTCCGGCCAAGCGAACCGTTCGGCGCCTATGACGCCAGTCGAAACAGCTCGTTCATGACGCTGTGGCTGAACGTCCCTCAGGCTTGAGGTGCCGGGCGGCGACTGATCGGAAGCTCACCGAGTCGCGCCGGCCGGGCAGACCGACGACGGGCGGCGAGACGGCCGGCGACCCCCCTTGTGCTCAGCAGCCAGCGGAGCGGGCCTTCCATCGATAGGGTGCGCGCTGGGTTGTTTCGTTCCGACATCGAGGGAGAGCTCTCTTGGACAAAGACTTGGTCGATCAGGTTGTCGATGTGGCTCAGCGCGTCGTCGCGAGCGGCGCGATCTCGGCAAATGGGCACGGAAACGTCAGCCTTCGCGTCCCCGGCGCCGACGAGATGTACTTCACGGCCGGTCCGTCGCTTCGCAACCACGCTCCGTCGGCCGTCGTTCGGATCGGCCTCGATGGCGCCCTGCTCGAAGGTGAGCTACCACCGATTCAAGGTGCCGTCGTCGCCATGCACACCGCCATGTACGCCGACCATCGCGATGTCGGCTGTGTGCTGCACACTCATTCGCCGTTCGCCACCGCCTATGCAGTCGCCCATCGTCCCATCGGGTGCTGGGTCGAGGCCTTGGCGATGTTCGGCCTGGCGACCGGCGTGCCAGTGGCCGGCTACGGCCCGCGCGGTTCCGATCAGGCGGTGGCAAACATCCGGGCCGCCGTCACCCCTGGCGTTCCTGCCGTGCTGCTCGCCAACCACGGTGTGTTGGTGTTCCACAAGACGCCCGAATTGGCCATCCTCGTGGGCGGCATCGTCGAGGAGGCGGCGCAGGCCGGCTTGAACGCCGGCGGCATCGGCGGCCCGGTCGAGATACCGGCGGAATTACGTGCCGCCGCCCTGCAGCGTGCCATGACGTTCGAAACCCAGGGCACCGTGCGCCGTTAGCTCCGTGGGGCGCCCTTCTCAGGCGTCCCTCGTCATCATCCGCCAGGCGCCGATCGCCGTCCAGCCCACCAGCCAAGCGATGATGACGCAGATCGCCACGGTCCTCGATTCCGGCAACAAGAGCGACACGGCTCCGGGGCCCGGCCCACCACCACCGCCCCCGCCGCCGCCTCCTCCGAACACGAAGGGCAGCGCCCCCGGTTCCAGATGAGCGGTGGCAAGGCCGACCACGGCGCGCTGCAGGTTCGAGAGGTGAGCGATATGGGCCCTCGAGAGGAGCGGCGTCAGGATGAGCTCGAGCACGACCATGAGGATGACAGAGACGGTCCGCTGTCCAAGGAGTGAACCCAGGCCGAGACCGACGACGAAGCCGATGGTGGCCTCGAGCTCGAGCCACAGCCCCGACCTGATCATGAGGGAGTCGGACGGGTAGAGGAAGTCGTCGGCGTAGCTGGCGTAGTTCTGCTGGGCGATCTGTATGGCGGCTGCCCGTAGCTGGGCCGGCGTTGGCTGCCCGGACGACCCTGGGCCCGAGCCGGTGATCGTGGGGCCACCCGGTCCGTTGCCGCACGGGACGTTCGGCAGGCCCGGTCCGCTGTAGTTGAAGCTGCAGAGAACCTCGTCGGCGTGGTCCG
Source organism: Acidimicrobiales bacterium (assembly GCA_052143575.1). GTDB lineage: Bacteria > Actinomycetota > Acidimicrobiia > Acidimicrobiales > Bog-793 > JAKACA01. The sequence goes on from JBKQSP010000037.1 coordinate 6,393, forward strand.
CCGCCCAGCTCTCGAGCCCGACCCGCGAGAGACCGGCGGGAACGCTGACGCCGTCGTAGCTGAGCGTGGTGGGCGCAGCGAAGACGCAGACGGCGCACACGACGGTGAAGCCGATTGCCACGAGCGGCACCACGATGGCCAAGCCGGCGGGGATGCGGGCCAGGTAGAGCGCCAATCGGGAGCGGCCGGTCACGACGAGATGGCGGAACACCCCTTCGCTGAGGTCGACGGATCCGGCCGTGCAGCCCAACGTGGCAGCGATGATGAAGCCGAAGATGTACATCACGCCGGCGACGAGACCGCCGAAGATGTCGTAGCCGCCGGCCGGTCCGTACGACTTCGGTGCAAAGGCGTGGGCGAGCAGGCGGACGACGAGGAAGATCGTGGGGATGCCGATGTTCACGAGGACAAGGGCGACCATGAGGCCGCGGCGCTTGCGCAGCTCCATGAACCTCGTGGCGATCATGCCGCCGGTGGGAATCCAGGATCCTCGGCGATCGGGCGGCGTGCGTGCGGGCGCCGCCGGCGGTGTGGCCCCCGCTTCGCCCACGTCGGGCAGCGCCGTCACTCGGGGGCCCCCAGGCGGCTCGTGACCTGCAGGAACCACGACTCGAGGGACGCTTGCATCTGCTGGAGGCGATACAGGGAGATCCCGCCTTCCACGAGGACGCGGGCGACTTCGGCGATGACGTCGCGTGGCGTGCCGGCCGGCAGGGTGATTCCCAGTCCGAGCGTCCCCACCTCGACGTGCCCCCCGAGGTTGGTGCGCTCGAGGAGGGCTCGAGCCCGATCGGGATCGGAACATTCGACCTGCAGCATGAGTGATGCTCCCGCCAGCAGTTCGGAGATCGGGCCCTGGCGGATGATGTTGCCCCGGTCCACGATGGCCACGGCGTTGCATGTCCGCTGCACCTCGTCGAGGAGGTGGGAGGACAACACGACCGTGCGCCCCTCGGCGACGAGGGACAGGATCATGTCGCGCATGTCCTGCATGCCGGCTGGGTCGAGGCCGTTCATCGGCTCGTCAAGGATGAGCAGCTGCGGATCCCCGATGAGGCAGGCGGCGACACCGAGGCGCTGGCGCATGCCCATCGAGTACTTCGCCACGCGGTCGTCGCCGCGCTGCAGCATGCCGACCCGCTCGAGCGATGGGCTGATCCGATTCCAGGCGGCCGGCTCACGCGCTCTGGCGAGCAGCTGCAGGTTCTCCCGGCCGGTCAGATGCCGGTGGAAGCGAGGCTCGTCGACGATGGCACCCACACGAGCCAGCGCGGCATCACGATGTTTGGGGACGGGATAGCCGAGCAGAGACATGGTGCCGGCGTCCGCGTGCGTCAGTCCCAGGAGCACGCGGATGAGCGTCGTCTTGCCGGCGCCGTTGGGACCGAGGTAGCCGAAGGCGCATCCCCGAGGGACGAGGAGCTCGACGGCGTTCACGGCGACGGTCGTGCCGAAGCGCTTCGTCAACCCGTGGGTCTCTACGGCCCATTCGCCCTCCGTCGGGCGCGGAGGGGAGCTGGACGGAACGGTTGCGGTGGTCACGAGGCGCTGCTGGCAGGCGCCTGCAGGGAGGGCGACGGCCCGCTCTCATGACGTTGCCGTCGCTCGACCGGGGTGCGCGCCAGGGTCGCCGGTGACGAGTGATTGCAAAGCACCGGAGTGACCTTACGACCTCGGGCACCCCCCAGCCCGCGCGCCCACGAAGAGGGCTTGTTCGGCGTCGTCGGTGGCCTACGCTCACGAGTCACAGAAGGGAGGGCGCTGTGGAGGTCACTCCGTTCCGCATCGAGAAGTACTACGAGCGCTACGAGTTCACGACCCGCTACATGCTGTCGAGCAGCGACTGCGAGTCGCGGACGATCGGTGAGTTGCTGAGCTTCGAGCCCGGCGCCCGCGACGAGCTGCTGGCGATGCGCTGCGGCTATACGGAGTCGTCCGGCTCTCTTGAGCTGCGGGAGGCGATCTCGGCCATCTACGAGACGGTTCACGCCGACGAGGTGGTCGTGACGAGCTGCGCCGAGGAGGCGATCTTCCTCGTCTATCACGCCCTTCTCGGTCCCGGCGACCACGCCGTCGTGGAGTCGCCCTGCTACGAGTCCGCCCTACAGCTCGCCCGCAGCACGGGCGCCGAGGTGAGTCAGTGGCGCCGGCGCTACGAGGATGGCTGGGCGCACGACCTCGGCTCGCTCAGCCGACTGTTGCGACCAGGCATGGGCATCCTCTACCTCAACCAACCGCACAACCCGACGGGCACCTTGATGGATCGGGCCACCTTTGACGCCGCCGTCGAGCTCGCACAGGAGCGTGGCGTCACGCTCTTTTGTGACGAGGTCTACCGCGAGCTCGAGCATGACGAGGGCGACCGGCTCCCGGCTGCGTGCGATCGCTATCGGGGAGCGATCTCCCTCGGCAGCGTGTCGAAGAGCTACGGCCTGCCCGGGCTTCGCATCGGGTGGATCGCCACGCACGACGAAGGGGTGCGACAGGCCTTGATCGACTTGAAGCACTACACGACGATCTGCGCCAGTGGCCCGAGCGAGCGGCTGTCGGCTCTCGCCTTGCGCCACCGGCGAGAGCTGCTCGCCCGCAACATCGGGATCGTCACGAGGAACCTCGGAGTGCTCGATGGTTTCTTCCGTCGTCATTCCGACGTCTTCGAATGGGTGCGTCCCGTCGCCAGCCCCATCGGCTTTCCCCGCGTGAGCGGGCTCGGCGACGTCGACCGGCTCTGTGAGCGCCTCGCCGCCGCCGGCGTCCTGCTCCTTCCCGGATCGGTCTACGACGAGCCCGCTCACGTCCGCTTCGGGTTCGGGAGGGCGAACATGGCGGAGGCTCTCAGCGTCCTCGAGGACGCCCTCGCCGAGATGCCTCAGCCGCTCCTGGGGTGAGGCGGGCGCTCACGCCCTCTTCCTCACCCACCGCCAACACCGGCGCCCGGCCGAGGCGCCGGTGACCGTGTCAGCCGGGCAGGCTCTGGCGGAACTCTTGGGCGAGGGCGGCTGCGGTCTCCCGCAGGCGGCTGACGTCCGGACCATCCGAGAGAAGCGACCGAGAGGCGCTCGGCACGACCCGGTCGGGGCAGCTCTCGAAGATGCGGGCGACGTCATGAGGCGTGGCGCCCTGAGCTCCCACGCCGGGGGCGAGGAAGAGGCCGTGGGCAGCCAGGAGATCGAGCGTCGGCTCCATGTGTGTCGGGCCGACGACCGCCCCGATCGGACCGATCCGACCGGGCGCCAGCTCGCTGTTCACCCTGCCGATCTCGCGCAGCAGCGCCTCCTCCACACTTCGACCCGAGGCGTCGACGGCTGACTGGATCGCTCGGCCTTCTGCGTTGGAGGAGCGCGTGACAACGAGAAGACAGCTCCCGGCCTCGTGGGCCCGCGAGACAAACGAGCCCATGGCCGCCAAGCCGAGGTAGGGATGAACCGTGAGGGCATCGCACGCCAGTGGCGCGTCGGTTCCGAGGAACGCTTCGGCGTAGGCGTCGTTCGTCGTGCCGACGTCGCCTCGCTTGGCGTCCACGATGACGAGCAGCCCGGCGCTTCGTGCGTCGCCGATCAGGCGCTGCAGGGTGCGGAACCCCTGCCATCCCTGCCGTTCGTAAAAGGCCGCCTGCAGCTTGACCAGGCCGACCGTCCCGGCAGCTGCTTCGAGGGCGATGTCGGCGAAGCGATCCAGCCCATCCGGCGTGTCCCCGACTCCCCAGCGATCGAGTATCTCCCCGGAGGGGTCGAGTCCCCAGGCGAGGGGTCCGTGGACGGATCGAACGGCGGCGAATCGCGAGGCGAAGGTGTCGGCCACCTCCCCATTGTTCTCCATGAGAGAGGACCGCAGTGGCAGGAGCGGTCTACGTCAGCGCTCGCGGATCGGCAAGGCGAATGCGCACGTCGGCGGCGACGGCACCCTTCTCGAGGACGAAGACCGGGTTGAGGTCCATCTCGGCGATCTCCGGCACGTCGTCGCCGAGGGCAGAGACACCACGCAGCACGGAGCGCAGGGCGGCGACATCGAGCACCGGCGATCCCCGAAACCCGGTCAGCAGCCGGTACGACCGCAGGGCCTTCAGCATCTCACCGATGTCGTCGTCGGTAAGGGGCGCCACCCGGACGGCGACGTCCCCCAGCACCTCGGCGAGGGTGCCGCCCAAGCCCACCAGGACGAGGGGCCCGAGGGAGGGATCGTGGTTGAGACCCACGATCATCTCCTGCCCCGACTCGATCTGCTCCTGCACGAGGAACTCGTCAGCCAGCCTGGCCATGCCGGCCCATTCGAGCTCGGCGCGGATCGTCCGCACGGCGTCGGCAGCCGCCGTCGGTGTCGTCACGCCGAGCCGGATGCCGCCGACGTCACTTTTGTGGACGGCGGCGGCGACCTTGACGACCACCGGGCCGGCGAGTTCGATCTGGGCGGCAGCGGCCTCGTCGGGAGTGCGCACGCGGCGAGAGCGGACGACCTCGATACCGTACGCCTCGAGGAGTGCCTGGCAGTCTGGCGCTGCCAGCCAGCCGTCGTTCGCCCCGCCACGGGCGGCCTTCACGAGCCGACTCACGTGGCGGGCGCCGACGTGGGGACGGACGACCGTGCCGGCCGCCTGACCTCGCCGGCTCTCCCATGCGACCGCATGCCCGAGGGCGCGGGCGGCGTTCTCGGGGAAAGCGAACGACGGGATGCCCGCCTGCAGGAGAGACGGCGGCGGGCCCTCCCTGTTCATGAACACCGTGATGAGCGGTACCTCGCCGCCGAGCTGGCGACGGGCGGCGACGAGCTCGCTCGCCACCTCCGAGGAGCGGGTGACGAGGGGCGTGTTGAACATGACGATGAGAGCGTCGATCTCGGACGTCGCCCCGAGGATGCGGACGACCTGACCGTATTGCTGGGCGGTGGCGCTGGCGATCATGTCCACGGGATTGGACACGCTCGCCTCGGGCGGGAGCAAGGAGCGCAAGCGCCCCGTCGTGAACTCGCTCAGCTCGGGCACGACGAGCCCGTTGGCCTCACAGGCGTCGGCGGCGAGGATGCCAGGGCCGCCCCCGTTGGTGACAACGCCGACGCGCCGTCCCCGGAACTGCCGCTGCGAGCTCAAGAGCGTGGCAAGGTCGAGCATCTCCTCGATGGACTGCGCCCGGATCACGCCGGCCTGGTGCAACAAGGCGTCCACTGCGACGTCGCCGGCGGAAAGGGCGGCGGTGTGCGATGTCGCGGCGCGGGAGCCCGCTTCGGTTCGGCCTGCCTTCACAGCCACGATGGGGATGCGGCGGCCGACCCGGCGGGCGACCCGGATGAACGTGGGCGGGTCCGGGATGGACTCCAGGTACATCAAGATGAGGTCGGTATCGGGGTCGCGCCCCCAGTATCGGATCAGGTCGCTGGTAGCGACGTCGGCGCTGTTGCCGACCGACACGAAGCCGCCGATCCCGATGCGGCGTCCCTCTGCCGCCTCCAGCACGGCGAGCCCGATGGCGCCTGACTGGCTGAGCAGGGACGTCCGCCCCGCCGGGGGAACGGCCCGGCTGAAGGTTGCGTTGAATCGCCCCTCGCCCGTGCCGCTGAGTATCCCGGTGCAGTTCGGGCCGACGAGCCGCACGCCGCCGGCCGCCGCTTCCCGCCTGAGGTCCGCCTCGAGGCTGGCCCCCGCAGCTCCTGTCTCGGCGAACCCGGCTGAGATGACGCACACCGCCGCGACGCCGAGATCGCCAGCTTCGGCGATCACGCCGGCGACAGCGGGCGCCGGCACGCAGACGATGACGAGATCGGGCACGAGCGGGCAGGAGGCCAGATCCGGATGGGCGGCGACGCCCTGCACCTCACGATGGCGCCGGTTCACCGGCAGCACGACACCCGCGAAGTTGCTGTCGAGGAGGTTGGCGAAGAGCAGACCGGCGATCGTGGTCGGATCGCTGCTCGCCCCCACCACGGCGATGGAGCGAGGGTGCAGGAAGGCGTTGAGGGCGGCGTCTGGCGCGCCGGCTCCCGATTGCCCGCGCAGATCTGCCACGTCTGCAGTGTCCTGCAGCCGGGCGCTCCCTTGTAGGGTCGAAGGTCACTGGAAGCGCTCCCGGTGCTCCGTAGCTGGGAATTCGTGCCCGATAGGAGGCTTCTTCCGGCCGAAAGGCCCTAGCCGGGTCGAGCCCGCCGGCTGAAGATGGAGTCGGTGAGAGCGTCTCGTCCGGTGTTTGCCATCGAGGGAGCGGCCGCTCGCCAAGAAGTCGCGGGCACCGGCAGCACCGGTGCCGGCAGCGCCGCTGCACCACGGCGTGAGCTTTCGAGGAGATGACGCCATGACCACGGTGGCCGAGAAGCCAAAGCCCTTCGTCGTACCGGAGTACTGCAAGGGATGCGGGCGCTGCATCAGCTCATGCATCAAGAACTGCTTCACGCTCGGCACGGAGATCAATCCCGAGACCGGGTTGGTGCCGATCGTCCTCGACCTGACCGAGTGCAACGGGTGCGGCCTCTGCTACGACGCCTGTCCCGAGCCCTATGGCCTGCGTCCGCAAGGCGACGAGGCGGGTTTCGAGTTGGTGGATCCGGCCGAACTGTTCGGGCCGCGGCCCTTTGATGCCCCTGTGCCGGAACCTTGGCCGGACAGCACCCTCCCGTTGCCGGTGCGCGAGCCCCTCGTCGTGAAGGGGACCTACGCCGTGGCCGTCGGCTCCCTCCTCGCTGGCTGCCGCCATGTCTTCGGGTATCCGATCACCCCCTCGACGGAGGGTGCTGAGCTGATGGCGAAGGTGCTGCCCCAGCTCGACGGCGTCTTCGTGCAGGCCGTCAGCGAGGTTGCGACCGTCAACATGATGTACGGCGCCGGCGGTGCCGGGAAGCGCTGCATGACCTTCACGAGCTCGCCAGGCTTCAGCCTGATGCTCGAGGGCATCTCGTACATGATCGGCGCCGAGGTTCCCGCCGTCTTCGTCAACATCATGCGGGGCGGACCTGGTCTCGGCAACATCGGGCCGGAGCAGGCAGACATCAAGCTCGTCTGCAGGGGGCTCGGTCACGGGAACACCCACGCCATCGTGCTGGCCCCCTCGACGCCGCAGGAGATGCTGGACCTGGCGATGCTCTCCTTCGAGCTCGCCTTCAAGTACCGCAACCCCGTCGTCATCGTCGGCGACGGCTACCTCGGCCAGATGACCGGGAAGGTGAAGCTGCCAGCCGAGATGGTCGTTCCCGGGGTTCCCGAGTGGGCCGTGTTCGGCGACCGTTCGCACCGCGGCAACCTCATCTGCTCGATCAACCTCTCAGAGGTGGACCTCGAGCGGCACAACGTCCACCTCAACGAGAAGTACGAGGAGATCGGACGGCGCGAGCAGCGAGCCGACATCTACCGATGCGAGGACGCCGACATCGTTCTCGTGGCGTGCAACACGCCGGCGCAGCTGGCGAAAGGCGCCATCAAGGATCTCCGCGAGAAGGGCGTGAAGGTGGGCCTCTTCCGCCCGATCACGCTGTGGCCCTTCCCGATCGACGCCCTCGGTACCCTGCTCGACCGAGTGGGCCGCCTCGTCGTCGTGGAGGCGAGCAGCGGCCAGCTGGAGGACGAGCTTCGCCTCGCCCTCAGCCACGCCGATGTCTACGCGCCTCCGCCCATGAGCCACGTGCGTCGCATGGGCGGAATCCTCCCGTCGCAGGACGAGATCGTCGAACACGTGCTGAGTCTGCAGGAGGTGCGCTGATGCCGACCTCGGTCTTCTACCGCCAGTTCGAGCGCCATGCCCACGCCGAGGGGCTCAACGCCCACTCGACGACCTACTGCCCGGGCTGCGGGCACGGACTCGCCCAGAAGTTCCTGGCCGAGGCCATCGACGAACTCGTCGTGCAGGACCGCACCGTCCTCGTGTCGCCCGTCGGTTGCTCGGTCTTCTCCTACTACTACTTCGACGTCGGCAACACACAGGCCGCCCATGGTCGCGCCCCGGCGGTTGCGATCGGCCAGAAGACGGCGAACCCGGACTCGATCGTGATCTCCTACCAGGGTGACGGCGACCTCGCCTCCATCGGTCTTGCCGAGATCGTGAGCACCGCCCAGCTCGGCATCCCGATCACGGTCATCTTCATCAACAACGCCATCTACGGGATGACCGGTGGCCAGATGGCTCCGACGACCCTCATCGGCCAGCACACGAGCACCACCCCGGAGGGCCGCACGCTCTCGGCGGGCCAGCCCTTGAAGATGGCGGAGCTCATCGGCGGGCTTGACGGTCCCGTCTATGTGGAACGGGTCGCCCTCTACGACAACCGGCGGCGGACTCACGCCAAGCGCGCCATCAAGAAAGCGCTCGAGCTGCAGGTCGCCGGCACCGGCTTCGCCTTCATCGAGGTCCTCTCCGAGTGCCCGCTCTACCTCGGCCTCGAGCCGGAGGAGGCCGAGAACTGGGTGAAGGACAACATGGTGCCGATCTTCCCCCTCGGGGTGACGAAGGACACCACGGATGCACCGACCTACCCGGCCATCCCAACGGCCACCTTCGAGGCGGAAGCAACACTGCGCGTCGTGAACGCCGAACTCGAGCAGCCGCCTCGTTTCGCCGAGGGCTTCCCGAGCCACATCGACCCTGAGGACATCAGCCTCAAGTTTGCCGGGGCCGGCGGCGACGGCGCTCAGACGGCCGCCATGATCCTCACCCGCGGGGCGATCAACGAGGGCTACGACTCGACGCACATCCCGAGTTACGGCCCCGAGTCTCGCGGCGGCACCTCGTACGCCGACGTTCACGTGGCCGCGCAGGAGGTGCTCTCCCCGGCGGCTCCTCATCCCCACGTGCTCGTGGCCTTCAACGCTCCCAGCCTGGCGAAGTTCGGCCCCACCGTGCGGCCGGGCGGGATCGTCATCTACGACAGCGCCGTGATCAGCGCGCCGCCCGAGGGCCTCGCCCCCGGCGTGCGGACCGTGGCCGTGCCCTTCGCAACCGTTGCCAAGGACCTCGGCTCCGTCGTCGTGAAGAACGTCGTCGCGCTCGGCGCCCTGCAGGGATTGACGCAGGTCCTTCCCGTCGAGAGCTTCCTCACGGCCATTCGGGCGGCACTGCACGAGAAGTGCGCCATGATCCCGATCAACGAGGAGGCCTTCCGGGTGGGGGCCAAGCTCGCCTGCGAGCAGGCCGCATAGCACCGCTGCCGTCTGGCCGCTCGGCCCAAAACGGGAATAGCGTCTGCGAGAGATGTCCGAGTTCGCCTTCACCGAGCTGCTGCCGATCGATCACCGTCATCCCGAGGTCCCGTGGCGCCTGCTCACGACGGCGGGGATCAGCACGCTCGAGGCGGCCGGTCGCCGGTTCCTCCAGGTGGAGCCGGAGGTTCTCTCCGCCCTCACCCGGGAGGCGTTTCATGACATCTCCCACCTGCTGCGGCCGGGGCACCTCGCCCAGATGCGGAAGATCATCGACGACGAGGAGGCCTCGCCGAACGACCGTTTCGTCGCCCTCGACCTGTTGAAGAACGCCTGCATCGCAGCCGGGGGCGTCTTGCCGATGTGCCAGGACACCGGCACCGCCATCGTCACAGGCAGGAAGGGCGAGCTCGTCCTGACGGGCGGGGGTGACGAGGAAGCCATCAGTCGGGGCGTCTACGACGCCTACACCCAGCTCAACCTGCGCTACTCGCAGCTGGCGCCGTTGACCACCTGGGAGGAGGTCGATACGGGATGCAACCTGCCGGCCCAGGTCGAGATCTTCGCCACCGCCGGTGCCGAGTACGAGCTGCTCTTCATGGCCAAGGGGGGCGGATCAGCCAACAAGAGCCTGCTGTTCCAGGAGACGAGGGCGCTCCTCACGCCCGCCAGGCTCAGCGCATGGTTGGACGAGAAGCTGCGCACGCTCGGCACGGCAGCCTGCCCGCCCTATCACCTCGCCCTCGTGATCGGCGGCACCTCGGCAGAGTTCGCCCTGAAGACCGCCAAGTACGCCTCCGCCCGTTACTTGGACTCCCTGCCTGGCGTGGGCGACCGCAGCGGTCACGCCATCCGCGACGTCGAGCTCGAGGCGGAGGTGCTCGCCCTCACACAGCGCTTCGGGATTGGGGCGCAGTTCGGCGGCAAGTACTTCTGCCACGACGTGCGGGTGATCCGCCTGCCTCGCCACGGTGCGTCCTGCCCGGTCGCCCTCGCCGTATCGTGCTCGGCGGACCGCCAGGCGCTCGCAAAGATCACGGCGGAGGGCGTCTTTCTTGAGCAGCTGGAGACGGACCCCGCCCGCTTCTTGCCCGAGCCCGCTCAAGAGGAGCTCGACGCCGGCGTCGTTCACATCGACCTCTCGCGGCCGATGGACGAGATCCGGGCCGAGCTCAGCCGTTACCCGGTCAAGACTCGGCTTTCCTTGAGCGGACCGATGGTGGTCGCCCGCGACATCGCGCACGCCAAGATCGCTGCCCGCCTCGACGCCGGCGAAGCGATGCCGAGCTACCTGCGCGACTACTGCATCTACTACGCCGGACCCGCCAAGACGCCGGCCGGGTACCCCTCCGGGTCCTTCGGGCCCACGACGGCCGGGCGCATGGATTCGTACCTCGAGCGCTTCCAGGCGGCCGGCGGGTCCTACGTCACCCTCGCCAAGGGGAACCGCTCGAAGGCGGTGACCGACTCCTGTGCCGCCCACGGCGGTTTCTATCTCGGCTCCATCGGCGGAGCGGCCGCCCGGCTGGCGCAAGACTGCATCCGTCACGTCGAGGTGCTGGAGTACCCCGAGCTCGGTATGGAAGCGGTCTGGCGCATCGAGGTGGAGGCGTTCCCGGCTTTCATCGTTGTCGACGACAAGGGCAACGACTTCTTCGCCGACGTCAGCGTGCCCGTTGCCCTGCGGTCCTCCGGGCCGCATTGAAGCAAACGGTGGGGCTAGGCCCCGCCGGCGTGGCGAAGCCGGGTGATGTTGAGGGCGCTGCCGGCCCTGAACCATTCGATCTGGTCAGAATCGGCAACCCGCCGACGGCTTCACCGAGGCGACGAGAGTGAAACGGGGCCGCCTTACCCGATGACGAACCAGGCGACGGCGAGCGCGGCCGTGACTTTCTTCGACAGGTTGATTGTGAAGGATCCAGAGCCCGGCACGGCCGAACGGACGTAGATGCCGGCGACGTCGGCCTGCGGTGTCGCCAGTATCAAGCTGGCAGTCGTCACGCCCGCCAGCGTCACCGTGACCCTGCTGTCGCCTGCCGGCACCTCGGTCGTTCCGCTCGTCGAGAATTTGACCGGGCCGTTCACCTTGAGCGCCGTGCCCTTGGCCGATTCCGCGTAGACGCCGATTCCCTTGGTGGAATTGCCATAAGCGCCGTGCCCACCATCGGCGCTCGTGTCGACTCCGGCCACTCCACTTTGTCCGTTCGCCGTCGTGAGGCCGTGCACGCCGGTGCCGTGCGTGGAGGTGCCGTACAGGCCATGTCCACCATGAGGGCTCGTGTCCGTACCGGCCACTCCGCTTTGTCCGTTCCCGGTCGTGAGGCCGTGGACTCCCGTGCCGTTCGTGGAGCTTCCGTGCAAGCCGACGCCTCCACCGGCGCTGGTGTCCTCGCCGGCAACGCCGTTCTGTCCATCTCCAGCCGTCGTGCCGAGCACGCCGGTCCCGGCGGACGAGGCAGCCGAGAGGCCGATCCCACCAAACTCGCTCAGGTCCATCGCCGATACCGCGGCCTGCCCATCGGCCGTGGTGATGCCCTGAACACCGATGCCCGTGTTCGAGGAGCCTTGAACACCGAACCCGCCCCCCGTGCTGTTGTCGACGCCGCCGACGCCTGGCGACCCGTCGCCAGCGGTCTCGCCGGAGACGCCGGCTCCGGAGATCGTCGATCCGAAGACGCCGATTCCGCCTCCGGTGTTGGTGTTGTAGCCCGAGACGCCATGCTGGCCGTTGCCGCCGGACGTCCCGTACACGCCGGTGCCGCTAGAAGAGATACCGGACACGCCGATTCCGGTGCTGGTGCCGCTGTTGTCCTGGCCTCCGACTCCATACCCCTCAGTTGGGTCGGCTAGCTGGGCGACCCAGGTGTTGTCGGTCGTGAAAAGACCCGTCCGGGACGTCGCGTCGGTGTTGTCTTGGCCAAGCAGGACGGCGGAGCCCTGTGTGGCCAAGGCGGGCTCGGAACCCATGATCATCCCGGTGGCGACGATGCCGGCCCCGGCGGCGACAGCGCCGGCGATCATGCTTCGCCGCGAGTAGGCCCTCGTCGCCGTCGCCTCGTCCTTGCCAATTGGCGACCGTGGCGTCGTCTCGTCGTCCATGTCCCGTCCTCACATTCATGCTCAGGTGGGTTTCGACGCGGAGTGACGGCTCGAAACGCCAACGCGGTTGCGCGAGTGTAGGCGGGCCTGACGTTCCTTCTTGGAGCGATGATCTGTCGAGGGTTTCGAGAGGAGCCAGCGCGGCCGGCGAGCGCGGTCGAGAGGACCCGTCTCCCGCTGGCTCACGAAGGCGATCGAGTGGGACAAGGGGAACCGCGACCGCAGTCTTCTCCTGCGCGGAAGTGAGCTTCGTTCGGCTGAGAGCTGGCTGGAGGGCACGACGGAGGCGTCCGAGCCGGCGGCGCCCGGCGTGCGGAGATCCCAGCTTGCTGCTCGACCTCGCGAGGGAGGACATCGCACGCGCCTGAACGCAAGGGTCGAGGGTCGGCCGATGGACCAACCGGCCGCCGGAGCGAGCTCGACTGTCGAGAGGCCCCGGGAGACTTCAAGGACGCTCGGCACCTGACACATACCGCCGGAGTCGGTACATGCGAAGCCGCCCGTAGTCCTTGGCCGCCGGCATGTGCCCGACGTAGTCGCATGAGAATCCGACGGCGCCCTGCAGCTCGAGGGCTGCGGCGAAGGCCTCGGTCACATAGACGGCGCCGGGCGGGGTGACCGGCTCGATGCGGGCCGTACGGCTGACGTGTGTGCCCATGAAGCTGGTGCGGGCGATGACGGGATCGACGACCGGGATGACCGGTCCGACGTGCCCGCTCAACCGCAACGCGAGGTGACTCGGTAGACCCAGCTTCTCAAGATCGAGATTCGCGATGGCGTCGTGCAGGTCGAGGGCGCACGCGGCAGCGGCGCCGACATCGGTCAACACAGCGAAGAGGGCGTCGCCCCATGTGTTGCGGTACTCGACTTCGGGCCCGTAGCTCGCCAGCACCTCGGCGAAGGCGGCGAGCACGCTGTTGACGAAGGTGACGAGCTGTCGGTCCTCGAGAACGGAGAAGCCTCGAACGTCGGCGAACAGCATCGCCCGCAGCAAGCGCTGGCCTGCCGTGGTCGACTGTTGCGGGCCGTCCGAGCGCTCTCGGACACCGACAGGAGGCTCGACACCACCGGCACCCGCGGTCCGTCCGGTCGGATGAACGACGATGAGCCGCCGTCGCTGCAGCTGCCATGTGCGAACGTCACTTCCAGTGCCCGCTTCACCGCGAGCAGGACGGCCATCCCAGAGAGCGAGTTGGAACGCCTCTGCATCGAGGTACCGAGCCCGCAGCAGGGCAAGTCCCATCGCCATCTCGCCGCAGTAGCGAAAGGGCACGTCATCAGTGACGTCGGCATCCGTACCGGCGTAGCTCACCCTCGTGGCGGCTTCGAGGCATCGTCGAAAGCGGGGCACCCACGCGTCTCCCGCCGGCGCAACGGAGATCCTCACAAACTCCTCAGCGGTGAACGGGAGGACAACGTGGAGCTCGCACCCGTGGGCAAGCAGAGCCTCGGCCCACAAGATGTCACCTCCGGCGGCTAGAGATCCGTAGGCGTAACCTGGCGCCACCATCGCTACTTCGGTTGCCATCCGAGACGCCACGGCCGGTTCGAACGAGGGGAGGTAGGCGCCATCCTCGCTCGGTGCGCTCGCCCGATGACCGCAGAAGTGGACCACAGCAGGCCCTGACAAGGTGGCGAGCAGGTCCGGGCTCGCTCCCGTGATGGCGCAGATCATGCGGAGCTGTCGTCGTGTCGTCGAGACAGCGCCGAAGTCGCCGCCGTGCAACGAGGCGGTCCGCGCGAGTGCGTCGCGCGCCGCTTCCACCGCTCCCAGCAGCAGGTGAGCCTCGGCCTGTGTGGCGACCGAGTAGTACGACTGCGGCTCGGAGGCGACGGCCAAGGCGAGTGCCTCGGCTGCCAACGCGCGGCATTCTTCGGGCTCACCGGCGACCAGGCTCAACGTCGCGGCGTTGATGGCCGGATAGAAGCTCCCGTGGGAACCTCCAATCGCTCGATATGACGCGGCGGCCCGGGCGGCGAGACGCCGTCGTTGCTCGCCCGCTGCCGCCAGCGCCTCGTCTTTCTTGATGCGCGCTCCGAGGGCGGCCGACTCCTCCCCGCCGACTGCCCCGAGGCCGTACTCGTCGAAACGGCGAGCAACTTCGGAGGTCGAGCCGGCTCGAGCCAGCGCCAGCACCGCCCGGTTGGCGAGCTCGACGTTGCCGGGGAACTCGTCGAGGCCGCGCTTGGCAAGGTCGAACGCCTCCAGTAGCTCCCCCCTGCGCTCTGCCGCTCGGACCTCGTCGAGGAGGTTCTCGATGCTGGCGACCTCGTCGGGCGGATCCTCTCGTCGCTCGCCAGCCGCGTCACGCATCGACGGCGCACTCTACGGCACACAGGGCGGGGGCGTGATCGCTCGATGGCGAAGTGGGATCTGTGCGCCAAGTAGCCCCGCTACGGGGCTACGAGCGCCTGGAGGACCTCACCGAAGTGGTCGAAGAGACCAAGGTGGCCTTCACCTTTGCGAACGACGAGTTGAGAGCGGGGAAGGTGCTCGGCAAGCCAGTGGCCGTGAGCGGGCGGAGCCATGAGGTCCTCGTCCCCGTACCACAGCAGGACGGGCGTCTCGATGGCCGCCACGTCGATCTCCCAGCGCCCGACCCACGCCACGTTGTCCCAGCCGGCCCCTTCGGTACCTTGTCGCAACCCTTCGCGTATCGAGGCGATCAGCTTCGTCCCGATGACGGGATCGGCGAACAGGACCCGGTCACGCTCACTGAGGGACGGCTCGAACACCGCTCGAACGGTGTCATCGCCTTGGCTCATCACCTCGAATGACACAAACCCCGAAGCGAACGTTGCCGCTGCCTCGGCCGGGTTGTCGGGGAGCAATCCGACGGCTCGGGTGTCGATGGCGGAGAGCTGCTCGAGCGCCCCCGGCACCTCCTGGAACGGGCCCGCCCCGGAAGCCACCCCGACTCTTGTCACTCGCCGGCCACCGGCGGCCGCCGCGGCGAGGGCAAACGGGCCGCCGCCCGACAGCCCAAGGGCCGCGAACCGGTCGACACCCAGCTGCTCGGTGATGCTCAAGGCAGCGCGCCCCAGGCTGAGAAGGCCGAAGGGACACAACGACGAGCCTCCGTAGCCGGGACGGTCGAACGACAACAGCTTGACGCCCTCGGTGGCGGCGATCTCATCCCCGAACGCCACGTCGAGGCGCGAGCCCGGTGTGCCGTGGAAATACAACACAGGGAAACCGCTCGGGTCTCCCGCCTCACGGACGCGCACGGTGCGATCCTCGATAATGACGTCCCGCTCGGAAGCGGCCATGGCGGAGGCTAGCAAGCTCCGAGCGGCCCTAAGGTCATCCGCATGGAGATCCTCGAAGAGGCCACCGAGCTCGGTGGCGTCGAGGGCCGCTTCGACCTGAGACTGAGCCCGGCCGAGCGATCAGGTCACCTTGGAGACGACCTCGACGAGGTTTCCATCAGGGTCACGCAGCAGCGCATTGCGATTGTCGTTGCCCGTGTTGTGCGGTGGTTGCACGACGGGAGCGCCGGCGGAGACCAGCTGCGCGAAAGCCTCGTCGGCATCGTCGGTCCACACGACCAAGGCGATGGCGGGGCTGCCTGGGGCAGCGTCGACTCCGTGCACCCTCTTCGCCGCCTCCACCGTGCCGAGCCCGAGAGCGAAACCGTTCATCGTGAGCTCCACGTGCTCGGGAGTCCCCTCCTTTGGGGTGCGGAACGTCTCCTCGAAGCCGAGGAGGTCCCGGTAGAAGCGGAGGGCGGCCCCGATATCGCCGGTGTAGAGATTCACGAGTGCCGACGAGAACATGCTCGACACGCTATCCCGGGCGCTTCCGGCCAGCCTCGCCACGCCGGCCGACGGCTCGCGTTAGCGTTCCCCCGGTGGGCGCACCCGTCCGGCTCCGCCAGGTGGCGCTGATCACCCGGGATCTGCCGGCCGTCACCGGCCGCCTCGAGGCGGAGCTCGGGCTCAGTCCCGGGTTCAAGGACGAGGGAGTCGGCTACTTCGGGCTCGAGAATCGCGTTCTCGCCGCCGGCGACTGCTTCATTGAGGTGCTCACACCGCTCACCGATGACTCGGCCGGCCACCGGTACCTCGAACGCAAAGGATCCGACGGCGGCTACATGGCTATCTTCCAGTTCGCCGACCGGGAGTCACCGAGGCGGCGCGCCGAAGCGCTCGGGATCCGGATCGTCTGGCAAGGTGATCACGACGACGTCTCCGGGACCCACCTCGACCCGCGTGATGTCCCCGGAGCGATCGTGTCCCTCGACTGGGCCGCTCCGCCCGAGTCGTGGCACTGGGCAGGACCGGCTTGGCGGGGCCCTTCGGTAGGCGCCGAACGGCCCGGGGGCATCAGCTCGCTCGAGGTTGCGGTGGCGGCTCCTGCCTCTGCCGCAGCCACCTGGGCAGCCGTGCTCGGTCCTGCCGTCCGGCTCGAAGGCACCGAGGTCGTGCTCCCCGACGCCAAGCAGGTCGTCACGTTCGTGGCAGCTGCCGACCGCCGCAGTGAAGGCATCGTCGGCTGTGGGCTGGCGCTCGGTCCGGTGGCGGGCCTACCGGAGCGGGTGAGAGCCGAGATGGGTGGCGTGCGTTTCTCGGTGGAGCCTGAACACGAGTCCGCCAATTCGACCAAGGGAGACCGATGACCGAGCTCGACACCGGCACCGACGACCTCCTCGCCCGCATCGAGGACGGTGTGGCAGTTCTCACGCTCAACCGCCCGGAGCGGCGCAACGCGTTGAGCGTGCCGATGCTCTCGGCCATCGCCCGGCTTCTCGGCCAGTTCGAGATCGACGACGACGTGGGCTGTGTCGTGCTGACTGGCGCCGGGCATGCGTTTTGCTCCGGTGGGGATGTGAAGAGCATGGCGGCCGGCATCCTCACCTCGGACGAGAGCCACCGCACACCCGTCTCCTATGACGCCGCCGTCCATCGCCAGCGGGTCAGCCAGCGCGAGACGGCGGGGTGCCTCTGGAGCATGCCCAAGCCGACGATCGCCGTGATCGGCGGCCCCGCCGCCGGTGCGGGCCTCTCGCTCGCCCTCGCCTGCGATCTCCGCTATGCGGCTGCCGGCGCCATCTTGACGACGGCGTTCGCTCGCGTGGGCTTCTCCGGCGACTATGGCGGCACCTGGTTCCTCACAAGGTTGGTCGGTACTGCGAAGGCTCGAGAGCTGTACTTCTTCTCCGAGCGCATCACGGCTGAAACGGCCGAGCAATTGGGCATCGTGAACGCCGTGTTTGCCCCCGAGTCGCTCGAGCGAGAAGCGCTCGAGCGGGCGCGCAAGCTCGCAGCAGGGCCCACGATCGCGTACCGCTACATGAAGGAGAACCTCAACCGAGCCATCCACGGCGAGCTGGGCGAGTGTCTCGACATGGAGGCGGCCCACCACATCCACACGGGCACGACTGCGGATCACCGCGAAGCTGTTGCCGCCTTCGTCGAGCACCGTGAGCCCGTGTTCCACCAGCGATAAGCGGCTTCGGCTGGGCTGCAGCCCGAGTCAAACTGGCTCGTACTCGTGTCGGTTCTCTTTGCTGGCCCCGCCTCAGCGCGGTTGCCGTGCGTTGCCGGCCGGCTCTCCGGTCGTGGGCAGCGCGACTAGGGAAGTCCCGGATTCGAGTGGCCGACTCCTGCCGTACGGTGAAGGTGGAGACGAAAGGTCGCGATCTGGAGGAGGAATCCTTGCCCAGTTGTCGCGGTCTGATGACGAGCACGCTGTTGCCACAAGGGTGGGCCCACGCCGCCCCCTCACAAAGGACGGGACCCTCCAAGCGGTCGGTCGTCCGCTGGCTGTGGCTGATGTTGGCCTGCGTGACCATCGCTCCGCTCTTCAGCGCCGTGCTGGAGAACGGAGCCTCGGCTGCGGCTGCCGCCACGGTGGCAAACGTCTCGATCACCGAGAGCGGCTTCTCGCCTGCCGTCGTTGTCGTCGCGATCGGTACGACTGTCAAGTGGAAGAACAACGGGACCGGCCCGCACAGCCTCAAGGGGGACGTCACCTCGCCCGCCCTCGCGGTTGGCGCGATCTATGAGCACCGCTTCACCACGCCTGGCGAGTACCCCTACTTCGACGGGACTCATACGGCCAGCACGGGCACCGTCGTGGTCACCGCCGGTTCGGCTAGTCCGCCTCGTGAGCACGGGCCTGCCACCAGCTATCTCTAGAGCGCCCGCGTAACGCTCGTCGTCAACGAAAGCTGGACCTACTACGACCCACTGTTCGGTACCACGACCGGGCTGTGCAACGCCCAAGTCGGTTCGGGCGACCGCGTCGTCCACCTGGACGTTGTCTTCCCGAAGGTGACCTACGAGCGCTATCCGAGCGCCGGCGCAGAGCTCTTGTACGACTCATCGGTGCGCGGTCGCTTCGGTGAGACGACCGAGACGATCAACTCGAAGTACGCGGGCGATGACACGCCGATCGTCTGCTGCAAGGGGGCTCCGTATCACAAGGCGACTCAGCAGGACGATTGTGACCGCAACGACACGGGCAAGCCCGTGACGATGAGCCTTTCCTGGGGTCCGACCGCAACCAAGAACACGTTCCTCGTCACCGACAGGGGTCCCCAGATAAAGCCCGTCCTCTGTCAGTCCGCGATCAGCGCCGCTCTCAGTTTGGTGGGGGTGGGGCCGCTGGTCTTGTTGCCACTCAACGTAGGCGTCGACGAAGGCGTCGCCTATGACTCCGCACAGACAGACGCCGCCACGATGTCCGAGGTGAGTGCGCTGCGCGCCGGACGGGCCTTGACGGTCAGCCGGAGGATCCAACTCAATTTCACCACCTCCTGCTGCGACGGCTTCCACCCGGGGGATGGGCTGGCACGCATTGCTACCATCCGCCGCTTTACGGGCTCGCTCACGATTCGTTTCACTCGTGTCAAGTAAGGGTATTCAGAGGCGGCGACAGGTCGGGTGGCGCCAGACTGCCCGGGGGCGAGCCGCCTAGCCCGAGGAGTTGGCGGCCAGCTCGGTCAGCCGGCGTTCGAGAAAGCGTCGTTCGGCGCCGTCATCGGTGAGCGAGCGTGCCTGGCGATATGCAGCCCGTGCCTCCTCGGTCCGCCCGAGGCGGCGCAGGAGCTCGGCCCTTGTCGAGTGGAGGTAGCGGAAGTCGTCCAGACCGAGTTGCTCGACGATGCGGAGGGCAGCCTCGGGCCCCTCGGTCTCGGCGACGGCGATGGCGCGGTTCAGCTCGACCACCGGTGAACCGGTGAGGGCCGAGAGCTCCTTGTACAGCGCGGCGATCCCCTCCCAGTCGCAGGGTGTCTCGGCATGCAACGAGGCGATGGCCGCCTGGAGGACGTACGGCCCGCGGCCACCCAGGGCGAGGGCACGATCGAGCTCGGCACGGCCGGCGGCGATTTGCTCCGGGCTCCACCGGGAGCGGTCCTGGTCGCCGAGCAGGACGAGCTCGCCGTCGTCGAACCGAGCCTCACGACGGGAGTCGTGGAGGAGCATCATCGCCAGCAGCCCGTGGACCTCGGGGTCGTCCGCCAGCAGTTCGGCGAGGGCGCGTCCCAGCCACAGGGCCTCGGCCGCCAGCTCGTCCCGGCCGCCGTAGCCCTCGTTGAAGATGAGGTAGACGACGGCGAGGACGGCCTCGAGGCGTTCCCGGATCAGGTGGCTCGGCGGCACCCGGAACGGGATCCGCGCCGCTTTGATCTTGCGCTTGGCGCGGACCAACCGCTGCGCCATCGTCCGTTCCGGCACGAGAAAGGCCCGGGCGATCTCGTCCGTCCTGAGCCCGCCCAGGGTGCGCAGGGTCAACGCCACTTGTGCCTCCACGGCGAGCGCCGGATGGCAGCAGGTGAAGATGAGCTCGAGCCGCTCGTCGCGGAACGTCGAGGCATCGGCTACCACTACAGCCGGAGGGTCTTCGGCCAGGAGGCCAGACTTGGCGGCGAGCACACGATTTCGGCGGATGCGGTCGGTCGCCCGGTTTCGCGCCGTCGTCATCAGCCAGGCCCGCGGGTTGGCCGGCATCCCGTCGCGCGGCCACTTCTCGGCAGCGATGGCGAAGGCCTCCTGAGCGGCCTCCTCGGCGAGGTCAAAGTTGCCCAGGTAGCCGATCAAGCTGGCCAGGACCCTGCCCCACTCCTCCCGGAAAACCTGATCGAGCGTCACCTCCAAAAGGCCTCCGAGGGTCGGATCTCGACGGCACCCCCGAATCGTGCTTGCGGCACGCGGGCGGCCACCTCGATGGCTGCGTCGAGGTCGTCGGCCTCGAGGACGAACCAGCCGCCGATGGCCTCCTTCATGCCAACGAAGGGACCGTCGGTGGTCAGCGTCTTGCCACTGTCCACGCGGACCGCCGTGGCGTTCTCGGGGAGCCCGAGGGGCAGGCCGGCGGTCACGCCGGGCGTCTGGAGGAGCGTTCCGTAGTCGGCGCGGATCTGTCTCTGGTCCTCCTCGGAGAGTGCCTCCCACTGATCGGAGCCGGGGACCGGCGCTGTGCCCTGGTAGATCAGCATGACGTACTTCATTCGCTTCCTCCTCAGTTAGTTCCTTGAGACGAACGGGGAGCCCCGTAATCGACAGGGTGACGCCGAAATCTATGTCGGTCCGCCTGTCGAGGCGTCCCGTGATCCCGCGCACGACCCCGTGAGCCGAGCGGGCCGGAGCCGCCTCGCCCCCTCGGTCAGGGCCAGGGTCGCAGGGAGGTCGTCCTCTCTTGTCGGGTCCGGCCCAAAGAGACGGCCACGGCGAGATCCTGCTCCAGGAGATCAGGCTGTCGATTTCGGTCCTCCCCGTTCGTCCTTAAGCCCGACGAGACGCACCGGAGGTCGACGTGACCCGTCGCTTCAGGCTGCCCGGCGATCGCAGTCGTGTCCACAGACGGCACCGTGAGGCGCAGAGACGAACGCTGCTCTCCGTGTCACCTCGTCTGCAGTTGACGGCCGAATGCCCGGAAAGGAAGCGAACCGATGAAGACAATGACCTGCAGGCAACTGGGTGGACCCTGTGACTTCTCATTCCATGGCAGTACCGCTGATGAGGTCATCAAAGCCCAAGACGTCCATCTACGAGAAATGGTCGCGGGAGGCGATGACACGCACACAGGTGCGTTGAAGGAGATGCGAGACAGGTGGAGGAAGCCGGTCTCTGGATTGGGCTGGTATCGGAAAGCCAAGCGCGATTTTGCTGCTCTTTCCGACGATTGACCGGGCATCGACGCTCCAGGATTTCGCCGAGGACCGATAGATCGGGTGCAGCCTCGGCTCACCTTGGCGCTCACTTCGGCGTTCGCACCGACCGACGGCACCGCGGGCCTACAGAGTCCTCCGCCTCAGTCGGCGAACTCGAGCCGCATCACGACACGGCGGGGGCTGGGTTGGTGCACCTGGACGAAGCCCGCCTCGGCGAAGACCTGTCGACTTCCCACATGGTTCTCGCCCCAGGTGATCTCATACCCGGGCGGAGTTGTCATCGGGTAAGCCTCCAATGCCCTCGCACCTCCTCGACGAGCGAAATCGATCGTGGCGGCCGCGAGCCCATAGGTGATGCCACGCCGGCGGTACCCCTTGCGAACCACGAAGCAGGTGACAGCCCAAACGCCATCATCTGTGCGGTCCTCCTTGCGCCCGCTCCAGACGGTCCGGCTCTTCAGCAGATGCGGGTACGCAGTACGCGGTTCGACGGCTACCCAGCCGACTGGCTCCTTGGCCAGGTAGGCAACGAGTCCCGTGGTGGTACGGGCTCGCGGGTTGTCGCAGCGCGTCTGCTCTCGCAGGCCGTCCCGGCGTTGTTGCTCCGTTGTGGAGGTCCAAAGCCATTCGTAGGTCTTGTAGCGCTGGCAGTAGCACCTGCCGGGATAATCCGCCGTGCCGAAGATCGCCTGCAGGTCAGCCCATGAGGCCTTGTTCGCGGCGACGACGGTCAGCTGTTCTGGCCGAACCGGCGCTCGATCCAGTGGTCCCGGATCTCTCGAAGCTGGTGCACTCAAATGGGATCCTCTCCGACAAGCCCGTCGATCGACTCCCGGATGAGGTCGGCGTGGCCGACGTGACGGGCGTACTCCTCGATCATGTCAATAATCAGACGGCGGAGGCTGGGAACGCGGCCGTCCGGCCACGTTTGCGTCGAGGGTTGATCCAAGCTCCCGCCCCTGGAGAGGACGCCCAGCACAGCTGACCGAGATCTGGCGACGGCGTCCTGCCAAAGCTTGTGGAGCTGCTCCGGCGTGTCGTCGGCGGCAGTGCGCCACTCCCAATCCGGATCGGCATCCCAGTCCACCTTGTCCCAAGGGGATCCGAACTCCCGCCCGAGCAACCTCCGCGAGAAGTAGTCCTCCTCGACCACAGCCAGATGCTTGAGCAAACCTCCCAAGGTCATGGTCGAGGGTGCGAGCGTCTGGCGCAACCCGGCCGAATCCAGGTTCCCGCATTTCCAAACGATGTAGCCGCGCTGTCGCTCGAGGGCGCCGAGGAGCGTCTCGACTTCGCTGCCAGCTGCCGGTGGTTCGTTCGGGATCGTTTCGATGTCATCGCCGTGCATGGACCTACGATACGGTGCAACCCGGACGATCTACTTCCTGAATGGAGAGCTGTGTCGTACGAGGTAAGCCCCACGTCTCGGGCACTGCTCGCGCTCGAAGTGATCCAGAACAGCCCAGGCATCACTGCCAGCAGGCTCGGTGAGAGGCTTGGCGTCACCGAACGGGCAGCTCGGCGCTACATCGCGATCCTGCGCGAGGCCGATCTGCCGATCGAGTCAATGAGCGGACCGGGCGGCGGTTATCGGATGGGGCGCGGTCTGCGGTTGGCGCCGTTGATGTTCACTGCTGCTGAAGCCATGGGCCTCGTCATGGCCGTCTTGGAGGGACATCGGGATGCGGCCGACCCGACCGAGCTCGTCGGAGGGGCGCTGGCCAAGATCCTGAGGATCCTGCCCGAGAGGGTGGCGAGTCCCGTTCGTGCCTTCCGCGAGGTCTCGGCGCCTCGTGCCGCCGACGACACTCGGGTGAACCCTGAGCTGACGAACGAACTCATCGAGGCCTGCACGTCGGCTCGGCGCCTGCGCCTCCTCTACCGCGTGGACCGGCCGCAACCCGTGGCCATGGACCTCGATCCGTGGGCCGTTGTGCTCCGGCACAGCCGTTGGTACCTGCTCGGCTGGTCTCGTTCCCGCCAGGCTCTCCGGGCGCTGAGAATCGACCGGATCGTATCGATCGAAGTGTCACTTGACACGTTCACGCCACCGCCAGGACTCGACGCCTTGCGCACGCTGGAAGAGCACTTCTCGCAGGGTTGGACTCACGCAGTCGACGTTCTCGTCGACGCCAAGCTCGAAGACGCCTCACGATGGCTGCCAAGAAACCTTGGCCGGTTGGAGCCGCTCGAGGACGGTCGGACGCACCTGCTCGCAACGACCGACGAACCCGCGTGGTACGCACGGCGCCTGGCCACGCTCCCAGTTCCGTACCATGTCCTCGGCTCGCCGGAACTGCAGCGTGCTACGGCCGAGCTCGGTGACAGCTTGTTACAGGCAGCCTCCGGCGACGGAGCACCGACGTGAGCCAAGCGGGGATGGCAGCTCGAACCGTTGGACGCCGGCCGCATGCGGGTCACCGAGTTCTTCGACTGCAGCCGCTCCCCAGATTGGCTGCAGACGGCGATCCAAGGGGGGAGCGGTGGCGGCCCGAGATCGAGGCCAGTCTGGAGAACCTCGAAAGGCTGGTCGCCGGGTCGTAACAGGGTCTATCCGACCGAGTCGAGCGGCGATGAAAAGTCGGAAAGGATCACCGACCCTGCCGCCCCTGCGGGCAGTCCTCGACCTGTCGGCCGACCCCAGGATTATGATGCCGCCAATGCCGGACGGCCCCTGCAGGGAGTCGGTGAGTGTACGAGCACGTACCCGAGGTCGCGCTCCCGGACTGCGGCCGTCCAGCGACCGCAGCGATCAGGGTGGCGGTTCGCCGCTGCACGGGTGGCTCACGACGCTTCAGACAAGAGCAGGCAACCGTGCCGTCGCCCAGCTTCTCGAGGGTGCCGTACCGCTTCAGCGTCAGAGCGAGGCGGGGACGGGTACCGCCGACCCGGCGAACCTCGCCCCCCGAGGTCTCCCCGGCCTCGGCGAGCCTCCCGAGCCGAGCCTGCTCGCGCGGCCACCCGAGGCCTCTTCTCCCGGCGGCGCGCCAGGATCCAGCAGCGCCTGGGAGCTGGAATACACCGTCTACGGAAAGCCCGAGCACTTCTCCGGCCTCACCGATGAGCAAGCGGTTGAAAAGCTCGAATACTTCTACTTCAGTCTCTTGGACGACTTACGCTACGGCGAGAAGCGCCAGCGCAGCTGGCAGGAAGAATACGGAGGCAGCTTCTCGTCCCGCTGGACCGCCGCGACCGCCTCACTCGTCGGTGGGGCCGACTGGCCGGACATATCCAACTGGGTGGCCGTGGCCAAGTACATGGCTGATGCCGGGCAAATGCTCCGTGAGAGCCGGTGGGCGGCCATGGCGGCCGCCGGCGAAAGTCTCGATGAAGGGGCCCGCATGAGCGCTGTACCCCTCGACGAGACGCGCGTCGAGACCATCGTCGGGATCCTCGAGGAAGGCGACCGCAGGGTCGACAAGGCGGAGAAGGACTGGCAGGCGTTCCTGAACGACACCGAGAAGGGCGCCAGCCGCACCGTCACCGGGCTGAAGGTCGCCAAGGTCGCCGGCGCCGTGGCTGCGACGTACCTCACTGGTGGTGCAGCGGGCGCCCTCGAGCTGGGCACGGCGGGCACGGCGACCCTCGTCGCCGTCGGCGGCGGTACCTACGCGGCGACGCAGAACCTCGCCGGCCAGGTCGGCGAAATTGCCTTCAGCGACCGCACCTCCATCGATTGGGGCGCCGTCGCCAAGGAGGGCGCCATCGCGGCTGCGGCTGGATTCGTCGGCGGCGCCGTCGGCGGCAAGCTGGCCGGAACCATTGGCAACGGCCTTGGCAAGCTTGTCGGCGGCATGGCACCCGAGACCATGGAGGCGTTCGGGATCGAAGGCGCCGAACTGTTGACAAATGGAGAACGGCTCTTCGCCCAGTGGGCCGGGAGCACCCTGAGCGCGCCGTTCGCCACCACGACGCAGGTCTTGATGCAGGCGGCCATCGACGGCAAGTGGCCGGTCACCAGCGTCCAAGATTTCTTCGACCTCGTCCTCAGCGACATGGTGAAGAGCGGTGCGATCAACGGCTTCTTCACCTTTGCGCATGCCAGCGCCAGGACCGTCGAGCCACCCGCAGGCGGCGAAGAGGAATCATCAGGCGGCGTCAGCTCACGCGGTGGCGGTGGCGGTGGCGGTGGCGGTGGTGCTGGCGGCGGCGGCGTGCCCGTCCATGTGGGGCCGCCCGGTGACGCCTACCTCGACCCGAACGTATCGACGGGCGTTCCCCACTACGTCGACCCAAGCGGCGACGTCTCGGTCGCGCCCGGGACCGTCAGCGGGATTCCGGAGTACATCGGCCCGGGTACCGAGCCAACCGAACCCATGGGTCCGGCGTATGAGCCCACAGCGCCCGCGCCGGCCGGAGGGGAGGCGCCCCGCCCAACATCGACCCTCGGCGAGCAGGAGTTGGGTCCGCGTACGGCGGCCGAGGCCGGCGGGCCTACTTCCCGCCCCGAAGCCAATGAGAGCAGCAATGAAATGAGCTGGGCTGACGAGCTGCGATGGATCTATCGCCCGCCGGGACTCAAGGCCATGGTCGTCGATCACACCGTCGGCGATCCGGTTGAGCTGACGCAGCTGGTCTCGAAAGCGAACGCGTACGGCGCCCGGGTCATTCGCGTGGACGGCACGACGCCACAGGGAGCCGCTCGTCTCGATCAACTGTGGCGTACGTCCTACGGGCAGCAAGGTGCGGCGCCGTCGGCCTGGGTCGACACCTTCGGTAACGTCGTTGTCGACGAGGCTGCCCATCCGGAGATCAACGCCTCCAACGCTTTGCAGGGGCCAGTACGCGAACCGGAGGGCGCCCCGCAGCAGGAATTGGAGAGCGAGGACGAGGGCGGTGCGTTTCAGGTCGGCACCTATTCGACCGAGCTGGCCCGGGCCATCCAGGACGCAGGCGAGGCAACCACGGCGTTCTGGGCAGAGACCGCCGCCCGCCGCTTGGTTGCGATGACCAAGGACCCCGACGTCTACCGCTACATCTGGCAGCACCAATTCGGGCAGCCCGGCGAGCCCCCGCCGGCGTTCTACGACGCGGCCCGCACGCTGCACGTCGACATCAACCGAGTCGACATCCATACCCGCCCCCCCAGCTAGCGGCAAACGGAGGTTGGGGGCAGGCACTCAGCTTCTTGCCGTATCAGGGGGCAAACAGCTTCCAGTGCCCCTCGGAGACGACTTCGACGGTGCCGTCGAGTGCCTTTATGGCGGTTTGGTCGTCGATGGCATACGTCGAGAGAGTTACTCCCGCTCGTCGTATCAATAGGGTTACCATCCCAGGGTCGACGCGCGGAGCGAATCACAACATTTGCCCTGGCAGACGCGGTCTCTCGCGACGGTTGGCCGACCGAGGCACGTAACGATGTTCGAACCCCCGAGATCGGCGGAATCAACCACAGCGAGGGGACACCCCGCCAAGGAGGATTGTGGGCGAGGGACACGGGTGGGTGCCCCTCGCCGGCACGTTGCGAGCGGGCTTGGGCCGGTAGCGTCGTCGGTCGTGGACAACTCCGACGACTTACAACTCGCGTTCGACACTTCGGACCTGGCCGCGGACCTCGCCCTCGCTTACTTCGAGTCTGGCGTTTCGGCAACGCTGAAGGCCGACGGCACACCAGTCACGGAAGCCGACCGCGCAGTCGAGCGATTGTTTCACGACGCGCTGTCTGCGGCGAGGCCAGAAGATGCGCTCCTCGGCGAGGAATTTGGTCAACTCGGTGAGGGCGATCGGATCTGGATCATCGACCCGGTTGACGGCACGTCGTTCTTCAGTCGTGGTGACCCGAACTGGCGAGTTCACATTGCGCTGGAAGTGGCCGGGAGCACTGAGCTCGCAGTCGTCACAGCTCCTGCGCTGCGACGCTGCTGGTGGGCCACCCGAGGCGGCGGATCCTTCGAGTCGTCCTGGCCACGCGAGAAGACCGAATCGAAGCGCCTCGAAGTCAGCACCACTTCGATGTTGGCTCATGCTCGGCTCGATGCCCTGGACGACGTGTCCCGGGCCCGTCTCCCATCGAGTGCGGCCCGCGTACCCGCAAGCCCCCTCGCGCTCGTCGAGCTTGTTCGTGGCGAAATCGATGCCTTCTTGGCCGAGTGCTGCCACATCTGGGATCACGCGCCATGGATTCTTCTCGTCGAGGAAGCGGGCGGCCGTTTCACCGATCGAACCGGAGGACATGCGGGCGATCAAGGCGGTGGCCTGTACTCCAACGCCAACTTGCACGGCCAGTTGCTCGCTGCGCTTCAATACCCGGCGAGCCCCTGACCGCCGGGCGTGGGACATCGGTCAAGGTCTCAGGTGCCCGAACAGGAGGAAGTATCGTCTCACGTGGTTTCTACACGGAGGTTGGGATGTCAGAAGTTGCTGATGTTGTTGACGCCCAGCTCGATGCCTACTTCGCCCGGGACCTTGAGCGCTTCGTTGCCTGCTACACGCCCGATGTCGTGATCACCAATGCTGCCGGTCAGGTGCTGGCCGAGGGCCACGACGCCACGCGCCAGATGTACGGCGGGCTCGTCGAGAACAGCCCAGAACTCACCGGCCGGATCGCCAACCGCATCGTCGTCGGAAACTTTGTGGCCGACCACGAGGAGATCGAAGGCTTCAACATGCCAGGTAGCCCGACTTCGATTCGGGCAGTCGCCGTCTACCAGGTGACCGACGGGAAGATCAGCCGGGTGGCGCTGTACTTCTGAAGGTCAGCTTCCGTCCCTCCTCTGGCTCCGTAAACGGGACGGTCATTGTCACCTCATCCCTCTACGTTGCGATCCCATCGGAGCTGGTCACGCAGGCTCGCGAGCTGCGCGTCGCCTGCCGCTTCCGTTAAGGCGCAACCGCCTCAGCGGGGGGAGGTGAGTTGCGCCGATGCTGCCAGGGTCTCTTCCTCGAGGTAGAGGTCCCTGAGCCCGACGAGCCGTTAGAGAGACAAGAGCGCCTCAGCGGCCGCCCAGCCGGGTCGTACCGTCGAGCAGCTCCCTCGCGATGTCCAAATGCCCGGCATGGCGCGCTGTCTCCTCGATCATGTGCAACACGACCCAACGAACATTCGGCGGCTCGTATCTCCCGTGCTTGCCCAGTGGTGCAGCAGACAGGGGGGTTGCCGCCAGCACCGCCTCGGACTGCGCGCACTGGTCGCGGTAGAAAGCGATGACCTCCGTCGACGGCTCGTCGGTCGTGAACACCACGGTTAGCGGGTCATACGGCGGCTGATCTTCGGCGAGGTCGCCTGGCAACTCAGGCTGCTTGCCCGCCACGACGCCTTGGAACCAGTGCCACTCGGCACCGCCCAGGTGCTCGAGCATCCCTGCCGGTGTCCAGCCAGTGGGCACGACCGACCGATGCCAGTCCGCCTCGTCCAGTCCCTCGACGATCGCCAACACCGCTTCTCGCTGGCCCCGCAGCATGTCACGCAACATCTCGTCGTCGGCACCGCGTCCGTCCTCAACCACGTCCAACCTCCTCGTCGAACGGGCGAGTTTACGGCGGGCTCGGAACTCGCACCCGGCAACGACACAGGTGCCTCATACCGCCGTTCCGTGGGACACCTACGTAGCTGCCATCGGTCTGTCGTTGCCGCAACGTTACAATTAGTGCATGGTGTTGGGGCCAAGCAGTGGGCACGCTGACAAGATCGACGTGACGGGCCTGCGCTCCAGTGCACTTTGGAAACTGGCAGTTCGAGGGCTCCGGGTAGCTGGGCTCGGCCTATTCGTCGCCGTCGGCGGTCTCGTCACCAGTGTGTGGTCAACAGATACTGGCTCGACGATTCTGGCTGTCGGCGTGGTTGTTTACCTCGTCGGCGTCGTGGCGGTCTACATCGGGTTCATTCCGGCCATCCGCGCGCTTTCGAAGCCCCGACCCTCGTTTTGGAAGCTACGGCGGGTCCTCATGCACGATGCCCTCCACACTCGAGCGTAGAGCGCGGCTCTTGGGGGATCGGCGCGCTGCGATCGTCAGGACTTGCGAGCGCGTGACGCGTCAAGGCTGGCCTGCACTTCTCTTCCGGTGTCGGGAGCGGGGACGACGGCCTCGAGCTCCCGGGGGGTGATTGGCCGGTACGCGAGCGCGAGCACGCCGCATTGAAACGCCCGGCTGGACAGTAGTCGGAGTCCCCGAGGGTGACCGACGTCGGGAAAGAGCGGCGTGCCGCCTCCGGTCGCCACGGGATGCACGTACAGGCGGTACTCATCCACCAGACCGAGCCCCGCGAGGGACTGGACGAACCGCGCTCCGCCGTGCGCGACGATCTCGCCGCCCGGCTCGGCTTTGAGGCGGGCGATCTCCTCGGCCGTATCCCCGCGGGCGATCCGCGACTCTGCCCAGTCAGCCGACTGCAGGGTCTGGAAGAAGACGACCTTGGGGACGTCGTTCATGATTGCCGCCACGGGGTCGCTGGAAGTGGGCCATGTTGCCGCCATTGACTCGTAAGTGACGCGGCCCATGATGTGGCTCCCGGCGCGGCGCATCAGGCTGAGGAAGTACTCCTCGTACTCGTCATCATCAGGCGCTGCCGGTAAGGCAGCCGGTCCGAACGACCGCCAAAACTCGGTGCCTTCCTCGCAGATGTAGCCGTCCAACGAGATGGCCGCCATCTGCAGAACCAGCTTTCTCATGCAGTTCCTCCGATCGATTGCTTTTGGGAGCTTCGACGGGCGGCGGCATCGGTAGTCATC
Source organism: Acidimicrobiales bacterium (assembly GCA_052143575.1). Lineage (GTDB taxonomy): Bacteria > Actinomycetota > Acidimicrobiia > Acidimicrobiales > Bog-793 > JAKACA01. Next base: position 36,389 of record JBKQSP010000037.1, read on the forward strand.
GGTGGGTCAACGCGGAAACGAGCTGGAACCCGTGAAGCGCTGCCCTGGACAACCGGTGGTGCGGTCGTCCGAGCTTGACACATGCCGATAGCGGAATATGATGGCACCGTGGCCCGCGCTTCCACGACGTCGGACGTCTTCAACGCAATTGCCGATGGGCACCGCCGCGAGATTCTGGACGCGCTGATCGCAGGCGAGAAAGCGGTCGGGGCGATCGTGAACGACCTTTCGCTTTCCCAGCCTCAGGTTTCCAAACACCTACGGGTGCTCAGCGAGGTCGGACTCGTCAGGTGCCGGGCGGAGGGGCGCCGCCGGCTGTACCGCCTGGAACCGGAGCACCTGCGGCCTTTGCGCGAGTGGGTGAGCAAGTACGAGCAGGCGTGGAACGAGCGGATGGATCGGTTGGATGACTACCTACAAGAGTTACAACAACGAGGAGAACCTCAGTGAGACCCAAGTGGCATGGATCGGCAGTCATCGAATTTCCAAGTGATCTCGAGATTGTCAGCACTCGAGAGTTCGACGCTCCGATCGAACTCGTCTTCGACGTAATGACGAAGCCGGAGCACGTGCGCAACTGGTTCGCTCCATTTGAGGACAAGATGACGGTGTGCTCGATCGACCTGCGCGTCGATGGGAACTACCACATGGTCTTCGTCACGGAAGACGGAACCGAGTGCTCGTTTCGGGGAACCTACCTGGAGGTCGAGCCGCCCAGCCGGACCGTCAGGACGTGGCTGTTCGAGGGCTGGCCCGATGCCGAGGCCGTCGAGTCGACCGATCTGCACGAGAATGAGGGAGTGACGAGGCTGACGCACAAACTGGTGTTCCGCGACCAGGCAGGCCGTGACCACATGACCACGTTCGAGGGCATGGAAGACAGCTTCGACAAGATGAAGAACTACTCGAGGACGCTCTTGGGCCATCCAAATGGAACTGCCTCCGGAAGTCGAGGTTCGGGCCAGGATGCCCCGTAAGGGCGAGCGCCGCAGACTGTCCACGAATGTGCAAGGCCGTCGCCAAGGGCCTGCCCCTGACGCGCAACACCGGCCCGCATTGCGGG
>JBKQSP010000038.1:0-62506 GCA_052143575.1 Acidimicrobiales bacterium
CCACGCGGGGATGTGTAGCCAATGTCCGACGGCGAAAAAGGGGCCGACCGGGAACAGGTAGCCAAACGTCTGGTTTCCGACCTGCCCGAACTGGAATCCCGATCGCCACAGGGTAAGGGCCCGACCCATCAACTCCGTGGGATTGATGGCGAGCGTGAGGCTTGTCCCCTTAATCAGGCCAGCTTCCTGACTGAAGCACGCTGCCATGAGTCCTACGGAAACGGCACCGAGCACCCAGCGGCTAACCGGAACCTGTTTCGGATCGCCCTGGTCTCGTTCGCCCGGCTCCGATGTGGCGAGATTCTCCAAAGGTTCCTTGACGGATGTGGTCGTGGACGTCATCGGCTTCCCGGATATTGAAACTTGGTTGCGTTGATGTGCAACCCCAATGGCACGAGCGGCCACGTGAACTGTATCGTGTCAGATCGGCTCGTGGCCCTCGCTCGGAGCCTGCGTGTGAACCCTTGCTCTGGCGCGGGCAGGAAGCTCGGGACCATCACCGCACTGATCCCCACCTTTCGACGCCTGACCTGACCCCTCCGAATGGATCCACCACCTGAGTGAGTCCTCCTTTGTCCCACCTTGGTGGGACAAAGGAGGATGGACTCCGTAGCATCGAAGGCACACCCCCGAGCAGGTGGTCCGCAAGCTCCGAGAGGCCGACAAGTTGTTGGCCGAAGGCGCGGAGATCGCGACGGTGGCCAGACATCTCGAGGTCTCTGAACATACCTTTCACCGCTGAAGGAACCAGTACGGCGGCATGAAGGCCGACGACGCCAAGCGCCTCAAGGAGCTCGAGAAAGAGAACACGAGGCTGAAGAAGATCGTGGCCGACCAGGCGCTCGACATCGACATGTTGAAGGAGCTGAACCGGGGAAATTTCTAGCCCCGGACCGTCGCCGGCGAGCCGTCGTGGTGCTCACCGAGCGGTTCGGGGTCTCCGAGCGCAGGGCCTGCAAGTCCGGTTGTCGGCAGGTGGGCTCGAAGCGCTTCGGCCACCTTCGCCCCGACACGGCGGTGGTAGCGCTCAAAGGCGACGGTGCGTGCCCAGCTGTCGTGCTGGTCCTGCAGGTCCTCGATGGAGCCGAAGCGCCGCAGTGGCAGGAACGAGGTCTGCAGGTACGACACCGTCCGCTCGTCCTGGCCCTTCCCCTCGGGAAAGCGCGGCCGCAGCACGACCGGGCGGACGAGCAGCTGGCCGAAGAGGGCCGCCACCTCGTCGACGAGGCGGACACGCCTGCCCAGTCGAGGCTTCACGATGCAGCCATCGTTATCGGTGACGGCTTTGAGGGGCACGCCGGATCGCCTCCGGGCGAGTTTCCCTCCTCGAGCGCGTCCTAATGATCACTGCCCGGTGTCAACCCGTCACGTAAGTCCCTGACGATTCCGTCAAGTAATTCCCTCGTCCGGCGTGCAACTCATGTCTAGCTGATCGTTCCTCCTCTCGGTCGCGACGGTGCCAGGATCGAGAGGATCTCACCGGCGAGGTGCTCGGCCGAGGGGCGTCCGAGTCCCTCGGCGACGGTCACGGTCTTGTCGCCGCGGCTGAGCTTCACCGAGAAGATGCGGCCGGCGGGACGAGCATCGTCAGTCGGCTCGTGGGCGATCTCGACGGCGACGGGGAGATTCGCCGGCGGGACCTTTCGACACGAGGGCGAGCAGTAGATGGGGTTGCGCCCGAAACGCCCGTTCCTCGGCGGCACTTCGTTCTCGCACCCCTCTGCCGCGCAGGTCCGCCTCCCGATCCTGCTCGATTCGGCCGGTAGGACTTGCCGTCCATATGGACGTGATGGGCGGTGTTGACGATGCGGTCGAGGATCGACTCGGCCACGACGGGGTTCGGGAACAGCCCGTACCAGTCCTGGGCCATCCTGTTGGCCGTAAAGATCGTCGCCTTGCCGGCTACCGCGGCTACCTCCGCCTAGGAGATTGTGCGGAACCTGGCCGACACTTTCTTGGTAAGGAGCTTCCACGAAAGCGGAAACAGCCACGTGACACCGTCTGTCCCTCGTCATCGACTACTACCAACCGAACTAGGGTCTCGCCCCATTCGGCAGGCCTCGCTCGGTGGTGAACAATCGTCGAGTGGCGATCGGTATGAGGTCGATCGTTTACATTCCACCGGCTTAGGAGGCGGGAGAGTTGCAAAAATCAACAGGATGGCTAGCCGAAGGGCTGACGACATTAACCCCCGTCAACTCCAATCAAGCCGTCGCCGAACAAGTTTTAGTCCGACTCGTCGAGCGCTCGATCGCTGTCTGCCCGCGAACCGACGATAACCCCCGATCCGTTCAACAAGGGTCCAGGTTGTCGAGGTTGTCCTTCTTGGTGCTGTCTGGCTTGGTCTTGATGTAGGGAGTGGCCATGCACCTGGGGTGCGGGCAGAACTGCATCGTGGTGATCGTTGCCTCGTAGCCATCAGCCTGCGTCTTCCAGGTGTTGCCCTGGTTGATGCTGTCGACGACCTGCTTCCGCGTGTAGTGAGTGCCGTTCGAGGTGCAGACGCCCTCGATGTGTCGATGGGAACCGTCCGATGACAGCTCTTTCCTGACCTTCGTGACAACGTAGGCAGCCATGATGCTCACCGACCCCTTCTTCGCGATGTTGCCTGGCAAACTCATGTCCGATCGCAGAATACGCGACGGCGGATGGGGAGAGCTTGATCAAGCACGGGGATGCGAGAATACTCGGCTGAAGCGTCGGAGCGGTTCGCATCTCCAGCGCGCCGGCAGCCAGGTCGGCGTTCGTCATGCGCTATCCCCGTTTCGCGACTCAACCCTGACGCAATCAACCACCCCAGCAACTCCAACGGGCAGCCTTGGGTGTATTGGCCCCCGAGTCATGCAGCACCGCGGATTGCTCGGGTATCTCGAGAACTCAGGATCGGGTTGTCGGCCGTTGAGCGAGCAGTCGGGTCCATTCTTCGAACGCGCCCAATGCTTGGGGCGCAGCGGCGGTTATGTCCTCGACGGCCAGTTCGACGTCGCGATGACCGAAAGCGCCGAGCTGTGTTTCGATGTACAAATCCCCTGAGGGCAGACGCGGTTGCGAACTCCACTCTCTCCCGGCGGAGCCGTCGATCCTCGGCAGATGGTCGATACCAAAGCCCCGGTCTGTGTTCGCCAAATATCGCGACTGAGCTGCTGACCACCCCTGCGCGGCCTCTCTCCCGTTCCGCGGTAACATCGCTGTCGTGGCACGTAGACGCGGCCGGGTGTTGGGCTCACTTCTCGCGATTGGGCTTCTAACGCTCACGGCAGTCTACAGCTACCGACAAGCCACCGGCAGTCCAGGTTCTGATGCCGGGGTCGTCAATCTGCAGAACGTAAATACAACTGCGCAAGCATTTTACGAGGCGCACGGAACATTCGTGGGCTTCTACGAGCCCAACAGGAACACCTCCACGCCGAATCCCTATGCCGGCGTCACGTTATCCGAAGCAGGGTCCACACGACCCGCCTTGGTCTCGATCGCGAACGGAGACGCCTGGCTAGTTCTAACTGCATTTACCGTTAGGAACCATGGTCTCGACGATCCGGCTCACCGGTGCTGGGTATTGGTTGACTTGGAGGCTGACACCTTCGCGCGAGTGGTTGGAGAAACGCGCACGGGTGTTTATTACGGCGTTTTGAATGACAACGCGGGCGGACGCGCGTGCCGAGCTAGCCGAGAACTTCATGTGCCGCTAGATATCAGCGGTTTTCCGGGTTATCCGTTAGCCTCGTAGCAAAGCTGCCGCTGAAAGAACCGTCGAGCGTCATCAGTCGACATTTCTTCGCCGAAGAGTCGGTCTCTGGCGATCTTCGGCCGCCGCTTCCAACGTTCGCGGGTGGGCTCGCTCGTCGTCGCTGAGAACCACCTCGGCGGTCGGTCGAGGTGGCCATCGTGAAGACCCTCGGGGCAGCCACTACACTTCCTAGGTACGGAATTGCAACGAGGGACCCAAGCCCTTCGTCAGGAAGAAGGTCGCAGACAAGATCTCGATAACCTCGCTGCTCAATAAGGCGTATCTCCGACTCACGGTCTAGGAGAGGTCTCTGCCCGCCCTGCAAACTCCTCGGATTGCGTCGTCCGAAGGCAAGAGCCCCGCGAGAGCCAGGCCCGGATGCGGTCAATGCCCTCGTCCCATCGGGTGATGCCTTACCGATTCGCCTGCTATTCGCAGCAAGTCTCAGGCGACCGGCCCGAATTCGGACAACGCCCACTTGACAGACGTCTCCGCGTGTCGCTACACTTTATGCGGGGACCGGGGGTGTGTTGGGCATGAGGCCAGGTGCAACCGCAAAGACTCGGACGGCGCTAGCGGCAGTGGCGGGCGTTCTGCCTGCTACGGGAGTCGGCGCGTTGGCCGGTGGTTCGCAGCTAGCGCAAGTTACACGAACCGCGTGGGCTGATGCGGCATTCCACAAGTCCGTTGAGCCCGATATCACTTCGTCGTGCAACACCACGACCCACAAATACGCACAGGCCTATTATAGACCGACTAGGGGACTCAAACAGTTTTCCGGTATTGCGGAATCCTTTCACACGCCTGCCGCGTGGGTATCTTCAGGGTACCCTTATAGCGCACTCTTTATTCATCAGGAAATGTGGCTGTCCAACGTTGCTGGCCAAAGCTGGACTGAGGCTGGCTGGATGACGGGCCAGTTGTGGCATCCAACCAGCCGACAAAACTCGGGACTCTTCTACGCGAGGTCAAACCTGACAAAAGGCTACGCAGCGTGGTGGTTCCCGCACATGCCGAGAACGATTAAGGCCAGTTCAAAGTGGCGGCTGGCGATTGTGAAGGATACTGCAACGCGGTGGAACATCTATGAGGCCGTGTACAGTAAGAACGGTACCGAGACGCACAGCTCGAACAATTATACGGCCGGATTTGGAACACAGGATGTTGCCGACATGGCCGCCGGTCTGGAGACCACCTGCTGGACCTACCTCGCCCATCTTAACGGCAGTGGCCCGGCTAATGGGGGTCATGGGTATGGCGGTAACCCACAATCCGTCTCGGTCAAGTCAAGCGGATATTGGACTCTTCCAACTACCTATTCCGAAAACATTAGTGTTAAACAGTCTCGGCCTTGTCACCTGAGCTGGATGACTGGGGGTTCATTTCGCTACGAGTTTTCAGTGAGAGAGAGTCGGCTATGACGATGTCTGATGGCGGTACGACCCGAAACACGCGATGGACGGGCACATTCCTCCGCGTCCTCGTTCCGCTAGTTCTTTCGGTGACGGTCATGATCGCTGTCATCATCCGACTGGAAAATAGCAGCTCTGCAGGTGGCGGCCGGCACACGACTTCAGCTCTCGCTGGTCATGGCCACGCCGACGATCTTTCGAGTTTGGCGGCGGAGATAGATCAGTTCGCGGTAAATGTTGCCGCTAGCACTGGTGACCCAACACCGACCGCCGTTAGTTGGGTTAGCTCAACCTTAGGACCAGCGGCCCTGGACATCTCTGGCGACGGCTTTTCGAATTCAACCGCCCAGGCGATCCCGGTCTATGCTTTGGAAATCTCGGGCACGTTCGAGGCTGCGACCGTACGGTCGAAACCCACGGGCACGAACCTCTGGCTGGTCGTGCAGCAGTCGAACTGGTTGGTGCTGGGAACTGGCTTGATGAAAACAACACCGTCTATGGAGTCTCTCGGCACAGTCGAGACAGACTCATTAACAGATGTGGCTCCAACAACCATGGCGGCGTGGATGGCGAAATACCATGTCGCCGCACCGAAATGCATAATGTGGAACAAGCAACATCGTTGTGTGCGGCGTAACTGGTCCTCAAGCTGATAAGAACCAGAATTCTGTAGTGGAGGTGTCGCCGCAACGCCCAAGCAAGCTCGTAGGCCCACCCGGGGTACTCGAGGACAAACAAGTTCGGTTGCGCCCCCTTCGCTCGGAAGATTACGCATGGTTGTACACTGTCGCCGCGACCCCGCGACTAGGTGCAGGGTGGTGGCTGTCACAGGGAGGGGCGCCGAGCCCCGAAACTTTTCGTCGATGGCTTTGGCAGGGTGTATTTGCGCAATACGTGGTAGCGAAATCTCATGATGACCAACCTCTCGGCCTCGTTACAGCTCATAAAGTCAATATGCGTAATGGCGTCGCTTACCTGTCGGCATATGGCTTACCGCAATTCGTGTCCACGGGAAGCGTTCTTCGAGGAGTTATCCTATTAACATCGTATCTTTTTGAACAATGGCCGTTCAGAAAGCTCTACCTTGAAGTGCCTGAACCCATGGTCGCACAGTTTCAGTCGAGTTTCGCCTGGCTCGTCAAGGAGGAGGGTCGACTTACAGACTTCGAATACTCGCCTGATGGGTACCTCGATATTGTGATTGCCTCGATTTCCCGACACGACTGGCACATTCACACTGGAGGCGCCGGAACTGTTGGTGAGGTGCTCACTTCCCGATTGTCAAAGTTGAGGCTTATCGGCGTGGAGGAGCATGGCGTCGATGGTGTCTTAAACCTGGACGAGTTTAACGAGCTGGTTTGGGGCATTATTGGACGTAGGCCTGAGCGAGCGGATGTTCCATTGGTGCGTCTGGGAGCCGATTCACTCCACTTATTGGAAATAGTGGTGGCCATTGAGGCGATCACCTTGACGCAAATAGACATCGAGGAAGTTCAGGCTAGCTTAACGGTGCGTGATTTGTATACCCTGTACACCACGCACGCGAGCATGCCACCCAGTGAGGCATCCTGAGCGTGGAAAGGAGGCTGTCACACTTGTGCCTGCTGCACGTCCGCAAAGGAAGTCGGTAAACTCTGAGGTCGGTTTCGTCCTAACGCTTCCGCGCTCTGGTTCAACGCTTCTTCGGTTCATGCTTGACTCCCATAGCATGATCGCGTGTCCCCCGGAGAGCCAGCTAGCCGCCCTGTGTAGCAACTGCCTGTCCTGTTGGCTCGGGTACCGGAGCGAGGCAGACTTTGAGGCTCGCAAATTTGCGGGACTAAGCCAGGCTCGTGCCGCTTCTCGCCGGCTGATTAAGTGGCATTTGGAGCAGAGTTCGAAGTCGATCTTCTGTGACAAATCGCTGCCCAATGTTGATCTCGCCAGGTTGCTTGCGGAGATCTTTCCCCAGGGAAAGTTCGTTTGCCTGTATCGCCATCCGATGGACTTCATTGTCTCTGCTCTCGACGCATGCCGGTGGGGTTTTTCTGGCTTTGGTTTATATCAGTATGCAGCCACCAGCGCTGACAACTTCGTCTTTGGACTTGCTCGCGCTTGGTGCGAGAAGACGGCCGAGATGATTGGCATGGAACAAGCCCTGCCTCGTCGTTGTTTACGAATACGGTATGAGGAATTGGTTCAACAGCCGTCCGAAGTATTCGCAAGGCTGTGCTCCTTCTTCAAGGTTCCGTTCGAAGAGGAAGCAGTACATCGGGCGCTAATCACGTCGCATCTCATCGGCCCTGGGGATCACAAGATTCGGATGACCGATGCGATATCGACCTCCTCACTTGGACGAGGCAGCGCAGTCCCAGTACGAATGATTCCACCTCTAGGCTTAAGTTCGTTGAACGAGTTAGCGGGAGAACTCGGATATGGACAGATTGGTTTGGATTGGAATGAGCAGCCCTCTGAGCTGCGCCGCGGCCTCGTGCCTCCGCGAGAGCAGGCTACAATTTCCCAACACATTCGCACGCTAATCGAATCTCGCGGGAAGGCTTCGCTTCGTTCTCTCCATGCTCCGATTACACAACTCCGCTTGCTGATAGAGGAGTTTGGAAGGCCCCGGGGATTCGTAGTCGATCTGCCGGCTCTGCGAGTTCGTGAAGACCACGACGCTGAAGAAGGCGGCACGGTAACTGTGATTGCACGGTTGGACGCGATCGCCGCGCTCGAACACGGTGTTTCGAGCATGTCGTCGTTGGTGGATCGTGGCGACATTAGATTAGGTGCGGGTTCAGAGCGTGTCGCGTCTGACGCGCTGCGACTCGTTGGGTTCCTGCTCGGAGGTAAATCTAATGACTACAGCGGCACGGAAGGGGACGTGTTCTTGGGACCTGTTGATCCAGTCGGGGGTATAGACGACGGCTCTCTGGGGAGGTCGCTTGTTCGTCTTCCTGACTAGGCACCGTAGCTACCTCGGTCTCGGCATAACCGCTAGCGCAGTGTCGTGCTAGAAGCATCCCGGGCGCCCGGGAAGAAGACGAACGAACGCTCCTGCAGAAGCTCGACAGTCGGAGATCACCTTCTCGATGGTTAAAATGTGCTAGAAGTGCGGTGGAGGTTTGTGGCAAGTGGCCCCAGCTGTGACGACCGTGGACTTTGGAGGTTAAATCGTGTCGATGCATGAAGATACCTCCGCCGCAGACGAAAACGAGGCCTCCCTCGAGGACCTCCCGACCAATCCAGACGACTTCCTTACCGCGGACGATCGACGAGAGCTTCAGTTCCAATTGGAATCGATAGCCCGAAAGCGCCGGGAGGCAGAGTCGGAAGCTCAAAACCTACGTATCGGATAGTGCGCAGGTAGGCGAGCCCAGCGAACCGATAGCCTGTGGACAGCGACGAGTGGAGTCGGTCGGACGAGATCGTTAGCATTCACCATCCGACTAGCGCGGCTGAATGGCGCTCGGTGATGCAGCCATATTTTGGAGTGAGAAACGCGCCATTAAATCGATGCATGGATGTGGCAATTTCCAACGGAGCCTGCACGGTCGTAGTTGAGCGTCGCTACTACGACGTCGATTACCGGAGCGAGTTTTCGGAATATTTTTCCCGCCTTCACGGCGATGTACCCTCGATCACGCACAGACTGCACTTCTTTGCTGACGTTATCGAGCTCTCGGACGTTGGCAACCTGCAGCACGACAAGCGATACCTTGGCTACATCGTTATTCGCCCGACTCCCCTAGGGCCAATTTCGAGGGCGATGCTAAAGCCGCCACCTGATATCTTTAAGGCGATCCGGGCACGCGTGAGCGAGGATGTTTGTTTCTTTGGAGATAAGCTTTCTGTGGAGGGAGTGCCGTTTACACAACAAGATGGTCAGTTGTGCAAATGCGCCCATTCAGCGGCGTGGATGTGTCACTATGCGGCGTATTTGCGGGGGGACGTGGCGCGCGTTCCCCGGGCTGAATTTGCCACCCAGGTTAACGCCAGCCTGAACAACAGCCGATTGATGCCGTCGTCCGGTCTGACGGTTTCGCAATTGAGTGACTTGTTTCGGACATTTCGAATCCCGGCAGTCTTCTACGCACTGGGTGAACTGCCAGATGATCGGCTTCCCTGGCAGCCCCCTCCAGCCACACCTCCGCCTCCTGATGCGCAAGGACGGGTGCCGGTTGCCGGTTACTGGGATCATGGCGTGGTGCCTATACTCTGCCGGTACCTGAACTCGGGATTGCCAGTCCTGGTCGGAACGCATGACCACGCCTTTGTCGTTTGCGGTTATCGACGATCTAAGACCAGGCAGGGTTGGATCGACTTCTATCGCAACGATGACCAGCAAGGTCCGTACATGCCGGTTGCCGACGTCCTCAACGATTCTGGCCAAACCCCGTGGCGAACAATGCACGTCCCGGTGTCGGGGAAGATGTGGCTCAGTCCCGAAGCGGCTGAGCTATACGGCGGCAAGGTGCTGGAACGCGCATCCTCGGCGACGGCTCAGCCGATCTCACGCATGTACGGTGCCCCGGTGGAGCCATTGTCCAATCTAATCGCCGGTGACCGGCTCGCGCTCAAAACCTACATCTGTAGGTCCAGCGCTTTCAAGGAAGCGCTCCTGGAGCGCGGTCTACCCCTTGAGCTTGCACGACTTTATCGGCTGGCTCCGATGTCGCGATATGTCGTTATCGTTGAAGCGATCGATCGTACCCTCCGCAGCGCGAATGAGGCTTGTGTCGTTGGGCAAGCAATTTTGGACTCGACCTCGGCTGATAGCGCTCCAAGTCTTCTGGCATTTGACGTGCACGGCGTCGGCTGGCCAATGAACCGTCTAAAGCCCGAGGTGTGTATAACAGGGCCCTATCTCAGCGGGGCAGTCGGACCACCCTAAGAGGGATGGTGTGGGGGCCGACGCCGCGACCGCGCGACCAATCTCAGAGCGGCCGAGCAGACTCTCTTGACCATGTCCGGCCGGGTCTGTGGCTCACTTTCGGACGCCTCGATCGTTGACGGAAGAAGCGTATGGGGGTCAACGGCGCTCCCAAGTAGCTGGGAGTATTCACAGTCGTCATCGCACGAAGCGGTTGCTTCCACGTTCATACTTCCCGGGTATGCATGGTAGCGCTGGGGCCCGATTCCTCCTATTCGCTCACCCGCCCCGAGGAGCTTCGCATACTGAAGACTCATGTGGCTAGCCACGCTTAGACTGAACGGATAGACATTTCGCCCCGAAGCTTGAGCCCGGTCGTGATCTGGGAGGTTCGCAATATAGTCGGGATCATCCAGCAGGCCATCGCGATCCAACGCAATGTCACTCCGTGATACAGCTCCCAAGCAGACAAGACAACGCATCTCCGGGCCAACGGTGTGAATACGCCAGTCGACGTGCAGGGGAAGGCCGCGGCCGTTGATCTTGGCGAGGATACCTCCATCTACGACGGGAATTAGGTGGGAATAAGCTATCGTATTAAGGAGGTGCCGAGGCAATGGACGGTCGACGCAGGAGAAGAGAACGTCACAATCGAGAGCAGCCTCAATACCGACGTGCGAGCACAGCGAGGCCCGTACCGGGTTCAGCCTCACTCTTGAGGCTGTGGAACAACCACGGAAGTGTCGCGCAGCCACGTCGACTTTCGGGGTCTGTTCGCGGGCATCTGCCGGTCCAGCTCCCGCAGTACGATCAAGATTTCGAGGCTTCAGACGGTCGTGATCGATGAGTGTCACTTGCTCAACCCCCATTCGGGCTAGTGACTCGCAGACAATGGAGCCTACGCTTCCAAGCCCAACTATTCCGACTCGTGCTCGTGAGATAGCTGATTGGGTGACGGCACCCCAAACACTGTGCATGGCGAACGACGAGCCATGATCCTCGCCTCTGCGACTTGTGACGAGCTCCCTTCCCACGACTCGGACGGTCTCCGCCCAGAGTCGCTCGAATCTGTTAGGCGCAGAGCGCGTCCAGATCCTCGCGCTCCACGTACCGTCGGTGCCAGCCGTTAGTCCCAACAGCGGAAGGGCGGAGCGGCCCGCGGTTGGCCCGCTTATCCGATCGCGTTCGGCGACTATGTCGTCTGAGCTCATCCCCTGCCATCCAGGCCCTAGGTGCGAGTGCAGAAAAGCAACTCCCGAACCATTGGGGCGTTCCTGCAGGACTCTCCGAAGGTAGGCACCCGTGAAAGCCGCGTTTCCGTGAAGGTTGCGTTCCCTCTGGTCAGGGAGTGCTATCCGGGAGATCACTGCTGACATGCGCCGTTTGCCGTAGCTGGGCCGCCAGTAGGCGAAGGTTAGATCCTCCTGGCCAGGGGCTTGAAATAGATGGTTCATCAGTGCGCGGTGCGTCGATTGCGTCATTACGGCAGAGATCTCGTATTCGGCAAAGTCAGCTGATTGATAACTCACAGGGTGACCTGGCTGAGGATGCCCAGTATGTGTGCCCAAATGCCCTGGGCTGTTGGAAGCCGATCGTATCGGCGGCTCCAGTATTGCCACTCGGGTCCTAGCGAGCTTGCCTGCGTCCCCAGCGGCGCGCCTGGCCTCATGGGAACCAGCGCGGGCCGCGTGTGGATCGCAGCTGGGACGGTGTATGGCACGGTGTTGATGCGTTGAATCGCGACGTCGCAAGTGCGACCTCGGAGGGACCCCGCCGGGATGGTGATGCCGCGCACGCAGGTGAACTGTGTCCCCGCAGTGTCTTGGATCACGTCAACGACGAGGCCGACACTTCTGAGGTAGTGCTCGATGGAGTCGGAGGTGAGCGTCGCGGTCACGAGACCGGAGTGGGTCCGATGTAGGTCGCCGTGAACCTTTCGTTCTCGTGCAACTGCACCTCTTCGTCGTAGTGCTTGTACGTGTGACCGTCGGAATCGCGAGTTAGCTCATACTCGTGGACCGGCAGAAAGCCAGCCTTCTCAAGGATCTCGCGGACCTGTCTCTTGTGCTCGCGGGTTGCTTGCTTCTCGCCGTTGACGAAGTACGTAATCTCGTGAGCCTGCTCCTGAGCTGAGTCGACGATCATGGCATCTCCTTCCTGTAGGTATCGAGATACCACGCTACCATAGTAGTGGGGTAGACTGCAACAGGCAGCTACAGTGGCGACTGACCGCCCCCGACGAGGGAGGGAGATAGGTGAGCGAGCCCGATAAGGCAACGAAGAACATGACCCTGCGACTCGACCACGAGCTTGCTGCTCGTGTGGAGGCCTTAGCCGAAATCGAGAGCATCCCTGTGACGCAGGTGATTCGGTTAGCGCTGAGTTCCCACATCGAGCACCGGAAACGCGACCCGGACTTTCAGTCGAAGCTTCAGAGACAGTTGGCTCGCCAGGCCGAGATCGAGCAGATGTTTGCAGTCGATGACGAACGCGCCGACAGCGCAGGGCAACCGAACAGTCGCGTTGACGGCCGACCCCAATGCCGTTAGCCAGGAGAACACAGGAGCCCTAGAGAATGTGCCCCAGCTGCTTGTGAAAACGCTGAAACCGTGATCAGCGGCATGCGTCGCAAAGGTCGAGAACCCGGAGGAGCGCCATCGGAGGGTTTGAAAACAGTCCCAGGCTCTCCGCTTTGAGGCCTTGACCCCATTCAGTGGACCACTAGAGCTTGACCGTTCAGGTGTTGGCCGGTCAGACGTGGGTCGGGCGCTGATCAGCGCCCTAAAGGAACGATCCGGACTGCTCACGATCAGTCGATCACGTCGCGTGCCTACGGACCCAGCACGAAGAGGTAATGCCACTCCGCTCGGAGTCCGTCGTCCACCAGCACATACGTGCCGCCCCGCTCCGGAATCTCGAGGCGCGGCGGGAAGAGCTCGAGCCGGCTCGCCGAAGGACCCCCCTCGCACTGAACAAAGAGACGATCACCGGGGCGAAGTATCACCGGCTCGCAGCTCTGGTCATACCAGTCAAGCGAGTGCCTGGCGCCGTCCGCCGGCATGACACCCGAGAGTCGGGTCACGGCGCCCAGGTTATGCCCCCGGGTTCGAGCTCGCTCGTGGAGAGCGAGCACCCGGACCAAAGCTGTCGGAGGGTTTGGAAACAGCCCCAGGCGTTCGGTTCGCTCAGGGTGTGGTCGCATGCACCGGTGCTGCCGACGAGGAAGGACCCCCGCCTCGACGGATTGCGACGAGTTACGACGAGTTGCCAGGCGTAACGCCGCAGGGCCGGCGCCCGCAAAGGCGCCGGCCCTGCCCAAGACCCGGGTATCCGAACGTCGGCTACCCAGTGATCGCAATGATCGGGCGGGTCAGCCTGGCGTGGGTCTCGGCTTCGGTCTCGTTGCCGAAGTTCTTCGCGTCGCCGAAGGCGTACACGGCACCGTTGGCGCCGGCGAGCCAGTAGCCGCCGTCGTCAGAGCCCGGGCTGGCAATGCCCACGATGTCCTTGACGCCGCGACAGGCGGAGCCGGAGGAAACGCATGACCCGTGGGACTTGGCGTCGCCGAAGGGGAAGACGCGGCCGTCGGAGCCGACGAGCAGGTATCCGCCGGCATCCGGGCTGGCAATGCCCACGATGTCCTTGACGCCGCGACAGGCGGAGCCGGAGGAAACGCATGACCCGTGGGACTTGGCGTCGCCGAAGGGGAAGACGCGGCCGTCGGAGCCGACGAGCCAGTATCCACCCGAGTCAGGGCTGTAGATCGCCACGATGTCTTTGACGTGGACGCCCATCGTCCTGAGGTCGCCGCGCAACACGGCGTCACCGAAGGGGTAGACCGTTCCGTCCGAGGCGACTTCCCAGTAGCCCTTGCCGTCGGCGGTGGCGGCGATACCGATGATGTTGTCGACGTGAATCCCGCGACTCGGCAAGGAGCCGTAGTTGTGGGCGCTACCGAAGGCGAAGATCCCGCCGTTGGATTCCACCAGCCAGTAACCGTCGGTCATCGCAGCCATCCCGACGAAGTCGTAGATGTGCAGGCCGAGCCGCGGGACCGACCCGCGGAAGTGGGAATGGAAATCGAACACCCCGCCGTCACCACCTTCCAGGCGGTAGCCGAGCGCAGCGGCGGAGAAAGCCTCGCAGCGACCCGAGGAGGGACGGTACTGGCTGCTGCCCGTGTAGCTGGCCCGGTAGGAGAACCACCCCGGGGGCAGCTCGCCCGTCCTCGATGAGTTCGGTACCTTGCCGCCCGACAGCTTCACGGTCTGTGTCGACATCGGCTTTCCCGAGCAGCTGGCGTCCGCGTAGAGGGTGTAGGTCACGGTCCCGGTCGGGCTGTAACCGGGGATGCCCGAGACCGTCGCCGTGTCGTAAGCGGACGCTCCCTGATCCTCGCCGCCGGACCAGGCCGACTGCGTGGCGGCATCGTCGACCGACCCGCCAGTCGAGGATGCCGCCGGCAGCACCGAGAACGGCTCGCAAGCGCTCTCTATGACCCCGTAGTTGGCATCGCCGCTGTAGACGAACTGGTAGCCGTACGTGCCAGCATTTAGCTTTCCGGTCACCGACGAGCTCGGAACATCGCCGTTGCCTGCGAGCTCGGCCTCGTCCGTCGAGGAGGGAGTGCCGGAGCAGGTGCCGTTGTCGAAGAGCTGGTAGGTCACGTTCCCTGTTGGCGTGAAGCCGGCCACGCCCGTCACGGTGGCGGTGTCGACGGCGGACGCCCCGAGCGTCTCATGGCCGCTCCAGAGCGCGTGTGTGGCGGCGTCATCGACCTGTTGGCTCACTTGCGGGACCCCGAGGCCGATCGAGAACGTCAGGCAGCGTCCCGTCGTCGGCAGGTAGTTGGAGTCGCCGGAGTATGAGGCCTGGTAGCTGTAGCCACCGGCCCCTAACGGCGGGGTGGTCGGCGAGTTCGGAACGTTGCCGTCACTGAGGGTCACCGCCTGCCCCTCGACGTCGCCCCCGCAGGTCGCGTTGTCGTAGATGTAGTAGGTGACGGTCCCGGTCGGGGTGAATCCGTCGATGCCCGACACCGTCGCCGTGTCGTACGCCTGTGATCCCGTCGTCCCGGAGTCCCACTCGACCTGCGCGGACAGGGTGGGCTGCGCCTTGTTCACCGTGAACGGGACGCACGAGCTCGAGCCGGCGTTGTAGTTCGAGTCGCCCGAGTACGTGGCCTGCACGGAGTAGGTGCCGGCACCGAGGGTGCCGGTGTCCGGCGAGTTCGCTGGGCTGCCGTCGACGAGGGACACCTCGGAGCTCGTGAGCGGTGTGCCCGTGCAGTCCGAGGACTCGTAGAAGTCGTAGGTGATGGTGCTCGTCGGCGTGAAGCCCTCGACACCGGTCACGCTCGACGTCGCGTACGCCGACGCCCCCGTGACCTCGGTCCCTGCCCAGGTCTCGCCGTTCGCGGTGTCAAGAGGCGTGACGCCGACCGTGGGCGTTGCCGGGGCGACGGTGAGGAGCAGGCAGGAGCTCGTCGAACTCAGGTAGTTCGAGTCGCCCGAGTAGGCGGCCTCGTAGCTGTAGGACCCGGATGTCAGCGCCGCCGTGTCCGGCGCGTTGGCGACAACGCCATCCTGGATCGGCGTCGGCGTGGTGGTCGCGGGCGTGCCAGTGCAGGTGCCGTTGTCGAAGAAGCTGTACGTCACGGTCCCGGTGGGCGCGGGCGGCGACCCGTTGGTGTCCGAGGGGCTCGGAACAGCAGCGGACGCGCTCGCCACGCTTCCGAGCTCCTCAGGGTTCGCCCAGGCCGAGCTGGTGGTGTTGTCCACGGCCTCGAGTGCCTCGTACGTGCTGGCGCGCTGCACCGTGAACGGCTGGCATGGCCCGGCGGAGGCGTCGTAATCGGTGGTGCCGTTGAAGACAGCCTCGTAGCTGTAGCTGCCCGCACCGAGTGGGCTGGACGGTGCCGAGGAGCTCGCCGAGCCCGACGTCACCGGCTCGGTGCTCGTCCCGACCAGCGTGCCGAGACAGTTGTCGCCCGAGTACAGGTTGTAGCTGACGGTGCCGGTCGCGCTGTTGCTCACCGAGGCGGTGTCTTCCGCAACGGCACCGGGCACCTCGGTGTTGCTCCAGGTCCCACTGGTGGCCACGTCCGTGATGGCTGCGGTCGTCGTCGTCGACGCCTGCCCGATGGCGAACGAGGTCGTGGCGCTCGACGGCGGGTCGTTGGCGTCGCCCGAGTAGGCGGCCGTGACCGAGTAGCTGCCCAGTGCGAGCACCCCGGTCGTGCAGCTCGTCGGCTCCCCGGCGAGACCGGTGAGCGTCAGGGTGCACAGCGTCGTGCCGCCGGAGGTGAAGCTCACCGTCCCTGTCGCCGTTGTCGGCAGGCCGGACTCGCCCAGGGTGATGGTGTTGCCGTAGCTCGTCTCGTTCGGCGCCGCGGTGGCGACGAAGTTCCACACGACGGCCGCGTCGTCGCTCGTTTCGACTTGTTCCCCCGACGGTGTGTAACTCGCCTGCCAGATGTCGGTGCCGGCGACAGTGCCGGAATAGGTGAAGGTGGCGATGCCCGAGGCGTCGGTGGTGGCGCTGCCGGTCGACGTCGTGCAGGGGCCGGAGACGCAAGTGAAGGTCACCGTGGCGTCCGAGACGGGCGCGCCGCTGTTGATCACCGAGGCGCTGATGGTCTGGCTGGTGGTGATCGGGGCGCTGGCGGCGGGGCCGATAAGGCTGACGCTGCCGCTCACCGAGGTGCCCGGCTCGGTGCAGCTCGAGCTGTTGCTCGCCTGCCAGCTCACGACGATCGTCACCGACGAGAGGTCAGCCGGCGGGGAATTGAGGGTGATCGCGAAGTCGGGCAGGTTCTCTGCTGCCGAGAAGTTGTACGGGGTGAGGTTCACCGATCCCGTCGAGTCGAGATCGACCGGGTTCGTGCCGCCGGTTCCGGTCAGCTCACCACCGTCGTTGTTCTCGAATTCGACGCTGCCGCCGCCGTAGACGGTCGGCGGGGAGGGGCTCGTGATCTGCAGGTTCGTCCACTGGGTCGGGGTGCATGCCTGCGGGGGAGCGACGAAGTTGGCCGCCTGCAGGGTGATCGGTCCCGAGGCGCAGGAACCGCCGGTGAAGGCGTCGAAGTTCTGGATCTGGCTCGAGCCGCTGTCGGAGTTGATCCAGATGCAGGTCGGACGCTGCGGGTCGGAGTTCACCGTGTAAGGCCCGTTGTTGATGCCGCTGAAGCTCTTCGGGAAGTTCGCGCACTCCGCATCGGCGGTGTAGTCGAAGCAGTAGACGTCGTGACCCGAGTCCTGGTTCGCGAGGTAGACGCGTGGCCCAACGGTGACGGCGGGTCCGTTCCACTCCGTGTTGGCGGGGATAGCGCTGCTCATGCCGGACGGCGTGGCGGCGCTGGCGCCGCTCAGGTTCCAGCAGGGGTCCGTGCCGTCCGGAATGCAGAAGCCGAGTGTCTGGGCGGAGGAGTTCAACAGCGGGAAGGCGGTGCCGTAGCTGCCCTCGTAGTCGATACCGCTCGAGATCGGCCAGCTGCCGCCGCAGGATCCGCTTGCGACCGACGGCTCGTAGCAGGCCAGCGTCGTCGTGCCGCCGTCCGCCACCGGGATCTCGACGATCTGGTTGTTGAAAGCGGCGATGGACGGCGAAGGCTCGGGGCTGACCGAGATCCCCGACAAGCCGGTGTCGACGGCGTAGGGCTGGTCCGGACAGGCCGAGTCGGTCGTCAGGCTGAAGCAGAGCAGCTCATCCTCTGCGCCGGTGGGCGCCCCGGTGTTGACGTAGTTGAAGGCGTACATGTTCGAGCCGACCTGCACGGCGTCGCTTACGCCGCTGATGCCGGAGGAGGTCGGCGGGCCCTGGCCGACCGCAGTGAGCGGCTGGTACCCGCAGAACAAGTTCGGGGGTGTCTCGTTCGTGTTGATGCATGCCACGCCGGCGGTGTCGTCCTCGGGATGCGTCACGAAGACGTACAGGTACCCGGTCGACTGATCGAGGAAGACGGTGGGCTGGCCAGAGGTGTAGAAGGCGCTGCCGTCGGTGTCGGTGATGGTCTCCTGGCCACCCCAGCAAGGGGCGGTCTGGCCGGCATTCGCCTGCAGGTGGCAGTCCACGCCCAGGAACTCCTGGTGGTGGAAGACGTTGTAGACGGCGGTGGGGCTGAGGCCGACGTTCCAGCCGTCACCGCTCGTGGCGCCGGCGAAGTTGGAGGCCGGCGGGGCCGGGACGTTGATGTTTGCGCTGTAGGTGACGGTCCCGCCGCTCGTCGCGCTGGCGGGGTCGGCGGGGGTCGCGGCCAGCAAGGCGAGGCTCAATGGCAGAATGGCTGCCACAGCCGCGGCTCTCGCCCGCCATCCTTTCCGTGCAAACTCCCGTGCGTGGCTTCGCGGTTCGTGCATCCTGAACTCCCGTTCTGATCGAGCTGGCGTTGAGGAATCGACACGAGTTGTTGATCACTTGAGCGAACGTCATATCTCGCTGCCGCAACCGGGAGCCGTCCTAGCTACGACTCCACGAGGAGGGTGGCTCGAGCGCTGAAGTAGTTGGCCGCCGACGCCGTGATGCGGTGCTTGCCGAGCGCGAGGCCGGCCGGGAGCGTCAAGGTCACCGCGCCTGACGGGCCGGTCTTGCCCTTTATCCCGGCGACGCTGACGGTGGCCCCGGCCACCGGGTCCCCGGCGTCGGTCACCGTGAACGTGACGGCGTGCGCCGTCGTGTTCGTGATGCTGTACGTCGAGGCCCGCACGGAGAGCGCCGCCAGAGTCTGCATGGCGTACTCGGCCATCGCCCCAGCCGTGTCGGTGCACATCATGGCCACGTCCACCCGGGCGAACGACCCGCTCGTAAGGGCGAGCCAGCCTGGGCTATCGCAGGGCTCCCCGTAGGTCACGATCGGCCCGAAGCGCGTATCCGTCTTGTTCGTCCGCGTCGTGTACATCCGATAGGGGTACTGCGAGCTCGCCCAGGCGATCCACAGGCGGCCGTCAGGGCCCGCCGAGATGGCGTAGTTCTCTGCATGCGACGAGTCCGGAACGACGAGGGCCTTGGCGGCGCCGACCCGCCACAGCCGCAGCGAGCAGACCGGCGTGTTGGTGCAGTAGAGGATCCACACGCCGCCGTGCGTGTTGGTGTTCGTGAGACTGAGTTGGGAGAACACACCGATATTGGGCGTCACGGACGTTTCGCCGGTCCCGGGCACCCGTTGCACAGGGCTGTTCGCCGTCACGTCCTTGACGTAGTAACCGGAATCGCTCAACGGGTCGGCCGTGAGGGCCCACACGACGTAGACGTGACCGTTGCCGGCGAGATCGCTCACCTCGCCGGTCTTGTACACGTTGGAGTTCTCCACCTTCGCCGGGATACGGCCGTCCAGCCCAGCGGCCGGGAAGGACGGCGACGTGCCGATGCGGTACTGCACGCCATGATCGATCGGGTACCCGTTCCAGCCTCCTCCGGGCCAGGCAGCCGAGACCACGCCACCAGGAGTATCCGTGGCGGCCACGCCGGGCACGTTGCAGTTGCGGGAGAGCGACCACGGCTGCAGCTTCCATCCCGCCGGGGTGAGCAGGTCACCTACGATGCAGCCGTCAGAGTACGGGGGAATGTTGCCGCCTCCCTCGAAGATGATGAGCGGCTCCGACCCGTCGGAGACGATGGGCGGCTCCGACAGCAGCGAGCTCCACTTCGAACTGTCGAGGGCTTGTGACAGCCCTCCGCTGACGGTCCCCTTCGCCGTGTACTCGACCGTTTCGTACGTGAAGAACCCTGGCTTGACCTGCCGATGCCACACGATGAGGGCGGTGTCCGTCGGGCTGAGCCAGACCGAAGGGGTCGACTGCCCGTTGACCAGGTTGGGAGCCTTGGCGAGGAGCGTCCACCTCCCCGGAGAAGCGGCGGGCAGCTGCGGCCGATGAGCGGCACGCGAGCCGAGAGCGCGCCCGACGGCACCCGCCGGGCTGACACCGGCGAGGCCACCCACCGTCGCCGCCGTGGCGAGGGCGCACGTAAGCACCAGGCGTCGATGAGCGCCGCGCAGAGTCCGCTTCTTCATGTCGGGTCCTTCCTCCCTTGTCGCTTGTCCTGCTTACGATCTCGGCCAGGGCGAACGGGCCGCCTCGAGGATCCGCTCGAACGGGATGGCCGCTCGTTCTGCCGCTCGACGCACCGCCGCTTGCGAGCCGGCAAACCTGCAGAGGACGACCTCGTCCTCAAGCATGAGCAGCGAGCCCAAGTAGCGAACGTCCTCGCCCGCCCTGGACAGCTCGGCCGCGCTCACGACGGCGCGCTCGTCGAGGACTCCGAGGTCGCGCTCACGCACGCCGGGCCAGAAACACTCCGCCACGTACTCCGTCGTCCTCCGGTTGGCCACACGGCGACGGTACGGGTGCCACCGCATCGGTTCATAGAGGGGAAACCCTCTCCAACTACGTGACGACCCCCTCCGACGCGACCATTGGCCGACAGATGGCACGATGTAGGGGTGCCGTTGGAGCTGACAGGCCGAGAGCGCGAGCTCGCTGCAGTCGACTCCTTCCTCGAGAAGTCGGCGACTCGCCTGGCGGTGCTGAGCTTGACGGGGCCGCCAGGCATCGGCAAGACGGTGGTCTGGCGGGAAGCACTGCGACGAGCCGGACTCCGCGACTACCTGGTGCTCTCGGCCCGGCCGAGCGAGGCAGAGCGGCACCTGTCCTTCGCCGGCCTCCGTGATCTCGTGCGGCCGATCGGCCCCGAGGCTTTCGCCTCGCTCGTCGCTGTGCAGCGCCACGCCATCGACGTCGCCCTCCTGCGCGCCGGAGCCGATCCGCATGTCTTCCAACAGGGGGCGATCCCGGCTGCCCTTCTGTCGCTCGTCGAACGGGCCGCCGTGGACCGGCCTGTGATCATCGGCGTCGACGACGCGCAATGGCTCGACCACGAGACGGCCGAAGGCCTCTCCTACGCCCTGCGCCGACTCGAGCGGCTTCCCGTCGGCGTTGTCGTCTCCGTTCGACGCGACGAGCACCGCCTGCCCACGTTCGAGTCCGCCATCGCCGGTGATGAGAGACAGGAGGTCGTCCTCGGCCCGCTCAGCGTGGCCGGCCTTCACGAGGTCCTGAAGCGGCAGCTCGGGCAGGTCCTACCTCGCCCCGTTCTGGTCCGCATCGCCAAGTCCTGCGATGGGAACCCCTTCTATGCCTTGGAGATCGGGCGCGAGCTGACGCGCCTCGGTGTCCCCCGACCGGGTGAGCCCCTGCCGGTGCCCCCACAGCTGCAGACGCTCGTGCGCTCGCGAATGGGCCGCCTCCCGCGCCGGACGAGGGAGGCGTTGCTCGTCGCCGCCTGCCTGTCGCAACCGACGACCCTCAGCGTCGACGCCGAAGCCCTCGGTCCGGCCGAGGACGCCGGCATCATCAGGGTCGAAGCTGACGGCCGCGTTCGCTTCAGCCACCCGCTCCTTGCCGCCGCCGTTCAGGACTCCTTCTCGCCATGGCGGCGGCGCTCCGTGCACCGGCAACTCGCCGAGCTAGACACGGATCCCGAAGAACGCGCCCGCCACGCCGCCCTGGCCGCTTCCGGCCCGGACGAGTCCGTCGCCTCGGCATTGGACGCTGCCACCTCTCACGCCGCCGCCCGAGGAGCAACCTCTACAGCCATCGAACTGTCCCACCGAGCCATCGAGCTGACGGCGCCCGAGAGCCACGACGCCCGGGCGAGGCGGATCATCTCGTTCACCCAGCACAGCGTCTTCGGCGGCGGAGACGTCACGGAGGCAAAGGCAGCCCTCGAGCACGCCTTGGCGGCAGCAGACAGCGAGCTACGGGCAGAGCTGCGGCTCTGGCTGGCGGCCGTCACCCGAGGCGAAGGTCAGAATCAGGACGGCTACCGACAGTTGCTCACGGCGCTGCAGGAGGCAGCCGACCCGAGGTTGATCGCTCGTCTCCACTCCCAGGCGATGTGGATGTCGGAATGGGATCCGGTGCGTGGGCTCGAGCACTGCGACGCCATGCTCGGACTGCTCGACGCCTCGCTCGATGCCGCCCTCTATTCGGCCGGCATCCTCATGCAGGCGTACTTCCGGCTCCTCAACGGGCAGGGCGCCGACGACGATGCCGTGGAGCGAGGCAGAGCGATGGAGGAGGCGGCCCACGTCGACCCGCGCGAGCGGAGCCCGGTGCCCATCATCTGGCCGCTTCTCAAGGACGACTTCACCCTCGCCGTAGCGGAGCACACGAAGCATCTTCGGTGGGCCCGCGACGTCGGGGATCACGCCCTGCAGATGTCGATGGCCTTCTATCTCTGCTACTTGGAGCTCTGGAGGGGCGAGGCGGGACGAGCGGAGGAGTGGGCGAGCCACCTGGAACGGTTCGTGGAACAGTGTGACGTGAGCTTCTCGTGGGGCGACAACCTTCTTCCCACCGTCAGGGCCCTCTTGGACGCTCGTGCGGGACGACTCGAGCCAGCCAAGGCGGCGGCGGAGGAGGCGCTCGCCATCTGCGCGCGTGTGGGCAGAGCCGAGGAGATTCCAGCGCGGGAGGTGCTCGGCTTCGTGGCACTCTCGAGCGGTGACCTCGCCGGTGTCGTCCACCACCTCGCCGTGGCCGATGAGGTGCTGCAGGAGCTGGGCCAGCGCGAACCCGCCCAGACCCGCTTTCACCCCGATCTCATCGAGTCGCTTATCGGGCTCGGCGAACTGAGCCGCGCCGAGGAGCTGCTCGGGCGGTTCGAGGAGCGGGGGCGCACGTTCCCGCGGCCCTGGATACTCGCCACAGGCGCCAGGTGCCGGGCCCTGCTGTATGCCGCCGAAGGCGACCTCGACACCTCGCTTTCGTCGGTCCTCGAAGCGCTGCGCTTCCACGAAACCCTCGAGATGCCGTTCGAACGAGGTCGCACCTTGCTCGTGTGCGGCCAGTTGCTGCGGCGGCGCAAGGAGCGGCGGCGAGCCCGGGCCGTCCTCGAGGAGGCACATTCGCTCTTCGAGCAACTCGGGGCTCCGCTGTGGGCCGAACGCGCGGCCGAGGAGCTGCGGCGAATCCCCGTTCGCCGCACACCGGAGGATCTCAGCGCCACCGAAGACCAGGTTGCCCGCTTGGCGGCCGCCGGCCTCACCAACCGCCAGATCGCCGACCGCGCCTTCCTCAGCCCGAAGACAGTCGAGGGCAACCTCGCCAGGGTCTACATGAAGCTCGGCATCCGATCCCGTGCGGAGCTGGGAAGCGCCATTGCGCAACGGGAGTCGCTTGCCAGCAGGTGACCATGCCCGCGAAACGTTTCCGCGGAAACGCGTGCTCTCGTGTGGTGCCGTCTCACCCCACCCGGCTGAACCGTCCGAGAGGCCGGAGACCGGCTCGGCGTGATCGCTGATCCCGAGTTGTACCGCATGACCGTGTCGTCCCATGACTGGAGGAGGCAGCAGTACCACGATCGGCTGGCCGAGATGACGACAGCCTCCTTGCTTCGGCAGCGACATCCGCTCCTGAACACCGGCGGGCTTCACGATGACCATGCAGTGAGCAGGGGTCCGGCGTGCCCAAGCTCAGCTATTGTTCGCCCCGTCGCTGGCGCAGGGGCGCCGTCGAGGCGGGGAGAGGGGCGTCCGATGAGCAAGGGCAAGCTCGGAATCTGTTTGGCGGCCTGCGCCGTCATGGCGTCGACGTTGTTGGCCGCGGTTGCGTCTCCAGCGCTGGCGGGCAGCACCTGGGTGACCCAGGCGGACTATCCGCCCGCTTTCTCGGCCATCTGGGGCCTCTCCTGCTCGAGCGCGTCGCACTGCGTGCTCGTCGGCGACGAAGCGGTTCACGTGGCCGGCGTCGCCGTCGGCAGCGGGAGCTCCTGGACGCCGGGGCGCCTCCCGGCAGGCGTGAGCCAGTTGTTCGCGGTGTCCTGCCCATCGGCAACGGTCTGCGTCGCCGGCGGCGAGACCTTCAACCGTGAGACCGGCAGCAACCCGACGATCGTCTACAGCACGAACGGGGGCGCCTCCTGGGCCATCGCCGCGGTGCCGGCCGGCCTCGGAGGCCAGGAGGCGGTGTCGTGCTCGTCCGCCTCCGACTGCGTCGCCGGTGGCGGCGGCAGCAACCTCTACGTGACCTCGGACGGCGGTAAGAAGTGGACGTCGCAGACCGGCCCCAGTGGCGCCACGGGGGTGCTCCAGTTGTCCTGTACTGCAGCGGGCTCCAACTGCGTCGGCGTCGGCTTCAACGACACGAACGTGCCCGTAATCCTCGTGTACGCCAAGAAGACCTGGACGGCGACGACCTACCCGTCGGCAGGCGAAGCCGGGCTGAAGAGCGTGCAGTGCACGTCGTCGAGCGATTGCATCATCGTGGGAGGCGCCTCCTCACCGCTCATCCTCACGACGACGAACGGCGGCACGTCCTGGAAGTCGGACACTGTGCCGAGTGGAACCTCGCAGCTCTCGGGCGTCTCGTGCGTCTCGGCGAGCGCCTGCGTCGCCGTCGGAACCAGCTTTTCCGAGACGTCCGCTGCCGTGACCGGCAGCATCACGACGGGCACGTTCACCACTGCCACTGCGCTCGCCGGATACGGAGACCTGGCGGCGGTGTCGTGCGTGAGTGCCTCGAAGGACTGCACGGCGCTCGGCTTTGTCGGCACAGTGCCCGCCGTCGCCACCTCCTCGGACTCGGGCTCGAAGTGGACGGCGCAGTCGCTCGCCCCGGCGCCGTTCCCGTTGTCGTCGGTGTCGTGCGGAGCAGCCGGTGACTGCGTCGCCGTCGGCACGGACCCGACGGGCGGTTTCGTGGCCTCGACGCGTGACGGGGGCGCTGTCTGGACGACAAGAACCCTCTCGACGGTGAGCTCACTCACGTCGGTGACGTGCTCGTCTGCCTCCGACTGTGAGGCCGTCGGCGCCAATCGCTTCGGCGCTCAGTTCCTCGTGAGCACGAACGGCGGCACGGGTTGGACGACGACCGCCATGTCGGGCGCCTGGGGGACGATGGCGCAACCCCTGTCCCTCTCGTGTCCGTCGTCCTCGCACTGTGTCGTGCTCGGTGTCGTCGTGCCGGGTGCGCCGCCCGAGATCACGACGCTGTCAACCATCAATGGCGGCAAGGCGTGGACCACGACGAAAACGTCGCTCACGTCGGACACCCTCAACAGCCTCTCGTGTTCCTCCACGTCCGACTGCGTCATGGTGGGCAATGGCGGCACGGAAGGTGGCCCCTACATCCTCACGAGCACCGATTTCGGTGAGAACTGGACGAGCAGCGCGACGCTTCCCTCCAGCCCCGCCTACTTCACGAGCTTGCTGAGCGTGTCGTGCGCCTCCACGAAGGATTGCGTCGTCATCGGCGACTCCAATCGGAACGAGGTCTTGACGACATCCGACGGCGGTAAGAGCTGGAAGGAGGAGTCGTACACGGCCTCCGTCTACGACAGCTTGTACGACGTCTCGTGCCACTCCACCGCCGACTGCGTTGCCGTCGGTCTGGACAACCTTGGTCTCAACCCGGGCGCCATCGAGGTGACCACGAACGGTGGCACCAGCTGGACGACTGCCACGGCGCCGAGCGACTCGTTCAAGCTGCTCGGTGTCGCCTGCTGGTCGGCGACCGCCTGCGTGGCAGTCGGAGAAGACTCCACCCAAGACGGCTCCATCATCATCTCGTCGGTGGTCCCGGCACCGCCGCTCAAGATCACGACGACATCCCTGCCATCCGGCAAGGTGTCCAAGTCGTACAAGGCGACGCTGAAGGCATCCGGCGGGACGGGCCCCTACACGTGGAAGCTCACGGTTGGCAAGCGACCGCCGGGGCTCTCGCTCTCGTCGTCCGGCGTCTGGAGCGGGAAACCCACCAAGGCGGGGACGTACTCCTTCACCCTGCAGGTGACGGACAAGCCCGGCACGAAGCTGAGCAAGGCGTTAAAGATCGTCATCGCCAAATAGGAGCGCCGCCCGGCCGTGACAGCTGCCGTGACTCCGGCGGACAGATCTCGGCGCCGGGCCTCGGGGCTCCGCCAGAGCGCCCTCGTCACCATCGTGGGCACCGCCGTTGTGTTGGCTGCTTGCTCCAGCTCGGCACAGACGGCAACTCATCGGTCCCCGCCCACAACGAGCGGGTCTGCTCCCGACATCGTCATTGGCCACTCCGGTCGTTTCCTGACCGATGCTGCCGGTCAGGTGATCGTCCTGCACGGCTTCAACATGGTCTCGAAGGTTCCTCCCTACGAGCCGGCGGCGGCCGGGTTCGGCGGCGTGGCGGCGCAGGCCCTCGCCGGCGACGGGTTCGACGTCGTACGGCTCGGCGTCATCTACTCGGCCGTGGAGCCGGCGCCCGGCGTGTTCTCGGCCGCCTATCTGGACTCCATCGCCAACACGGTTGCCCAGCTTGGGCGGGCGGGCGTCTATTCGCTCCTCGATTTTCACCAGGACCAGATGAGCGTGGGCTTCGGTGGCGAGGGTTGGCCGGCATGGTCGGTGGAGACCGACGGTCTCGCCGTACGGAGATTCGTCTTCCCGCTCGGTTACACCGCCAGCCCGGCGCTCAATGCGGCCTTTGACAACTTCTGGGCGGATCGCCCTGGCCCCGGCGGTGTCGGTCTGCAGGCGCGCTACGCGGCTGCCTGGCGATACGTGGCGGCACGTTTCTCGAGCGATCCGTGGGTGCTCGGCTACGACCTCATGAACGAACCATGGCCCGCAAAGGCCACCGACGCCCAGCTGGGCGCCTTCTACAAGCGGGTCATCGCCGCCATCCGGTCAGTCGACCGCCAACACCTCATCTTCTACGAGCCGAACGTGCTGTTCGACCTCGGTGCCCCGACGACGTTGCCGGCCCTCGGTGACGACGCTCTTGGCATGTCGTTCCACGACTACTGCCCGACGGACGCTGCATCGCATCCGGCCGAGTGCGCCCGCGACGAGGCACGCCCGATCGACAACGCCCTCACCCACGCCGCCGCCACCGGCGACGCTCTCGTGCTGAGCGAATTCGGGGCGACGGACGACCGCGCAGTGCTTCGGCGAGTCACCGAGCTGGCCGATGCCAGCGGCGTCAGCTGGATCGAATGGGCCTACTGCGGCTGCGACGACCCCACCGGGACGATCCCGTCCTCCGTCGAAGGCCTCGTCGTCAACCCGGGACTCCCGGCGGCCGGCTCCAACGTCGATGCCAGCAAGCTCGCAGTATTGAGCGAGCCCTCTGCGCGTCTCACCTCGGGCACACCGGTCTCGTACGCCTTCGACGAAGCCACGCGCACGCTGCGGTACACCTACTCGGTCATCGCCCCGGACGGCCACCGCTTCGGGGCCGGTTCCTGCACGGCCATCGTCGTGCCGCCGGCGCAGTACCCGGGCGGCTACGACGTCGCCGTCGCCGGCGCCCGCGTGACGTCGCCGAGGAATGCCGGCGTCCTCACGCTCGAGCAACTGGGCACCGACTCTTCGGGCCTGTCGGACGTCACGGTCGAGATCCGACCCGCCTCCGGCGGGCACACAACGCCGCCGCTGGAGGCCTCCATCGCCGCCTGCGTGTGAGGGATCCGACACGGGTCCGACGGCGACAGCCCGCCGCCCTCGACCGGCGCGGCGGGAAGCCCTACCCTCGTGCTCGACATGCCGGACCGTCGAAGGGGGGAACGATGTACCCAGGCCATCACGCCCGTGAGCGCGGCGACCAGCCGGCTTTCGTCATGGCCTCCACGGGTGAGACCGTCAGCTACGGCGAGTACGAGGCGCGCACGGACCGCCTGGCTCACCTGCTCGTCGCCCACGGGTTGCGCCGGCTCGACCACTACTCCATCTTCATGGAGAACAACGACCGCTACCTCGAGAGCTGCGGCGCCGGCGAGCGCGCCGGTCTGTACTACACCTGCGTCAACTCGTTCCTGACGGCGCCAGAGCTCGCCTACATCCTCAACAACAGCGAGTCGAAGGTCCTCATCACCTCTCGCGCCTGCTGCCACGTGGCGGTCGAGGCCTTACGCGAGTGCCCGGACGTGACGCTCTGCCTGGTCGTCGATCTCGGCGCGCCGGGCGATGAGCAGCTCGCCGACTTCGCTACGGCGACGTCGGCCTACCCCGACACACCGATCGAGAACGAGTCACTCGGCACGCCCATGCTCTACTCCTCGGGCACGACGGGCAGGCCGAAAGGCATCCTGCGGCCGCTGGAGGACGTAGCGCCGGAAACCCGGCTCCCCGTCTTCGTCTTCTTGGACAAGCTCTGGGGGTACCGCGAGGACATGACGTACCTGTCCCCCGCCCCCTTGTACCACTCGGCCCCGCAGGCTGCCGTCAACCTTGCCATCCGCCGGGGCGGCACCGTCATCATCATGGAGAAGTTCGACCCGGAGACCTATCTGCAGCTCGTCGAGCGATACGGCGTGACGCACAGCCAGCTCGTGCCCACGATGTTCAGCCGCATGCTCAAGCTCGCGCCGGACGTGAGGTCTCGCTACGACCTCTCCTCCCTCGAGGTCGTCGTGCACGCGGCCGCCCCCTGTCCTGTCCCGGTGAAACAGGAGATGATCGCCTGGTGGGGCCCGATCATCGTCGAGTACTACGGGGCCACCGAGGCCATCGGCTTCACGGCCTGTGACAGCCAGCAGTGGCTGGATCACCCAGGCACGGTGGGCAAGGTCCTCGTGGGCGAGTTGCACATCCTCGACCCGTCCTTCGAACCGGTGCCGCTCGGTACGCCGGGAACGCTGTGGTTCAAACCCGGGACGGAGTTTCGTTACTTCAACGACACCGAGAAGACGGCCGAGTCGACGTCGCCCGACGGCACGATGGTGACCGTGGGCGACATCGGCTATCTCGACGAGGACGGGTACCTGTACCTCACGGACCGTGCGACGTTCATGATCATCTCCGGCGGCGTGAACATCTACCCGCAGGAGTGCGAGAACCTCCTCGTGACGCACCCGAAGGTGGCCGACGCCGCCGTCTTCGGCATCCCGAACGCCGACCTCGGGGAGGAAGTCAAGGCAGTCGTGCAGCTCATGGACGGCGTCGAGCCAGGGCCGGCAACCGAAGCCGAGCTGATCGCCTTCTGCCGGGGGCAGTTGGCCCACATGAAGTGCCCGCGCTCGGTCGACTTCGTACCCGAGCTCCCCCGCCTCCCGACCGGCAAGCTCTACAAGCGCCTCTTGCGCGACCGCTACTGGGGCAACAACACCAGTCGCATCGTCTGAGACGCCGCCCTGCCGAGCGGCGTCGGCTACCACCGGCCGGTAGCGTGGCGCACCCATGAGCACGAAGACCCTCCTCGTCGCCGCGGCCGAGAAGTACGACCTCCACGGTGTCGAGCTGGGCGTGCTCGGGTCGGTGCGCCGGGGCGGGAAGATCCCGCCCATGTGGAACGTGCCGCTCGTCATCTACCAGAGCACGCGCGTCCACCGCATGCTGATCGTGCTACTGCCAGGCCGGCTCGGCCTCTTCTCGCCGGCCGTACTGCGCGGCAAGGCCACGGGCGGTGGGCTCGAGTCGCTCGAGCGGGGATCCCATACCAAGGTCGCCTGCTTGCTGCCGCTGCAGGAGCTGAGCGTCATGGAGACGTTGCGGATCCACAGCCTCGGTGGCCCTGCCCAAGGTTCGGTCATCG
Organism: Acidimicrobiales bacterium; assembly: GCA_052143575.1. Classification (GTDB taxonomy): domain Bacteria; phylum Actinomycetota; class Acidimicrobiia; order Acidimicrobiales; family Bog-793; genus JAKACA01. The sequence continues at coordinate 29,494 of JBKQSP010000038.1, forward strand.
CCCTGCGCCACAGCTCCGGCAAGGAGTTCACCGTCAACTCCTTGAGCCCCGCGCTGGCTCGGCGCATCCGGAACGCCGTCGCTCGCTGAGGGGGTCGCCACCCTCAAGGCGATGAACGCCCGACGGCGGCCACTTCCTGTTTCCGGGCGAACCCCCCAGGGATCGGTGCGTGCTCGTGCAGCGCAAGGTAGAAGGCGAGGGCGGTCAGCCAGAGCACGGTCGCACCGGCGACGTGTACCTCGACGAGCCCGGGGGCGTCGTGAAAGAAGTACTGCGCATACCCGATGGCGCCCTGGAACACGAGGACTTCGAACAGGATGCGGAGGTGCCGCTGCACCTCCGGTGGCGCGTCGGCGTGGTGAAAGGCGAAGAGCGAGGCGAGTGTCAAGCCGATGAGGAAGAGGGCGGCATCGGTGTGCACGGCGGCGATGTCCCTGAAGGCGATGGCGACGCGGCGGATCGGTGAACCCGGCGTGCTCGGCGACCCGGCATGGGGTCCGGCGCCCGTGACGAGGGTGCCGATCACGGTGACGAGCCCGAGGGCAGCCACGAGGAGACGGCCGAGCCAGATGAGATCGCGCCCGACGAGCGGGCGGGCGTGCAGCTCGACCTCGTCCTCGTGCTGTCTGGCCCGGTGGAAGAAGGCGACCGCCACGGCGATGATGACGACCGTCAAGAGGAAGTGCAGCGAAACGAGATAGGGGTTCAGCTTCGTCAGGACGACGACGCCCCCGACGACGATCTGCCCGACGAGTCCGCCCATGATGGCCACGGCGAGCCAGACGAGGTCACGGCGCCGCGGCGTGCGCAGCCACGCAAGCACGAGCGCCAGGATCGAGATGACGCTGAGCGCCACGGTCACCAGCCGGTTGACGAACTCGACCATGGGATGGAAGCTCGCCACGGCCGTCAACCGGTGCTGGTAGCACGTCGGCCAGTCGGGACACCCGAGGCCGGAACCCGTGAGGCGGACGCCGGCTCCGCTCAGCATCAAGAGCGAGTAGAGGATCATGGTGGCGAGGGCCACGTTGCGGACGGCGGTCGGAGAGACGCGAGGCAGGCGCACCTCGGCAGAGGCTAGTCAGGCCGGGACGCTTACGTCGAGAGGCGAACTCTACGAGCAGTGTATAACTTAACGTATAGCATCCTCATCTCTATGCGCCGAGAGTCACAGCCCGCCGCAACCTTGCGCAGCGCCCTTGTGGCGCCATCGCCGTCATGAGCATCCTGGCGCACTGGTCGTTCTCGCCCCTCGGGGCGCTCGCCATCATCGCCCTCATCGTCCACGAGATCGGCCTGCGGCGCCTTGGCGCCCGCCAGTCCGTCCCACGCCCGTGGCGGCGCCGGCGCGCCTGGGCGTTCCGCGGCGGCATCGCCGTGATCCTTGCCGCCTCCAACTCGCCGCTCGCCTACTGGGGGATGCGGCAGCTGCCGGTGCACATGGTGGACCACATCTTGTTGATGTGCTTTGCTCCAGGCGCCCTCGTGGCGAGCGGACCGATCGTGCCGCTCTGTTGGGCGTTGCCGGTCGCCCGGCGCCGTCGCGTCTTACGCTGGGTTCGCCGCAGCCGCTCTGGCGCCAGGCTGAGAGCCGTCTGGCGGGTGGCGACGCGACCGGTCGTGGGTTTCCTCGCCCTCAACACGGCGATGCTCGCCTGGCACGTGCCGAGCGCCTTCGATGCCGCAATGGCCTCCTCCGCGCTGCACGGCCTCGCCATGGAGCCCTCCTTCCTCTTCGCCGGCATCCTGTTCTGGCGGTCGATCCTCCCCTCCCATCCCTACGCCCCGCGGGCACGGCTGCGAACGCAGTTGCTCATGGTCCTCGGGACGAACGCCGAGATGCTCGTGCTGGCGATGTCGATGTCGATCTTCACGACGCACGCTTGGTACACGATGGGCACGACGTTCGTGGGCACGGGCGCCATGGCCGGCATGGTCATGAGCGTCTCGCCCGCCCTCGCCTTTTCCAGCCAGCAGCTGGCGGCCGGCGTGCTCTGGATCTGCGGCGACTTCTGGGCGCTCCCGGCCGTCGTGCTCATCCTGCAGCGGCTGATCAAGCGTGACGGCTCGCTGTTCTCCAGCCTCGAAGCCAGCCTCAGCGGCTTCACGCCAGTGAAGTTGCCGCCCGCTCAGCCCTTGACCTCGCCGTCGAGGTCGGCGACATAGCGGTTCCAGGCCGCCAGTGCCTCGACGTCGGCAGAGGAAACCTCGGCGCGCTCCCTGCGAGCCCACAAGCCGGTGAGACGAGAACGAGAGCGGGGCCGCCCGCGGGCCTGGTCGAGCATGAGCCGCCAGAGGTGGACGGCGACCGCGAGAAGGATCGGCCACTCGAAGACATAGACCCAGCTGAGCTGATTGCCCGAGAGGGCTCGCCACAGCTCGAAGCCGAACGCCGAGGCGCACAGGACCGCCGAAAGCACGAGGCTGGCGTGGATGCGGGCGATTCCGCCGTGGGTGTCGTCTGCCACGAGCGGCATGCTATCTCGCTGCCTGTAGTGAACAACTCCACATGTAGTGAGGCCCACTATGTATAGTGATGCGCTCCACTAAATCAGGGCTCTGCCCACACCGGGGATGTGTCGACAGAAAGGGAGGCTGACGTGGTGCGATCCACCAAGCGCGAGGTGCTGGGCGCCGTCCTCAGTGCTGTCGTGGCCGGCGTCGTGGTCGTAGCGATCGCGGTGGGAATTGCCACGGCCGCTCCCCACCAGGCCGCTCTCGTCGCCACGACCTCGGGCACCGTCACGATCCAGGGCAAGACCTACCCGCACTCCTTCCTGCAGCTCGCCACGTTTCCCGACTCGATGTTCGGCCTCCGCGGAGCGAGCGGCGGTGCGCACCCGGACTGGGTCAGCTACTCCAACGACAACCTCGTCGTGCCGGCGAACAGTGCCGTCACGGTCACGGTGCGTCAGTACGACACCGGCGGCACGCCCAACAACGTCTACTTCGCCTCCGTCGTCGGCACCGTCGGTGGCACTGAAACCGTCGAGGGACGCCCCGTGCGCTCCATCCCCGTCAACGATGTCGCCCACACACTGACGTTGCGCACGATCGCCGGCAACGCCCCCAACATCTATCTCAACATCCCGCTCCCCGCCGTCTCGGCGTCGGCCCCGAACACGATCCACATCGGTTCGGGCGTCTACCCGACGCCGCAAGTCGTCACCTTCACTTTCATCACCAAGGGCAAAGGGGTCTACCAGTGGAACTGCGAGTACCCGTGCGGCGACTCGGTGGCCGGTTTCGGCGGCGCCATGAGCACGTACGGCTACATGTCCGGCACCTTGACGGTGAGCTGAGGCGAGATGTCCAAGACTGACGAGGAGACTCCCACCCGCCCACGCATCAACTGGACGGAGCTGATCACGATCTGGCTCGTCCTGACGGCCGTCACCGTCGCAGGCTCATTGCTCGTCATCCCGCGGGTGATGCCGAGGCCGGCCTCAAGCACCATGCACCTCGTCGTGTTGACGATGTTGGTGTTCTCGGCGGCGGCGGCCCCCGTCGGCAGTCTCGTGTACGCCACCTGCGCCTACTCCCTGCGCCACTGGCGCCACGGCTCGGGGGACGAGCCACCGCCGGACGGGCCGTCGTTTCGGGGCAACACGGCGCTCACCAGTGTCTGGCTCTCGGTGAGCGCCCTGCTGTGCGTCTTCCTGCTCGTCTGGGGGCTGGCAGCACTGGCCGCTGACGACTCGGTCGCCGGCAGGGCCACGATGCAGGTCGACGTCACCGGGCAGCAATGGCTCTGGACGTTCCACTACCCCGGCACGGACGTCACCACCGAGGATCTCTACCTGCCCGAAGGGCGCACGGTCACCTTCGACGTCACGAGTCTCGACGTGACACACGGCTTCTGGATCGTGCAGATGGGCGTGAAGATCGACGCCAACCCTGGCGTCGTGACGACCGTGTCGGTGACACCGGATCGGCTCGGCACCTACGACATCAGGTGCTCCGAGCTGTGCGGGCTCTACCACGCCTTCATGACCGCCCAGGTCCACGTTGTGACGCCGAGCCAGTTCGAAACATGGCTGGGCGCCCAGTCCGAGGCAGAGGGAGCAGCGAGATGACAATGACGATGGCGGCTCCCCCCGCCCCGGCCGAGCCCGCCGAGGCACGAGCACCGGGTGGCCTCATGCGCCGGCTCAACTTCTTCACCGGGCTTGTGGCCGGCATCGTCCTGGCAGCCGTCGCCGGCCTGCTCGCCCACGCCCTCCTCGACCCGTCCAGTTCGTACTTCAGCGATCAGGTGACGACGGTGACGTTTTCCGCCTGGGTCGTCGGTTTCCTCCTCGGCGTCGGAGCCCTGAACGCTCCCATCTGCTGGGCGCTCGGCCGCGACCTCACTCACGAAGACGAGCTCTACCTCGCCGGCAAGGAACTCGGAGCTCGCCGCTACTGGAAGTTCTGCACAGACCACAAGGTCGTCGGCATCCAGTACTTCGTGATGGCGATGATCATCCTGTTCGCGGGCGGGGTCCTCGCCATGCTGATCCGCATCCAGCTCATGAGCCCGGGCGACCACTTCGTGAACCCGCAGATCTACAACACCTTCATCGGCATGCACGGCATCCTCATGGTCGCCGGCCTCATCATCGCCGTCTCGGGACCCTTCGGGAACTTCATCCTGCCCATCATGATCGGAGCCCGCGACATGGCCTTTCCCCGGCTCAACGCCCTCAGCTTCTGGTTGGTCGTGGCCGCCGCCGTGCCCCTCCTGTCGGTCTTTGCCGTCGGCGGCATCGGTGACGGCTGGTCGACCTACGCCCCTCTCGCCGTGCAGGACCACATCGGCATGGACGCCTTCGCCATCGGCGTCATCACCTTCATCCTCTCTACGACCGTCGCCGGCGTCAACATGGTCACGACGTTCATCACGATGCGCACCAAAGGCATGCGGCTCAACCGGGTCCCGATCTTCACCTGGGGCGTCACGACCTCGAGCGCTCTCGGGCTTTTCGCCATGCCCTTCTTCGCCGTGGCGCTGGCGCTGCTCCTCCTCGACCGCACGACCGGCACGTCCTTCTACCTCTCCTTCGGGGGAGGTAGCGGCTGGCTGTGGGAGAACCTCTTCTGGTTGATGGGGCACCCCGAGGTCTACGTCATCTTGCTGCCGGGGGTCGGCGCCATCCTCGAGATCGCCACGGTCTTCGCCCGCAAGCCGCTGTTCGGCTACCAGATAGCCGTCGGGGGCATGATCGCCATCGCCGGCATCTCGATCATCGTGTGGGCGCACCACATGTTCACGACGGGTTGGGCGCCGTCGCTCAACGGACCCTTCATGCTCACGACCGAGCTCGTCTCCATCCCCACCGGTGTCGTGTTCCTGGCGCTGCTCGGGACGATCTGGCAAGGGAACCTCTGGATGCGACTGCCGATGCTCTATGTCTTCGGCGTCATCTGGAACTTCATCATCGGCGGCATCACGGGCATCTATCTCTCCGACGTGCCGGTGGACAACCAGATGCACGGCTCGATGTTCGTCGTCGCACACTTCCACTACGTGCTCGTCGGCTCCGTCCTGCTCGCCGCTCTCGGGGCCGTCGCCTACTGGTTCCCCAAAATCACGGGGCGGTTCCTCGACGAGCGACTCGGCCGCGTCGCCTTCTGGATCATCTTCCTCGGCGTGCAGGTCACCTTCCTCGCCATGTTCATCTCGGGACTGCAGGGCATGCCGAGAAGGGTCTCGAGCTATGCGCAGACGCTCACGAACGCCAACTTCATCTCCTCGATCGGCGCCTTCGTGCTCATGGCGGGAATGGTCGTCGAGCTCTACGTCGTCGTGTCGAGCTGGAGGTCGGGGCGGCTCGCCCCCCGTAACCCCTGGCACGCCAAGACCCTCGAGTGGCAGGTGCCGACGCCGGTTCCCCTCCACAACTTCGAAGTCCTGCCCGTGGTGACCTCGGATCCGTACGGCTACGGCGAGGACGCCGAGCCGTCCCTGGCTCCGTTGCTCGCCGGTGACGGTCAGGAAGCGGTCGGGGTGTCGGCGATCTCACAGGAGGGTGACGGATCATGACGATGCTTGAGGCACACGCGGACGGCGGCGGCCACCACGAGCCAGCCGAGGTCGTTGCCCAGCGCCAGCTGCTCGGTGTCTGGCTGTTCATCGCCGGCGACGCCGTCATCGTCGGTTCCATCGTCTTCACCTACTTGTACCTGCGCGGCTTGAACACCGAGGGGCAGTGGATGCCTCACGGCATGCACGCCGTGTCCGCAGTGCTCACCTGGGGCGTCGTGCTCGTGACACTGCTCAGTGCCGGCGCCGTTTGGGTAGGAGAGCGCTCTACCCGCCAGGGAACCGGGGGCGGCGTCGGTGCGGCGCTGGCGGCGGCGGCTTTGGCGCTCTTGGCTGCTGCCGTCGGCGTCGTCGCGCTGCGGCACATACCGCAGGTCGTAAACGCCTCCTCGGGCGTTCGCCAAGTCGAGGGCACCTACGCCTCGTCCCTGCTGGCGATCGACGGCTCCAACGTCATTCACCTTGTGCTGCTCGCCCTCCTCGGCCTCGGCGTGGCGATGCGGACGGCGAAGGGCAAGATCTCGGCGGCGGCACCGACGCACGCCAGGCTCGTGCGCATCTTCTGGGTGTGGGTCGCCTTCGCCACTACGCTGTCGGCAGTCGTCACGACGGTGTTCGTCGCCAGCCCCCGCTGAGCCGGCCGGGACCGCCGGTTCTCGTCCCGGGGCGAGCCGTCGGCGCGCGAAGCTGAGGCGAGAGCACCGCCGCCATGGGCGGAAGCTCGTCGCCGATGGGCGGCTCCTGAGACGAAAGGGTCGGCAATGGGCGCTCCGGTCACCTACGAGCTCGACGAGGGCCTGGCCACCATCACGATGGACGACGGCAAAGTGAACGTGCTGTCGCCGGAGATGCTCGGTTCCCTGAACACGGCCCTCGACCGGGCGGCTGCAGACTCGGCCGTCGTCGTGCTCACCGGACGGCCGGGCGTGTTCTCGGCCGGCTTCGACCTCGGCGTGCTCACCGGAGGCGGCCTCGGCGCCGCCGACATGCTGCGGGCGGGTTTCGAGCTCGCTGAGCGGCTGCTGTCGTTTCCCACGCCGGTCGTCATCGCCTGTCCCGGGCACGCCATCGCCATGGGCGTGTTCGTCCTGCTGTCGGGCGATTACCGCATCGGAATCACCGGCAGCCACAAGATCGTCGCCAACGAGGTCGCCATCGGACTCACGATGCCCGAGACCGCCATCGAGATCTGCCGCCAGCGCTTGGCGCCGTCCTACTTCAACCGCGCCGTCATCAATGCCGAGACGTTCTCGAGCGAGAACGCCGTGGCGGCGGGGTTCCTGGATCTCGTCGTGCCGAGCGCCCAGTTGATGGCGGCAGCCCGCGGCGTCGCTGCCGCTTTGGCGATGCTGAACATGAGGGCGCACGCCGCCACGAAGCTGCGCACGAGAGCACAGGCGCTCACGGCGATTCGTGCCGCCATCGAGGTCGACGACGCCGCCCTGCGGGCCTCGCTCTAGGGCGTGAGTCTGCGAGCGTGCCCACGACTCCAGCCTGGCATGTGCCAGGCACCGGCAGCCGGGCCCCTCGCGGCACCGGCGGCCGGTCCCCAAGCCTGAGCGAGACGACGGGCCGGCCCTCCGCCAGGCCGGCCCGTCCCAGTTCCCGCTGCTGATAATTCATCGGCGCCTCCGAACACACTCTGTAGTAATTTTGCGCGCGGAGAGTGACGTGCGAGCGGCGGGCGCCCTCAGCGGCCCGTAAAAGCGGAGCGGGCGACGGCTCCCCCCAGCGCCGCCCGCGCCAGGTAGCCGTAGGTTCCCTCTTCGAGCAACTCGCGGCCGGCCTCGACGAGCGCTCCGATGGCAGCCCAGGTGAAGGCGCCCCCTACCGAGATGCGCCGCACGCCGACGGCAGCCAGCTCTGCAACGGGTGGGACGCCGAGGAGCGCCAGGACGTTCACGGGTCGGCCGACTGAAGCCACGACGCTGCGGATCTCGCCGAGGTCGCGCAGACCGGGCGCATAGAGGACGTCGGCGCCTGCCGCCTCGAATGCCTGCAACCGGGCGATCGTGTCGGCCAGGTCCGGCCGGCCGTGCAGATAGTTCTCCGCTCTCGCCGTGAGCACGAGATGCACCGGCCCGCAATGGGCCGCCTCGGCGGCGGCCGTGACGCGCTCGATGGCGGCCCCGAGCTCGAAGATGGGTTCGTCCGTCCGGCCCGTCGAGTCCTCCACCGAGCACCCGGCCAGCCCGATCGACACGGCCGCCCGCACCGTCTCGCCGACCCCTGCGGCGTCGGGCGCGAGGCCGTTCTCCAGATCGGCCGACACCGGCAGGTCCGTCGCCTCAACGATCGTGGCGGCATGGGCGAGCGCCTCGTCACGGCGGAGGGAGCCGTCGACCCGTCCGAAGGTGGCGGCAGATCCGCTGCTCGTCGTCGCCAGAGCCTGGAAGCCGAGCGATGCGAGCACCTTCGCCGAGCCTGCATCCCAGGGGTTCGGCATGAGCAGCGGGCTGTCGGCATCGTGCATGGCACGAAACCCCTCCGCCCTTTGCACGGCGTCCATCGGCCAAAGGTACCGGCTGGCGCCCAGGCGCACGTCAAGATGTCACGATGAGCCGAGGGCGCTATCTGACGGTCTTCCGCGCTCCCGGGGTGGCGTGGCTGCTCACCACGTCTCTCGTCGCCCGCCTCCCGGTCGCCATGGCGAACCTCGCCATCATCCTGCGGATTGCCGCCGGCACGGGCTCCTACGGCCGAGCGGGAGCCGTCACCGGCGCCTACGTCGTCGGCACAGGGATCACCGGCCCGGCACTCGGGCGCATCGCCGACCGCCTCGGTCGCCGTCCCGTTCTCCTCGTGACCGCCGTCCTGAACGCTGCCGGATTGGCGTGTCTCGCCTTCCTTCCCGTCGGCGAGACGCTTCTTCTCGTCGTCGTGGCTGCCGCCTCCGGCGCCAGCCTCCCGCCCGTGGCGCCTGCCGTGAGATCCCTCTGGCCGGCGCTCGTGAGCGGAGAGCAGCGCAGCAGCCTCTACGCCTTCGACGCCACCATGCAAGAAGCCACCTTCATGCTCGGGCCCACTCTCGTTGCCCTCCTCAGCTCATTGTCGGGACCACCGGTGGCCCTCGTCGCCTGCGGTGTCATCGGGCTCGGCGGGACTTTCGCACTCTCGCTGCATCCGGCCATCTCCTCACCCGTGCGGGGCGGCACGCCCGCCGCAGAGCTGCCGCCACGGCGGCGGTGGCGCCTGCAGATCGCCGGCCTGCCCGGCCTCGGCACGCTCGTCCTCATCATCCTCGTGTTCCTCGCCGCCATCCTCGTCATCGAGGTGACCGTCGTGGCCTTCGCCGGTCGCGCTCATGCCAGCAGTCAGGCGGGCGTCCTCCTCGCCGTCTGGGCAACCGGCTCCATGGCAGGCGGGTTCGCATTCGGCGCCCGTACCGCCCACGCCGGCGTGAGGGTGCTGGCGCCCTTGATGGCGGCGGCGGCGCTGGGTTTCCTCTGCTTGGCGGCAGCCCCCAACATTGGGGTCCTCTACGGGTTGCTCTTCCTCGCCGGCATGTCGATCGCCCCCGGCTTCAGCTGCATCTACGGGCTCGTCGGGTCACTGGCGCCCTCGACCGGATCGGTGGAGGCGTTCAGCTGGATCGGCAGCGGCATCCAGATGGGGGCCGCCGGCGGCGCCGCCGTGGGCGGCATCCTCGTCGACGCCGTCGGGACCCGCTGGTCCTTCGTCGTGGCCGCCGGCGGTGCCATGGCGACGGCTGCCGTCGCCTGGTGGCGGACGCGACATCTCCTGAGCACCTGAGGCCGGCGAGCTGTGCCAAGCTCGGCGGCGATGACGACGAGAGGCGGCGGTCACGTCGAGATCCGCACCGAGGGCCTGACGAAGATCTACGCCGGCACGGACTTCAGGGCCGTCGACGAGCTCAACCTCGAGATCACCGCCGGTGAGATCTTCGGCCTCCTCGGACCGAACGGAGCGGGCAAGACGACGACGGCCGGCATGCTCACGACGCGGGTCATCCCGACCTCCGGCACCGCGATGGTGGGCGACGTCGACGTGGTCGCCCATCCGGCGCGGGCGAAGCAACTGCTCGGGATCGTGTCGCAGCAGAACACGCTCGACCGCCAGCTCACCGTGTGGGAGAACCTCTACTACCACGGGCTGCTCTTCGGCATCGCAGCCAAGCGCTCACGCTCGATCGCCGACGAGCTCCTCGAGCAGTTCCACTTGAGCAGGTGGGCGAAGGCCTCCGTCTACGCCCTCTCCGGCGGGATGGCGCAGCGACTCATGGTGGCGCGGGCGATCTTCCATCGCCCCGCCGTGCTGTTCATGGATGAGCCGACCGCTGGGCTCGACCCGCAGAGCCGACTCGCCCTCTGGGAGATCCTCGGGGAGCTGAACGGCGAGGGGCAGACGATCATGCTCACAACGCACTACATGGAGGAGGCCGACCAGCTCTGCGATCGTGTCGCCATCATGGACCACGGCAAGATCCTCGCCCTCGACACGCCGGCCGCCCTCAAGGCCAGCGTCGGCGCCGACACCCTCGTGACGGTCCTCTCGACGGGCGACTCGCAGGCCGTGGCCGATCACCTTCGCGCCACCGTCGACGGCGTCATCAGCGCTCGCACGATCGACGGTGGCGTCGAACTGTTCCTGAAGGGCATGGAACGGATCGTGCCTCGCGTGGTGGAGGCGGCCGAAGGGGGCGGCTTCGACATCGTGGACCTGCGGGTCTCCGAGACGACGCTCGAGACCGTCTTCATCAACCTCACGGGGAAGGAGCTGCGCGAATGACAACGGCCACCCCGGCGGCCCGGTCAAGGAGGGCCGCCAGCGGCCAAGCCGCCGAGACAGGTGAGCCGGCGCCGCACCGCATCGGGACCGAACCGCTCCGCTCGACCTTCCAAGCCAGCTGGACGGCGCTCGGCGCCCTGTGCCGGCGCGATCTCCTCGTGCTGCGCAAGCACCTCGTCGAGTTCGTGCTCCGGGTCCTCATCCAGCCGTTCCTGCTCGTCTTCGTCTTCCTCTACGTCTTTCCTTCCATCGGCCAGGGCATCGGCGGCTCCCACCCGACCGCCTCCCTCGCCGGCGGGGCGGCTGGCGCCGCAGCCGCTGCCGCCGCCGGTCGGGCAGGCGAGTCCGCCTTCGCCACCGTCCTCGTCCCCGGTGTCGTGGCGATCAGCATCATGTTCCAGGGCATCCAGGCGGTGGCACTGCAGCTAGCCCAGGAGTTCGGCTTCACCCGTGAGATCGAGGACCGCGTGCAGGCGCCTTGCCCGATCTGGCTCGTCGCCATGGCCAAGGTCCTCTCCGGGGCGGCTCAGGCCGTCCTGTCCGCCGTCATCGTGTTCCCGATCGCCGCCGTCATCCACGCCCCGGACGTGAAGCCGGACCTCGTCTTCCACTGGGCGATCATCCTGACGCTCATCCCACTCGCCAGCGTCGCAATGACGTCTCTCGGCCTCCTGCTCGGCACGAAGTTCGAGCCGCGCAACATCGGCCTCATGTTCGGCTTCATCGTGCTGCCGCTGACGTTCCTCGGCGGTACCTACTACCAGTGGACGAAGCTGGCGCCCGTGCGCATCGGCAGCTTTCACTGGCTGCAGACGCTCGTGCTCGTCAACCCCCTCATCTACATCACCGAAGGGATGCGGGCTGCCTTCACCGGCGCCAGCCACATGCACCTCTATGTCATTTACCCCGTGCTCGTGGGCTTCTGCGTGCTATTCATCACGCTCGGGCTGCGGAACTTCCGCAAGCGGGTGCTTTCCTGAGCCAGCCGGGGATGCCGGGCGTGGCCGGCGCCCAGGCCTCAGGCCGGAAGGGCGCCTGCCTCAGCACCGCCCGAGGCCGGGCTTGCAGAGGAGCGCAGCTCCAACCACCGCCGGAAGCCGGCGGCGTTCGAGTGGAACCCGTTGAGGATCTCGAGCTTCTCGCGCATCGACTCGTCCGCCGGGGCCGAGGCGCCGAAGCGCCCTCGCAAGGCGGCAGCGATGTCCTCGCCCGCCCGCCAGGCCCGCTCGGCTTCCGCCGCCCAGGCGCGCAGCGTGTCGACCGCCTCTCCCAACAGCTCGTCAGGCGGAACGGGGACGAGCCCGTAATGAGCAAGGCAGATTCCCGTCGGCGAATGGTCGGCGAAGCGCTGCAACGACGTCAGGGCCTGCTCGAGGTCGAAGTCCGGCGGTGGCGTGGCCGGCCGCAACATGCCGCCGTCGGGCAGACGGACGCCGACGGCGTCACCGGCGAAGAGGTAGCCGTTCGAGCTGTCGAGCAGCCCGAGATGATGCTTGGCGTGCCCGGGCGAGTCGATGGCGCGCAGCGTCCGCCCCGCCCCGATCGTGATTTCGTCACCGTCGTCGAGGACGACGATGCGTTCGGGCGGCGTCGGGTCGAGCCGCCCGTAGAGGGAGTCGAGCAGCGGCCCGTACACGCGGGCGGCCGAGTCGACGAGCCGTTCCGGGTCGGCGAGATGACGCGCCCCCTTGGCGTGCACGTAGACGGTGGCATTCGGGAAGGCGCGTGCCACATCGCCCACGCCACCGGCATGATCGAGGTGGATGTGGGTGACGGCGACGCCGGCGAGGTCGTACGGGCCGAGCCCGAGCTCGGCGAGCGCCCCGAGGAGCGTGGCGATCGAGCTCTGGCTGCCCGTTTCGACGAGTACGGGTCGCTCGCCCTCCAACAGGTAGCCGGCCGTCATGCGCTCCCAGCCGCCGAGCAGGGTGTCGATCTCGAGGACGCCGGGGGCGAGCCGAGTCGTCACGTTCGCCCCAGCCGGAGCCTCACCGCCGCTCCCGCAGCCACGTCCGGACGATCACCGAGGCATAACGAGGTCCATAGAGGAGGTTGCTCCCTTTTTTCGACTCACCGGACGAGCGCGGGTGCCAGATGGTCGGGCGCTCGCCGATCCGCCATCCGCGGGAGGCGGCGCTGATGATCAGCTCCGCCGTCTGATACTGGTCCTGCTCCAGCAGGACGTCCTTCAAGACGTCAATGCGCAGGGCACGGAAGCCGTTCGAGGTATCGGTCAGGTTCTGCCTCGTCAGTCTGTTGATGACCGTGGCGAAGACGAGAACACCGGTCTTTCGCAGCTGGTCGCCCGCCCGGTCGCCGGTGTGGTCGACGCCCAGCCGCCGGCTGGCTACGACGAAGTCCAGCTCGTCGTCGACGACCGGCTCAAGCAGCACGGGGATCTCGCCCGGGTCGTTCTGGCCGTCGGCATCAAGGGTCACGACGTATTCGGCACCCTTCGAGATGGCGAGCTCGTAGCCGAGCCGCAGGGCGACGCCGTGGCCGAGGTTGACGGGGAACTTCGCCCAGAAGGCCTGCGCCTGCGCGCACACCTCCTCGGTGCCGTCGTCGCCGCCGTCGATCACGACGAGCGTGGACGTCTTCAGCCCGTTCACCTCGGCGGGGACGGCCTTCAGCACGGCGCCGATGTTGTCCACCTCGAGGTAGGCGGCGATGAGCACGAGCACGGGGGCGAACTCGACGCCGGGATAGCGCACCTCGAAGTCCTGCCGGGCGAGATCGGAGCCCAACCGCTTCATCTCGTTGTAGCGCCGCTGGAATCGGTCCTTCGGGCCCTTCGCGGGCGGGATCAGGTCGACGGCGCGCATCAGCCGGCGCCGCCCATGTCGATGACGACCTTCACGTCGTCGCTCTGGCGTTGCAGAGCGCTCGCGAAGTCCTCGGCCGGCACCTTGCGGGTGAGCAGCCGCCCGAGCCAGTCCTTGTCGGCCTTGGCGAGCGCCTCGGCGGCCGCCTCGTAGTGGCGGCGATTGGCGTTGACCGATCCGACGACGCACTCGTTCTCGAGCACCATGTCACGGTTGAGCATGCCGGCGTCGATCGACAAGGTCCGCCCGCTCGGCGAGACGCCGGTCAGGCAGAGGACGCCTCCGGGGGCGAGATGGTCCATGGCATCGAAGATGAGCGAGCCGACGCCGGTGCATTCGACGATGACGTCGGGCGAGGCGCAGGCGTCCTCGATCTTGCCGGTGTGGTAGGTGGCCCCGAGCGCCGCCACGAGATCCGGCTTGAGCCCCGAGGTCACCTGGTCGATGACGTGCACATCGAGACCGCGTTGCACGCCGATGAGAGCGGCCAGCAGGCCGATCGGCCCGGCGCCGGTGATGACGGCCCGTTGCGGATCCCACTTGGCGCGATTGCCCGCCAGCAGGGCTTGTTCCCAGGCCTTGGCCACGACACTGGTCGGCTCGAGGAGCACACCGAGGAGCCCGAGCTGCTCGTCGACCTTCACGACGGCGTCCGGCAGGGCGCGGTATCGCTCCCGCATGAAACCGTCGAGTGATTTGATCCCGTGCTCGGTGTACTGCCCGTTGCGGCAGAAGTCCCACTCGCCGTTGGCGCAGCTGTAGCACGGCACCGGGTCGGGCCGCCGGACGATGCCGACGACGTAGTCGCCCACGGCCAGTCCGCAGCCGTCCGGCGCCGCCGCGACGCGGCCGATCGACTCGTGCCCGAGCACGAGGCGCTCGTGGCCCTCCGGCGCCCAGCCGTACGCGCCGGCCGATATCTCGAGGTCCGTTCCGCAGATTCCGACGGCCAGCACGTCGACGAGGACGGGTCCGTCGCTCTCGGGGGGCTCCGCAAAGTCATCGAGCTGGGCGCTGCCCGCTGTTCCGGGAAGGACGGTGATCGCCTTCATCGCTGTCTCCTTCTGCCGTGGATCGTCGTGGGTGCACCGAGGGTGCCGTGCATGGTGCCGCCTCCGGCCTAGTGGCCGAGACCCAGCCGGCGGCGGGCGTGACCGTGGTGGCGGCGTCGCGGACGTCGCAACGGTAGCTGCACGCCCTTCAGGCGCTCGCGGTGCGTCATGCCCGTGCCCATGTGCTCCTGTGACAGCCCGACTGCCGTATTGACGAGCGAGACGTGCGAGAACGCCTGCGGGAAGTTGCCAACCTGTCGCTTGGCGATGGGGTCGTACTCCTCCGAGAGCAGGCCGAGGTCGTTGCGCAGGGCGATGAGCCGCTCGAAGAGGGCAACGGCCTCGTCATGGCGGCCGATGAGGTGTAGGTCATCGGCCAGCCAGAACGAGCAGGCGAGGAAGGCGCCTTCGCGGCCGGTGAGGCCGTCGACGTGCTCGGAGGTCGTCGAGTCGTAACGCATGACGAAGCCGTCCTGGGTGAGCTCGCGTTGTACGGCGTCGACCGTGCCGACGACCCGCTCGTCGCTCGGCGGCAGGAAGCCCACCAGCGGCACCATCAGGACGCTGGCGTCCAGCTCCTTCGAGCCGTAGTACTGCGTGAAGGTGTTGCGCTCGGCGTCGTAGCCCTTCTCGAGCACCTCGGCGTGGATCTCGTCGCGCAGCGCCCTCCAACGATCGAGCGGACCGGAGAGGTCGTACTGCTCGATGTCCCTCACGGCGCTGTCGACGGCCAACCAGGCCATCACCTTTGAGTGGGTGAAGTGACGTCGCGGGCCCCGCACCTCCCAGATGCCGTCGTCCGGCTCCTTCCAGCCGGACTCGAGGAAGTCGAGGATCGCCGTTTCGAGGTCCCAGGCCGGCTCGCTGGAGGGGATGCCGAGGCGGCGGGCCTCGTGCAGGGCGCTGATGACCTCGCCGTAGACGTCGAGCTGGTACTGGTCTGCGGCGGCATTGCCGACCCGTACCGGCTTCGAGCCCTCGTAGCCGGAGAGCCACGGGATCTCGTACTCGAGAAGGTTGCGCTCGCCGGAGGGCCCGTACATGATCTGCAGCTTCGAGGGCTCCCCTGCCACGGCACGCAGCAGCCAGTCACGCCACGCCGTCGCCTCGTCGGCATACCCAGCAGCCATGAGCGACGAGAGCGTGAGGGTGGCGTCGCGCAGCCAGGAGTAGCGGTAGTCCCAGTTGCGGCTGCCGCCGAGGGCCTCCGGCAGCGACGTCGTGGCAGCGGCGATGATGCCACCGGTCGGGCGGTACGTGAGGGCCTTCAAGGTGATGAGGGACCGCACGACGGGCTCCTGCCAGTCGCCGAGGGAGAGGGAGTCGAGCTCGGCCCAGTCTTGCCAGTAGCTCGCCGTCTGGCGGACGGCGTAGGCGGCGTCGATCGGCCGGGGCGCCTCGTTCGTGGAGCGGAAGTAACTGAGCACGAACGGAATGCTCTGACCCTCGTGCATGACGAACTCGGCGACCGTCGAGAAGTTCTCACCCCGACCGTGCACGGGCGACCAGAGTGCGAGGCCGTCCGGTCCGGCGATGGCGATGAGCGTGCCGTCGATGTGCCGCACCCACGGGATGGCGGAGCCGTACTCGAAGCGGATCGTGAGGTCCATGCGCATCTCGACGGTGCCGCGCACGCACTCGAGAAAGCGGACGATCTGAGGGAACTCGTCGCGGATCAGCATGCAGTCGGTCATGCGGACCGTGCCCTCCGGGGATTCCCACTCCATCTCGAGCACGAGGGAGTTCCCGACGTAGCGCCGGCGGGTGGCCAGCAGGGGCTCGCCCTGGCCGGGCTTGGGGCTCGCCTTCGGCGCCAGGCGCCAGAAGCCGTGATCCTCCGTGCCGAGCAGGCGGGCGAAGCAGGCGGCGGAGTCAAAGCGCGGGAGGCAGCACCAGTCGATGGAGCCGTCGCGCCCCACAAGGGCGGCCGTCATGGTGTCGCCGATGAGCCCGTAATCCTCAATTCGCAGAGCCACGCCGCCATCATGGCCGACGGGACCCCGCCCGTGTCGGCGATCAGCCCGGGAGGCAGCTGCCCGTGCCCACGCTCGTGTCCGCCCTTCGCTGCTCGGCGATGCGGACGCGTTGCAGGACGCCCGGTGAGGCGAGGGCGAAGCCGATCTCGGAGTTGCTCGAATCCCGCGAGAACACGACGCCGATGACTTCGCCGTCGGGCTCGAGGATCGGCCCGCCGGAGTTGCCCGGGCGGACGAGCGCCTGCAGCTCGTAGATCTGCCGCTCGGTGCTGGCCGTGTCGTAGATGTTGGGCGACTCGGGATCGAAGCGCATGAGCACGCCGGCCGCCTGGGCGTCGAAAGGCCCCCCGCCCGGATAACCGAGCACGACCGCCTTCGTCCCCCGCGCTACGTAGCCGCTGTCGAGCGGCAGGGCGGGCACGTCCAGGTTGGAGACCCGCAGGACGGCCAGGTCGAAGTTGGGGTCGAAGAGGACAGGGGTGGCCGGCTCGGACTGCACGCCGTCGTTCTCGCTGATGGTGCTCGCCCCCGCCACGACGTGGGCGTTCGTGACCACGAGACCGGGCGCCACGACGAAACCGGAGCCCTCCACGACGACGTTGCCGCACCCCATGGCGACGATCTGCACGGTCGATCGCCCGGCGGTGTCGACCGCCGCCCGCACCTGAGCCGGGCGCGCCACGGCGACGGGAGCCACGGGGGCGACGATCCCGATGCAGGGGATGGGCAGTCCCGCCTGGTCGAGCATGCAGGCCTTGCTGGCGAGCTCGCCCGGCACCTGCGGCATGACGCCTGAGACGAAGCGCACGACGCGGGAGTTCTGGATCTCGCTCGAGATGACACTGACCTGGCTGTCTGCGAGGAAGGCGGCAAGCAGCCAGATGATGACGAGGGCGCCGGCCATGGCGATGATGGCCCCGCTGCCGGCGTCGACGGCGGCAAGGCGCCTTCCCCGCAGGCGGTGCCAGACCTTGGCCCCTACCTGCCGCCCGAGCCCCCAGGTGACGGTGGCGGGCACGAGCAGCAGGAGGAGGGAGACGAAGGTGCGCGTGAAGACGCCGTGCAGATGGGGCAGCGTCACGATCAGCAGGAAGATGCCGAGACCGAGGCCGACGAGGCCTCCGAGAAAGGACATCACCTGGACGGCCGCGCCGAGCCGCAGGCCGTGGGCGGCTGCTGCGAGGAGGATGACGATGATGATGACGTCGAGCGGATCCATCGGACTAGACCGGGGGCGGCGTCTGCGGGCTCGCCCCGATCGGCTCGATCCCGAGGTCCCGGTAGGTGAGGACGGCGACGTATTCGACGCCGAGTGCCGCCAAGCGGCGAGCGATCACGTCCCCGCGGTCGAGGAGCGTGCAGGCGGCCACGACCTCGGCGCCCGAGTCACGAACGACTTCGTACGCCTCGAGAAGCGACTTGCCCGTCGAGACGGTGTCCTCGATCACGACGACGCGTACTCCCGGACCGATCGACGCCCCCTCGATGCGCTGCTGCCGGCCGTGGTCCTTGACGGCCTTGCGCACCGAGTACCAGGAGGCGTCGCTGAGGAGGGCAACGGCGTGGGCCACCGGGTCCGCCCCCATCGTCATGCCGCCGATGGCGTCGAAGACGACGTGGCGGCTCGAGAGGGCAGAGGCGACCGCCAAGGCGGCGACGCGCAGGTCGGCGCCCCGCCCCACGGCGCGCCGCATGTCCACGTAGTCATGGCTCATGCCACCTGCCGAAAGCGGGAACGGCTCGTCGCGACGCTCGTAGCCGCGGGCGAGAACGAGCTGGCGGAGCTCGTCCTGAAAGTCCGTCTCCGACGTCACGGTCGCGTCCATAGGCCGCCCGAGTGTACGTCCGGCCTGCCGCCGAGCGACGGCGCCTGCAGCACTGTGGGCGCGATCGGACTAGACCGGTAGGCGTGGGCGGCACTCGGCGCGAGTCCAGCAGACCCCGCCTCGTCGGTAAGCCGAAGAGCGTCACAAGCTCGCGACGGCGCGAGGCAGCCCTTCCCGAGCATCATCACCGCGACATCTCCGGCGGCGGTGCGAGGGCTGCCGTGTTCGGCATCAGCGACGGCCTCGTCTCGAATACCTCGCTCGTGCTCGGGATCGCCGGGGCCACGGCCGCTTCCGGCATCGTGCGGCTGGCAGGGCTGGCCGGCCTCCTCGGGGGGGCCTTCTCGATGGCCGCCGGTGAGTACATCTCCATGCGCGCCCAGCAGGAGCTCTTCGAACGGGAACTCGAGATCGAGCGCCGCGAGATCGAGCGAAGGCCCGAGGGTGAGATGCGTGAGCTCGTGCACCTCTACGAGACCCGCGGCATGCCACCCGAGCTGGCCCGCCAGGTGGCCCGCGAGATGATGTCCACCCCCGAGGTGGCGCTCGAGACACACGCCCGCGAGGAGTTGGGCATCGACCCGAGCGCGACGGGCAAGCCCATCCAGGCGGCCGTTTCGTCGTTCGTGACGTTCTCCGTGGGGGCGTTCATGCCCCTGCTGCCGTTCCTGTTCACCCGCGGGACGGCCGCCACACTCTGGGCGGTTGCCATCGCCGGCGTGTCCGCCCTCGTCGTCGGGGCGTTCCTGGCGATCTTCACGGGCCGCAAATGGTGGTTCTCGGCGCTCCGCCAACTCCTCATCTGCGCCGCCGCCGGGGCTGTCACCTTCGGGGTGGGTTCGGCCATCGGGGTGAGCGGGGTCGGATGACGGTCGCACGCCCGGCCCCGCCGGCACGACGCCGGCGCACCACGCCGACCGTCTACCTCGTACGTCACGCCAAGGCGGAGAACCGGGACCGTTGGGAGGCTCCCGACAGCGAGCGCCCCTTGACGACACGCGGTCTGGAACAGTCGAGGGTCATCGCCAGCCATCTCGCCGATCTCGGCGGACGGCAACCCTCTCGCGTGCTCTCGAGCCCGGCGAGGCGTTGCCACCAGACCGTCGAGCCACTCGCCGCCGCCAGCAAGCTCGAGGTGGTGCAGGCGGAGTGGCTCGACGAAGGCTCGGATTCCGAGTACGCCTTCGAGCAGCTGCGCAAGCTGGCGGCCCGCTTCGATCCGCCCTCCGGCCTCGGCGGTCCCGTCGCCGCCTGCACGCACGGCGATGTCATCTGGGGCGTCCTCGACTCCCTGCATCGTCTCGGTGTGGATCTCGGTCCCCGACCGGAGGCGCCCAAAGGCGGCGTCTGGATCATCGCCGCGACGGGGCCGAAGCTGAGCACGGCCGCCTTCTACCAACCGGACGAGGCCCGAAAGGCACGATCATGAGCGAGCACAGCGAGATCGGTGGTCTCTTGGCACTCGTCGGCGGGGCGGAGTGGCAGGAGGGCTGCACCTTCGACGCAGAGCTGCTCGAACGCTCGGGGTCGGGCGATGTCGTCATCCTTCCCACGGCGGCCGCCTATGAGCACCCGGAGCGCGCCGTGGCGACGGCGCAGCGCTGGTTCGCCTCCCTGGGCGGCCGCGCCAGCGGGCTCATGGTGCTCAGCCATGCCGATGCCTGTCAGGAGGAGAATGCGGCCGTCGTGCGGGGGGCGAGCTTCGTCTATCTCTCCGGGGGATCGCCCCTGCATCTCCGTTCCGTGCTGAAGGGCTCTGCGGTCTTCACGGCCCTCAGCGAGGCGTGGCGCAACGGCGCCGTCGTTGCCGGCTCCTCGGCGGGCGCCATGGTGCTCTGCGACCCGATGGTCGATCCGAGGGGCGGCGCCTACACGGTCGGGCTCGGGCTGCTCGAGCAGCTCGCCGTCGTCCCGCACCACGACGGAGGTGGTGCCGGGCTCCTCTGGCGCACCCTGGCGCTGGCTCCGGCAGGCGTCCCCGTCGTGGGCATCCCGGAGCGGACGGCCCTCATCCGCGAGGCCGGCGGCACATGGCGCACCGCCGGTGAAGGTGAGGTCACGGTCTTCCTCGACGGGCAACCAGGAGGCATCGGGGATCTGCCCGGCTGAGCATCGATCCGTTGTCACGATTCGGCCCCCGCCGTCGTCAACTCTCGACGACCGAAGGAGGCAGATGATGGATCAAGCTCACGATCGCGTCGTGGACGTGCTCGTCGTCGGCGCCGGTCTGGCCGGCCTGACAGCAGCAGCGACGGCAGCCAGATCCGGCAGGCACGTCGCTGTGCTCGACGTCCGCTCAGCGGGCGGACGGGCACGCAGCGAGACGCGCAGCGGCTTCGTGTTCAACCAGGGGCCGCACGCCCTCTACCGTCGGGGCCCTGGCTCCGCCGTGCTCGCAAGCTTTGGAATCCGACCGACCGGGAGCCCACCCGCACAACGCGTCTTCGGCTCCAGATCCGGGACACTCGGCTTGTTGCCGACCTCTGCTGGCAGTCTCGCCCGTTCCCCACTGCTCGGTCGGCGTGCGAAGGCACAGCTCGCCACGCTCCTCGCACGGTTCCCACGCCTCGAGGCCAGCACGCTCGCTCCGCTCAGCGCCGCCTCCTGGGTCGGCTCGCTCGGCGTGCGAGAGGAGGCGGCGAGCGTCCTCCGCACGCTTCTGCGCGTCGCCACGTACGCTCCCGACCTCGAGCTCATCTCGGCTGACGCCGCTGTAGGCCAACTGCAGCTCGCCCACAGCGGCGGCGTCGTCTACCTCGACGGTGGCTGGGGCCGCCTCGTGGACAGCCTCGCCGGCGCCGCCCGCGCCGCCGGCGCCGTCATCCTCGACAGAGAGCGGGCGCTCGGGCTGACGGCCGGTCCGGGCGGCGCTCTGGAGGTGAGCACGGACGCCGGAGGCTGGCTCGCCTCGGCCGTCGTGGTGGCCGTCGGCGGGCCGCAGGCAACTCGGGCCTTCCTCAGCGCGCCTGACGACTGGGGTGTCGGAGCCGATGCCACGGCCGCCTGCCTCGACCTCGCCTTGCGCCGGCCTCCCCACCGGCGCGTCGCCTTCGCCCTGGAGGAGCCGCTCTATCTGTCCACCCATTCCCCTGCTGCCGATCTCGCCCCGCCCGGTGCCGCCCTCGTTCATGTCATGCGCTACGGAGCCCGATCGAGCAAGCAGGACCGCTCCCAGCTGTGGGAGTTCGCCCGCCTCGTAGGCATCAGCGAAGATGACGTCGTCGTGGAGCGCTTCCTGCACCGGATGATCGTGAGCCACGCCCTGCCGGCTCCGGGCCTCGGGCTTGCCGGGCGCCCAGCCGTCACGGCCAGTGGGCAGGCGGGTGTGTTCCTGGCAGGCGACTGGATCGGGCCGAGCGGATTGCTGGCCGACGCCTCCTTGGCGAGCGGCGCGGCAGCCGGAACCGCCGCGGCGGCGCCCGAGCTTGCCGCCGCTGCGCGGCCGTTGTGAGCGGGCGGCCGTGACGACCTCCGACGACCTCTTTGCTCGGGAACGGCCCCGCCTGCTCGGCCTCGCATATCGCATCCTCGGGAGCTTCGGTGACGCCGAGGATGTCGTGCAGGAGGCATGGCTCCGATGGTCGACGACCGATCAGGGCGTCGTCGAGCGGCCGCCGGCGTTCCTCACGACGGTCGTGACCCGCTTGGCGCTCGACCGCTTCCGCTCCATCACCCGCCGGCGCGAGCAGTACGTCGGCCCCTGGCTCCCCGAGCCCGTCTCCTTGCAGCACGGACCGGAGGAGCAGGTGGAGATGGCGGAGTCGCTGACGTTGGGGTTTCTCGTCTTGCTTGACCGCCTCAGCGCCACCGAGCGGGCTGTCTGGCTGCTGGCCGACGTGTTCGGCGAGCCCTACGCCGTCATCGCCGCGGCGGTCGGCAAGTCGGAAGCCGCCTGCCGGCAGGTCGCCTCGAGGGCGCGACGGCGGCTGCGGGAACAACGCCCCCCACCGGGTGGACGCCTCGAGGCCCCCCTCCTCGCCCGGTTGCTCGCAGCTGTCGCCACCGGTGACGCCGTCGAGCTGCTCGAGCTGCTCGACGCCGACGTCGTGCTCCTGAGCGACAGCGGCCCGGGGCGGCACGCCGCCCGGCGCCCCGTCGTGGGGGCCACTCGAGTGGCGCGATTCGTCACGAACATCGCCGGCCGCTACCGCGGCGCCGACATCGAGCTCACCGAGATCAACGGATCCGCCGCCGTCGTGCTGCGGGCGGGCGACATGCCCGTCGTCGTCACGGGCGAGCAGCAGGGCGGCAAGGTGACCCGTATCTACATCATGCTCAACCCGGACAAGCTGCAAACGCTCTCGGAAGGACCCGCCCTCATGAAGTGAGCGAGGGGCGGTGGGCCCGCGAGCACCTAGCGTGGCGAGGGTGACCGCGCTGCCGCTCCTCGACGAGTTGCTGGCGAACGCGTGGCCACCGCAGCTCCTTCGCCTCGACGGCCAGTGGCGCCTGCGATGGAGCTCGGGGGTGACCCGGCGGGGGAACTCGGCGCTCGCAGTCGGGGCGGAGGAAGGCCTCGATGAGCACATCGATGTCGCCGAGGCCTTCTACCTGGGCCGCCGCTCGACTCCGATGTTCCAGGTCAGCACGGCCTCTGCCCCGTCCTCGCTGGCTGGACGCCTTGCCGCTCGCGGCTACGCCGGCAGCGCTCGCACCATCGTCGCCCACTCGGCGACCGAGGAGGTGCTGGGCGCCACGGGGAGCGGCCCGTGGGCACACGAGTCGACATCGCGGGTGACCGACGGGTGGTTCGAGACCTACTGGGCCGTGAAATCCCCGCCCGGTCGCCTCGGCCCCGAAGCCGACGTCTGCCGTAGCGCCCTCTTGCATCCATCGCCGCCCTCGCTCTACGTAGCTCTCTCGCAGGCGGGCACGCTCTGTGGCGTGGGCCAGCTCGTCATCGAGCACGGATGGGCCGGCGTGCAATGCATGGCGACATCCGAGGCGGGTCGCCGGCAGGGCGTGGCTACCGCCGTCCTGCACCACCTCGCCTGCGAAGCCACTTCCCGCGGCGTCGAGCGGATGTACCTGGCCGTGATGGCCGACAACTCCGGTGCCAGGCGGCTCTATGACGCCGTCGGTTTCGTTGCCTCGCACGAGTACCGCTTCTTCGCCCCGAGCTGACCGACCCGTTCGGTGACTGGGCTCACATGGCAGGTGGGAGAGTCCCGCCCGAGGTAGCGACGTCCACGACGGCGACGCGATAGAGGGCCGAGCCGTTCAGGCGGCGCCCGCCCATGACCGAATCGTCGTGGCTGGCGTCGAAGGTCGAGACGTCTCGGCGGAGCCGA
Source organism: Acidimicrobiales bacterium (assembly GCA_052143575.1). Lineage (GTDB taxonomy): Bacteria > Actinomycetota > Acidimicrobiia > Acidimicrobiales > Bog-793 > JAKACA01. The sequence continues at coordinate 53,238 of JBKQSP010000038.1, forward strand.
AACCCGCGCTCGGCGAAGAACCTGTCGGCCTGGCGCGGCCGCAGCCCGAAGATCCAGGGCTCACCGGCCCGAGCGACGGCTCGCACCCAACGGCGCGCCTCGGGAAAGGGACTGGGAACGCTGAGGGCCCCGGCGTCGACATAGGTGACGACGAGAACGCCGCCATGCTTGCCGAGGGCGGCGATCACGCTGAGCGTGGCGTCGACGGCTTCGCTCGTGAGGTACTGCGTGACGCCTTCCCAGAGGAAGAGAGCGGGCCGCTCCGGGTCGAATCCGGCTCGGAGAAGACACCCCATGAGGTCGTCCTGCTCGAAGTCGACCGGCACGTAGACGACGCGGTCGATCGGCAACGCGAGGGCGGCGACGGTGGCTCGTTTCGTCGCTTGCGTGGCGGGGTGGTCGACCTCGAAGACGTCGTGCCCGGCCAAGCTGCTCAACCGGTGGGCGCGCGTGTCGTAACCCGCTCCCAGCAGCACGACCTGGTCGTGCTGGCGAGCTGCGCCATCGACGGCGTCGTCGATGACCTTCGTGCGGACGATGGCCGACGGCCGAGGCCCCCGTCCACCGATGACGTCATAGAGCCCCGTGGCGAGGTGACGAAGAAGGGCCACCCCGCTCGCCGTCGCGAGGACCCGCAAGGCAGGCCGCAGGAAGGCTTCCGCGTAGGGATCCTCGAAGAGGCGCCGCCCGGGCGGGCGGCGTGACTCGAAAGCCCGCTGCAGGGCCATCGTCTCGGCCGTGAAGCTCGGCCTGCCGGGCGGCAGAGGGGGCGACAGCGTCATGCCGCCTCGTGCTCCGAGCTCATCTGGGAACCGTACACAGCCCTGCGAGGCGGACGCGGCGCAAATGTAGGACGCCGCCCTCGTGATGAGGGAGAATCTCACGGTGACAGGCATTCGCGCCGTCGAGATGTCGCCCCTCCCCCTCGCTCGATTCGCCCCCCTCATCGGAGCGGAGCGCTACGCCACCTTGGAGGAAAGGGCGGCGCGGGCCCGGGAGGTTCTCGCCGGCGTCACGGTCTGGAACGTCAACTCCACGGCGGCCGGCGGCGGCGTCGCCGAGATGCTGCGTGTCATCGTCGGATACAGCCTCGGCGCCGGGCTCGACGTGCGCTGGAACGTCATCGCCGGCGACGACATGTTCTTCGCCACGACGAAGCGGCTCCACAATCAGCTGCACGGTTTCCCGGGCGATGGCGAGATCGGCGCAGCGGAGACCGAGCACTACCGGACGCTGACCGACGGGTTCGGCGCCGAGTTCGCCCGCCTCGTTCGCCCGGGTGACGTCGTCCTGCTGCACGACCCGCAGACGGCGGGCATGACGACACAGCTGGCGGCGGCCGGAGCCCACGTCGTGTGGCGCTGCCACGTTGGAGTCGATCACGAGAACTCGTGGACGTCGGCGGCATGGGAGTTCTTACGGCCCCATCTCGAGCTGTGCCAGCGGTACGTCTTCTCGCGCCGCTCCTACGCCCCGGCATGGCTGAGCGACGACTCCGTCGCCGTCATCCCTCCGTCGATCGACCCCTTCTCGGTGAAGAACGAGGAGCTCTCCTCCGATGAGGTCGTCGCCACCCTGCGGGCGGCGGGGGTCTTCAACGACGGCGGCGACGTGACGCCGCCGGCTGCAGCCGGCGCTCGGGGTCGCGCGATCTCGCATCGGGCGAGCATCGTGGGAGGCGCCCCCATCGACCCGGCCCTGCCCCTCGTCGTGCAGGTGTCTCGCTGGGACCGGCTGAAGGACATGGCAGGCGTCATGACGGGTTTCCTGGGCGGAGTGGCCGCCGCCAACGACAGGGCTCATCTCGCCCTCGTCGGTCCGGCCGTGGCGGCGGTGAGCGACGACCCGGAAGGGGCCCAAGTCCTCGGCGAGTGCGCCGCCGCCTGGGAGGCACTGCCGGCGGCGCAGCGTCAGCGGGTCAGCCTCGTAACCCTGCCGATGGACGACCTCGACGAAAACGCCACCATGGTGAACGCCATCCAGCGCCATGCCACCGTCGTGGTGCAGAAGAGCCTGGCGGAAGGCTTCGGGCTGACCGTGGCGGAGGCGATGTGGAAAGGCAGGGCTGTCGTCGCCTCGGGCATCGGAGGAATCACCGACCAGATAGCGCCCGGTACCGGCATCCTGCTGGCCGACCCGACCGATCTCACCACCTTCGGCGCCGTGCTGGCCGGGCTGCTCGACGACCCAGCCGAGATCGAGCGTTTGGGGGCGGCCGCCCGTAGCCGGGTGCTCGCCGACTTCGTGGGCGATCAGCACCTGGCGGCTTATGCTCTGCTCATGGGGCAGCTACACCTGCACGGCTGAAACCGGCTGGGGCCGCCTTAGGGCCCGGTCAATGGCCCCGCCGCAGCGCCGCCCCCGACTGCGGCCAGGATGCTCGCCCACCCAGCAGGCGAAAGGGCGTAGTTGTCCACGCTGCCCGACGTGAACCACGAGTAGTTGGCCGGCCGCAGCAGGACCGCTGCCGCTGCGGCCACCACCGGCAGCACGGCGACGGCGTCGCCCCGCCGCGGCGTGAGCTCCTCGACGCTGCCGGCATACGGCCCGACTCGCCGGCAGGCGGCGGCGAGCTCGCGAAACACGGCGGCGCGTCTGGCTTCCTGTTGGGCGGCTCCGAGAACCGCGAGGAGCAGCTGATGAGTTGCAACGCCCTCCCGCCGGTCCTCCTGGCGGGCAGGAGTTGAACCCTGGGCCACCTCGAGCAGGCAGCCCACGAGGTCGACGCCGGCTCGCCAGGCGTTCGCCGGCTCGACGAGGCGAGGGTTGATGTCGATGAAGAGCGGGCCCGATGCGGTCACGATGACGTCGGCAGAGAGTGCGCCATGCCAGGTGAGATCGGAACCGAGCACCTCGAGCCAGTAGCACGCCTCGCTCAGCCGCACGCCGCGCTTGCGGCTGGCGCCGCCGTTGGCACCTTCGCCCGTGCGCAAGTTGGCGTGAAAGGCGACGAGGACACCGCGGTCGAAGACGGACTGGCACATGGCGAGGGGACCATCGGCCGCCGCCTGCACGAGGACCGTCCGATCGGTCCTGACGGCGTCACGAAGCTCGTCTGCCGAGCCGACGCGGCGGACGCCTCCCGATGCCGTGCCGATGGGCGCTTTCACATAGGCCGGGAAGTCGCCCCAGCCTTCAGGATCGGTCGTGGCAGCGGGTTGCGGCACACCCAAGCGAGCCAGGGTGACAGAGGCGGAGACCTTGTCCTGCACGGCCGCCACGGCCGGGAAGGTCGGCACAGCCGTGCAGACGCCGGCCTCCTGCAGACGTTCCGGCACCGCTGCAAGCACGGCTACCTGCTCTTGAGTCGGGAAGAGCAGGTCGAAGCGGCCCTCCTCGTAGACGGACAGGGCGGCCTCCAGCCAAGCAAACGGGTCGCGGCCGTAGGCGGGCACGCGCCGGACGCGGCGGACATGGCGAGTGAACCGGCACAGGCAGAACGGGTCAGGGGCAAGCGCCTCGACGTGGTGGCCACTCGACGAGAGCCGGTTGGCGACCTGGCGGGCCGTCAGCCCGGAGCCGTCGGTCATCAGGATTCGCATCGGCACCTCATCGCCCATCGCCAACGCCGGGCGGGGCCGCCGCGGCGGAACGTGGACGGCTCGTCAGCTCGTCGAGACGATGAGCACCGAGCAGGGCGCCTCGTGGGCGACGGAATTGGGCACGCTGCCGAGAACTCTCCGCACGCCGGACATGCCCTTGTTGCCGACGACGACGACATCGGCCTTCACGCGCTCGGCGACATCGCAGATCGCCTTGGCGGGGTCGCCGCTCTCGGCGTGAATCTCCACCTCGACGCCGGCGATGCGGGCGTTCGACGCCAGGTCTGCCAGCAACGATTCGGCCAGATCGCCCGACTCGAGCGACTTCGAGAACTCACCGGCGCCCGTCGAGCTGTACTGCTTCGGCTTGTACGCAGAGACGATGTGGAGCTTGCCCCCGTGCAACTTCGACAGCTCGAGGGCCGCTTTCACGGCTTCGGCTGCTGTCGGTGAACCATCGGCTCCGACCACCACGGTGTCGAACATGGGCGTGCCTTCTCCTTAGCTGGAGGATCGCACCGCATTTCTAGCCCATGGCTCGGAGACGTGCCGCCGACTCCGGCGTCACGGAGACAGCGGGGATCCCCGGCCTTGCCTGGCGTCGTAGAGTCGGCAGTTGCTCAAGGAGGCCCCATGAAGGCAGCGGTGTACTACGAGCCAGGCGGACCCGAGGTGTTCGTCTACGAGGACGTCCCCGAGCCGCACGTCTTCGACGACCACGTGCTCGTGCGCGTGGAGTACGTCAGCATCGAAGGCGGGGACACCTTGCACCGTTCCGGTGGCGAGTTGTTCGCCGTCCCCCACGTCGTCGGTTACCAGTGCGCCGGCACGGTGGTGCAAGCCGGTCCGAAGGTGCTCGGCATCGCCGTCGGCGATCGCGTCGTCACCGTCGGCATGAGCGGGTCTCATGCCGAGCTACGCGCCGTGCCGGAAGGCTTCTGCTGGCGGATCCCCGAGGGTGTCTCGACCGAGGAAGGCGCCTGTGTCCCGGTCGCCTTCGGGACGGCTCATGACTGCCTCTTCGAATTCGGCCATCTCGCTGCCGGCCAGTGCGTGCTCGTGCAGGCGGGCGCCAGCGGCGTCGGGATCGCCGCCATCCAGATGGCACAGCGCGCCGGGGCACGCGTTCTCGCCACGGCATCGAGGGACGACAAGCTCGAGCGCCTCAAGGTGCTCGGGCTCGACGACGGCATCAATTACTCGACGTCGGACATGGTGGCAGAGGTGCGCCGCCTGACGGGCGGTCAGGGCGTCGACGTCGTGCTCGAGTCCGTCGGGGGCGAGAACCTGCAAGCAAGTGTCAATTGCCTCGCCTATCGCGGCCGCTGCGTCTCGATCGGAGACGCCGGCCGCGGCGGTGCCGCCCTCGTCGACATCGCGACGATGCGCATGAACAACCTCACGCTCACCGGCTATTTCCTCGGGATGGAGCTGCTCACGAGCCCCCGCGCCCACTCGGTCATCGCTGGCATCCTCGACGACGTCGCCGCCGGGCACATCCACGTCGTCATCGACCGGACGTTTCCCTTGTCGGAGGCGACCGCCGCCCACGCCTACATCGAGGGCCGTGAAGCCTTCGGGCGAGTCCTGCTCATTCCCTGAGACGACCCTCTCCTTCCCTGCGACGACACAGGCCGCGTCGCTGCTTGAATAACGCCATGCCCGAACTCGTGCTGCCGACGACCACCGTGCAAGTTTCGTTCCTCGAGGCCATGGCGGAGTTCCTCGAGGAAGGACGCGGCGCTGGAAGCGACGACTCCATGGTGGCGCGGGAGATGCGGGAGTTCGGGTCGGTGTGGCAGAGCCCGGAGGGCTTCGCTCACTACGTCGAACGGCTGCGCGCCGACGCCGACGAGTCCACCCTACGCGCCTCCTATCTCGTGCCGAGCACGACGTACTGGTGGATCGAGGGCGAGGGGTACCTCGGGCGCCTCTCCATACGCCACCGCCTCACGCCTCGCCTGTTGGAGTTGGGCGGTCACATCGGCTACGACGTTCGCCCCTCGGTGCGGCGGCGCGGCCATGCCACGGCCATGCTTCGGGCGGCCCTCCCGCACGCCCGCGCCCTCGGGATCGACCCCGCCCTTGTCACCTGCGACACCGACAACATCGGATCGCGCAAGGTCATCGAAGCAAACGGCGGCATCTTCGAGGACGAGCGGAGCGGCAAGCTTCGTTTCTGGGTGGCGACGAGCCCGACGACGCCTGAAACCCGCTGATCTCAGGAGAGCTCAGGCCGTCGTCACGATCTCGAAGTGCTCGACGACCGGAGCCGGCTCGTAGAAGTGATGCAAAAGGCGGCGCCACTCCTCGTAGGCAATCGATTGGCGGAAGCCTTCAAGGTGGTCGCCGAGGGTCTCCCATTCGACGAGCAACAGATAGCGGTCGGCCGTCTCGAGGCAACGCCGGAGGGCGAGGGAGCGGAACCCGGGTGATGCCGTGATGAGCGGCTTCGCCCGTGCGAAGGCATCTTCGAAGGCCAGTGCCTGACCGGGCCGCACGTCGAGGATGACATGTTCCAGGATCATTTCGCTTCCTTCGGCTCGTGTCAGGTGGCGCTCGAGCAGACGGTGCCGACGGGCGGCCTCGCCCCTGTCGCCAGGTAGGCGTCGACCCACGTCTGCACGCAGGTGCTCGAGAAGTAGCCCGTGTGGCCGTCGCCGGTGCGCGTGAGGAGCTCGGAGCCCTTCAACTGGCCAGTCAGGGCCTCCGCCCAGGCGTACGGCGTCGCCGGGTCGTGTGTCGAGCCCACGACGAGGATCGGCAGCGGCTCCGCCAGGTGGATCGCGCCGGCCTTGCCGCTGGGCGGGACGGGCCAGTAGTTGCAGGCGATGGAGCCCCAGGCCTCGGCTGGCCCGAAGTCGGGCGCCGTTCGCGCAAAGCGCCGGGCCAGCGCCTCGTAGTCGGTGACGGGTGGGACCGGGCGGTCAAGGCAGCTGACGGCCAGCTCGGCCGACAGGATGTTGCCGGCGGTGCCGTTGGCGTTGAAGCCGGCATAGCTGTAGGCCAGCTCCGTCAGCACCGAGCCGTTGCCGGTGGCGGCCTCCGCCAGCCCCTGTGCGAGGTACGGCCAGTACGACGTCGTGTAGAGCGACGAGATGACGCCGGTGAGCACGACGGCGTAATCCGCCTGCTGGACGCCGCCGAGGGCGGCGGTGAGGTCGGCCGTCAACGTAGCGCCGCCTTTGAGGCGTCGCACGAGGGCGCTGTAGGCGTCCTTGGCGCCGCCGGGAAGCTCGCCGGCGCAGGAGGCATTCGTCGGGCACCAGGCGAAGAAGTCGTGCAGGTCGAGCTCGAAGGCATCCGCCTGCTCGATGTCGAGCGTGGAGCTGCTCAGGGCGGGATCGACGGCGCCGTCGAGCACCATCTTGCCGACGTGGCCGGGGAAGGCTTGCGCGTAGAGGGCCCCGAGGTAGGTCCCGTAGGAGAAGCCCAGGTAATCGAGCTTCTTCTGCCCAAGCGCCGCCCGCAACGCATCCATGTCGCGGGCTGTCGTCGCCGTCGAGAGGCTGGCCAGGACGTCGCGAGGAACGTGGGCGGCGCAGCCGGCGTCGAAGACCTTCACGGCCGCGATGACCTCGGCGACCTGAGGCGGCGTCACCGGCGCCGGATCGAGCGCCAGCCAGCGGCGAAGCCCCGCCGGCGTCGTGCACTCGACCGGGTCGCTGGCCCCGACGCCACGAGGGTCGAAGCTGACGAGGTTGAACCGCCCCTTCAAGGCGGCGGGAAACTCCGAGAAGGCACTCTGCAGGAACTGCACGCCCGACTCGCCCGGACCGCCCGGGTTGAGGACGAGGTCGGGAGCCGAGGCGGCGCCGCTCGCCGCCGGCAGCTCGATGACCGCCAAGCCGAGCGTGCCCTCGCCCGGCTCCTCATAGGAGACGGGCACCGTCAGCGTCGAGCACCGGAACGAGCCGCAGCTGTGCCACACGAGGGCGCTCCCGACTCGACCGGTGCTCGTCGGGGTCGGGCTGCTCGTGGACGGCCCTCCCGCCAGCGTCGTCGTCGTGTCGCCTGCCACCGTCAGCGAGCTGCTGCAGGCGGCGAGGAGGACAGCCGCCAGGCAAGCGGCGAGAAGGGGGCCGGCAGGTCGCCGCCTGTCGCCTCGACGTCGCATGCGGGGATCCTTGCACCTCCGCCCGGTTTGCGGCCGTCGCTCATGCTCTGCGGACGAGCGCCCTTCCTTGGCGACCCTCGCCGCCGGAGATGACCTGGCCGGCGTCGCCGGTGGCGGCGAACTCGATCCGGTCGGCCAACACCTCGCGGCCGATCAGCGCGCTGTCCACCGCCAGCTCGTCGAAGCCCTCCAACCACACCACCACACGGTCGGACAACTCGAAACCTGCCTCCTTCCGGAGATCCTGCAGTTGCCGGACCACCTCGCGCTGAAGCCCGCGGTGGCGAAGATCCTCGTCGAGCTCGAGATCGAGCGCCACGGCCAGCCCCCCTTCGGCGGCAGCCGTGAAACCCTCCCGTGGCGTCGTCCGCACCTCCACGTCGTCCGGACCGAGGTCGACGAGCGTCCCGTCCAGCCTCACCGTCACGGCGCCACCGCCGGCCAGCGTGGCGGCCGCCTCGGCGGCGGCGGCGGCATCGAGCTCGGCAAGGGCGGCGCGCACCTGCTTGGAGGCGGCCCCGAGACGAGGCCCGAGACGGGCGAAACTCGGAACGAGCTGCACGCTGAGGGCGTCGCTCAAGCTGTCGCTGATGACGACGTCATCGACGTTGAGCTCCTCGGCGATGTCCTCGCGCAGCAGGGACGGGCTCCTCGCCGGCAGGACGACGACGGCCCGCCGCAACGGCTGGCGCACCCGCGTCGCCGCCAGAGCGCGAGCCGCCCGGCCGAGGGAGACGACCTGGCGGGTCAAAGCCGTGGACGCCTCCAGGTCGGCGTCGACGAGGGCCTCGTCGGCCGCCGGCCACTCGGCGAGATGGACGGAGTCGCCCCCGCCACCGAGCGACAGCCAGAGCTCGTCGGCGAGGAACGGGCAGAAGGGCGCCATCAGGCGGGCAAGCCCCCGGAGCACCTCGAGCAAGGTGGCGTGGGCGGCAAGGATCTCGGCGGCGGGCGTGCCGGGGTCGGTCCTCCAGAAGCGGCGGCGGCTCCGTCGCACGTACCAGTTCGAGAGGTCGTCGACCAGGGTCCCGATCGACGTGGCGGCTTCGAGCGGCCGGTAGTCCTCCATCGCCGCCGTCGCGGCGGCGGTCGTGCCGGCAAGGCGCGAGAGCACCCAGCGGTCGATCGGCGCCCGCTGCGCCGGCGGTGGGACGGCGTCGTCATCGGGGTCGAAGTCGTTGAGCCCGGCATAGGTTGCAAAGAAGCTCCACGTGTTCCACAACGTGAGCAAGACGTCGGACGTCGAGGCGTCGATCATGGCAAGGCTCGTCCGGGTCGAGGTCCAGGGCGAGCCCTGGTGGAACATCCACCAGCGGAGGGGATCGGCGCCGCGGGAGTCGAGGATCGTCCACGGGTCGATGACGTTGCCGAGGCTCTTCGACATCTTCCTGCCGTCGGCGTCCACGATGTGGCCGAGCGCCAGCACGTGGCGGTAGGGGGCGGCCCCATGCACGAGCTGGTTGACGGCGAGGAGCGAGTAGAACCAGCCCCGCGTCTGGTCGATGGCCTCACTGATGAAGTTGGCAGGGAAGGCGCGCTCGAAGATCTCCTTGGAGCCGGGAACATGCGGGTATCCCCACTGCGCGAAGGGCATACTGCCGGAGTCGAAC
>JBKQSP010000039.1:0-3530 GCA_052143575.1 Acidimicrobiales bacterium
GTCTCGATGTGCAGGATGCCCTTGCCGGCCGTCATCCACTGGGTGCCGCCGTCTTGGATGACGCCACCGCCGCCGGTGGAGTCGGAGTGCTGGATGATGCCGTCGATCATGTAAGTGACCGTCTCGAAGCCGCGGTGCGGGTGCCAGGGCGTTCCCTTCGGCTCGCCGGGGGCGTAATTGACCTCCCCCATCTGATCGAGGTGCACGAACGGGTCGAGGACGGCGAGGTCGACACCGGCAAAGGCCCGCCGAACGGGAAAGCCTTCCCCCTCGAAGCCCTTCGGCGCCGTCGTCACCGACGCCACGGGCCGCTGGATGGCCGTGCTCGCCGGCGCCGCGATGCGGGGCAGCCGCGTCGGATCATCAATGCTGACAGCGGGCATGAGCACCTCCCGTCGAAAAGTACCGGTTTAGCGCTCTCTCACGGCGTCGCCGACGGCCCCCCCGGCGCGTCGATCCAGGTCGGCGAATCCGAGCCGAGGGGGCGCGCCGGCAGTCTCCACCTGGGCGGCGTCACCGACATCTGCAGGGCTGGCTTGAGGAACCCGAGCCGCCCGTAGCCGCTCTCCGTCTCGTCCATGAGCGTGGCGACGTTGCCCAGGTCGGTCGCAGCGGCCGGGTTGAGATCGGCTCCGAGAGCGAGAAACCACATCGCCGTGCGGGCCAGTGACGTCTGCACGTGCCACGAGCCTCCCTCGCTCGCCCGCCTCCGCAGGGCGATCATGGCTCCGAGGGCGGCGAGGTAGCCGGTCGTGTAGTCGTTCATGGCGGCCGGCGCCTGTATCGGCCGGCCACCGCCCTGCACGACCGTGACGCCGGTGGCCGCCTGGGCGAGCTGTTCCCAACCGGGGCGATCGTTCCAGGGGCCGACCTGGCCGTAAGCGTTCTCGGAGACATAGACGATGCCCGGCCGGAGCGCCGCCAGCTCATCAGGCCCGAAACCGCGGCGGTCGAGCGACCGGTGCTGGAAGCCCTGCGAGAAGACGTCGGCACCGACGACGAGCTGGCGCAGCCGTGCAGCATCCTCCGGCCGGCGCAGGTCGAGGTGGGCTTGACGCTTGCCGTGCCCGGTGTCGATCTCGAACAGCGGGATGGTCGGCAGGTGAGGTGCCGCCACGTGCAGCACGTCGGCGCCGTGCTCGGCGAGCGTGCGAGCTGCCGTCGGGCCGGCGAGCACCCGCGTGAGGTCGAGGACTCGGATGCCGCTCAGCGGGCGCTCCGCCGCTGCGAAGGGCACCGGCGGTCCCTCGCCGATTCGGGTGACCTCGATGAGGGGCCGGTCGGCCAGAGCGCGGCCCTGCGGGTGCCGTCCCCATTCGGCAGGTGATCGGCAGATGGCGCCGCACAGGCCGGCGAGTGCCAGGACGTCCTCGAGCTCGCCGGCCTCCCGCCGTGCCACCGCCTCTGCCACGGCATCGTTGTCGGGCTCACCGCCTAGCCCGAGCACGCGCAGGATGGCCGCCGGTTCATCGAAGCTGCCGTGCAGGTGGATGTAGCGACCATCCCTGCAGCGGAAGATGCTCGTGAGGTGGGCGCCGGCGCGGTGACCGAGGAGGGGGACGATGCCACCTTGGATCTGCAGCAGCAGGAAGCTGTGGAGGGAGGCAGCGGCGTGCCGGACGTCCACGCGCAGCCGCTGAGGCGGAAGCCCTCGAAGCTGGCCGATGCAGGCGGCCTCCTGTCCGAGGAGACCGAGCACCGTGGCGGCTCCCTCGCCGAGGTGCAAGGGCGACCGCAGCACCGGGTCGGCACCGAGGATCTCGATGTCGGTCGTGGGCGCCAGCGCCAGACCCGCCCGGGCGCAGTAGTCCTCGATGCGGGCACGCAGCACGCTCCCATCTTGGCGGACGCGGCACGTCTCCCGTTGCGAGGCGCTCCCAGGCTCAGTCCGAAAGAGCTGCCTGCATCTCCCACACGAGGATCTCGGCGGGCTCTGCGGCGGTCAGGCGCTGTCCGCCCGTGCCCGTGAAGCGCACGGCGTCACCCTCCTCCAGCGTGCCGGCGCCTTCGAGCGCCACGCTGCCACGCGCCAGGAAAAGATGGATCCAAGGCGCCTCCGGCAGCTCGACGGTCTCACCGGGCTGCATACGGGCAGCGTGCAGGGCGGCATACCGGTTCTTGATGCGGATGGCCGCCACGTCGTCGTGGCGTCGCATGCCGGATGCCACCGGCACGAGCCCGCCACGCAGCAGCTCGTCGTCGATCTCGAGCTGCTCGTAACCCGGATCGATGCCGCGCTCGTCGGGTACGACCCACATCTGGATGAAGTGCACGGGCTCGTCGTGGCGGTCGCCGCCGTGCAGGCGCCAGGCGTCGTTCTTCTCGGAGTGCCGGATTCCCGTGCCGGCGCTCATGCGCTGGGCAAGGCCCGGGTAGATCACGCCGCTGTGGCCTTCGGAGTCCTGGTGGACGAGGGAGCCCTGCACGACCCATGTGACGATCTCCATGTCCCGATGCGGGTGGGTGTCGAATCCCGTGCCGGCTGCCACGCGGTCGTCGTTGCTCACGAGCAGGACGCCGTGGTGGGTGTTGCCGGCATCGAAGTGCGGGCCGAAAGAGAACGAATGCTTCGAGTCCAGCCAGCCGAGGTTGGTCTTCGCGCGGGCGGCGGCGCGACGGATCTCCACTTCGGGTGCGACCTCTGCGGTCTTCACGGTTGACATCCCTCCCAGGTACTAGTTGACGAATCAACTACTGCGACAACGCCGGCGGGGTCGTACGTATTCCGGCGCCGGCGGGTCCAGCCTCGACCTCGACGGCATTCTTCTGCGCCATGATGGCGCCATGACGGTCATCAAGGTAAATGCCATCGATGTCGAGAGCGGCTCCGGAGACGAGCTTGCCCGCCGCTTCGCCGGGCGGGCGGGTGCCGTGGACACAGCGGAGGGCTTCGAGGGTTTCGAGCTCCTGCGACCGACCGACGAGCGGCGAACCTGGCTCGTCGTGACGCGCTGGCGCGACGACGACGCCTTCGACGCCTGGGTGAGCTCGCCGGCCTTCGCCCACGGACACCGCGGCGCCGGCGCTCCGCACGGCGACGCTCCACTCGCCACCCACAGCGAGCTGTGGTCCTACGAGCCCGTCGACCTCTCCGCAGGCGACAGCGCTCGGGCGGTGCCGGGCGACGCCGGCTGAAGGCTCCCTGCGACGGACCGAGAAGATGACGCCAGGGAGAATCCAGATGGCACAGAGATCCACGCCGGCGGTACCGGTGGCGGCACGGGCGCTCCCGAGCGCCATCCGGGCCGTCGCCGTCCTCGTCGTTGCCCTTGCGGCCTGCGGAGTCGGCGTCGCCGGGGCGGCGACTCCGCGGACGTCACGGACGCTTTGGGTCGCACCGGCGAACACGACGAAGGGCTCCGCAGCCTGCAGGACAGCGCCGTACCACTCCATCGCTAGTGCCATCGACGCCGCCGCCGACGGCGACACAGTCATCGTCTGCGCTGGCATCTATCGCGGCTCGACGACGATCACGACGGGCATCCCCTTTCAGCCAGAGATCACGACTGGCGCCGACATCGACAAGTCGA
>JBKQSP010000040.1:0-9216 GCA_052143575.1 Acidimicrobiales bacterium
TCACCGGGCCGGTCGAGCCAACGCTCGTCGAAGGGCGACTCGAGCCCCAACTCGAGGACCTTCTCGTGCGTGGCGACGATCCGGCGCTTCGACCAGACGGTGTAGTAGAGCTTCAACGGCTCGAATGGCTCGCCCGCATCCGGGAAGGCCTGCGGGTCGCCGGCGGCGTCCCAGGCGGCGATGGAGATGTCGTGCACCCGGATGTGGTCGGGGTGCGGGTAGCCGCTGTGGTCGTCCCCGTAGGTGATGATGACTTGCGGCTTCGTCCGCCGGATCTCGGTCACGAGCTTGCCGATCGCCTCCTCGAGGGGCGCGGACGCGAAGCTCTCGGGGCGGGCGTTCGCCTCGGAATCGAGCATGCCGGAGTCGCGGTAGCCGAGGAGGATCAACTCGTCGTAACCGATGATCTCGACGGCCTCCTCCAGCTCTCGGGCCCGTACGGCGCCGATGTCGGCCTTCACCTCGGGCGTGTCCATGGCCGGGTTCAAGATGTCGCCTTCCTCACCGCCGGTGCAGGTCACAAGGACGGTGTGAACTCCATCGGCGTGATATCGGGCGATGGTCCCCGGGCCCTTCGACGCCTCGTCGTCAGGGTGGGCGTGGACCGTGAGGATGCAGAGCCGCTCGTCCATTGGCGTGACGCTACCGCCCGCTCGCCGCGCCGCCCTACACTGCTCAGTGCAGCCGACGCAGAGAGAGGAAGGCGCAGATGGGTGTCATGAAGCGGCTCACGGGCATTGTTCAGGCCAAAGCCAACAAGGTCATGGACCGCGTCGAGGATCCGCGCGAGACGCTCGACCTCTCGTATGAGAAGCAGCTCGAGCAGCTGCAGCAGGTCCGGCGCGGCGTCGCCGACGTCGCCACGGCCCGCAAGCGCATCGAACTGCAGGCACAGCAGCTGCAACAAAGTGCTGCAAAGCTGCAGGACCAGGCTCGTCAGGCACTCGCCCAGAACCGCGAGGACCTGGCCCGCGAGGCGCTCGGCCGGCGGGCAGCCATCTCGACCCAGCTCGACGGCCTGAAGGCGCAGCACGATCAGCTCGTCGATCAGGAAGCCAAGCTCGTCGCCACCACGCAGGCGCTGCAGGCGCGCGTGGAATCCTTCCGCACCCAGAAGGAGACGCTCAAGGCTTCCTACACGGCCGCCCAAGCCCAGACCCGCATCGGGGAGGCCGTCTCCGGCATCTCCGAGTCCATGACGGACACCGGTCTCGCTATGCAGCGGGCGCAGGACAAGATCGCTCAGATGCAGGCGCGCGCCGGCGCCGTGGACGAGCTGCTGGCCTCGGGCACCCTGACCGATCTGTCCGGCTCCTCTGACCCGTTGCAGGCCGAGCTCGACAAGACGAGCGCCCAGTCACAGATCGAGCTCGAGCTCGCCCAGATGAAGGGTCAGCTCGCTCCCCCTGCAGCCACGGGCGCCCTCCCGAGTGGCGCCGCCGGCGAGGAGCCGGCTGAGGACGCCGACTCGGACGGCGCCGTGGAGGCGGAGACCGTCGAAGCGCTGCCGACGCCGGCAAGCACCTCGGCGGCGCCCGCCGGCGAGACGCCCGCCAGCGACGACCTCTTCTCGCTCGGTGCCGAAGGGAGCCAGCCATGATCGTGCGCATCCTCGAGGAAGGCCAGTACGAGGTCCCGGGCGCAGAGCTCGAGGCGCTCGAGGCGCTCGACGCCAAGCTGGCGGCGGCGATTGAAGCAGACGACGCCGAGAGCTATTCGGAGGTGCTCTCGCAGTTGGCCGCCCGCGTCCGCACGAGCGGAACGCCGCTCGACGCCAGCACCATCGTGTCATCCGAGCTGACGATCCCCAACGAGGGGACGTCACTCGACGAGGTCAAACGGCTCCTCGCCTCCGGGGACACCGTCGAGGTCTGATCCACCATGAGACGCAGCAAATTCCAGGTTGACCACGGGCTCACCGCTCGCATGGTCTCGACGATGTTCCTCCTCGGGCTGGTGTACGCCGTCGCCGTGACAGCGGCGATCTTCGCCGGCGCCCAGATCGAGCTCGTCGTCGCCATCGCCGCCATCTTCCTCATCGTGCAGTTCTTCTTCTCCGACAAGATCGCCCTGTGGTCCATGAAGGGCGAGATCGTCACGCCGGAGCAGGCGCCGCAGCTGCACGCCATCGTCGATCGCCTCTGCGCCCTCGCCAACATGCCCAAGCCGAAGGTGGCCGTTGCACAGAGCGACATGCCGAACGCCTTTGCGACCGGGCGGAGCCAGAAGGCGGCCGTGCTCTGCGTGACGACCGGCATCCTCCGCCGGCTCAGCCCGGAGGAGCTGGAAGCCGTGCTCGCCCACGAGCTCTCCCACGTCGCCCATCGCGACGTCGCCGTCATGACGATCGCCAGCTTCCTCGGCATCCTTGCGGGCCTCGTGACGCGCATGTTGACCTGGGGGGTCCTCCTCGGCGGCGGCCGCGGGCGTAGTAACCAGGGTGGCAGCCCACTCATCATCGTCGAGCTGGCGGCACTCGCCTTCGCTGCGGTCATCTACGTGATCAGCTTCATGCTCGTGCGCGCCCTCTCCCGCTACCGGGAGCTGGCGGCCGACCGCTCCGGCGCCATCCTCATCGGGCAACCGAGGGTGCTCGCGAACGCCCTCGTGAAGGTGACCGGCGAGATCGGGCGGATCCCGACGCGGGATCTGCGGACCTCTCAGGCCTTCTACGCCTTCTTCTTCGCCCCGGCACTCACGAACGGCAACAGCATCGGCAACCTCTTCGCCACCCACCCGAAGCTCGAGGTCCGCCTCGAGCAGTTGGCGAAGCTCGAAGCCTCCATGGGTCGCACGGCCTGAACGGCCGAGGAGGCCGATGAAGATCCTCGACATCCTCGCCGGCAGGACAAAGCCGGCGCAGGCGGACCTCGAGGCCCTCTTCGGTCTCCCGAGCGCCTTCATCACCCTGGAGGCGAGCGAGTCGCTCGTACCGACGGGCGAGGGTGGCGTCTGCTACAAGCCGGCGGCCGGCCAGCCCTTTGCGCAAACGACCGAGGAGATGGAGTCGTTGCTCGGTCTCGGGGGTGGCCCGATCAAAGTGCGCGAGGAGACCGACCAGTACGGCTTCCACTGGGTCGTGATCGGATCGGGCAGCGACACGAGCGACCCGCAAGCACTCGTCAACCAGGTGCATCTCGTGAACACGACACTGCAGGAGCAGGGCTTCGGCCCGCAGCTGCTCTGCTCGGTCTTCGGGTTTCGCCCCACTTCCGCCGCCGGCACCTCCGCCACCACCTACGTCGTCTACCTGTACAAGCGGGGCACCTTCTATCCCTTCGTGCCGCTGACCGGGCGCGAGCAGCGAGCGGTCGAGACGGAGTTGCGGCTCGGCATCGTGCTGGCAGAGGACCTCAAGATCGAGAAGGACAAGGCGAACTGGATGGCACTGTGGGGTTTGCCGGTCCACTGACCGCCGCCTCCCCCGCCGGTCTCGTCACGCCGTGTGGCGCCGGCGCCGGCGCCGGCCGCCTGCGCCTCTGTAGGAGGCCCGATAACGCGGCCGTTCCGCCGCCGGGATGTAGCCACCTCCCCGCCGCCACGGATCCCAGGCGGGATCCGCCGAGGCGAGGTACTCCCGCACGAGGGTGACGATGTGGGGCGGCGCCATCTCCGTGCGCCCCTCGCCAGCCGGTCGAAGGCGTGCCACAATGGCACCGACTCCGTTGGCCTCCCACTCGACGCCGGACGGCTCCTCTGCGGTGAGCCGGCTCGCCAGCGGGGCAAGGTCCGGACGGAGAGGCACCCGCCGGCTAACGGTTCGCACCCATCCTTCGTAGCGCAAGTAGCACTCACACCACTCGCCGTCGAAGGCGACGATGCGGCTCGCCGGCGTGAGCGAGTGCACGGCGGCGGCGTGCACGGGCAAGCCGCCGCCGGCGCCCGGGATGCGGGCACCCGATCGGCCTGGCTGACGTTCCACGACGGCAAGGTCGAGCTCGCCCTCTTCGGTGATGACGACTTCTCCCCGCTCGATCGCCGCCTTGCCGGCAGCCAGCTCCATGGACTCGGCCGCCCAGAAGCGCTCGAAACGTCCCGGGTGCTCGAGTAGCTCGCTGAGGCGCGGGAGCATCGCCCGGTAACGCTCGGAGGTGCCCGACCCGGCGCCGGCCTCCTCTTCGGCCAAGGGTGCGACGGCAAAGGCGATGTGCGCCACCTCCTCCTCGCTCACGACGCCGAAATCGCCGCACGTGGCCACGGCTTCGATGAGACGCCGGTTGCCCAGTGCCGTCGCCGGATCCACGAGGGCGAACACCGACATGAGGCCGTCCTCGTCGAAGTGGTCGTTCGTGACCGCCTCGGCGGCGCCGCCAGCGGCGAGGGCCTCCCGCAGTGGGCGGCCGGCTCGGCCGAAGCCGACGCCGTTGCCACCCGAGGCAACCAGTCGCAAGTACTCGAGGACGCTGGCGGCCGACACGTCGCGGGCGAGCAAGGCCGGCGTCGGGCTCTGCGGCCAATGTGACAACGTCAGCACCGAGGAGGGCCGCGCCGCCCCGTCGACCATGATGTGCGGCCGCTCCGAGAGCGACTCGTGCGGCTCGTACGGCAGTGGCGAGAGGGCGGCGGCCATCGAAGACTCCTCGGCCCAGGCTCGGCGAGGCGGCCCGCTCAGCCCTCGAGGGCGACGTCGTCGAGCAGGTCGGCGAACTTGCGCTGTGCCGCCTCTCGGCGGGTGGGCACGTGCTCGGTCGGCACCTCGACGCGGCCGTAGCGCTTGAGCACTTGGCGGGCGACCGTCACGCGGTGCACCTCGTCAGGCCCGTCGTAGATGCGGGCGGCTCGGGCGGCTCGGTACATGTGCTCGAGTGGCATATCAGTCGAGAAACCCAAGCTCCCGTGCGCCTGGATCGCCCGGTCGATCACGTTGTAGAGCACCTGGGCGCCGTAGAACTTGATGAGGGCGATCTCGATGCGGGCCGCCTCCGGACCTTCGGTGTCCATCTTCCAGGCGGCCTGCAGCGTCATGAGCCGCGCCGCCGTCATCTCAGCCATGGAATCCGCCACCCAGTTCTGCACGGTCTGCTTCTCGGCCAGGTAGGAGCCGTGCGTGAAGCGAGAGACGGCTCGCTCGCACAGCATGTCGAAGGCCCGCTGCGATTGCCCGAGCCAGCGCATGCAGTGGTGGATGCGACCGGGGCCGAGGCGTTGCTGGGCGAGGCGGAATCCGTCACCTTCGTTGCCCACGAGGTTCTCGTAGGGCACTCGCACCTCGCGGTAGATGACCTCCGAGTGAGCGCCGAACTTGCCGAAATGCTCGACCGGATCCTCCATCGTCGAGACGTCGCGCACGATGTCGACGCCCGGCGTCTTCGAGGGCACGAGGATCATCGACGACCCCTGGTAGGGGTGCACGTCCGGGTTCGTCACGACCATGACGACGAGGACATCGGCCACCGACCCATTCGACGTGAACCACTTGTGGCCGTTGATCACCCATTCGTCGCCGTCCCGCACGGCCCTCGTGGCCAACAACGTCGGGTCGGCACCTGCTCCTGGCTCGGTCATGGAGAACGCCGAGCGGATCTCGCCGGCCAGCAGCGGCTCCAGCCACTGCGCCCGCTGCTCCTCCCGACCGGTCGACTTGATGCCGATGGCGATCAGCTCGGCGTTGCCCGAGTCCGGGGCGTTGTTGCCGAAGGCCACCGGGCCGTAGGCGGTTTGGCCGAGGATCTCGTGCATCAGCCCGAGCTTCACCTGCCCGAAACCCTCACCCCCGAGCTCAGGAGGCAGGTGAGCCGCCCACAGCCCGCGGCGCTTCGCCTCCTCCTGCACGGGCGCAAGGGCTCGGCGGAGCTGGCTCGGGGTCAACTGGAGGGTCTCGAGGGGGATGAGCTCGTCGCGGACGACCTGGCGGATCCAGGCGAGCTGCTCGGCGAACTCCGGTTCGGTGGAAAAATCCCAGGCCACGGTTGCTTCCTCCTCGTCGGCGACCCGCTGCGCCGCGGTCGGCCGGTCGTCGCCTTCATTCCTGGCAGGATGACTCCCGTGGACCGTATCGGAATCGTGGACACCATGTTCGCTCGACTCGACCTCGGCGGTTACGCCGTCGATGAGCTGAAGTCATGTGAGGGCTACGGGGAGCGTTTCGAGGTCGTGCGGCGGACCGTACCGGGTTTCAAGGACCTCGCCGTTGCCTGCAAGCAACTCGTGGAACGTGAGGGTTGCTCGATCCTCCTCGCCCTCGGGATGCCGGGACGGGCGGCCATCGATCAGGTGTGCGCCCACGAGGCCTCTCAGGGCATCATGATGGCCCAGCTGCTCACGTCCACCCACATTCTCGAGGTCTTCGTGCACGAGAGCGAGGAGGTCGAGCCCGCCAAGCTCGTTCCCGTCGCCGAGGCGCGTGCCCGCAGGCACGCCCGCAACGCCTACTGGATGCTGTACGAGCCCGAGCAGCTCGAACGGCGGGCCGGGCAGGGCGTCCGCCAGGGCTACGAGGACGCCGGACCGATCGGGGCGGGGACGACGCAGTAGTAAGCGTCCTCGACCGGTGGGCGAGGTCACGAGCGGGCCGCTCGGTCCAGCGGGTTTCTTGACAGAGGTAGCCGGGACTGCCAACCTCATCGCGGCGAAGCGGGAGTTGCCGTCAGACCAAGATGAATCTCAACGCCTTGGTTTCGCGAGGGGGATGGAGATGTGCAGCTTGGCTGGAGTGCTGAGGCTCATTGCTCGACCCACTCCCTCCGGTAGAGGGCTGTGGGTGAACCGGCGTTCCGCCGGCCGTGGCCTCGTCGTGTCGGTCGTGACCTTGCTGGCTGCCGTTACGGCGACGGCGGTCCCGTCATCGACGGCACTTGCGAGCACGGAGCCGCCGGCTCCCACGGTGTACGTGGCCGACTCCGGAAGCAAGGTCGTCACGCCCATCGTCATCTCGAGCAGCCGCCCGGGCGCTCCAATCCGGGTGGGTTCCGCACCTCGGTCCATCGCCATCACACCGAACGGGCTCACCGCCTACGTCGCCAACTCCGGTAGCAACACCGTCACGCCCATCACCACCGCCAACGGCAGGGTCGGCAAGGCCATCAAGGTGGGAGCTGCGCCAGAGGCCCTTGCCATCACCCCGAGCGGGGCGACGGTCTACGTGGCCAATCATGGCTCCAACACCGTTACTCCGTTTGCCACAGCCAGCGGCAAGGTCGGCAAGGCCATCAAGGTGGGTACTGCACCCGACGCCATCGCCATCACGCCGAACGGGGCCATCGCCTACGTCGTCGACTCCGAGGCTGCCGCCGTCACTCCGTTCAGGATCGCCACCGCCAAGGCGGGCAAGCCCATCAAGGTGGGCACCGCACCCGACGCCATCGCCATCACCCCGAACGGGTAGACCGCCTACGTCGTCAACTCCGGGGCCGGAACCGTCACCCCTATCGCCGTTGCCACCGGAAAGGCCGGCAAAGCCATCAAGGTGGGCGCTGCACCCGACGCCATCGCCATCACCCCGAACGGGGCGACTGCCTACGTCGTCAACTCCGGTGCCGGAACCGTCACGCCGCTCACGACCGCCACCGGCAAAGCCGGCAGCCCCATCAAGGTAGGCACCGCCCCCGACGCCATCGCCATCAGCCCCGATGGAACCACCGCCTACGTGGCCGATGGCGGCTCCGACACGGTGGTCCCGGTCACGATCGCCACCAGAGCCGTTGGCACACCGGTCAAGGTGGCCTCGTCGCCTGAGGGCATCGCAATCTCGCCCGACGAAGGCCCGTCAGCAGACTTCAGCGTCACCCCGGTGGCAGCGGGGGCGGCTACGGGCTTCAATGCCGCCGCGTCGACGGCTCGGGGGAGCCCCATCGTGACGTATGCCTGGAGCTTCGGCGACGGCAGCAAAGCAACCATGTCGGTGGCGGCGACCACGCACACCTACGCCAAGCCCGGGATCTACACCGTCACACTCACCGTCACCGACCAGGATGGCACTTCGACGGGGCAGGTGTTCACCGGACAGACGGTGAGCCGAAACGGCAGCATGCGGGCGCTGGTCGTCAGGGCCGTGACCATCTCGACTGCCCCCACCGCCTACGTCGCCAACTTTACCGACGGCACAGTCACGCCCATTGACACGGCGACCGACAAGGCCGCCACCGCCATCAAGGTGGGGACGCAACCTACGGCGATCGCCATCACGCCGAACGGCGCCACCGCCTACGTGGTGAACGAAGGTTCCAGCAACGTCACGCCGATCGCTACCGCCACGAACACGCCGGAGAACCCGATCACGGTGGGCAGCAAGAACAGCGACCCGTTCGCCGTTGCCATCACGCCGAACGGGGCAACCGGCTACGTCGTCGACGCCGGCACCGACACCGTCGTCCCGTTCAATACGGCGACGAACAAGCCGGGGACTCCCATCGCCGTTGGCAATCAGCCCCGGGGCATCGCCATCACTCCGAACGGGGCGACCGCCTACGTGACGAACTTCAACGACGGCACGGTCACACCGATCGCCACGGCCACGAACACGGCGGGAAGCCCGATCGACCTCGGTGCCGGTTCAGATCCCGCCGGTGTCGCCATCACCCCGGATGGCGCCACGGTCTACGTCGCTGAGGCGGGCGGCAACGTCGTCCCCATCGACACCGCCACGGGCACGCCGGGCACTCCCATTGCGGTCGGCGATGCGCCGTTCTCGATCGCCATCACGCCGAAAGGGGCGACCGCCTACGTGGCCGATTCCAACACGGCGTCTCCCGGCACCGTCACACCCATCGACACGGCGACGAACACGCCCGGCTCGCCCATCGACGTGGGAGACGATCCCTACGGCATCGCCATCACACCGGACGGGACGACCGCCTTCGTCGCAGACGAGGGCGGCGGTGTCACCCCCTTTGCCGTCTCGAGCGGAGTGGCTGGCACGCCTATCGCCGTCGGGAGCTCGCCGAAGGCCGTCGCCATCACCCCGGATCAAGGACCGCTGGCAGCCTTCAGCGCCACGGCGCGAGCGGCCGGCAAGGCGAGCGAGTTCGACGCCTCCGCATCGAGCGCACCCGGCAGCCCGATCACGACCTATGCCTGGAGCTTCGGGGACGGAGACCGCACAACGACGTCGGGGCCGACGACGGGGCACACCTATGCGACGTCGGGGGCCTACACCGTGACGCTCACCCTCACCGACGCCGACGGGACCTCCACCACGCGGGTGTTCACTGGACAGACGGTGCTACGTAACGGCAGCTCCCTGGCCGAGGCGTCCGAGCGGGTAGTCGTGAGCTGAGC
>JBKQSP010000041.1:0-76180 GCA_052143575.1 Acidimicrobiales bacterium
CGAACGGGATGGGTGGTCGGCCAGAAGGTAAAGTCCCTGGTGGAGGGATGGCAGAGCGGACGATTGCGACGGTCTTGAAAACCGTTGGGTGATGAGCCCCGGGGGTTCGAATCCCCCTCCCTCCGCCGCGAGGCACCGACCGCTTTTTGATGGCGCCTCGCCCTCGGTGGCGCTTTCGCCGGTTGGGCTGCGGTTCGGCCAGGTCCCGGCGACGGTTCTCCCAGGCGCCCCCGATTACGCTGATCCGATGGCGCTTTCCCTCTCTGATGCAACGGCTCGTCTCATTGAGCCTGGTCAGGCCTTCGAGGTGGCCGAGGTCGACATCCGTGGAATCACGACGCGGGTGTGGAAGAACTGCCCGCCGACACTCCGGTCCATCCTGGAGCTCTCGAGGGGCTATGGCGAGGCGACCTTTCTCGTGTACGAAGACGAGCGCATGACCTTCGTCGAGCACTTCGCCGAGGTGGCGGCGCTCGCTCAGGTGCTTGCCGGGCGCTATGGCGTGACCGTGGGTGATCGCGTCGCCATCGTCATGCGGAACTACCCGGAGTGGGTCGTCTCGTTCTGGGCGGCGGCGGCGCTCGGCGCCGTGATCGTCCCACTCAACGCCTGGTGGACCGGTCCCGAGCTTGCCTACGGCCTGGATGACTCAGGCACGAAGGTCGCCGTTGTCGATGCCGAACGTCTCGGCCGGCTCTTGCCGCACCTTGACGAGCTGCGTGCCTGCGGTCTCGAGAACGTTGTCGTCGTGCGGCCGGACGACGCTCGGCACGCCGTCGACGTGCCGGCCGCCGTCGCCCGTTACGACGAGCTCATGCGGGGAGCCCGCAGCGACGACGAACCCCAGCTGCCGCCGGCCGTCATCGACACCGACGACAACGCCACGATCTTCTACACCTCTGGCACAACCGGAAAGCCCAAGGGCGCCCTCGGCACGCAACGGAACATCTGCACGAACCTCCTCAGCCTGGGGTTCATCAACGCCCGCGGGCAGCTGATGGCGAGTGACTCTCTTGTGCCACCATCCGGCACGCAGAACTCCAACCTGTTGTCCGTGCCGCTCTTTCACGCCACGGGATGCCACTCCATCCTCGTCGCCAACACGGCGAGCGGCGGCAAGCTCGTGATGATGAGACGCTGGAACCCCGAGCGTGCCCTCGAGCTCATCGAGCGCGAGCGGGTCACCATGTTCGGCGGCGTGCCGACCATGGCCTGGCAGGTGCTGAACTCGCCTGACTTCGACCGGCGCGACACCTCGAGCGTGCGCTCGGTCTCCTACGGAGGAGCCCCGGCGCCTCCAGAGCTCGTGCGGCGGATCAAGCAGCAGTTCCCCGGAGGCAACGCCTCCAACGGCTACGGACTCACGGAGACCTCGTCGGTGACGAGCATGAACACCGGCGAGGACTACGTGCGCAAGCCGACGAGTTGCGGGCCTCCGGTTCCCGTCTGCGACGTGCGCGTCGTCGACGCCAACGGCGATGACGTCCCAAGCGGCGAACCGGGCGAGCTGTGGATCAAGGGCCCGAACGTCGTGAAGGGCTACTGGAACAAGCCGGAGGCGACCGCCGCCAGCTTCAGCGACGGTTGGCTGCACACCGGTGATGTCGCTCGCCTCGACGACGAGGGTTTCATCTTCATCGTGGACCGGGCGAAGGACATGGTCATCCGAGGCGGCGAGAACGTCTACTCCGCCGAGGTGGAGGCGGCTCTCTTCGAGCATCCGGCCGTGGCGGATGCGGCCGTCATCGGCGTTCCCCACGAGGTCCTCGGCGAGGAGGTGGGGGCCGTGGTCGTGCTGCACCCCGGCTCGGAGGTGACGGCCGACGAGCTGCGCGCCCACGTCGCCGAGCGGATCGCCTCCTTCAAGGTGCCAGCTCACATCTGGTTCAGCTCGGAGCCGCTCCCGAGAAACCCGGCCGGCAAGGTCCTCAAGCGCGATCTCCGCACCCAGGTGCTCTCGCCTGAGGGGGCAGACGTGTGAGGCCGGAGGAGGGTTTCTCGACGCGGGCCATTCACGGAGCCCGCCTGCCCGACGTGCGCCAGGTGCCGGCAAGCGTCCCGATCTACCAGACGGCGACGTGGCAGTTCGCCACCCAGGACGAGTACGCCGAGGTGCTCGCTCTCGAGAAACCCGGCTACAGCTACGGCCGCGGTTTCGGGAACCCAACGGTGGAGGCCTTCGAAGCCGTTATGGCAGAGCTGGAGGAGACGCCGGCCGCCTTCGGCTTTTCGTCTGGCATGTCCGCAATCCATGCCGTCTCGCTCGCCCTCGCCGGCAGCGGTGATCGCGTCGTGGCGAGTCGGGAGCTGTACGGCGGGACCTACGCACTCTTCTCGAAGGTCCTGCCGCGTTACGGCATCTCAGTGCAGGAGGTCGACCCGCACGATCTCGAGGCGGTGCGAGCGACCCTCCCCGGGGCGGCCTTGTTCTACGTGGAGACGATCGCCAACCCGCTCTGCACCGTCGCAGACCTCGAAGCCCTCGCCGGTGATTGCCGGGAGGCCGGCGTACCGTCCGTCATCGACAACACCTTCGCCTCCCCCTGGCTGTGCACGCCCGCCGCCTTTGGCTTCGACTTCGTCGTGCACTCGGTGACGAAGTACGTCGCTGGCCACAGCGACGTCATCGCCGGTGCGGTCTGCTGCTCGATCGAGAACCGTACCCGCCTGCAGCGCTTCGCCATCGACATCGGCGGTGCAATGCAGCCATTTGACGCCTGGCTGGCGCTGCGGGGCGTGCAGACGCTGGAAGTGAGACTCGAACGGCAGTGCCGGTCCGCCTTGGCACTCGCTGAGATGCTCTCCCGCGAACCCCGTGTGTCGGCGGTCCACTATGTGGGCCTCGAGAATCATGAGCATCACGAGCGTGCCGCCAAGCTCTTCCGCCCTGGCTATTTCGGCGGCATGCTGTCCGTGGAGATCGCCGGCGGCGTCGGCGGGGCGGCCGCCTGGTGCGAAGCGCTCTCGACCGCCTGGATCGGTGCGTCCCTCGGCAGCACGCACACGCTCGTGTCCCATCCGGCCTCGACGACCCACCGCCAGGTGGCGGCGTCCGAGCGGGCAGCCCGAGGTCTCGCCGACGGTCTCGTGCGCGTCAGCGCCGGTCTCGAGAACACCGAGGACCTCCTTGCGGATTTCCGGCAGGCCTTCGACGTGCTCTGAGGTCTTCGAGCACTACGGAGTGAAGCCAATTGCCCCGAGCACGTGAGCGGCAAGTTCCTCGTCGCCGGTCACGACCACTCGCTGGGCGTCGGCGTCGGAGCGGCCACAGGCGAAGGCGATGAGGTCGCCGAGAGAGACGGTGAGCGTCGTGACGGTGTCCGAGGGGCCGGCGCTGCCGATGGCGATGCGCCGTCCCGTCGAGGCACCCTCGGCCGGCACGTCGATGACGAGGAGGCGGCCGTCGAGCTCGGCAACTCGCTGAGCCAGCAATCCGGGTAGAACGCCAGCCACGAGATCGCCCACGAGCGAAGCCGCCTTGCCATCGAGGTTGCCCGGCCGGTCGATCGCCCGACGCACGTCCTGCTCGTGAGCGAAGCAGTCAAAGGTCCGGATCGACAGAAGCTGCCAGTAGGGCATCCGCCATCCGAACGGCCCGTCGGTCATCTCCGACGCGGGCCGCTCGCTCGCGCGCCGCCGAGCGAGGCCGCGTGACGTCGAGGCTCGAAATTGGCGGAGGATCTCCTCAGTGGGGAGCTGGCGCCGGGCGTCCACCTGGATCTCGATCCGGCGGGAGTCGGCGCCCAGCGGGCGGTCGAAGCTCTCGGGAAGCTCGTGCTCGGGGTCGGGAAGACCGGCGAGCTGATCCTCCAGGCCGATGATGTGGCTCACGACGTCCTTTACGTCCCATCCAGGACATCCCGTCGCGCGATGCCACTGGTCCGGTTCAAGCGTGGCGAGGACGTCCTCGAGGGACTTCAGGGTTTCCGCGAGAGCATCGAGTATCTCGGAGATGGTCAAGTGCGCCGTGTCCGTCATCGGGTCGACTCCGCTCTCAGGGGAATTGTCGGCTTGGATGCTGCGACCGAAACCTAATCGGCGTCGTGCAGGACGGTGGTCGTGCGCCGGGCCTGGGGCGCGCCAGGGGAGACGGCCGGCCCTCGTGCCGGAGTAGGTTGCGGGGTCGCCTACGATTCTCACTCGCAGTCGGATCGGGTTTCGATCCGTTGTTGTAGTCGCCCGGGTAGCTCAGTGGCAGAGCAGCGCACTCGTAATGCGCAGGTCATGGGTTCAAATCCCATCTCGGGCTCCAGGCCATCGCCAGTCTGAGCCCATACGACGTGGAGCGTTTCTACCGCTCGATGAAGAAGCAGGGGCGGAGGGCAGCGTCCGCTATGCCCGAGCCGTCATGAACAGGGCCTGCAGGCTCGCCCGGAAGTGGAGCGGGGGCGTGCTCCCCAATCCAATTGCGGATAGCGAGCTTCCCAAATGGACCCTTGACGAGACAACGGTCGTGCGTTCGCCACTCGCCCGCCTGGTCAGGGTCGCAGCAGTCGACAGCGACCTCCTGTCGGCGGGACTCTCGCTGACGCCGCCCTCGCCGCCGACGTGTGGATGTCGCTGTGCGTTTGGTGACAGCGCGGACGTCTTCCATTTACGACCTTCGGCGTCGACGGAAAGGATGGCAAACCGGTGGGTCCTGGCCATACGAGACCGACCCTCGTCCGCGGCATCCCCGGGACCGTGATTCAGGTTGTTGCCACCAACTCGGACAGTTATGCGCTGACATCGGCTCGCCGTTCGTCCCTACTCCCCACGCCCACGCGGCACCATTTTGCCGCTGTCTCCTGCACCTCGCGCACGTTCTGTGTCGTCGTCACGATGGAGTTGGCGGACGAGTTCGCCAACACCTTCAGGTTCGACGGGACGGCCTGGGCGACGGCTCGGGCAACGCACCTGCGCAACTCCTCTGCGGACCTCTCGTGCGGTTCACCGACGATGTGCGTGCTCACCTCGGAGGAAGGAGACGTCAGCGAATGGGACGGCGCGCCGTGGAGCACGTCGGCTCCGCTCGGGCCCGTGTACGTCAGCTGCCTGTCGGCGACCTTCTGCGTGGGCGTGTGGGGCAACTCCGCCGAGGTCTACGACGGGACGACGTGGTCGGTGGCGACGACGATCGACACCAATGCGAACGACGGCATTCTCCCGAGCGCCGCCTGCGCTGCGACGGACTTCTGTGTCGCCACTCACGACTACGGAGAGGCCGTCCTGCACAACGGGGTCAGCTGGACAGCGTCCTCCCAGGCAGGTCCGGCGAGCTATCCGCTCTACTCCTTGAGCTGCCCGTCGCTCACCTAGTGTGCCGCCATCGACGGCGAGGACAACGGCGTCACGCTCGCGAACTGATACCAGCCCGATCCGGATCAACGACGTCGTTGGGCACGCACCGCGTGTGTAACGTGCGGACGTGTCCAGAGCAAGAGGGGGTCCGCGCCGGATCGTCGTCTCGGTCTGCCTGCTGCTCGCCTGGGCATTCGGCGCCTCAGCGTGCAGCAGTGTCAATCCCCCGGGATCCGCTGCCGCACCCACGTCGTCGGCGGAGCCGTCGAACTCGTCCCTGCCGACGCCTTCGACGTCGCTGTCGGCACCGAAGGCATCCGTCGCGCAGGACGGCGAGTTCTTGACCGACGTCACGGAGGCAGATCCGGCGCTGGCTACCTATGAGCAGAAGCACGGCAACGTCGCTCTGCGCGCCCTGTTGACCGACGGATCGGCTTTCTGCGCCTTCCTGCAGGGCGGAGGAGGCATCGACAACGCCATGGTTTCCGTGGTTGTCGGAGCACGAAGCGACGAGTCGCAGACGCACCTTCCGTTGTCGGTTACGACGTTCAATTCGGTTGATGCCGTAGCGCTCCTGACACTGTGCCCCTCCGACCAGAAGCTGGTGCCGGCCTCTGACAGGTCCAAGATCCGCCAGCTCGGTGACACGCTTGCGGACCGCTCGGGCTGAGCGGTGAGGGCGGGAGCGACGCTCGAGGCGCTGGGTGCGCCTTGGCTTCCAACCTGATTCGAGACCCGCGGATACGACCGGGAAGGTGATCGCTCGGTATGGGGTGAACGTTCCGTAACCCGTTACTCAGTGTTCACGATCTTGTTGGGCAAAATACGTTTCGACTTAACCTACCGACCAGGCGGTGCGTGTAGATCTTCTCCCATGCGAATCTCAGGGATGACTAGGCATCGCGGTGTGCGGGCGGCCGGGGCGCTGGCGCTCGGGATGGCCACCCTCACGGGTCTCACGGTCTCGGGCGCTCTCGTTGGTACGACGCCGTCGTTTGCGGCCTCGACCACCTGCCCAGCAGGAAGCACTCTGCAGACACCGCGCGGTGGGTCCGGATTTGACGCCCAATGCGTCATCACGTCGACGGGTACCCCCGTCGGCGCGATCAAGCACGTGTGGTTGATCATCTTGGAGAACAAGTCCTACGACGAGACCTTCACCGGCCTCAACGAGAACAGCTACCTGTGGCAGACGCTTCCCCAGCAGGGCGCACTGCTCACCAACTACTACGGGACCGGACACTTCAGCATGGACAACTACATCTCGCTGGTGTCCGGCCAGGCTCCCTCCTACGCCGTTCAGGACGACTGCTCGACGACCGCGAACATGACGAACAACAACGGCGGGATCATCACCACCGGCACCGTCGGCACCGGCACTGACACCGACGGCACCACCGACTCCGATGGAACCAACACCAACCCGCCTGATCCGGCTGGCGCCGGCAACGGCAACTACGGCCAACTCCTCGTGCACGGTGGTGTCGATGCCGCACTCGGCAACAACGGCTGTGTCTACCCGACCAGCGTGGCGACGCTGTTCAACCAGTACAACGCTGCCGGGGTTTCGTGGAAGGCCTATGCCCAGGACCTCGGGGGCGCCCAGCCCGTTGGCTCTACGACGTACGTGACCGGCTCAACCCCAGGGGTGACCGACACCGTGCCCGGTCGCGATGACGGGGCGTGCGGTTACCCCGGCACGTCGAGCAACGATCCCGTCACCAACCCGACGAACCTGGTCGCCCCGAGCGGCGATGTGACGAGCTTCACGGGCGCCCAGCCGGCCAACGCGGGCGGCAACGGCGACCCCGCCGACCAATTCGTGGCCAAACACTTCCCGACGGGCTGGTTCACGTCGCTCACCGGCGAGTCCGCTGGCACGCAAAACGGTGTCACCTACCCCTCCCAGCCAGCTCTCAACGAGCCGACGACGCCGGAGTACGACGGACCGGGGGCGCCGACGAACGGGACGACCGACACCAACTGCGACGCCAACCACGTCGCCAACCTGGACGACCCCACCTATGGCCTGGCGCACGATCTCACCCTCCCGGCCAATGAGGTCCCGGCGTTCAACTGGATCACGCCGGACAACTGCAGCGACGCCCATGACGCAACCTGCCAGGGCAACAACCTCTCGGGAGCCTTCAATCCCAACGGCACGCCGAACTACACGCCGACCGGCCTGCCCGCTGACGATCCGGAGGCTACGACGCCGCTCAACTACACCGGCGGGTTGTACGCGGCCGACCTGTTCCTGCGGTACTACATCCCGCTCATCGAGCAGTCCGCGGCCTTTGCGGACGGGGGGCTCATCGACGTCACCTTCGACGAGGCCAACCCTCCGTTCACGATCGGCAACAGCTTCAACAACGTGCCGGCGTCCGGCGACCGGTCCACCAACTTCGCGCCGGCGGACCAGCCGAGCTACGGCACGCCCGGGAGTACGGCGCCGGGTGCAGACTCCCTCTACGGTGCCTACGGCATCCAGACGGACGCCGCCGGCGAGAATATCGACGGTGAGAACGTGAGCACCGAGCCGACCGGGCCCAACGACCCCGAAGTGACCAACAGCTCGGGTGAGCAGCTGCAGCCCGGTCCGGGTGCCTCGGGCTTCATCGACCGTCCAACGGGCCTCACCGGCGAGAGTCCGTATCTGAGCGGTTCCCCTGGCACGAGCACCGAGCCGGCCCTCGTCGCCCCGGGCTCGAGCATGGTCAGCGACGCAAAGATCAATGCCGACGACACCGGCCGCCTCGTCTCGGGCACCGACGCCTTTGGCAACACGATCCCGCCCGACACCTTTGTCGGGGCCGTCAGTGACCTCGGGCCGCTCTCTTTGGCGTCCAACGCCAGCACCACGACGGCATCCAACAACTACGCCAAGCCCTGGAGCGGCTCCTTCCAGCTGCTCAACGACAGCGGACAGCCGGTCACTCTGCCGAGCGGCTTCGACGGCAACGTCACCTTGGGTGCCGAGGGAGCGACGTCCACCGTCGGAGGCTCCAGTTGCCCGAGCGGCAGCGAGGCCGCTACCACCAGCGGGTGTGTCACAGCTGACCCGCTCTACGACCCCACCGACTTCACCCCTGGCGGGGGCGACACCGGAACCGTGCTGATCAGCCCGCTCATCAGGCCGGGAACGGTGTCGAGCACCTATTACAACCACTACAGCACGTTGCGCACGCTGGAGGACCTGCTGCTCATCGGGCGGTCCTGCATCGAGCCCGTCAATGGCGACACCCCGCTGGCTGCCGGCACGGTCTGCGGGGGTCTCGACGGCGCGGGCCACCTCGGCTACGCCGCCCAGGCTGGTCTTGCCGACTTCGGCCCGGACGTCTTCACGGCGCAGTCGTTCAGGCCTGTGCACAGGCCTCCGGGCTATCGAGCCGTCAGCGGCTACGGCGCAGGCACCTTGTACTGCCCGGACCACACCAGTCTCGGCTACACGGGTCGCGACGGCAGGCCCGGTGCCGGCGGCTTCGGTGGCACCGCCGGCACGGGTGGCGCCGCCGGGTGCGGGAGCAACGGTGGCGACGGCGGCAATGGTGGCGATGGTGTCACGGCGGCTGGCTACGGCGGCAACGGAGGAAACGGTGGCAACGGCGCCTGCCAAGCCGAGGAATGGGTCGGGGGAGCCTGGTTGACGGCGACCGGCGCCCAGACCTCGCCGTACGACACGCCGCCGTGCGCCGGCAACGGCGGCAACGGCGGCAACGGCGGCAAAGGCGGCAAGGGCGTTGGCTCGAACCCGGGCGGCAACGGCGGCAACGGCGGCAACGGCTCGCCCGGGGTTGACGGCCAACCCGGCCAGCCGGGTGCCAACGGTTAGAGAGGAACGTAACGAGCCGATGCACCTCGCCGTGGGGGCGGCCAAGCGTCAACGGGGTCGGGCCATCGAGCCCGGCCTCGGGCGCGCCGTTGCCGCCTTGCTGATCGCCGCCCTCCTCCTCGCCGGCTGCGGTGGCGGCTCCAAGTACCCCTCCTTCCTCCCGCGCAAGACGCTGCACCCCGACGTCGACGCTGCTCTGATCGGTACGATGGCGAAGCCGGCGCTCCAGGTCGAAGGACTGCCCGTCGAGGCGGAGACGAAAGCCTTCGACGTCTGGATCACCGTGAGCGGCCCGGTCGTCCCTGGCGAGGGCCTGCCGAATCAGCCTGACGCCACCACGTGCACCTGGACCGTGACGATGACGGGCGCCAATGCCGACGTGCCCGTCTCCATCGCCGACTTCCACTCCGTCGACCACCTCGGTGCCGTCTTCCTCATGGGTCTCGTCCCCGGCGAGCACCCCCCGCCCCCCGTGCTCCACCGCGGCCAGACGCTCACCTTCAGGCTGCGGGCCTACGAGCTGGTCGGCGAGGGCATGATGCAGTGGGCGCCGGACCACAGGCACGTCGTGGCCTACTGGGACTACACGGTAGAGAACGACTGACCTGCTGGGCCGAAGCTGACCAGCGCGCCCGAGCGACGCTGCTCGCCGGCTTTTCCCACGCCGGTGGTCGCGCTCGGGCCGATTACGGCTCGATTCAGTTATCTCGCCTCACGGCCGAGCCCTGTCACCCACATTCACCCAACGTCGGCGTCCCGACGCGCCCACTTGCCACAGCGGAAGGCACCTACTGAGGCACGATTTCCTGCACGGGACACGCCGGGACGGATGAGGACGATTCCGAGCCGCTCGCAATGTGCAGGTCATAGGCTCCATTCCATCTCGGCCTCTGGTGCGACGTTGTGAGTCCGTTTGATACCCAACGGTTCGTTATCCGCTTTCCTTCGCTCAGGTGACGGTGACAGTGACAGAGCTGGAAACGCCGGCCGCATTTGTCGCGGTGCTCGCGCGCTGCACGCGAAATCCATACTTACCGGGCTTCTTCGTCGAGAAATCGATCTCGTAGCCCACCGTCTTCTTCCCGTTCGGGAGCGTCTGTAACTTGATGACGGCGGACTTACCAGCGCGTATCCAGTTGCCGGCTACCGCCTCCTCGAGCAGGACGATCTGGCCGGACTCGTTCGGGGAGACCGTGCCGTAGAGCACGGTGGTGACACCGGGCGCGACGCTCTTCCTGGTCAC
The DNA here is from genome assembly GCA_052143575.1 of Acidimicrobiales bacterium. GTDB lineage: Bacteria > Actinomycetota > Acidimicrobiia > Acidimicrobiales > Bog-793 > JAKACA01. The sequence continues at coordinate 10,356 of JBKQSP010000041.1, forward strand.
AGCCACACTCACGACTTGGGCGACCGACACCGTCCCGATGGAGCTCGTGGCCGGATTGTGGCCGATTGAGCCCACGAACCGCCACTCGTAGCGGGTGTTCGCTTTTGGCCTGACCGTGATGGTGGTCTTGCCACTCGAGCCGGTCTTGTTCGCTGACAGCTTGGCGAATGAACCGCTCAACCCGGCTCGCGACCAGAGTGAGACGACGACTCCTGAGATCGGCTTCGAGGTCGTCGAGTCGGTCAGCGCCGTCGTGAGGGCGATGCTCTTGGCGTAGTTGATCGTCGTGGTAGGTGGGCCGCTGAGCTTGGTGCGGTCTCCCGGCGCGTACGGGATGACGGGTGCCGACGGGCTCGACCAGCCCCCGGCGCCGACCACATTCAGAGCCTGGACCTCGAACTGGTACGTAACGTAGTTGGTGAGGTTCCTGATCACTGCAGGTGAGCTCGACACGACGTCTGCCTTCGACCAGGTCGTGCCCGCGTTCGTCGATTTGCGCACGTTGTAGTGCTCGATCGGAGCCCCCCCGTCACCAGGTGCGTCCCAGGTGAGCTTCACCTGTGCGTCGGCAGGCGCCGCTTCGAGGCCTGACGGCGTTCCTGGCACCGTCGCGATCTGGCCCCCGGTCGCAGACAGCGGGACCTTGATCGTGCCGGCGATCGTCATGACTGTCACCTGACCGCCGAGGGGGCCGGCGCTCGTCGGGACGACCGTCACGTCGACCCTGCAGGACTCACCGTTCTCCACCGCCGCGATCAGCAGCGCGTCGGTGCAACTGTCGCCTGTGACCGCGAAGTCCGTGCTCCCCGTCACCGACACCTGCGAGGTACCGACGAGACCGCCGCCGCTGTTGCTGAGTTCGAAGCTGAGCGTCTTCGACAGCCCCTGGCCGACGGTCCCGAAGGCGAGCGAAGGCGGGTCTGACTGCACGTCCGGTGTCCCTGTTGCGCTCGACTGCACCGAGCCGATGTCGCAGCTCGAGAAGGACGCGCCAAGCAGGTACTCCCGTTGATCGGCGAGCGAGCAACCGCCGCGCGTTGCTGCCCCGTGCGCTTGGCTCGGTGACAGGATCGACGGCGTCGGACCACCGTTCTCGGCCGGCGTGGCGAGCGTGTCGGTGAGAGCGATATCGGTCGAGTCCCCGACGTCGCACGTCGCGCCCGTGAGGTTGTACCCGTTGCCCGTGCCCGGTCCGTATCCCCCAGACTCCCAGATCCCCCCCACGACGGTGGAGGAGGCGTAACAGTCCTCGGCCGTGGATGACCCGGCCGGGACGTTGTCTCCGACGATCGTGTTCTCCGCGTAGACCTCGGTCAACTCGCCGTACATGCTCACGCCGATCGAGTTCTGTGCGATGGTGTCGTTGTCGAGGTAAGGCTGGGCGCCGTTGTCGGCGACAAGGCCGGAAGTTGTGTTGCCGGAGAAGGTGGTGTCGTCGATCGAACCGGATCCGTTGATCTCTGCACCCACCAGGTTGCCCATGAACGCGTCATTCGTGATGTACACAGACGTCAGCTGGTTGTCGTCCTCCCCGGTCGTGTAGTACATCCCGACGCCGGCGGTGGCGGTGGCGTTCTCGAACAGATCGTCACGCAGGTTGAGGTTGACGTTATAAGCATCGAGCCCGTATCGCGGGCCTGATGAGCCCGGATCGACGGCGACGTTCTCGATGGTCACTCTCTCGTAGAAGTAGTAGCCGGCCGTGAGATCGATCTCGGCAGTAGGTGGGCCGGTGCAGTCGCTCGAATCCCACGTCAGCGTGCTGAGGGCGGCCTCCGGCCCGTCGAGAACGAACCCGCTCGGCTCGCCGGCGAGGCCGACTCCTGCGATCGTGATCGCCCGGAAACCATCCGGGATCGAGATCGGGCAGTATGTGCCCGGCATGAGGGCGATCGTTGCCGGCGCTGAGCTGGCGCCTCCCTCCTCGGCGTCGCTGAGGGCTTGAGCGAGCGTCAGACAACCGGGAGCTTGCAGCGACGTCCCGTAACCGCAGGCGAGGAAGAGGTTGGGGTTTCTCGTGGTGGCGCCAGCCGGTGCGGGCTGGGCGAGAGCGACGCTGAGTAGTCCAGCCAGGAGCGTTGTGGTGGTGAAGACAGCCCTCACCCAGCCGCAAGGGCGACGGCCGATGCGCCTGATGCTCTCCCGGCGCCGACTCGCCCCGGTTGCCGTTGGAGCAGGCCCAGTCATCCGGCCTGGTCGCGCCTGAGACGAGTTTGCGCTCCTGCCGTGCCTCGAGTGATTCTCGAACGGTTCAGGCTCGGATTTCACAACGTCGTGGTGGCCCCCCTCGGCACTCGAGACGCTCCACATGGCCATACAATCGACGCTACTGCTGTCACGACTCTTGACTCCTGGCGGCGTCGAGCCTCTGGGCCGCTCGCGGGGACGAGTCCACCCGGCCCAAGCTGGCTAGATTCGCTAGCCCTCGATGTCGAGGCCACCGTGCGCCGAGAAGTAGTTGGCCGCCGAGGCCGTGACGGCGTACTTACCCGCTGCCGAGCCCTTCGGGAAAGTGATCGAGACGGTGCCCGATCCACCGGTTGTCTTGACCTTGCCGTCGACCCTGACCGTCGCTCCGGCCACCGGGTCACCCGCGTCGGTCACCTCGAACGTGACGGTGTTGGTGACGCCGTTCTTGATGACTGCCCGGGACGCTCGGATCGACAGACCGGCGAGCGACTGGGTGATGTAGTCCTGCGTGCGTAACTGGGAGTTGTCGATGCACTGCAGGGCGACGTCGAGCCGTCCGTACGACCCGCCGCTCAGCCCGATGAGCCCGTCCTCGAAGCACGGCGTTGCGTAGGTTTCCACCGGGCCGAAGGCCGTGTCGGCTGTGTTGGTCCGTACCGTCGCGACGTCGTTGGTGGAGTGGTTGTACCAAGCGACCCAGATGCGACCATCGGGGCCGGCCGAGATGGCTACGTCCGAAGCAGGAGAGGAGTCGGGGACCGTCAGGGCTTTCGCCGCACCCACGCGCCACAGCCTGAGCGAGCAGGTCGTGCCGTTCGAGCAGTAGGCCAGGAAGATCCCGCTGTGGGTGTTCGTATTGGCCATGGCCAACGTCGCCGCCGCGTACAGGTTGTTGACCGAATTCGTACCCGAGCCCGGAGCCTTTCGCACCGGTCCATTGCTCGTGGCGTCCTTGACGTAGAAGCCGTCATCGCCACTCGGCTTCGAGAAGAACTGATACCACGCCACGAAGACGTTGTCGTTGCCGGCGATGTCGGCCGCCTCAGCCGCCCGCCCGACATCTCCCCCTCCGGGGGTGAGGACGTGGTCGTCAGCGCCGGTGGCCGGGATCGTGACCGATGTGCCGATGCGGTAGAGCACGGCACTGTGGCCTCCGGAGGAGCCGCCCCAGGCGGCGGACAACGCGCCCGTCCTCGTTTCGGTGCCGCCGGGAATTGGGTTGTAACAGTCATCCGACAGGGACCATCCCTGCAGCGTCCACTGCGGTTTGGCAGCTACGGCGCCGTAGACGCACCCCTTGGAGTAGGGGTCGCTGTTGCTGTCGTCGCGTCCGCCGCTGAAGATGATTTCGGGCGAGCTCCCGTCCGACACCAGCACCGGGTCGTCGGTGAGTCCCAGCCACCCTGTGCCCCCGAAGATGCTCACGGGTGCCCCGACGGTGGTCCCTGCCGCATCGACGAGGATGTCCTCGTAGGTGTAGTTGGTGTTGTGGATGTGGCGCTGCCAGAGGATCGTGGCAGTGTCATCCGGAGCGAGCCAGACGGCCGGCGTGCCCGTGAAGGTGGCCCCGAGAGTCTTTGCAAGCTCGGTCCAGTAGCCCGGTGCGTGCCTCACCAGATGGGCTCCCCCAGGGTGGCTTTGCAGCGTCCCTGCCACCGACGACGAGGCGCCCATCGCGACGGCGCCGCACGTGGCGAGGGCGAGCGTCGCGAGAGTGACCGTCCACTGTTTCTTCTGCCTCATGGGTATTCCGCTCCTTTCGATGGTCCGGCCTCGATGGTCCACAGCTGGCACGACGGCGCCGGGGACCGCTTCCTGCCGCCTCGGGACGACGGACGACGCCTCCCCCCGCACGAGACGCCACGTCCCACCATGGGGCGATCATGAAGGTCAGGCGCTGGTGCTGAAAGGGGCGATTCCCCCTCTTTCGCTCTAACGGCCCGCCGAATCCAGCGGAGAAGGCGGCTTCCCGCCCGGCCACGAGCAGCTCGTCGCCGCGAGGACCCGTTCGAAGGGGATCTCTGCCTGCTGAGCGGCGATGCGCACGGCGTCCACAGTGGTCCCCTCGAACAGGCAGAGGATCACTTCTTCGTCGATGATGAGGATCGAGCCCCGATATGCCAGCTCCGGCGCCTCGCCGCGCTGTTCGGCAACGGCCGCCGCCCGGGCGTCGATGGCGACGAGGTCGCCTTCGTCCGCGTCGGGCAGGAAGCACTCGACGATGAAGCCCCTGAGCGTGTTGCGGCTCACGGTGGCGACGGTAGGGATGACGCCCCGCGTCGAAAAGGGTTGGTTCCCTATTCTTTGACGGGGTGCCCTTCGCCCGAGAAGACCCTTCCCAACTCGGCCCGCGAGTGGATCTGCAGCTTGAGGTACACGCGGGCGAGGTTGTGCTCCACGGTCTTGGTGCTCAGAAAAGCGCGCTCGGCAATCTGCCGGTTGGTCATTCCCGAGGCGGCGAGGCGCCCGACCTCTTCCTCTGTCGCAGTCAGCTCGGCCCCGGCTCGTCGGACGGGTACCCGGGCTAGCTCGCCGTGGGCGCGGGCAACCCAAAGGGGGGACCCGAGCCGCTCCAGGACAGCCAGAGCCTCGGAGAGAGCCGTCCGGGCTGCGCGTCGTTGTTTCCTGCGGCGAAGCAGCTGGCCCTGGGCCAGGAGCGTGCGAGCGCGTTCGAAGGGCATCTCGAGCCTCTCGTGCTGGCGGAGGGCTTCATCCATCGCGAGGGCGGCGCCCTCGAGATCGCCGCCAGCCGACAAGAGGAGTCCTCGACACCGCGCCGCCGTGGCGAGTATCCAGGGCCGCGGGAAGACGGCCGCCCGCGCCTCGAACCTCGAGAGCAGTGCGGAGGCGGCGTCGAGATCGCCCACGGCGATGACGGCCTCTGTCTGGTCGGCGTGAAAGCGGTAGCGCACCGGCTCGCGGTACCCGGCGGCCTCCAAGGCGGCGTCGGCTCTCCCGAATTGGCTGACTGCCTCTTCGCTGTCGCCGGAGGACATGGCGGCGAAGCCGAGGAGCATCCGGCCACGGAGCTCGCGCAGCGGCGGTCCTGAGTCCCCCCTCCTGGCGAGCATCGAGGCGGCTGCCTCCCGCGCCCGATCCAGCTCGCCGAGATGGACGTCGAGGTAGGCATTGGCGTACACAGCGATTTGCCACAACCCGCCGGGCTCGGAGCGGGCTGCCACCTCCGTGGCCTCAGCTGCCCACATCGCTGCGCGGGACCAGTCACCGGTCCAGGTCTCGATCTCACACAGGTGCGAAAGGATCGACGGCACGGACTTCTCGTCGCCCACGAGCCGGATGCGGGCAAGGGCGGCCTCGAGCCGGCTCCGACTGAGGGCGAAGTCGTCGTGCCACGCCGGCCAGTGCAAGGGCACGGGGCTCAGGTCGTGGAAGTCGCCGTCTTCCTGCAGCAGCCTGCCTCGCTCGGCGGCTTCCTCGTCGGCCCCTCGACCCGTCGTCAAACGCAGGTAGGCCCCGTAGAGGAGGGCCGTGGAGTAAAGCGCCCGGGTGCCGACGCCCTCCAACACGGCGGTTGCCGCCTCGCAATGGGCCAGCGCGCGCTGGGGGTCGCTTTCGGAGAGCCAGGCTGCCTCGTGGTGGATCCGCCCGATCAAGGCCGCATCGACCGTCAGCTCCAGGGCCGTCATGAGATGGGCGTAGCCGGTGCCGGCGTCGCCTTCACTGCCGCAGACCATCGCCATGCTCAAGAGGAGCTCGGCGCGCAGCTCGTGGTCGGAGCACCGAGAGAGGGCGGTTTCGAGAATCGAGCGCGCCTCGCCGGGGTTCTGACCCGTGTCGCCCAGGTGCCGAGCGAGCAGGAGCGATCGGCGGGCCGCCCGTTCCGAGTCAGCCGGTAGCGTCAGCTGCAGGGCGCGCCGGGCCAGCTCCCCCGCCTCGGACAGGGCGCCTCGCGAGGCCGCCGTCTCGGCAGCGCCGTCCAGGGTCGCTGCCACCGCCTCGTTCGGCCCGACAGCGCCGAGTCCCAGGTGCCGCGCCCTCTCGATCGGGTCCGTGACGCGAGCGGCCAAGCTGCGGTGGACCTCCCGCTGTTCGGCACTCGATGCAGACTCCAACACCGCCGCGATGAGCAGCGGATGTGTGAAGCGGACGAAACCCAGATCGTCGATCTCGACGACTCCGGCCGCCTCCGCCGGAGCGAGCGCCTCGACGTCCACGTGCTGGTTTGACGGTCGCGAGAGGCACGCGGCGACAAGGAGCGCCCGGCGGCACGTGCTCGGCAGGCGCCGGAGCCGCCAGCGCACGAGAGAATGCACCTCTTCCGGCAGCACCGGCATCGCCGCTGGTGTGATCGGGCTCACGGTCCGCACGAGCTCGCGGGCGATCTCAACCCCGTAAAAGGGGTTGCCGTGGCTTGCCGCCACGATGCGCGCCAGCACTGGGCGCGGGAGGACGTCGCCGAGCTGGCGTTTCACGATCTCATGGAGAGAGGCCGTGCTGAGAGGGCCCAAGCGGACCTCGCGCCTCTGATCGGTGGGCAAGACCTCCTCGAACGTGCGTGGCCGATCGACGCCGGCCCGCACCGAGCTGAGCACCCCGAGCGGCTGCCGGTCCAGGCGACGGAGGGCAAAGCTCAACACCTCCGACGTGGCCACGTCCAGCCACTGGGCGTCGTCGACCGCAACGAGGGCCGGCGCGCCCCGCTCGGTCAGGGCGACGAGCAGGGACAGCACGGCAGTGGCGACGAGTCGGCGCGGGAGCGGGTTCGAAGTGGGAGCCTGCCGCAAGAGGGCGATGTCGAGGGCCTGGCGCTGCATGCCCGGCAAGCATGAAAAAGCTTCCACTGGCACGTCTGACATCAGGTCGGTCAGCCCGGCAAAGGCATACTTCGCCTCGGCCTCGGTCGGCCGAGTCAGTAAGACTTCGTAGCCGAGGTCGGACGCTCGTCGGATGGCCTCGTTCCATATGGTTGTCTTCCCGATCCCTGCCGGTCCGGTGACCGAAAGGGCGGCAAGGTGGGTCGCCGACCGTCGTATGAAGGTGTCAACCTCCGCGAGCTCGGAGTTACGCCCGATGACGCCGTTCACGCCCACCTGCCCCGATCACCGGACTCACGGGTGCGCCGGCTGCTCGGCCGGGCAACCCAGCATGGCCGCCAGAGTGCTCACGTAGTCGTGCGAGTCGTAGCGCTCATGTACGAGGGCCGAGCCGGCGGCGGCTATTGCCTGCCGCGTCGCTCGATCCGTCTCGAGCACACGCCGGAGTGCTGCCTCCGCGGCCGCGACGCTCCGGGGCTCGAAGAGCCAGCCGGTTTCGGCGTCGGTGATCAGCTCCGGCACCCCGAAGACAGCGGTTGCGAGCACCGGGACCTCGAAGCACATCGCCTCCAGCAGTGTGCGCGGGAGCGACTCCACGTCGGAGGCGGACACGAGGACGTCGGCGGCGAGGTACCAGAAAGACGGATCGGCCATGACGGGCACGATGCGGCACCGGCCGGCCAGCCCGGCATCGGCCACGAAGCGACGCAGTCCGTCGGTGTACTCCCCGGCGATGGCCCCGACGAACACGAGCAGGGCGTCGGGGTACTCGTCGGCGATGCGGGCAAAGGCCTCTGCGGTCGTCGTCTGTGCCTTCCGCTCCTCGATGGTGCCGACGCAGAGGAGGACCGTCTCCTGCGGTGAGAGCCCGAGCAGGTAGCGGGCGTCGGTCCGTGATGTCCCGGCCCGCGCGGCATCGATGGCGGCGGTGTCGACGCCATAGGGAACCACGACAGCATGGGCCGGGTTGACGAAGTCGAGGAACAAAGCCCGTGTCGCCTCGGCGACGAACACGGCCCTCGGTGTTCGTCGCAGGGCTCGTAGGGCGGCCGCCTGCACGAGCGGATGCACGGTGTCGGGAGGGTACAAGGCGGACATGATCACCGACGGCGCGTAACTCTCGTGCAGCGCCCACACAGATGGGAGTCCGAGGCGGCCGGCTACGTCGGCGCCGATGAAGGAGACGAACGTGTTGACGAGCACGGTCGTATGGCCACCATCGATGGTGAGGGCTTCGAGCTCGGCAACCGCCTTCTCGTAGGACTCGACGTCCCAGACGGGGCATGGCCCCGTGACCTGGAGGCGGATACCGAGGGCTTCAAACCTGGCGCCGTCGGGTCCGGCAGCTGGTGAGATCACCGTGCAGGGAAACGCCCGCCCGGCTCCGCAGCGCTCAAGGAGATGCCACAGCCACAGCTGAGCCCCACCCCGGTTGAGGTCGTGGGCAAATACCAGCAGATTGAACTCGGCGCCGGCTGCGGGCGACGGTGGTCGGGTGGGCAGGGCTTGCGGCCTTTGTTCGACCACGGCCTCGCTGAGCGACGCCGGCGATTGGAGCGCCTCCGTCGCGGGCGCGGCATCGACAGTCCGTTCCGCCACGAGGAAGGGCTCTCCGCCGATCGGGTAGGCACGAACCACGATGGAGACGGTTGCTCCATCGAATCCGGAGAGGTCGAGCAGGGCTTCGAAGCCCGACACCCTGGCATGCGCGGCGCCCATGAGGGCGAGAGCATCCTCCCGGATGAGCCCGAGCCGCGCACGGACAGGGCTGCGATCGCTCACCTCGATCTCGACGCGATCGACGGGCGCCCTCGGATCGCAGGCCCAGCCGGTCAGTTTCGTGACGCCTCGCCCCCCGATGTCGTCGAGGGCGCCGCCAGGTTGCCGGAACGCGCTGTCGGCCGTCGCTGCGCCCGTCGTGGTCGGCTGCGCAGTGGGGCTGGCATCCCAGCTCGGCTCGAGGAGATCTCGGCGGGCGCGGCGGCGACGCAGGCCGGCGAGAACCGCGACGCCGACAAGTATCGAGGCGAGACCCCTCGAGCCTCGCCGCCCGGCGCGACAACCTCGGTCACGAGGGCGCCACGAACGCTGGCTGAATTGGAACGCAGGCATTGCCCTTGCAGACTTGCACAAGCGGCGTGCCGTGGGTCACCGAGGTTCCCCCGCGCGCGGCCAGCCGCCAAAATGGCGGGCCGATACGATTGCTGCGACAGCCGGACAGCGACGGGCCCGCCGGGCACCCGCCGGAACGAAGGGGGCCCTTGATGCGCGTTCTCCACGATCGTGTCGCGAGGTCGGGCCGCCTCGTGGTAGCGGCGAACCTGGCTCTCATTGCCGGGGTGATGGGGATCGCCGTCGGCCCGGCGGCCGCGACAGGCTCGAACGACCCGGCGCTGCCGGCTCATCGGGCGGCGCTGCCGGTCCCTCATGTCGGCGCCATCTCTGGGACGATCGCGAACCCGTTCGGCGACGGCGTGGTGGGCCTCTGCGTCAGCGCCCTCAGCAGCAGCGGCGTCGCAGCAGCGGCGAGGACCGATACCGACGGCACGTTCGCCCTCAGCGACGTTCCGGCCGGCCGTTACCGTCTGCGCGTCACCGCCTGCACGGCGATCTCGGCGTACTTCCCCACGTTTTACCCTGCGGTCACCGACACGACGACGGGCGATCTCGTCGCCGTCCGCCCCGGTCAGCTCACTGACGGTGTGCACGTCGTGGTGTATCCCACCGGAGGAGACCGGGCGCTGCGCTCCGAGCTCAAGGTTGCGAGCCGGGCGGATCGACCCCGCTCCGGCGGGTCCATCTCGGGAACCGTGACCAATTCCTCCGGCCACGACCTGGCGGGCATCTGCGTGGTGGCGACGGAGGTATCGAGGGTGGGCTTCGGCTCCAGCACCACGAAGTCCAACGGGACCTACACCATGACAAGGCTGTCTGCGGGCACCTACATCGTCGAGTTCCTCTCGTGCGGCGGGACGACGTCCTACGTGACGCAGTGGTACAAGGACGAGGGCTCGTCGGCGACCGCCACTCCGGTTGCGGTCGGCGCCGGGAACACGCCGGGCGTCAACGCCAAGATGATCCAGGCCGGGTCGATCAGCGGCATCGTGAAGTCCGGCGGGGGGGCGGGCCTCTCCGATCTCTGCGTGCTCGCCGACGGCCTCGGCACCTCTTCCGGCAGCGCCGGCAATGCGCTGACAGGGTCGAACGGTGGCTACACCATCACCGGCCTTGCTCCCGGCAGCTTCGCGGTGGAGTTCGAGAACTGCGGACCGTCCGGCAACTGGGCTCCGCAGTGGTACCACGGCCAGGCGCAGTACACGACCTCGACCGCCGTCCCGGTCACGAGCGCTCACGACACCAAGATCACGACCGCAATCATGCAGCCCGGTGGCGAGATCACCGGCAAGCTGACGAACAGCTCCGGCGCCGGTGTCAGCGGCGCCTGTGTCTACGTCGCAACTGACAACGGGGCGGATTACAACTACAGCGGCAACCCCACCGGGAGCGACGGCACCTACACCTTCGCAAATCTTCCGACAGACGCCTACAGCGTGTTGTACTTCCCGGGTTGCGGGTCCGGCCCGGCCGACCGTTACTTCGCGGGCGAGTCCGTCGTGAGCAAGGCGAACCCTGTGTCGGTCGTCGCCGGCACCGTGACGACCGAGGTCGATCAGACGCTCGTCACCGGCGGCTCCATCACCGGCCGCGTCGTGAACTCGGCAGACACCCCGCTGAGCAGGATTTGCGTGACGGCGACATCGACGGCCGTCTTCGAGACCGCCGTGACGACGAGCGATGGGAGCTACATCCTGCCCGGGCTCCTGCCCACCTCCTACACGATCGAGTTCAGCGCCTGCGGAAACACCGGTAACTACGCCCCCCAGTGGTTCGACGGCCAACCGTCCTCGACGTCGGCGAAGAAGGTCACCGTGACGAACGAGACCACGACGCCCAACATCGATGCCACCCTCGAGACGGGCGGCATCCTCGCCGGCACGGTCATGAACGCCGGCAGCAAGCCCGAGAGCGGGGTCTGCATCTTGGCGGTCGCCAAGAAGGCGGGCTTCCTCGGTGGGTCAGCCTTCAGCGCCCCCAACGGGAGGTACGCGATCAGCGGTCTTGACACGGCGAGCTACGTCGTGTCCTTCTCCATCGCCGGCTGCGGCAACCCAGGCAACCTCGCCCCGCAGGTCTACAAGGCTTCTTCGTCCTTCGCTGGCGCCACAGCCGTGCCGGTGAAGCTGGGCAAGTCCACGACAGGCATCGACGCCCACCTCCTGAGCGGAGGGATCATCTCAGGAGCCGTGAAGAACACGGCGGGTTCGGCCCTTGGCGGCATCTGCGTGAAGGCTGACGGGAGCCTCGTTTCGGTAGACACCACGACGGAGCCAAACGGCACGTATGCGATCGACGGCTTGTCGAGCGGCACCTATACCGTTTCCTTCTCGACCGGCTGCGGCAACGACGGCAACTTCCTGTTCCAGTACTACAAGGGCAAGGCGAACCTCGGGACCGCCAGCGCGGTCCGCGTGACGGCCGGCAAGCTGACCCCGGGCATCGACGCCACCCTTGCCGCCGGCGGGACGCTGAGCGGCACGGTCACCGGTTTGGGCAAGGCGCTCCTCGGGATGTGCGTGGAGGCGGACGGTCCCGCCGTCGGGACGGCGGAGACCTCGATCACCGGTGCCTACAGCGTCTCGGGCCTCCCGAGCGGCAAGTACGCCGTCGAGGTGTCGACGACCTGCGCCGACGCGCCGTATGGGAACTGGTTGACCCAGTATTACAAAGGTTCCTCCTCACGGGCTGCGGCCAAGCTCGTGCAAGTAATGGTGGGCCACGGCGTGAGCGGCGTTGACTTCGCGGTCTCCGGCGCCGGCACCATGACGGGCACGGTGACGGCTGCCACGGGTCACGAAGCGCTCGCGGAGATCTGTGTGCAGGCGTTCCCAGTTGTAGGCGGGCCCTTCGACGTCGCCATCACGACGACGAACGGCGGCTTCGAGTTCGTGGGCTTGCAACCTGGCACCTACAAGGTCGAGTTCACGACGGGGTGCGGCAACACCGGTGGGTACACCACTCAGTGGTTCCGGGGTCAGTCCTCCGAAGCGTCGGCGACGCCGGTGACGGTGAAGGCCGCCACGAACACTCCCGGAGTGAACGCGGCGCTGACCTGACGGTCCAGGCGGCTCACCCGAGGCAGAGCCGACGCGGAACAACGGGCGCAAGGAGACGAGGAGTCAGAGCGTCTCCGTCTTTGCATGAAACAGACGAAGGCTCAAGGCTGGGTGCACTTCGTCCCGGAAGTCTTGATCGTGGTCTCTGCGGTGGCTGAGGAGTTCGCACTGACCCACGTCGTGCCCACGTAGGCGGCGACCTCGAACCAGTAGTTGGCCGCCGAGAGCGTCCCGCTCGTCCAGGGCGTCCCCGATACACCGCTGGCGGCGCTCACGTATCCCGTGGTGGCGGACGTCGTCGAGTCGAAGATGGTGTAGCTCGAAGCGTGCGTCACCGTGGTCCAGGCCACCGTCACCTTCTGCTCGCTCGACGAAACGCAGGTGGCCGAGACGCCCGTGGGTGTGGAGGGAGCGGGCTGGGCGTGAGCTTCGGCGGAACTGCCGCTCTTCAGCACCAGCAGCCACGTCGAGGCCAACGCAGGAGTTGTCGAGATCAGCAAGAGCGTGCAGAGGGCGGCCGACGAAAGCAGCCCGGGGAGACCCCGGGCTGCCGATCGGCTGGCTTCTCTGCGCATGATTCGTTACTCGGACGGTCAGCTCGTCCAACTGTCGGTGACCGGGCTCGTCGTGACGCTGGCGGCACCGCCGGTGGCGCCGACACCAGTCAACGACGGCATCGAGAAGAACGTGTTCTCGCAGGCCGCCGGTGCAGCGGACGTCATGCTGGCGTCGTTGGTGAGCGTCACGGTCAACGGGTTGTTGCTCTGCCCGTTTGCTGCCACGGTAAGCGCCGTCGTGAGGGTGTGGGAGCTACCGCTCGTCGACGTCGAGTAGTTCCAGATGACGTCGCTCGGCGTGGCGGCGAGGCATCCCGTCTGCGTCGTCGTGAGAGCGCTCGTCGTGTAGCCGGTGGCATACGTCGTGCTGGTCGGCAGGTTGACCGACGTCACGGTGACCGGATACGGGTTGGGGTTCGAGATCGTGAGGACGACGTCGCCGGTTCCGCCTGGGTAGAGCAGGTTGCTGGCGGCAGGGGAGGCAACGGCCGTGATCGTCAGGTTCGAGACGGTGGCGGACTGTCCTTCGCCGCTCGAGCCGGCGCTGATCCCGACGACCCAGTTCGTGGCCGCGTAGGCTCCGCTCCCGGCCAACAGGACGCCGAGGACGACGCCGACGATCTTGGACCGGGGGCGTCGTGGCATCCAGCGCCGGCTCGTGGCGGCATGTCTCGGAGCAGAACGGCGACGTGCTTCCTCTCCCGAGATGTCAGTGGGAGTGTCATTAGTAGATGGCATGGTCTAGGTGTCGACGTCATCTGAGTTGACCTTGAGGTCCCGCCGTACGGGACTTCTACCAGTACAGTACGGGTTTCTTCTACGTAAGTTACTCTGGGGACACGAAGAAGAGATCGGGTGGTAGCTGAGCCATCGCCCGTGCCAGGCGGGCATACTCGGCCGCCGCATCCTCTCTCGTGCGAACCCCGAGCTTCCGGTAGGCGTTGGCGAGGTGGGACTCCACCGTCCGGACCGACACGCAGAGGTGCTTGGCCATCTTGGGAGCAGTGTCGATGTCGTCCAGTAGCTCGAGCACCTCTATCTCCCGCGGCGTCAAGCTGGCGAGGAGCTTGCTCGCCGTCGAGGCGTGCGCCAGAAGCTCGCGGTCGAGGCGCTTTCGCTTCGTGATGTCCTCCACGATGCGCAGTCCGTAGATGGGCTCGCCGAATTCACCCCTGATCAGGGACGCCGTGACCTTTCCGAAGGCCACGTCGCCGCTCGAGGTGACGAAGCGCGTTTCCGTCTGGTAGCCGGCGACCGTGCCCGCCATCATCTTGCGGTCCAGCTCGGCGTCTTTGGCAACGTCCTCCGGATCGGTGAACGATTCGAGTCGTGCGCCCGCGAGGTCCTCCCTCGCGCGTCCCACGAAGCTGCAGAGGGCATTGTTGGCGTTCGTGATCCGCAAGTCGAGGTCGACGATGGCGATCGGCAGCGGACCGTCTTTGAAGACGCGCCGGAAGCGCTGCTCGCTCTCTCGCAGGTCTTCCTCGGTCCGCTTGCGATCGGTCACGTCGTAGAAGCTGAAGACCCGTCCGACCACGACGCCGCCCACTCGCTGGGGTCGCGAGAAGCGCTCGAAGACCCGGCCGTCCTTGAAGTGGAGCGTGTCGTTGCTCTCGGCTTCCGGGTTGGCGTAGAGCTCGTCGAGCTTGCTCTGGAACTCCTCCGGGGCAGCCAACTGATCGAGCACGAAGCTCACGGCGCCGGCGGCATCGCCAGCCTCGAGAATGGGTGCGGGCAGGCTCCACATCTCGGCGAACCGATGGTTGAAGCTGGAGATTCGGCCGGCCGTGTCGACGACGAGAAGTCCGTCGGCAGTCGACTCCAGCGTCGCCGTCAGCAGAGAGAGCGCCTTGCCGAGCTCCAGCTCGGCGGTGACTCGAGCCGTGATGTCGTGAGCCGAGACCACGAAGCCGCCCACGACTGGGTCGTCCGCCAGATTGACGAGTGTCAGCTCGAACGGCACCGTCTCGGTGCTGGCATGACGAAGCAGGCGCAGGCGGACGATCACAGGAGCGGCGGCCGTGGCTCCCTGTGACGTACTTCGGAGGGCGGTGGCGAGGGCGGGACGGTCGGCCTCGGCGACCAGCTCGGCGAGGGGGCGGTGCTCGATGAGCTCCGGATCGTGCCCGAGCAGTCTCGTGAGCGCTCCGGACACTGACTCCACGAAGCCTGTGGGCGAGACGAGGAGGGTGGCGGCAGCTGCGTTCTGCACGAGGAGCCGGAGGCGCGCCTCCTCGTTGCGGGCCACCTCGAACCGTCGTCGCGCCGTGAGGTCACGAAGGCTGAAAAGAACCGCAGCCTCGTCCATCCATGTGACCGGTGCGCCGACCACCTCCACGAGCCGCCAGCCCGTGCTCGTCATCACGCGAACCTCGATGAGCGTTCCGACCTCTTTGCCCTGCACGCTGGCGAGAGAGCGCAGCACGAACTCGAGATCCTCCGGGTGGACGAGGTCGAGGGCGGCGAGGCCAATGGACTCGTGGAAGGAGCGACCGAACAATCGCTCCGCCGCCCGGTTCCCCCACTTCAGCTCGCCGAGCGGGTCGAGGACGATCACGGCGTCGGGGAGCTCGACGAGCAGGCTGCTCACGGCTTCCGGGTTGTCGTGCGGCTCCATGTCCTTCCGTTCCTACCGCCCTTGGCGTCCAAGTGCAAGGCTCTGCGTCCCCGTGCGGCGTCGGGCGACCCGAGCTCCCGTCCTCTCCGTGGCGGCCAAGATGACGAGCAACGGGGCACGCGTCTAGCGTTGCGGGCCGATGTCGTGGCGAGCTGACGCGAGTCGCCGCGGCAGACCTGACGGCCGAAGAATGCCCAGGATCCACCGTTGCCTCAGGAAAGGTCTGAGATGATCTGGAGACCTCGCGCTGCACGAGTCGCCACCGCTGCTCTCGCCCTGACCACGATGCTCTGCTCGGCCGGCGTGCTCAACGCCGTCGCTCCACCGAGGGCTCTGGCGGCTGCCTGGGAGCTGTGCAGCGGCTATTCGGCTTGCAGCCTCCACGGGTACACGACGCACGGGTACGAGGACTACAGCTGGAACTCGTACTGGAGCATGGATGCGGGAGACGAGTGCACCAACTATGTGGCCTTCGTGGAGTCGGCCGTCTACGGGGTCCCGACGCCGAGCTACCTGCTCGGCGACGCCGGTAGCTGGGCGGTCAATGCCCAGGCGCACGGCGTCGAGGTCAATGACATCCCGAGCGTCGGTGCGGTGGCCGAGTGGAACGGCTACTCGGCCGGGATCGGTCCGTCCGGGCACGTCGGGGTCGTGGAGCGGGTCGGTCCGGACAACAGCTACATCGTGGTGTCGCAGCAGCACATCGCGAGTGATGTCGACGGCTACGACTGGGAGCGCATCGCGGCCGGAACGCAGGACTGGGAGCCGTGGCCGAGCAGCTTCATCCACTTCCACGTCTCCGCCGAGCACATCACCGTCGGCACCGACGGCAGCGGCCGTACCCAGGTGTTCCTCGTCGGAGCCCGATCACACCTCGAGATGGCGTCGCAGAGCAAAGGCGGTACATGGTCGCGGTGGCAGAGCCTGGGCGGACGCTGGCCGAGCGGGGACGCCATCTCCTCGGGCACCGACGCCGACGGCCGTATGCGAGTCTTCCTCATCGCTGACGACGCGCAACTCGAAACCATCTCCGAGACGGCGCAGGGAGCGTGGTCCGGATGGCGCAGCCTCGGGGGGCAGTGGCCGAGCGGGGATTCGATCGCCGTGGCGGGCATTCCAGGAGGCGACCCAGAGATCTTCCTCGTGGGCAGGAACTCGCAGCTCTATACGAACGCCGAGACCTCGGCGAGCGACGAGCGGCCACGATGGCGCAGTCTCGGCGGTCGCTGGCCGGGCGGGGATTCCGTCGCCGTCGTCGGGAACGCCGACGGGGGCCTGCAGGTCTTCCTCCTCGGCGAGAACTCGCAGCTCTACACGATCTCGCGGACAGCGAACGGCTCGTGGTCACGATGGCGCAGTCTCGGCGGACGCTGGCCGGCGGGCGACACCATCGCCGCCGCTACAAACGGCGATGGGGAGATGCAGGTCTTCCTCCTGAGCGGTAACTCGCACCTCGTCACCCGGTCGGAGACGGCGGCGAGCGGTGCCTGGTCGCCGTGGCAGACCTTGCAGGGGACGTGGTCGAGCGTCGACTCGATCGCTGTGAGCCAGGACGCCGGCGGACGGCTCGAGGTCTTCCTCGCCGGAAGCGGCTTGCCCCTCGAGACGGTCTGGCAGACCACCGCCGGCGGCAAGTGGTCAGGATGGCGAAGCCTCGGTGGCCACTGGCCGAGCGGTGACACCATCGGCGTCAGCAGCAACGCTCACGGGCGCCTCCGCGTCTTCCTCGAGGCGAGCGATTCGCGACTCGAGACACTCTGGGAGACAGCGAAGGGTACGTGGTCCGGGTGGCACACCCTCGGCGTCAGTTCCTGAGGACCGTTCCCGGGACGCCCGCTGCTAAGCGGGCGGAGCTGCGGGGTCGGCCGCCGGCGTGAATTTCATCGCCCACGTCCACGTCGCCCTCTCCGCCGCCGGGACCCGTCCTGACGCCGTCGCGCTCGCCTTCGGGGCTGCCCTGCCGGATCTTGCATCCATGGCCGGCCTGCGCCTCGACCGGAGCAGGCTGCCCGAGACGGTGAGCGAAGGCGTCAATCTGCACCACCGGACGGATCGTGCGTTTCACTCCCTCGCTGCGTTCAGGACGGGCGTCCGGCAGCTCGGCGAGCAGTCGCGGGCCTGCGGGCTCGCCGTGGGTCCCTCGCGGGCGATCGGTCATGCCGGCTGGGAGTTGCTTCTCGACGGTTGCCTGCTCGACCGCTCCGGCGCAGAGGAGCGTTTCGCCGACGTCCTGCGAGGGGCGCCCGAGGTGGCCGAGGCGGTCTCGCCCGCCGATCCCGACCGGTGGCGGGGGCTCCTTGCCACCATGCGAGCGGAACGCTGGTGGTTGGGCTACCGCGACACCGAGACGGTGGCCTATGCGCTGCAGCGGCGGCTGCGGGCTCGACGGAGGCTCTCCTTCAGCCTGGAGGAGGTGCCACGCGTCGCCGATGCCTTGGCTCTCGCCAGGCCCGCCGTGGAGATGGCGGCCGATGGCGTCGTGGCCGCAGTGATCGTCGCCTTGAGCGGTACGGGGGATTCGCTGGGCAGGTGACCCCGGCGCCAGAGCCGGCCTGCGCAGTGCCCCACAACCGGGAACACCCAGCGGCGAGGCCGCTGGGTGTTCGTCGGTTGCTCGACTCGGGAACCTTCTACCGAGCCCGCCTCGGTCTCCCGGCTCTGCCGCCTCCGGCGGCGAAGCTCAGCTCGACACCTTGTAGCGGTAGGGGATAGCGGCAAGATCGTCGGCATCGGGGAGAGCAACACCGGAGATGCTGCCGAGGGCGTAGTCAGCGACGTACAGGGTCCCCGAGACGGTCGTGCCCGCCGAGGCGGTCGGCGTGATCTCGACGGTGATGTTGGCGCTGTCGCCGGCCGGCACGTACTGCGGCGAGAAGCCGCTCGACAATCCGTTGGCGTAGGACCAGAAGTCGCCCGTGGACGAGGTCACCGCCTTGTCGAAGGCTTGCGTGACGGCCTTCAACGAGGCAGTTGCCTTCCCCGCCGGGGCTCCCGATGCCGGGTAGGGCCCGCGCTCGTCTGGGTTGAGGAGCCACAGTCCCGGGCTCACGACGGGCTCGCTCAGCGTGAGGCTGGCCGAGTGACTGCCCGTCGAACCGGAGACGGGCGGGACCGTCAGCGCAGGAGACACGTCGGGGTCGCCCGGGAAGTACTCCAGGTCGAAGGTCACCGGCACATTGCCGGAGATGCTCGCCCTGAGCTGGCTCGTCTGCGTCGGCACGAAGTAGTACGGGAAGTTCAACCCGGCCGGCAGCGGCAGGCTGATGTTCGTCTCGCTCCCGTTCTGGTCCGCCAGGTTGACGGTAGCGGTGTGATCGAGGCGTGGGTCGACGAAGAAGGACTCCGGCGCCACTCCCGTGTTCTCGACGACCACCTTGAAGCTGTAGGTCTTCCCGTGCTTGAGGTGAACCGAGGCGCCCTTCGGGAGGTTGCTGGTCACCTCCACCTGGTTGAAGCGGATCGCGCCGCTGAAGGGCTCGGCGAGCTCGAAACCGGTCACCGGGTTGAGCCACTCGAGCACGAGACGCCACTGCCCGGCGGCCGGGTCCACGTGGTAGATGTTCACCCAGGGCGTCGCCACCGGTGTGCCGAAGTTATCCGTCGTGATGTTGCTGGAATAGCCCACCGTCTGACCGAACGGGTCGACCAGGAAGCCGATGAGCTCCTCGTCCGGGTCACTGGAGAGGGCGATGCTGGCGTCGATGTCGGTCTTTCCGGACGGCACGTCGAAGGTGTAGGTGTTCATCTGTGCCTGGGCACCGGAGCGGCCGTTGCCTCCGGTGAGGACGCCCGAGAAGGTGCCCCCGTTCGGCCCGATCGGCACGAGGGTTCGCACCGTGACGGGGATCGTCGTCGTGGCGTCGGTCGTCGAGAGGACGATCGACTCGCTCGTGTCGCCTGCCGCCTTCGGGTTCGTGATCGTGACGTCGGCGGTGGATGTCTTGCCGGCGCCGATGGTGAGCGAGGAGGGGCTGATCTTCGAGGCCGAGGCGTACTCGAGCGTGCTGGCATTCCACTGCACGGTGCCGCTCGTGCCGACGCCGCCCGCCGTGGCGCCGTTCTGCTCGGTGAAGAAGACGGCCGTCCAGGTACCGGCCGGCGGGTTCGTCACTTCGACCTCGCCGTAGTCTCCCAACCCCTGCGGGAGGGAGTAGCCGGCATAAGCGCCGTCCGGCTCGATGAGGCCGAAATGCAGGAGCGATGTCTGCCCTGAGTACTGGTAGTCGGCCGAGAACTCGAGACGGGACGTGCCCGTCGTCGCCGGCACCGTGAAGGTCTCGTTCTGGTACACCTCGGTGACGCCGCTCCAGATCGGGAACGTCCCCGTGTTGGCGGGGCAGGCGCCCGTCGCCGTCCCCGGCTGCATGCAGAAGGAGCCGCTGTGGCTGGCGACCTTGTGGGTGAGCGCCCGCGTGGAGAGGTGGACGGTCGTGGAGGAGGCGCCCGTGTTCGTGAGCGAGATGGCGTCCGTCGTGCTCGTGCCCGGCTTCTGCACGATGTTGATCTGGCCGGGGCTGACGAGCAGGCCACCGCTCGGCGTGCCGCTCGTCGGGGCGATCGACTTCGCCTCCTTGACGGCGGCGAGCACGTCGAGGAGCCCGGCGCCTTGCTCGTCGGCGGGTGCGCCGATGTCGGTGGCGGTGCTCATGAGGATCTTCTTCACGAGGGCCGGCGATGGATCGGCGCCGCTGTGGGTGGATGCATAGGCGGAGATGACGTCAGCAGCCGCTGCCGCTGTGAGCGGTGACGACTCGCTCGTACCACCGGAGAGCTCGATGGGCGAGGCGGCGTCGTTCTCGTTCGTGCAGTCCGCGAACTGCGCCTTGTTGGCGTCGCACAGCGCCCAGTTGAGGTCGCCGGGGGCCACGAGGTCGACCGTGTTGCCGGCCTGGGTGTACCCGCCCGACGAGAGGTCTGAGATGTTGTTGTCGACGTAGGTGCCGTTGGCGCTCGGGTCGTTGATTCCGGCGTAGGCGACCTGCTCGTAGGCCCGGAACGTCGTCGTCGCCCCGACGCTGATGACGTGGGGGTCGGAGGCGGGTGAGCCGATCGTGCTCGTGATGCCGGCATCGCCGGAGCTGACGACGACGGTGACACCAGCCGCCACAGCGGCGTCGTCCGCTTCACGGACGGCGTCGACGGCCGTGTCCGGGAAGTTGTTCGAGCCGAACGACTCGTTGATGACCTTGGCTCCGTTGAGCACGGCGTAGTTGATCGCCTGGATGAAGCCGGACGTGGTGGTGTCGTCGTTCTGGGCGAAGATCTTGAGGGCCAGCACGCTGGCACCGGGTGCTGCTCCGACGATCTTGATGTCACAGCCGGTGGGCAGCGGGTGGGCGGTGCTGACGAAATTCGAGAGGTCGTAGGCCGAGTTGCCCTGGGCGGCGATCGAGCTGGCGTCGAGGAAAGCCTCGCCACCGGCCGTGGGCGCCGTCGTGCCGTCACCGGAGAAGTCCTCGTACCTCGTGATCACGGGCGATCCGGTGGTGGAGCCGGTCGAGGCGAAGCTGGCGTTGCGCTGAAAGTCCGGGTTCGTGGGGTCGATGCCGTCGGCGAGGAAGGCCACGGTGACGCCGGCACCGTCGTCGGCGCCGAGCTGTGACGGCGTGGCGTTGATGTTGGTGAGGGCTTCCGGGTCGAGCTCGGGAGACCCCGCCGTCCCGCACGACGGTGACCCGCTGAGAGGCTTCGGGGTGGCGCTGCGGGGTGCTCCGAGCGGCGCCGGCACGGCGGCGGAGGGCCCCGGGATGACGCCGTCGGGGACGACGGAGGCGACGGCCGGGTTGGCGGCAAGGGTGGTGGCCTCGCTCGTCGGCACCGTGGCGATCACGGTGTTGAGAACGCTCGTCGTGGAGATGTCGCGAGCGCCTGCGGCTTTGAGCTGGGCGATGACGGGTGCCTGCTCGGTCCGGATGGCATCGATGCGGCGGGCGGACCTGACGGACAGCCCGCTGTTCTGGTCGCGCAGGATGAGGATCACCTTCTCCGGCGGGCCGGACGCCGTCACATGCGGCACGGCACGCTGCGGAATGGCAGCCACGGCAGTCGTCTGGATGGCCGTGGCCACGGCCAGGGTCGGCACGGCACAGATCGCCAGCCAGGTCCTGAGCTTGAACGAACGCATCGCTACCTCCACAAATCGGGTGCCCTCATTGGCCTTGGGCACCTTAGGCGTTCGTTACCTTCCTGTCACCTGAAATTCATCCGCCGTGCCGACGTCTCGCTCCTCGTCTTCGTGCAGGCCTGGTACCCGCCCGTTCGAGCTATGCGATGATGCAGCACCAAAGCCCCTGTACGAAAGGACCGGCACGTGCGCTGGAACCTTCCCTCCGAGCAGATCCCCGAAGCCTGGTTCAACGTCGTCCCCCATCTCGCCACGCCGCTCGAGCCGCCCCTTCACCCGGGCACCCGGCAGCCGGTGGGACCTGACGACCTCGCACCCCTGTTCCCCATGGCCCTCATCGGCCAGGAGGTCTCGGCCGAGCCGTGGATCGACATCCCCGGTGCCGTGCTCGACGTGCTGAGGCTCTGGAGACCGACGCCACTCGTTCGCGCCCGCCGCCTCGAGGAGGCCCTCGGCACGCCCGCCCGGATCTACTACAAGGACGAGTCCGTCTCTCCTGCCGGCTCGCACAAGCCCAACACTGCCGTCCCGCAGGCCTTCTACAACAAGGCGGAGGGCGTCAAGCGCCTGACGACCGAGACGGGGGCCGGCCAGTGGGGCAGCGCCCTCGGGTTCGCGAGCGCCCTCTTCGGCCTCGAGTGCCACGTGTACATGGTGCGGGCGTCCTACGAGCAGAAACCCTACCGGCGCGTGATGATGGAGACCTGGGGGGCCGACGTCGTGCCCTCCCCGGTCGATCAGCCCGATCACCCCGGATCGCTCGGTTTGGCGATAAGTGACGCCGTGCGCGACGCCGCAAGCCGCGAGGACAGCCACTACGCGCTCGGCTCCGTGCTCAACCACGTCCTGCTCCATCAGACCGTCATCGGCCAAGAGGCCAAGCGGCAGCTCGTCCTGGCTGATGAGCGCCTGCCCGACGTCGTGATCGGCTGCTGCGGCGGGGGATCGAACTTCGGCGGCATCTCGTTGCCGTTCGTGCCCGACGCCGGCGTCCGCCTCCTCGCCGTCGAGCCGACCGCTTGCGCCACGCTCACGACGGGGACCTTCGAGTACGACTTCGGCGACACGGCCGGCATGACGCCCTTGCTGCCCATGTACACCCTCGGTCACGACTTCATCCCGCCGTCCATCCACGCCGGGGGCTTGCGCTACCACGGTGACGCCCCCATCGTCTGCAACCTCGTCAAAGCGGGCAGGGCGGAAGCCTTCGCATACCCGCAGTCCAAGGTCTTCGAAGCCGCCATCATGTTTGCCCGCTCGCAGGGCACGATCCCGGCGCCCGAGACGGCTCACGCCATCCGTGCCGTCATCGACGAGGCGCTGGCGGCCAAGGAGACCGGCGAGGAACGGGTGATCCTCTTCTCCTACTCGGGACACGGGCTGCTCGACCTCGGTGCCTACGACGACTACCTGCACGGCCGCCTCGACGCCGACGGGGCGCCGAACGTCGCCTGAGGTCTCGGTCGGGAGGCCGCCGGCTCTCGTCAGGACGTGCGGCCGCCGCGGCGGCGGGCGATCAGCCAGGCCGCCGTGCCGCCGATGGCCACGCCGGCGACGACGATGAGGGCGCTGAGTCCCGTTGGCAGCCCACGGGAGGGCGCCTTTGTCGGGCGCGGTGTCGTCGACGTGCTGGTAGGGGCGGTCGTCGCGGTCGTCGTCGTGCCGCCGCCGGCGCCCGTCGTGGTCGTCGTGCCTCCCGCTGCCGGGGCGCTGAAGGCGACGACGCGGTCGGAGGACGGGGCGAGCAGGAGCCCGTCGCCGACGCTCGGGGTCGGGAAGTGATTGGCAGGCGTCCCGACCTGAGCCTGCTGGCGTACCTGACCGGTCCTCGGGTCGAGCCCGTAGAGCTCGCCGTTCTGGCCGATCGTCCAGACGAGGCCGGCGGCCACGAGGGGCGGGCCGCCGCCGGTGTCCGAGCTCCAGCGGAGGTGGAGCGCCGGAGGCGAGACGCCGACCGCGATGGCGACGACGCCGCTCAAGCACGGCAGGTACACCGTGGACCCGATCACGGCGCTCCCGCCGTCGATGTCGTTGCTGCAGAGCGATCCGAGCTCCGCCTCCTGCCCGCCGATGCCGCCGAGGTGCGTGCGGTTCAGCAGGAAGGCGATGCGCGACTTCCCTGCGGCCACGACCGCCCCGTCGGTGAGCAGCGCCGGCTCCATCGAGAGGTCGAGATCACTGGCGTTGTCGGAGGCCCACGTGCTCGGGGCGAAGTACTGCAGGAGCCGCAGCGACGAGGAGAGCTCGAGCACCGAATCGCTGTCGTCGTAGGCCTCGGCTGTCGACTTCACCGATCCGTTGCCCGCCTCTACCCAGATGTCGCCCTCGTTGTCGACAGCGGGCGCCGCCCCCCCCATCCAGATGGCCCCTTGGTCGTCGCCCGCTGCGGAGTCGACCTCGAAGTCGAGGGGCGTGCCGCCCGTCTCGCCGGCACCCACGACCCAGCCGTGGTACGTCGAGCAGTCGCCGTAGTTGCCGCCGAAGCCGAACACGACCCTGCCGGCGTCGAGGGTCAGCCCGGTCCGCTGCAAGATGGCGGCGGGCGCCGAGCCCGGCGGGTCGACGCGCTCGTTCAGCTCCACGGCGCCGGAGGCGAGGCTGAGGCCGATGAGGTGGTGGCTCGGGCTTCCATCGAGGAATTCGTCGGCGACGAGGAAGATCTCGGAGCGGGATTGGTCGATCACCGGTGTGCCCGTGATCCCCACCTCGGGCGTGATGTCCCCGCAGGGCAGTGAGCCGGACGGCACCGGCGTGCCCACGTGCCGTGACCAGTCGATTGCCCCGGTGGCGGCCGAGAGGGCGTAGACGGTGTCGTTCTCCGTCGCGACGTACACCCGGCCGCCATCGGCGAGGGGCTCGCCGAAGATCTGACCGTCGAGACTGGGAGAGGTCCACACCGGCTGGGCGGTTCTCACGGCCGAGATGGAGGCGACGACGCCGCTGCCGGCGGCATCGCCGTGGTACACCGTGAAGGCGCTCGGATCGAAGGAAGGCGACTGCGCCTCCGCACCCGGTGGTGCCGCGAGGTCGAGGGCCGAGACGGTGAGGGCACAGAGGGCGCAGATCGCCGTCACTCTGGCCTTGTCGAAGGGACGGCGCACCGCTCGCCGTCTCAGGAGAAGTGCGTCGCCGGCCGCTCGAGCAGAACCCCGTCGAGCCTGATGTCGACCCTCTCGTTGTAGAACGCCACGAGACCAGCGATGCCTGCCGACTCGTGAGCCGGGTGCCGGTACCACCAGACGATGTCGTCGTAGGTCGTGTCCTCGCTCTTCACCGAGTAGTACTCGGCTGTGCCCTTATAGGGGCAGCGCGTCGTGGCGGCCGAGGGCAGGAGGAGGTCGAGGCGCACGTCTGTCTTCGGGAGGTAGTAGCGGACGGGCAGGCCAGTTTCGAAGAGCAGCACCGGCCGGACGGAGTCCGCCACCGTGACGCCCCCGATCTCGACCTCAACGTGGCGAGAGCTGCGCAGCACGTCGACTCTCGTGTGGGGGTCGCGTGGGTGTACGTAGACCTGCTCGTCCTCCTCGAACCAGGCGTCCATGGCCTCCCAGTCGAAGCGGATGGCCCCGCGCAGCTCCTCGATGGGGGAGTCGGGATAGCGCCAGGCGGCATCGGCGGCGGCGGCGCCGCTCGTCGTCACCGTGAAGAAGGCGGCCTCGCCACGACTCGGTGAGTGCTCGGTCTTCCCGGACGCAACGAGAAGGGCCGTCCGGACGTCCTCGGCCGGGATGTAGTACGCCGGGTAATACGGGACCTCCCAGACGAGCAACGGGCGCGTCGTGTCCGCCACGAGCTCCCCGCCGAGAAAGGTCCGCACCCGCTTGTGTCCCTGCTCGACCCGCACGCGTCCTCGATCGGTCATGCCGAGAGATTACGGGGGCGTCGGCGGTGCTCCTGGCGCAGCAACTCGGCATCAGCCGGTTGCAGGCACTTCACGACTTCGGTGAGCGTCACACCGGAGAGGCGCTGAACCCGCGGCCGCACCCACTCCAGCACGAGCTCGGGGCGCCGCCGCCCCGTGTCCCGCAGAATCCAGCCGATGGCCTTGCGGATGAAGAACTCCTTCTCCTCGAGGAGCCGGTCGGCGTAGGAGAAGAACAGATCAGGGTTGCCGGCGCCTCGCCGCAGCGGCACGAGGAGCGCCAGCATGGCCGATCGGCGCAGCCAGAAGTCGTCGTCGGCGATCCAGCGGTCGAGCGTGGCGACCGTTTCCGGATGGGCCTCCACGACGCTCCCGACGACCTGGGCGGCAAGTGAGTCGACGAGCGCCCAGGTGCGCGACGCTCGTAGCAAGGTTTCGAGGAGCTCGAGATCGTCCGGGCCGAGGCAGCCGGTGTGCATCGTGAGGAGCTCGACGGCGAGCATGCGGCGCTCGTGGACAGGGACAGCCCAGAGTGCCGACACCAGTGCGACGAGGGGGTCGTGCTCGGTCACCGGGTAGACATCGCCGACGCGCCCCGCCACGTGGCGCATGGCAGGGACCGAAACGCCGAGGAACTCGAGGTCGCTCTTCAGATAGGCGCGCTCCGAGATCGCCCGCTCCGGCGTCCCGAGGCTGCGTAGCTGTTGCTCCAGCTCCGCCGCCACGGTGACGGCCGCCGTCGCCGACATCTCAGCGGGCGGAGAGCGCCGCCAGCGTGGCGTCGAGGACGTCCTGCGGCGACGAGGTGGCGTCGATGGTGACGAGGAGGCCGCGGTTTCGGTAGTACTCGAGCAGCGGCTCGGTCTCGGAGTGGAAGATTCGCAGGCGGCGCTCGATCACGGCAGTATCGGCGTCGTCGAGGCGACCAGCCGACGAGCGACCTTGGAGGCGTTCTCGGACGACGTCGTCGGGGACGGCCATGTAGACGACAGCGTCGGCCGTCGCCCCGAGGGGAAGGGCCTGCTGGAACGCCATCTCAGCTTGCCGCAGCGTCCGGGGGAAGCCGTCGAGCACGTAGCCCCCGCTCGTCACGGCCCGAGCGATCGGTTCGCGCAGGAGCTCGAGCACGATCTCGTCGGGGACGAGATCTCCGGACTGCACGTAGTCGGAGACGAGCTTTCCGATCTCGGTGGCATCGGCGAGGTGGTCACGCAGCAGCTCGCCCGAAGAGATGTGCGTAGCGCCCAGGCGCGCCGCCAGCAGGGGTCCTTGCGTGCCCTTGCCCGAACCGGGGGCTCCGAGGAGGATGAGTCGCACAGGGGCAGAGATCGATCTCGAGGGCGGCGGCGACAGCTACCAGCGCTGCTGCGTTGCCCCTGAGCTGCTCACGACATAGCCGACCATCTCCGGCCGGCGGAAGACGGACTGCACGGCGACACGGCCGGGGCCGTAGAGGGTCAGCCAGGCCGTCTTCGTCTGCATGCGGGCCGAGGCGAACCAGTAGGTGCCGCCCGGGTACTCGAAGTGCAGTCGCATCTGCACGCTCGGGTCCTTGTAGATGAGGGCGCTCGGCTGTACGAGGATGTTCTGGCCTTGGGCGAGGTCGCGGATGAAGACGTTGCCGGGCGAGTGCAAAAGGAGCAGTCCCGGTCCGGCCTGGGCCGTGAAACGGTCCAACATCATGCCCATCGGATAGTGGGTTTCCTGGTCGTCTCCGCTCTGGGTGTTGTACCAGATGTTGCTCTGGTGCCACTGATAGGCGACGTTGCCGGTCGCTACGAGGAAGCGGTGCTCGGCTACGTCGATCGCCTGGTTCGCCTGCATCGGGACGGCGATCGTCTCGCCGGGGTCGTCGTGGCTGAAAGCGATGTGCCCGGGCCCCGCCGCCCTCATCATGACGAGTGGCATGCCGGCGAGCATGCGGTTCCACCCACCCGCCATGGGGAGCGCCTCGGTGCGCACGGTCGGGCTCATGAACAGCAGGACGTGATGCGAGAAGTAGACCCAGTCGTCCTCGTGCAATCCGAAGTCGGCAACCGGCACGTACTTACCGCTGATCTGGCACGTCGAGCGGCTGAAGTGGATGCGAGCCATGTCCCGGATGGGCGGCTGCTCACCCCACCCGGAGTCCGAGACGTGCTCGCGGACATCCACCGGAGCGCCGCAGTGCGGGCACGTTGCGTCGACCGTGTCGCTCGCCATGCGGCAGTACGGGCGCGTGTAAGCGCCCGCCTGTGGAGGCATCGCCATGACCGGCCCCTATTCCGTGGCGCCGGCGTGCACGTACATCGACTGGATGCCGACCCGTCCCGGCCCGGTCATCTCGGCGAGGTACATGCCATGGCGCATGAGCCCGGTCTTCACGTTCTGCTGCACGGTGTTCATCGTCACGCCCGAGTCCTTGTAGAGGAAGCCCCCGGGCTCGATGAGGATCTTCTCGCCTTCGGTGAGCGTCTTCTGGAAGACGTTTCCGTACCCGTGCAAGAGCAGCAGACCAGGCTCGTTGGCGGTGACGAAACGGTCCATGTACATACCCTCGCCGCCGTGCAGGACGTTGGCGAGGCCCTTGATGCGCACGAAGGAGTACGTGAGCGAGTGCGTGCCGGCGAGGAAGGCGTGCTCCCTGACGTCGATCTCCATCGACGGGTGGAGCGGCAGCACGACGACCTCACCGGTGGCGTCGCGGGACAAGGCGATGCGACCGGGGCCATGGGCGACGCTGATGATGTGCGGCATGCCGCCGAGCATGCGTTTCATGCCGCCGCCGGTATTGAGCGCCGACATCGGGACCTGCGGCTCCTTCCACAACATGACGTGGTGCTCGAAGAACACGGCGTCACCCTGGGCGAGCGCCAGCTCGGCGACCGGGACGATCTCGCCCTCGATCTGGCAGGTGGAACTGGAGAAGTGGAATTCGGTCATGTCGCGCAAGCGGGGCGCCTCGGTCCATCCGGAGTCGCTCACCAGGTTCTTCTGGTCCAGCGGCGCCCCACAGGTGGAGCAGGAGGTGCGATCGGCCTCGTTTTGCGCCTTGCACCACTGACACTCGATGCGCTGCATGGGCCGCTCCTCCCTGTCGAGCGCCTGGATCAGGCGAAGTCAGGGGCACTGTAGCTCCGAGTGGCCTGCCTGGTCCGAAGCTGAACGTGGCGGCCAGACCGGCCGGCCATGCTGTCAGGACGCCGGCGGGGCTTCCTGGGTGGGCGTCCCGCACGAGTCGCAGAACTTGGCGCCCGCCCGGAGCTCGGCCTGGCAGTTGGCACATTTCGCCTGCGTGGGCGTCCCGCACGAGTCGCAGAACTTGGCGCCCGCCCGGAGCTCGGCGTTGCAGTTCGAACAGAGGAGCCCGTCGGCAGCAGGCGTCGCTGGCTGGGCAGCCTCTGCCGCCTGCTCCGCTGGCTGTTGGGGGGAGGGCGGAGCCGGTGCTGCTTGCGCGTAGCCCTGTGGAGGGGCTGCCGGCTGCGGCGGGGGGGCGTAACCGGCACCACCTCCGGCGAAACCCGGAGCGGGCGGTGGTGGATAGGGCGGTGCCTGCTGGGGTGCCTGCATCATCTGGCCGGCCATGCCCATGCCGGCGCCGAAGAACATCGGCGTCACGGCCGCCCCGCCCTGAGCCATGCCCTCACCGGCGCCCTGGAGGGCCTCCGCTTGCGCAGCCTGCAAGAAGCCCCCTGCCAGGCGGCTGTAGGCCGTGTCGCCGGCGAGCTTCTTCAGACGGGCGCTGTCCTCCTCGGCAAGGTTGACGTCGAGGTTGCCGAGGCGCGAGATCGTGACCCCGTAGTTCTCGAGCTGGGCGTCCGCCGCGGGCATGACGGCCGCCTCGATGTCGGGGCTGTGAGCAGACAGCCCCAGGATGGGCCAGGTTCCCGTCATGAGCTGCGTCGTCACGGTCGTGCGGGTGACCTTGAGGAGCTGCTCGGCCACCCAGCCCGTGATGGCGTCGTTGTTCGATACGTCCACCGTGCCGGTCAGGTTCAGGATGAGCTTCGTCGGATCCGTGATCCTGATGGCGTACTCGCCGAAGGCCCGCAGCGTGACGACGAGGCCCGTCTGAGGGTCCTGCACGTCGTCGAGGCGCCCGCCGAAACGGTTGTTCGGGTACTCCCGTGTGCCGACGAAATAGAGCTCAGCCTTGAAGGCGTCCCCCCCAGACGCCCAGTCGATGAACATCCCGAGGAAGGGCAGCTCCTTGGCGTCGAGGGTGTGCTGGCCCGGCGGCACGACACCCATGACCTGACCTTGACTCATGAAGACGGCGACGGCGTCGGGCTCGACGATGGCGCGACTGAACTTGCGGATGTTCTGGTCGGGCCACTTGAAGACGATCTGGCCCTTGTGGGTGTCGGGAACGGCGATGAACTCCCGCCGTGCCTCGTGCATCAGCCCCATGGTCGTGCTCCTTCGCCCGTCGAGACGTGCCGGCACAGAGCGTACCGGTAGATACCGCTTGGTGAGATGAGACGGCGCTCGTGGAAAAGCAGTCGGCGGCGGGTTCGAGCGGGCACGATCGACGGGCGGGCAGCAGGACGCCGGCGGGCGCGCCACGATGGTGGTGACAGCGGCGAGGCGAAGGCTCGGGGGAAGGAGGTGGCAAAGCGTGACGTCCGGCGACGAAGAGCACTACGTCGTGAGCGACACCGAGCGACGCGACGCCCTGGCGTCCCTCGTGCAGGCTGCCACGGCGGGCCAGGTGACCCTCGACGAGTTCAGCCGGCGTACCGACATCGTGCTGGGTGCCCGCTCGCGCCGGGAGCTCGTTGCCGCCCGCGCCGATCTCAGCGTCTCGGTGGCACCGGGGCGGGTCAAGCGGCGCTGGTTCGTGCCCTTCGGCAATCGCGTGCGGCGCGGGCGCTTCGTGCTGCCGGAGCGCACGACGGCTGTCATCCTCGCCGGCGAGATCCACCTCGACCTGCGTGGAGCGACCCTCGTGGGACCCGAACCGACGATCAAGCTGTGGGTCCTCATGGGCAATTTGCGGGTCCTGGCGCCCCGCGGCATCCACGTCGAGGTGGACTCCTCCTCGTTCTTCGGCGGCCGCACGATCGCCGCCTACGGCCCGCCTCCGAGCGAGGCGACGCCGGTCCTGCGGATCCGGATGATCGACGTGCTCGGTGCCGTCAAGGTGACGGACGACCCGACCCTCTGGAGCCCCAACCTCACTTCGCCCGAGGTGGCGATCTCGCCGCCGACCGCGCCG
The DNA here is from genome assembly GCA_052143575.1 of Acidimicrobiales bacterium. Classification (GTDB taxonomy): domain Bacteria; phylum Actinomycetota; class Acidimicrobiia; order Acidimicrobiales; family Bog-793; genus JAKACA01. The sequence goes on from JBKQSP010000041.1 coordinate 40,852, forward strand.
CCGGCCACACCGCCGACCCTGGGTCCTCCTGCGTCCGACGCGCCGGCCGGTTGATCTCGGGGCTGAGCGGTCGTCGCCCCTCAGGCGGCTGAGCGCTCGAGGATGTGAACGCCGCAGGCCGAGCCGAGCCCGATGACATGGGCGAGGCCGACCTTGGCGTCGGGTATCTGACGATCCCCGGCCTCGCCGCGCAGGTGCGTGGCCACCTCCCAGACGTTGGCGATTCCCGTGGCGGCGATCGGGTGGCCCTTGGACTGCAGGCCGCCCGACACGTTCACGGGCATCGAGCCGTGGCGCCAGGGGGCTCCCGAGTTGAAGAAGTCAGCAGCCCCGCCTTCCTCGCAGAGCATGTGGTTGTCGTAGTGCACGAGCTCGGCCGTGGCGAAGCAGTCGTGCAGCTCGACGAGGTCGAGGTCCTCTGGCCCGACGCCGGCCTGCTCGTAGGCCGTCCGGGCTGCGTTGCGGGTGAGCGTGTTGACGTTGGGGAGGATCTGGCACGCCTCCTCGAACGGGTCAGTCGTGAGCACGGAGGCGGCGACCTTGACGGCTCTGCGCTGCTGAGTCGGCGAGAGGGTCTTGAGCTTGGCCCCGCTCACGAGGACGGCGGCGGCGGCGCCGTCGCAGTTGGCAGAGCACATCGGGCGGGTGTTCGGATAGGCGATCATGACGTCGCCCATGATCTGCTCGAGCGTCATGGCCTTCTGGTAGGCGGCGAAGGGGTTGAGGGTGGAGTGAGCGTGGTTCTTCTCCGAGATGCGGGCGAACAGCTCGAAGCTCGTGCCGCCGTAGCGGTGCCCGTACTCCATGCCGATCTGAGCGAAGACGCCCGGCATCGTCTCGGTGCCGATGCGTCCGTCGACGGCGGCGACCGCCCCGTAGCGCCCGCTCGGCGACCACGTGCCGCCGTCGGCGGTCCGTGAGCCGCCGGCGAGGAGACCGGCGCCGGCCAGCTTCTCGACACCGACGGCGAGGCCCATGTCCGCCTCGCCTGCCTTGATCGACATGACGACGGTGCGGAGAGCCGTCGCCCCGGTGGCACAGGCGTTCGTGACGTTGTAGACGGGGATACCCGTCTGACCGACCTGTTTCTGCACGGCCTGGCCGACACCGAGGCCGCCCATCAGGCTGCCGGCGGCCATCACCCCCATGTCGCCCATGGTGACCTCGCCGTCGGCGAGCGCCCCCATGACGGCTTGCGAGGCAAGGTCGATCGTGTCCTTGTCCGGGTGCTTGCCGAATTTCGTCATCGTGATGCCGAGAATCCAGATGTCGTCGGATGCCACGGTTGCCTCGCTCTCAGCTCAGTGGCTCGAAACCGAAGCCGACGGCTTCCGTCCCGGCCTCGTCCAGTCCGAGGGAGTACGTGGCGAGGCGGACCTTCATGCCCGTCGCCACGTGCTCGGGGTCGGGTTCGACGTTGATGAGGTTGCCACGGACGCTCGTGCCGTCACAGTCGACGACGGCGGCCACGAAGGGGACGGGGATGCCCGGCGCCGCCATCGAAACGATCGTGAATGCCCGAACCTCGCCGACCGGCGAGACGTCCACCGACGTGAACTCGGTGCCCGAACAGGCCGCGCAGGCGTTGCGCCGGTCGAAGTAACGGGCCCCGCACCGTGTGCAGGCGTGCGCGGCGAGATGCGGCTCGTCGCCGAGAATCAAGTAGTCGACGTGCGGGATCTGTTCGCCCACCCCTGCTCCCTCTCTGGTGCCTGCCGGGAGCCTATCGGGGAGCGGCCGGACGGCTCAGCTCGGGCGCGGCGTCGTCGCCGTAACCGGTGCGACGGCGACGTTCAAGAACGACACCGTCACCGAGAAGGACGTGACGTGTGATCCGTCCGGCGTGAAGACCACGAACCCGGTGCCGCCGCAGGGCACGGAGAGGCCGGGGATGGCCTTCTTCACACCGTAACGCGAGAACTTCGCGAGCGGCTGGAGGACCGAGATGGTGCCCCGCGAATACTCGAGGAGTGCCTCGATCGACGTCGTCCGCCGCCCCGTGTAGCCGTCATTGTCGGTCGCAGTTGGTGGCGAGAGGACTTCGATGGTCTGGCCGTCCAGGATCTCCCCCGCGCCGGACGTCGTGCAGACGACGGTGATCCCGGCGTTGCTGGCGTGGCCGTTGACGCGGCCGTAGAAATGCTGGTGGGGACCCACTTTTCTCGCCCCGCTCGTACTGGCGGCCGAGGCCGTCGCGCTCACCGCCACGACCGCCATGCTGAGCACGGCTGCGCAAAGGCCCGCCTTGCTGAGTTGTCGCAACATCCGCCCAACCTTTCCTGCCGACGTCGACGCCGGGTGCGTCATGGTGATGCAAAGCGATCCGTGGCGGGTTTCGCGTAGTCGACGTCCCGCAGGGGAGCTGTCAGACGAGCCGTCGCTCTGTCGCCCACCTCGTCAGCTGGTGCCGGCTCGAGAGCTGCAGCTTGCGAAGGACGGCCGAGACATGGGTCTCGACCGTCTTGGTCGAGATCGACAACTCGCGAGCGAGCTCCTTGTAGGTGTAGCCGCGGGCGATGAGTCGTAGGACCTCCCGTTCCCGCGGCGTCAGCTGATCGAGCTCCGGGTCGAAGACCGGCTGGTCAGCGGGCGTCGCCGCGAAGGCGTCGAGGACGAAGCCGGCCAGGCGAGGCGAGAAGACGGCGTCGCCTTCGGCCACACGCAAGACGGCATCGATGAGCTCGGGGCCCGAGATCGTCTTCGTCACGTAGCCGCGGGCGCCGGCACGTATGACGGCGATGACGTCCTCGGGGGCGTCGGACACCGAGAGGGCGAGGAATTTCACGGCGGCGGCGTCTCCACCGGCTGCCTTCATCGCCTCGATCACGAGATGACCGCCGCCGCCGGGCAGGTGGAGGTCGAGCAGGACGACATCGGGCAGGCGCTCCTTGATGAGCTCGATGGCCGGTTCGACGTCGTCGGCCTCGCCGACGAGATCGACGTCGTCGCTCAGCTCGGCGCGGACGCCCTTTCGGAAGATCTCGTGGTCGTCGACGAGGAACACCCTCGGCCGGCGGGCATCCGCCGTCATGTCGCCACGGCGCTTCGAGGACGTCGACCGGGCTCGCGTGACATCGTGAGTGCCACCTCGGTGCCCGCTCCGGGACTACTGCGGATGGCTGCCGTGCCGCCGCTGCGCGCCATTCGACCCCGGATCGATTCGGCGATGCCTTTGCGGTCCTCCGTGACGGCCTCGGGATCAAAGCCGCGGCCGCGGTCTCTCACGAAGAGGGAGACCGTCCGCTGCTCGACCTCGCCGAAGAGCGACAGCTCCGGTGCGCCCGACCACTTGGCGGCGTTCACGGCGGCCTCGCGGCCGGCGGCGAGCACGGAGCGCAAACCGTCATCGAGCTCGCAATCGCCGACGACGACGACCTCCACGGCGACGCCGTGGAGTGCCTCGACGTCCTCCTGGATGCGGTGGACGCCGGCGGCGAAGGTGCTGTCCTGCGTGCCGGGCGCCCCCGGCCGGTCGCCGTCGAAGAGCCAGGACCGGAGCTCGCGTTCCTGGGCACGAGCGAGCTGGATGACCTGCTGGGGCTGGTCGGCCCGGCGCTGGATGAGCGCCAACGTTTGCAGGACCGAATCGTGCACCCTGGCGGCGATCTCCGCTCGTTCCTCTGCACGGGCGCGAGCCTGCCGCTCGACCACGAGGTCGCGGGCGACACGCAACCACCAGGGCCCGAAGACGATGACGATGGCGGCGATGATGAGGAGGAGCCCGGCGAGGGGCCGGAAGGCGGAGCGGCGGGCGTGGCTCTCGAAGAGTGCCACCAGCCCGCCGACGAGCAGGAGGAGGGCAGCGAGGGTTCGCAGCAGGAAGCGGCTGGAGCGTCCCGAGCCGTCCGGCCGCTGGGCGAGCGACGTCACGGGGGCTGCCGCCCGGTGGAGGAAGGCCTTCTCGCCTGGGTCGGCGTTCCGCCAGATGAGAACGAAGCCGCCGGCACTCACGAGGAGGGGCAGCGCCAGCGAAGTGATCCAGGTGAGACCGAGGACCGACCCGATGAGGAGGGCGATCACGAGCGCCGGGAGGAAGGCGAGAGCGAGGGCGATCCCGCGACGATCGGCGAGCGAGCGCGCGATGACGGGCTCGTTCTCACCCTCGGCTGGTATGAGCAGCCAGGCGAGCACGTAGACGCAGATCCCGTAGCCGCTCAGCGACACCATGACGAGGACGACTCGGACAACGGTCGGGTCCCATCCGAGGCGCCGCGCCAGACCTCCCGCAACGCCGGCCACGAGCCGTTCTTCCCGGCTGCGCCGGATCGGTCCGCGATCACGGGGGCGACGCCAGGGACCATGACCGACGCTGCCGTGGCGAGAATGCGGTCCTGCGTGACGGTACGCCCACGGCGGGAGGGAATCGGCGCCTTGCGGCCATGGCTGCCGCCCTCGCCCGCCGCTGCGGCTCGCCGAGCCGGCGTTGCCCCGACGGCCGGGTTCAGCGGCGGCCTCCTGCGGGGGCGGTCGGTCCGTCGCCGCAGGTGACGCCGCTTGCGTTTCGGTCGGTTCCTCGATGACTCGATGATCGCGCCTCCAGGCACCCCCTGACCATCGGGGACGACCCCGGCACGCTCCCGCTCGTCTCCGGGGAGGTTCAGGGTCATCCCCGATACCGCTGCTGACCCGACGGGCGCAGGATTCAAGCATGGAAACAGACAGCAACAACAGCAACGATCGGATGGGTGAGACGGATGCGTCCAGGGCTCCCGAGTGGCCGGAGCAACGGCCGCTCGTGCGACCCCGCGAGGGCCGCATGCTTGCCGGCGTCGCCGGCGCCATCGCCGACTACCTCGCCATCGACGTCACGATCGTCCGCATCGTCCTCGCCGTGCTCTGCCTCGTGGGTGGTGCCGGGTTGCCGCTCTACCTGGCGGGATGGCTGCTCATCCCGGAGGAAGGCTGCGAGACGTCCATCGCGGCCGAGCTGCTGCACGGACATGGCGCCTACTGAGCAGTGGGCGCCTCGAGGGCGCTCGTGGGGCCCCCTCTCGAGACCAACAGATCGCTACCTGACAGAAGGGAATCCCAAGACATGACGAACGCTCCCCCTCCGCCCCCGTGGGCTCGGTGGTACGAGACCTCCCGCCGGTTCACGCCCGGGCCCGACCTGCGCGTGTCTGACGCCGAACGCGCCGCCGTCGGCGACACCCTCTCGAAGCACTACGCCGACGGGCGCCTCGACGACAACGAGTTCAAGGAGCGCCTCGACCGGGCCATGTCGGCTAAGACACGCTCAGACCTGAGCGGCCTGACGACCGATCTGCCCCCGCTGGAGTCAGCCAACCCCCACCCGGTGCCGCGGCGCCACCCCTGGCACGTCGTGGGCGTCGTTCTCGTCGCCGCTCTCGTCATCTCGGCCGTCTCGTCGGTCTTCACCGCTCCCCACGTGCCGTGGCTGCTCGTGCTCATCGTCGGCCTGCTGTTGTGGCGTCGTCTCTCGTGGCGCTCCTACCACCGGCACCACCACCACTCACACGCCGCGACGCCGCCCTACGGCTGATCCGGTGTCATGCCGTGTGTTCCACTCGAGGAGGCGGCGCACCCAGTCGATGCTCTGAGAGGGCGTGCGAGAGACGTGGGAGCCGGCCGGATAGCGCACGAACTCGACCGATCGACCGAGCCGGCGGAGTTCGGCGTACAGCCGCTCGCCTTGACTGATCGGGACGCGGAGGTCGCCCTCCCAGTGCAGGATCAGCATGGGGGTCGTGATGCTCGTGGCGTAGGTGAGCGGGGAGCGGAATTCGTACTCGCTCGGGTTCTCCCAGGGGAGCCCGAAGTTGAATTCGACGAATCCAGGTATGTCGCTCGTGCCGAACATGCTGCCCTGCTCGATGACGGCCGCCACGGCCGTGGCGGCCGAGAACCGTCGCGTGTGACCGGCCAGCCACGACGTCATGAAGCCGCCGTAGGAACCGCCGCTCACGAACTGGCGGCGGCCGTCACCGATTCCGCGCCCGATGACGTCGTCGACGCAGGCGAGGATGTCGCCGGCGTCCGCCCCGCCCCAGTCGCCGGTGCAGGCCTGCGTGAAGGCCTGCCCGTAGCTCGAGCTGCCACGGGGGTTGGGGAGGATGACGACGTAGCCGGCCGCCGCCACTGACTGGTGGAAGCTCAGGAAGCGCCCGGACGGCCAGGCACCGTGCGGCCCGCCGTGTATGTCGAGGTGAATCGGCAGTGGCGCCGTCACCTTGCCCGGCGGCCGGATCATGAAGTACTCGACCGGCGTGCCGTCGCCCGCCGTCACCGTGGCGCGCGTGACGGGGCCGAGGGCGACGTCGGCGAGGAGGGCGTCGTTTGCCCGGCTCACCCGCTTCACGGCGCCACCGGCCGGCGAGACCGTCCCCTTCGCCCCGAGCCGGGTGGCATAGCACTCCGAGGGGGTGTCGGGCCACGCCGAGGTGAACACGGCCGACCGGCCGTCACCTGCAACGGAGAGGCCGTCGACCTGGCGATCGCCCCCGACGACGACCCTGCTCTCCGACTCGCCGAGGCGGCTCACGCGTAGCTCCGTGCTGCCGTGATCGCTCACCAGCACGGCGAGGGCCTCGTCGGTCAACCACTGGAAAGGTGGGGGCGACCAGGGCACCAAGAGGATGGGCCGATCCGTTGCGGGCGCCACGGGACGTGCCTCGGAGCTGCCGTCGGCAGGGACAACGAACAGGCGGGCATCGTGGTTCCAGGCCTCACCGCCGGCGTGGCCGACGAAGGCGATCGTCGATCCGTCCGGCGAGAAGGCCGGCAGCACGACTCGTCCCCTGTCCGAAGTGACACGACGGGGGTGTCCCCCGCCCGAGCCCACGACGTAGAGGTCGGACCGGAGCTGCCGGTCGTCGCGCCGGCGGTCGCGATCAGACGAGAAAGCGATCATGGTTCCGTCCGGCGACCACGATGGGTCGATGTTGTCGAAGTCGCCGCGGGTGATCTGCCGGCTCGCCCCGGATGGAACCTCGATCACGAAGAGATGGCGTCGCCCCTCGAACCAGCCGACGTTGTCGAAGCGGGCCGCCAGGCCCCGCACGACGCGGGGGGCGTTGCGTTCGCTGGCAGAGCGTTCCCCTGGCGCAGCGGCCAGTCCGGTGGGCGAGACGACGACGATGCGCCTCGAGTCCGGGGACCACGCCGGTTGGCTGACGGCTCCCTGGAAGCTGCCGAGGCGGCGGGGCACGCCTCCCGTCAAAGGCGCCAGGCGCAGCTCGGCCGGGCCGTTCTCCGGAGTCGAGAGGTAGGAGAGGTAGCGGCCGTCCGGTGACCACCGCGGCGTGTTGTCCGAGGGGCCCTCCGTGAAGGCGGTGGGCGGCGCCGAGCCGTCCAGAGGAGCCACCCAGATGCTGCTCTGCACCCGATCGGAGGCCTCGTCGGCTTGGGACTGCACCCAGGCGACCCGGGAGGCGTCGGGTGAGATCGCCGGATCGCTGAGCGTGCGCAGCCGGTAGAGATCAGCCGGCTGCATGGGTCGCTTCGGCATCAGGCAGCGGGTTGGTCAACCGGTCGCTCGCCGGCGGGAGCGCTCACGGCTTCCTCGGCGGCGGTGCCGCTCGGCGCCAGCTGGGCGCGCCGTCGCGAGGCCCACCCGGGCCCTCGCAGCACGAAGCCGAGGCGGTCGCGCCAGGTGCGGGAGCGAGCGACGTCACGGAACATCTCGGCGTACTCGTGGCCGGCGATGCGGGCCGGGTTGAAGGTGTTGATGTTCTTCGTGAGCCCGTAAACGACACGCTCGTCCTCCGGCTCGAAGGTTCCGAACAGCTTGTCCCAGATGATGAGGATGCTTCCGTGGTTGCGGTCGAGATAGGGGCCGTTGCTGCCGTGGTGGACACGGTGATGCGAGGGCGTGTTGAGGACCGACTCGAACGGGCCGATCTTGCCCACGACCTCCGTGTGGATCCAGAACTGATAGAGGAGGTTGACGCCGCGAGCCGTGTTGACGAGAGCCGGCTCGAAGCCGAGCAGGCAGAGCGCCGAATAGGGGAGGAACGTCCCGAAGGCCTCGGCGACGGGTTGGCGAAGCGCCGTCGAGAGGTTGTAGTGCTCGCTCGAGTGATGCACGACGTGGATCGCCCACATGAAGCGGCTCTCGTGCATCGCCCGGTGGTTCCAGTAGTACATGAAGTCCCAGGCGAGCACGGCACCCGCCATGGCAGCCGGGCCTGTGCCGAGCGAGCCGAGGCGCCGGCGGCGGGCGAGGCGGTCCAGACCGGTGCGCGATGCCCAAGTGGTCGTCACCGCAAGGCCACCGGCGACGATGGCGGTGACACCACCGACCTTGGCGACCGGCCGGGCGAAGCGAGCGACGCGACGGCGCCGCCGCTGCGGGCTGCCCTCCGCCTCCACCGTGCCACCTGGCGCCGCCGCTCCCGCCTCGTGCTCGGCCCGCTCGTCCAGCCGGACGAGCAGGTCGGCCAGCGTCGTCACGGCGGCCGCACCCGCCGCCGTCGCCAGCAGCACCTTGCCGTACCTGCCACGACCCGGCACGAGCGGCTTCAGCACCTTCGGCATGACGAGCGGGCCGAGCAGGCTCCCGACGCCCATCGTCAAGCTGGCGATGGTGTCCCTGCGTTCGTACTGACCGGCCGACAGCTCGACCGCCTCGTGCCGGTCGCGCAGCCAGAGGTATTCGGCGCCCATGCTCCCGAAGTAGACGGGAATGGCGACAACGGTGAGATCCTTCACGACGCCGATGTTAGGACTCAGCCCGCTCGCTGCCGAAACTCGGCGAGAGACGACGCCGGGGCGGGCGCGGCCGAGTTCGGCCCTCGCCCGGCCGGCTGCTGGGCATGAGAAGGCGCCTGCCGGGCGGTAGGCTCGGGCGCCCGACCGGCCTCCGGCGTCCCGGTCCTCGAGTGGGGTGATCCCCGAAGGCGTGAAGAACATGCGAAGGCTCTTGCTCGTAACGATGGTCGTGGTGTTCGCCGCCGGCCTGAGCGCCTGCGGAAGCGCCACCTCCTCCACCACCACGACCACTGCGGCTGCCACGGGCACCTCGACCGCCACGGGGCCACTCGGTGCTACCTGCACGAATGCCGCCATCCAGGGTGATCTCTACCACAAGGGGCAGCTCACGATCGCCACGGACAACCCGGTGTACACGCCGTGGTTCGTGAACAACCGCCCGGAGAACGGGCAGGGCTACGAAGGGGCGGTCGCTTACGGGATCGCCGCCGCCCTCGGCTTCACGACCTCGGAGGTCAAGTGGGCCTATGAGCCCTTCAACGACTCGTACTCCCCCGGCCCGAAGCACTTCGACTTCGACATCAACGAGATATCGGTGACAGCGGCGCGCGCCCAACAGGTGACGTTCAGCATCAGCTACTACGCCGACGATCAGGCCCTCGTCGTGCTGAAGAACGGACCGGTGGCCAAGGACCACTCTCCAGCTGCGTTGAAGACCTACCAGTACGGCGACCAGATCGGCACGACGAGCCTCGCCTTCATCTCTCAGTACATCCAACCCACGAAGCAGACTCGGGTCTACGGGTCGTTGAACGACGTCAAGACCGCCCTCGACACGCACCAGATCCAGGCCTTCGTCACCGACACACCGACTGCTCAGTACATCGCCGCCGACGAGATCCCCGGCTCCGAAGTCGTCGGCCAGTTTCCGAGCACCGGCGAGTACTTCGGATTGTTGTTCCACAAGGGTGACCAGCTCGTGACGTGCGTCAACAAGGCGATCGAGCACCTTCGGAGCGACGGGTCACTCGCCAGCTACTCCAAGAAGTACCTGCAGATCTACAACGCCATCCCGACCATCAAACCCTGAGCCGGCCGATCCTGCCTTGAACGGGAACAGGGGCGATCCCGGCTGGGACCCGCTCGTGGGGGTGCAACCCATGGGCGGGGCGCTCGGTGATCGCGGGCCCCGTCTGCTGCGCGCCGGTGACCGCCGCTCGACGGTCATCTCGACCATCAGCACGATCGCCTTTGTCGCTGCCCTCGCGGCCGTGTTCTTCTTCGCCCCCGGGAGCGGCGTCGTCCGTCACGACTTCTTCAGTGGCACGAACATGTGGCGCTCCTTCGTCGGCAACAACAGCCACGGGCTGCCTGGTATCGGCACGGCGATCGTCCTCAACATCAAGATGTTTCTCGTCGCCGAGGTCCTCATCCTCATCCTCGCCCTCGCTGTCGCCCTCGTGCGGCAGTCGACCGGTCCGGTGATGTTCCCTCTTCGCGTCGTGAGCACGATCTACGTCGACGTCTTCCGGGGCGTGCCCCTCCTGCTGGTCATCTACATGATCGGAAATGGCGTCCCGGCACTCAATCTCCATTTCCTCTCGACGCAGACCCCACCGGTGTACGGGACGGCTGCCCTCGTCCTGTCCTACTCGGCCTACGTCTCGGAGGTCTATCGCGCCGGGCTCAATTCGGTGCACCGCAGCCAGACCCTGGCGGCCCGCTCGCTCGGCCTCACCGGCTGGACGTCCATGCGATACGTGATCCTGCCCCAGGCGGTCCGCAACATCATCCCGCCCCTGCTGAACGACTTCATCAGCCTCCAGAAGGACACGGCGCTCGTCGGTGTCATCGGCGCCATCGAAGCGAACCAAGCCGCCACCATCTACGCCGACTCGACGTTCAATTACTCGAGTTACGTCGTGGCGGCCATCCTGTTTCTCATCCTCACGATCCCCCTCGCCCGCTTCACCGACCACGTCATCCGGCGCGACCGGCAGCGGCGCCTGGCTGGAGCCCTCGTGTGAGCACCTCGGGGAACGGATCAAGCGCCCCCTCGGAGGCGGTCCGGGTCGAAGGGCTCCACAAGTCCTTCGGTGCCATCGAGGTGCTGAAGGGCGTCGACATGGCGATGAACGGCAACGAGGTCGTCTGCCTCATCGGCGCTTCCGGGTCGGGCAAGTCCACCCTCTTGCGCTGCATCAACCTGCTCGAACCGATCGACGCCGGGCGCATCGTGCTCTGGGGGCAGGACGTCTCGTCCGACCCCGGCCTCGACCAGAACCTCGTGCGGCGCCAGATCGGCATCGTGTTTCAGTCCTTCAACCTCTTCCCGCACATGAACGTCCTCGCCAACGTGACCCTTGCCCCCACCAGAGCCCTCGGCGTGCCCCGCGAGCAGGCGGTCGAAGAGGCGCGCGCCCTCCTCGGCCGCTTCGGGCTGTCCGACAAGGAGCGCGACTACCCCGACCGGCTCTCCGGCGGCCAGCAGCAGCGAGTGGCGATCGTGCGCGCCTTGGCGATGCGCCCGAGGATCATGCTCCTCGACGAGGTGACGAGCGCCCTCGACCCCGAACTCGTAGCCGAGGTGCTCGACGTTATCCGGGAGCTGGCGGCTTCCGGGATGACGATGGTCATCGCCACCCACGAGATGGGATTCGCCCGCGACATCGCCAACCGGGTCTGCTTCCTCGAGGACGGTCTGATCGTGGAGGAGGCGCCACCGGGGGAGCTCTTCAGCCAGCCGAAGGACGAGCGCACGCAGCGCTTCCTCCGCCGCATCATCGACGCCGGACGTCTTTGAGATACGCCCGTGCGTCGGTACACTCGCCGCGTGGATCCGCCCCTCGCCGACGTGGTGTCGTTCGCCGAGCGGGCCTCCACCCGACAACGACAGCAGGTTGTGGCCGATGGCGCGCAGCGGCCTCCTGCGGACGAGGACATCGTTGCCGAGCCGGCCGACCTTGCCCGAGAGGCGATGATCCGACGCTTCGGGCAGCTCGGATACGCCGGGCCGACGGAGCGGTTCCGTTCCGTCGACGACGTGCTGGCGGTGCTCGTGTACGACTCGGCCATCGAGCCCGAACCGCTCGTCGGCATCCGGGGTGATGCATCCGGGTCGACGCGTCAGCTGACCTTCGAGAGCCCCGCCCTCACGATCGAGGTGCAGTTGGAAGGTTCCGCCCGGGAGCTGACGTGCCAAGTCGTGCCCCCGCAGCCCGCCTCCCTGGAGGTCCGTCACGAAGGCGGGACGTTGGGCCTCATGTCCGACGAATACGGCACCTTCTTCGCCCCGTCGCTGCCGGCGGGTGCCGTCAGCCTGCGGTGCACACCGCTCAGCGGGGATACCGAACCGGTCGTCACCAGCTGGTTCACGCCGCCCGAGCACCCATTTGCCTGACGCCTGAGCACGAAGTCCTGGGCGCGAGGTGACGCAGTCGGGCTCCAAGGCCGGGAGAGCGCCCGACCACGTGCCGTCTGAGGTCGGGCTCGCGCAGGCAGATCGCGCCCTCGAGCTGGCTGGGGCGGATCCGCGCCGCGCACTGGCGCTCGCCGAGGCCCTCCTCGAGCGCGCCGACATCGGAGGCGAAGGGCGCGCCGTTGCCGAGCGGGCGGCCGCACTCGCTGAGCTCGGGCTCGGACGTGTGGCCGCCTCCCGGGCGCGCTTCGAGCGCGCGAGGGACCGGGCGCTGGCAGACGGCGTCCTGAGCCGCTTGCCCGAGATCCAGATCGGGTTGGCGATCGTCCTGTTGCAAAGTGAGGAGCCGGTGGCTGCCATGGCCGAGATCGACGCCGCCCTCGTCCTTGCGCGAGACAGAGCCACCCTCGGTCAGGTCCAGTCGCAGCGAGCCACGATCTTGATGCGTCTCGGGCGCTATCCCGAAGCCCTCGAGCAGGCCACGATCGCCCTTGCCAGCTGCCGGTCCGCCGGCCTTGCCGGACCGGTGGCGCGCCTGCTCTCGAATCAGGGCATCGTGCACGCCTACCTAGGGGACTACGAAGAGGCCGAAGTCGAGCTGCAAGAGGCGCTCGCGCTGCTCCGGCGCCAGGGCTCCGATCTCGGAGTCGCCAACGTCGTGCACAACCTCGGCTTTGTGGCGGCCAGGCGAGGCGACATCCCCGCCGCCTTGGCTCACTTCGACGAGGCGTTCCGCCAGCACGTGCGCCTCGGCATCCCGTCGCCGGCGGCGTTGACCGACCGCTGCGAAGTGCTCATGTCGGCACGCCTCCTGCCCGAAGCCCGTGCCGCCGCTGCCGAAGCGATCGCCGGCCTGCAAGCGGCGGGACAGGCCGCCGATCTCGCCGAGGCGAGGCTCATGCTTGCCGCAGTCGCCTTCGCCGGCGGCGACTTCGCGACGGCTCGGTCAGCGGCGGAGGAGGCCTCCGAGGCGCTCGCTCGCCAGGGGCGCAACGGCTGGGCGGTCTTGGGCCGATTCGTGGCGGCGCGGGCGACGTGGGCCACCGAAGCGCCCTTGGCGCCGATCCCCTCTGGGCTCGGTGCGGGGCGCCTGCGTCCTGAAGAGGGCGCCCGTGCAGCGGGGACCGACCGCCGCCGTCTGGCTGCGATCGTGCCACACGCTGGCGCCCTCGCCCGCGAGCTGAGGGCCGCCGGTTGGCGGCTTCACGCCCTCGAGGCCCTCATCATCGCCGCCCGGGCCGCCATCGCAGCCGGTGAGCCGGCCCAGGCGGTCTCGCTGCTGGCGGCCGCCGACGTTGCCGCCTCGGCTCGTCACGGCGCCTCATCGGACGAGCGGGTGCGGGCCTGGTTCGCCGTCGCCCTCGGTCGTCTCGCCGGCGGCGACAGCAGGGCCGCCTTATCGGCGCTGCGGACGGGGCTGCAGGTCGCCGAGGAGCACCGGGCCGCTTTCGGCGCTACAGAGCTGCGAGCACGGGCGACCCTGGCATCCTCCGATCTTGCCGAGCTCGGTCTCGAGATCGCCGTCGGCGAGGGCTCGCCGGCGGGCGTGCTCGAATGGTCCGAGCGCTGGCGGGCACGTTCGCTCTGGCCACCGGAGGTCCTCCCCCCGCCTGACCGCCTCCTCGCCGAGGGGCTCTCCCAGCTCCGGCATACGGTGGCCGCCCTCGAGCTGGTGGTTCAGGCAGGCGAGGGCGCCGGTGCCGAAGCTCAGCACCTCGTGAGGCGTCGCAAACAGCTGGAGGCGAGCATTCGGCACCGCTCCCTCGGACGTGGGCGGCAGCGTCGGCCCGCAGCCGAGGTGCCGACCGTGCCGGAGGTGCAGGCTCGCTTGGGAGCGTCCGGGTCAGGCGCCGTCGTCGAGCTCGTTGCCGTCGCCGGACAGCTGCACGCCGTCGTGTGCACGCAGGCCAGCTGTGTCGTGCGCCAGCTCGGATCGACGGCCGAGTTGGCGCGCTGGCGAGCAGCCGCCCGCTTCGCCCTCACACGCCTCGCCCTCGGCCGCAGCTCGTATGCCAGCCTTGTCGCCGCCGGCGAGCTGCTCGGGCGTGCCGCCTCGGCTGTGGATCGCCTCTTGTTCGAGCCGATCGTCGGCGACCTCAGCGTGGCCCTCACGGCCGATCGCCCCGAGCTCGTGATCGTGCCGACCGGGACGCTGCATTCCTTGCCGTGGGCGCTGCTACCGAGTCTGCGGGAACGGCCGCTGTCGGTGGCGCCGTCGCTCGCCTTGTTCATGAAGCACTCCTCGGGTGCTCGTCCTGGTGGCGCCACCGTGCTCGTCGCCGCCCCCGGCGTGCCGTCGGCCGACGTCGAGGTGGCGGCACTTAAGCCTCTCTACCGGGAGGCCGTCACGCTGGCGGGACGAGCGGCCACCGCCGAGGCGGTGGCGACCGCCCTGCAGGGGGCGGCGCGGGCGCACGTCGTCGCCCACGGCCGCTTTCGGGCGGACAACGCCCTCTTCTCCGCCCTCGATCTCGCCGACGGGCCCCTCACCGTCTACGACCTCGAGCAGATCGGCGAGGGGCCTGAGCTGCTCGTCCTGTCCTCCTGTGACGCCGGCCGCTCGGACGTGCAGCCGGGAGACGAGTTGATGGGGGCAGCGGCTGCCATGCTGTCGCTTGGTTCGCGAGCGATCGTGGCGAGCGTCGTTCCGGTGCCCGATGCCGGTGCCCCGTCCGTCATGGCCGAATTCCATGCCCAGCTCGGCGCCGGTTTACCGCCGTCCAGCGCCCTGGCGGTGACGCAGGCCGCTCATGGAATCAGAGGTCTTGCCCCCGAAGAACTGGCCGATCGCTCGCTGCCGGTGCTGCAGGCGCTGGCGGCCGCCGGCTTCGTCTGCCTCGGCGCCGGAGGTCGACCGGCGACTCCTCCCTGCCGCTAGGGGGAGATCCCGGCGGGGCGCGCATGCGCGGCGTCCGGGTAGCTGCGAAGATGACGAAGTGACTACAGATGGGGGAGTCTCGGACGACATCTTCACGGCCATCGTCCGCAATGTCCGCACCGTCATCCAAGGCAACGAGTCAGCCATCCGCTACGCCGTCACCTGCCTCGTGGCCGGAGGCCATCTCCTCATCGAGGATGTCCCCGGGGTCGGCAAGACCAGTCTGGGCAAGGCCGTGGCCGCTTCGGTCGACTGCCGTCATCGCCGGATTCAGTTCACCTCGGACCTGCTGCCATCTGACGTCACAGGGGTGAGCGTGTTCGACCGCAACACGTCCGCCTTCGAATTCCGCCCCGGCCCGATCTTCGCCAACATCGTGCTGGCCGACGAGATCAACCGCACGCCACCGAAGACGCAGTCGGCTCTCCTCGAGGCGATGGAGGAGCGTCAGGTCACCGTTGAAGGCACGACCTACGAGCTGCCCGAGCCCTTCATGGTGATCGCCACCCAGAACCCGATCGAGCACGAGGGCACCTACCCGTTGCCGGTCAGCCAACTGGACCGCTTCCTGATGCGCATTCACCTCGGCTATCCGGACCCGACGGCCGAGGTCGACCTCCTCGTCCGCCACGGCGTCGACGATCCCCTCCTCGACTTGGAGGCCGTCGCCAGTCCGGAACAGGTGCTCCAGATGGCGCAGAAGGTCCGCGAGGTGCACTGCTCCGAAGCCGTACAGCGCTACATCGTCGACCTTGCCAACGCCACTCGCACGCACCCGGCCGTGCTCCTCGGCATGTCGCCGCGTGCTGCTCTCGCCCTGCAGCGGGCAGCCCGTGCCTGGGCGGTGTTGCACGGCCGCGACTACGTCGTGCCCGACGACGTCAAAACGCTCGCCCTCCCGGTCATCGGGCACCGCCTCGAGCTGCGCACCGCCCGCACGGCGGGCGGCGATCACGTCATCGCCGTCGTGAACGAGCTCCTCGCCAAGGTGCCCGTGCTCGAGGGTGAGCGGGTGGTGCGCTGATCGAGATGGGCCGGAGAGGGTGTCCTCGTGCTGACACGACGCGGTAAGGAGGCGCTGGCGGCGTTCTTCGTCCTCCTCGTGGCGGGCAGGATCCTCGGGGTGACCGAGCTGTTCGGCATGTCGGTCGCCGTGTTGGCGCTCGTCCTCGTGAGCGTCGTGCGGCTGCGCGCCTCGCACGTGCGTGCCGCCGTCTCGGCGCGCTTGTCCCCCGAGGTCATCGAGGCGACCCAGCCAACGGTGCTCGAGCTCTTCGTCGAGAACACCGGGGCGGTTCCCACGCCGCCGAGCCGGCTGCAGCTCGTGCCGAGCGGAGGGGGCCGCCACCGCATCCTCGTCCCCCGCCTGGCCCCGGGGGAGCGTGCCACGGTGACGATCGGCCTCGACAGCTCGCGCCGTGGACGGCACGCCATCAGCGGTTACGACGCCGTGCTCACCGACGCCCTCGGTCTCGCCAGCAAGCGCGTGGTCACCACGGGGGGCATCTCCTATCTCGTGCGCCCGCGAACGGAGGAGCTGCCACACACCCTTCCCCTCAGTGCCGGCCTCGGCGATCAGGAGAGCACGCACTCGGCGGCAGAGCGCATCCTGACGGGTGCTTCCATGCTGCGCGGCTACGTGCCGGGCGATGACCTGCGACGCATCCACTGGCCGACGACCGCTCGTGTCGGCGAGCTCATGGTCCGCGAGGGCGGTGACCCTGACTCCGCCAACCGTTCCGGCACGACGATCGTCCTCGGGACGAGCCGCGGCGGCGGCGACGCTTTCGAACGTGCCGTCGAGGTCGCCGCCAGTCTCGCCACGGTGGCACTGCGGGAGGGGATGCTGCGGGTCGTCACGACCAGCGGGTACGACAGCGGGCTCTCCTATGGCCCTGCCCACCTCGACGGCATCAGCGTGTACCTCGCTACGGTGCAGCCGCAGGACGCCCCCCTGCGGAGCCGGCATCGCCGGCAGGGCGCGGCAGTCGCCTCGCCAGAACGGAACGGGTCAGCGGCTGCGAACGGGGACGGCGAGCTTGCCGATCCGGCGACGGCCCTCGTGGGCCAGCTCTTCGGACGCGCCTTCGGCCGCGACGAGTGGAATGTCCTCATCACCGTCGAGGCGGCCACGCGGCTGGAGGACGCCGAGCTCAACCCCGACGTGCTCGCCCGCATGCCCTCCCAGGTCGGGACCGTGGCCCTCGTCCTTGTCGGCGGGGATGCCCCTCGTTTCGAACGGCTCGCACGCAACGAGATCGCCGTCTTCCTGCCGGTGGGCAGAGCCATGCACGACATCTGGAACACCGCCATGGATCTGCCGATCGGGGAGGCTCGCGCCGTCGACGCAGGCGAGCGGGAGCTCGAGCACGCCCACCCGGCTCGTCTGGATGCGACGTGATCACTCCATGGACGGCGCTCGTCCTTCTCGACGTCGTCGCCGTGGCGACCTTCGCCCGCTGTTTCTCAGGCCCGGGCGAGCTCGCCATCATCGTCCCGGTCTGCCTCGGTGCTCATCTCATCGCCCACCTCGGCCGTCGTCTTCGCCGAGGCGGCAACACTGCCGGCGGCATCGCGCTCTGGGCGCTGACGGCCGCCCTCGTCGCCTACGTGCCCGTCGCCCTGCTCGACGGCGCCAGCTTCCGGCTCGGGCTGCTGCCGCTCACCGGCACCCAACACGTGCTCGGGCATCAGCTGGGGGCGGCATGGCTCATCTTCTCCGACCGGGTGGCCCCGGTCGCCGAGGCTCGCGGACTCGTGCTGGCGGCCGCCTGGGCAGGAGGTGTCCTCGCCATGGCGGCCGAGGCGCTCGACGCCGACACGACGCTGCCGGCCATCGTCGCCCTCGTGCCTGCCTTCGACATCGTCGTGTTCACGGGCACGCTCGGAACCTCGACGGGAAGGGCGCCCGAGCTGGCCGCTCTGGCAGCCCTCGCCGTCTGGTACCTCTCCGGCACGAACCGGCATCCCGCCACCGAGCAGGTCGTGACGGCGCGCCTCGAGGGTTCGACACCGCAACCCTCGCCTGACGTGCGACGGGTGCCCGGCCTCCTCGGCGGGCGGCGGGCGCCGTCGGCTGTCGCCGGGCTCGCGCTTGTCGCCGGCGTGGCGGCCGGCGTGATCGGTCCCCTCGTTCCCGGTGCCACGAGCGCCGCCCTCTTGGCGTGGCACGACTCTGGCAAGGGGTCGAATCTCAACAAGAGCGGTCAGCGCAGCCATGGCGTCGGGCCCGTCTCGATCAGCAGCTTCGTCGACGTCGGCGAGGAAGAGATCGCCAACACGAACCTTCCGCTCTTCCGCGTCTACGGGACAAGGCCGACCCGGGAGATCCTCTTCATCGACGACGACTTCACCGGGACGCAGTGGCAGCAGCAACCGATGGGGGAACGGACCCCGGTGATCCCGTTCACGACATCGCTGCAGCAGCTGGAACATCATCCGGTCCCGCCCGTCGACGGCAAGCAATTCGAGACCGTGACCCAGGTCATCTCGAACATCGATCTTGACGGGCCGGAGATTCCCACCCCGGCCATCCCGATTGCCATGGACAGCGACACCTCAGCGACCCTGGAAGGGTCGGACGGGCCGGTCCTCGTCGCACCGGATGCCTTCGGCAACAACTACACCTACGGCGTGAAAGCGCTCTTGGCGCCAGATCCAGACGTCGCGCAGCAGGACTACAACCTGGCCGACCCGCCGGCGCCGGCGGTCGACTTCGCCGTGCCGCAGCCGCTTCCGGCGCGCATCCGCATCCTTGCCCAGGAGCTCGTGACGGATTCCATGACCGAGGAGCAGAAGGCCTTCGCCATCGAGGACTTCCTCCTCACCCACTTTCGCTACGAGCTCCCCAAGACCGTCCCGGCGGCGCCGACAGCCAGCTACGCCGCACTGCAGGACTTCTTGTTCGCGACGAGGACCGGCTACTGCCAGCAGTTCTCTAGCGCCTTCGCCGTGCTCGCCCGCATCGACGGCTTGGCGACGCGGGTGGTCGTGGGCTTCCTGCCGACGCGGCTGACGGACAACAGCTGGGTCGTCACCGGCCTGCAAACCCACGCCTGGCCGCAGGTGTACTTCCCCGGCACGGGCTGGGTGGACTTCGAGCCGACGCCGGGTGCGAGCGCCCCCACCTACCCCGTAGGCATCACGACGACGACGGTGCGAGGCGCCACGACGACGACGACGACCGTGCTGCGCACCGGTGGATCCCTCCCTGCTCACAACTTGCAACCTCCGAAGGGCGGTGTCACGGGCAGCAGCTTCACCTTCCCGACGGTGCCCCCGGTTCGCGGCCAGTCGGGCGGCGGGTCCGGTCAAGGTGGGTCCTCGGACGTCGTCACCGTCCTTCTCGCCCTCCTCGCCGGCGCTGTCCTTTGGAGCATTGCCATCCCGTCATGGCGGGTCCTGCAAGCGCGGCGCGTCCGCGACCCGGTGCGCGGGATCCTGCTCGCCTGGCGTCAAGCCATCGGCGTCCTCGCCGCCACCGGGCTGCACCGCCGGCGAGCTGAGACCTTCCTCGAATTCGCCCGCAGGGTGCGGCGCGCCGGGGCGCTCACGAGCGAGGCGGACGAGGCGCTGACCCGCTTGGCCGACTCCGCCAACCGGGCGCTCTTCGCCCGCCTCCCTCCGACACGGGAGGAATCGCGACGCGCCGCCTCTGACCTGCTCGTCGTGCGCCGAGCGGCCCGTCGCTCCATGGGCTGGTGGTCGAAGCTCCTCTTGCAGCTCGATCCGCGGGATCTCCTGACGGGCTCCTAAGGTGGGCGCGTCCGCCGGGGCGGGGGTGAGCAACTAGGGTTCGAAGCGTGGCCGATCAGGCGACTTTTGCCGAAGACACCGAGCAGTTCATGGGCTCGCTCTACTCGGCCGCGCTCCGCATGACGCGGAACCCTTCCGACGCCGAGGATCTCGTGCAGGAGACGTACCTGAAGGCCTATCGGAGCTACGACTCCTTCAGGGCCGGCACGAACCTGAAAGCGTGGTTGTACCGCATCCTCACCAACACGTTCATCAACGCCTACCGCGCCCGCCGCCGTCACCCGGAGGAGACCGAGCTCGAGGAAGTGGAGGACTTCTACCTCTTCCACCGGCTCGGCGGCCTCGAGGCGGCCGCCGCCGGGCGGAGCGCCGAGGACGAAGTGCTCGAGAGCATGACCGACGAGGAGGTCAAGCAGGCAATCGAGTCGCTTCCGGAGGCCTTTCGCATGGCCGTCCTGCTGGCGGACGTCGAGGGTTTCTCGTACAAGGAGATCGCCGGGATCATGGATGTGCCGATCGGCACCGTCATGAGCCGGCTGCATCGGGGAAGAAGAGCGCTGCAGAAGGCGTTGCACGAATACGGGATGGCCCGAGGACTCGTGGCCGCCGAGTCGTGAGGACACAGTAGGATCGTGACAGCGAGCCGGACAGTTGTAGCGACGGCGAGAGGCAAGATCGATGGGTGACCACGAGCAGGCAGAGTTTGACTGCCGGGAAGCGTTGCACCGCATCTACCACTTTCTCGACGGTGAGCTGACGCCCGTGCGCCGGCACGAGATCGAGGCGCATCTCGACGGTTGCTCGCCGTGCCTGCAGATGTTCGGCTTCGAGGCCGAGCTGCGTCGCGTCGTGCACGACAAGTGCCGCGACGCCGTCCCGGACAGCCTGCGCCAGCGCATCGCCGACACGATCAACCATGAGCACGCCGCCGCGACGGCCAGTGAGGGCGCCGGCCATGGCCGTGCGGGCGGAGCCATGGTCGAGGAGCACGAAGGCGTCTGAGCCGCGGGGCTCCTGCGAACGACAGGTGCTCATAAGGGCGGTGCTCGTCCCACTCGTCGGCACGCCTACGATGCTCTCGTGAGCGGCGCCCCCGAACTCGTCGACTGGGCGCTGGCCGAGCGTGTCGCCCGTCGTGTCGCCGCACGTGGGGTGCCGCAGGTGGATCCTCGCTCGCGCCAGCGGCTCATCGACGACTTCGCCGAGCTGACGCCGATCGCGGAGGAGCTGGTGGAGGCTTCGACGGGGCTTCGCTCCATCGCCGGCCCGGCACGCGCCGAGGTCACCGATCGGGGCGGCTGGGCGAAGGCCAACATCGGGTCGTTCCGGCGCCTCCTCCGGCCGATCCTGCAGCGGGCCGCCTCCGAGGGCGGCATCGGACGCAATCTCCCGGCGCCAATGGCCTCGGCTGCCCGCCTCGCCGCCGGAACCGAGCTCGGAGCCGTGCTCGGCTGGATGTCGACCCGGGTGCTCGGCCAGTACGACCTCTTCCGCGCTGAGGAGGGGGAAGCACCGAGCGACGCCGTCTACTACGTGGGCCCGAATGTCATTGCCCTGGAACGCCGTCACGGTTTCCCCCCGCGGGAGTTCCGCCTCTGGATCGCCGTGCACGAATTGACGCACCGGGCGCAGTTCACGGGCGTCCCCTGGATGCGCCACTACTTCCTCGGCCTCGTCGACGAGGGCGTCACACTGGCAGCCCCGGACTCAAAGCAGGTGTTGGCGGCGATTACCCGCATGGCGGGCGACGTGCGGGCGCGGCGCAATCCGCTCGGGGACGCCGGCCTCCTCGGAGCGCTCGCCCCGCCGGAGCAACTGGCGACCATCCGCCGCATCCAAGCCCTCATGAGCCTTCTCGAAGGCCACGGAGACATCACGATGAATCGCGCCGCCGCCGAACGCATCCCCGGGGCACAGCGTTTCGCCAGGACTCTGCAGACTCGGCGCGAGTCGGCCGGCGGTCTCACGCGCCTCATGCAGCAACTGCTCGGCATCGACGCCAAGATGAAGCAGTACAAAGAAGGAGAGGAGTTCGTGGAGGCGGTCGAGCGAGCCGGCGGCCCGGAGCTCTTCGCACGCGTCTGGGAGGGCCCTGACTCGCTACCGAGCCTCGAGGAGGTACGCGACCCCGCCCGCTGGGTGAGCCGGCTCGGAGGCCGGCGTCTCGAGCTCGCCTGAGGCAATGCCCGAGACGGTGGGCGCTACGGCCGGCCTCCTGCGGCGTTGCACGTTCCCGCCGCCTGGATCCGAAGCACCGCTCGCCGTCTCCGGGGGCGCCGACTCGCTCGCCATGTTGGCGCTCGCCGTCGCGAGCGGCTGCCGGGCCGTCGCCTATCACGTCGATCACGGCCTCAGGCCCGGTTCGGAGTCCGAAGCCGACGTCGTGGCGGAGGCGGCGGCTCGCTTCGGCGCAGGCTTCGTGTCGTTGCAGGTGAGCGTGCCGCCCGGCGGCAACCTCGAGGCGCGTGCGCGGGTCGCCCGCTTCGGGGTCCTCCCGGCGGGGGTCGCCACCGGGCACACGGCTGACGACCAGGCAGAGACGGTGCTGCTCAACCTTCTGCGGGGCGCCGGCCCGGACGGCCTCGCCGGCATGCGCCCGGGTCACAGCCACCCGATCCTCGCTCTGCGCCGCTCCGAGACCCGGTCACTGTGCGCCACGCTCGCCCTTTGCCCCGTCGAGGATCCGTCGAATTCCGAGACGGGGTACTTGCGCAACCACGTCCGCCACGACGTGCTGCCGGCGCTGTGCGCCCTGGCAAAACGCGACCTCGTCCCGATCCTCACCCGCCAGGCGCAGCACTTCGCCGACGAGAGCGACCTGCTCGACGAGCTGGCGGCCGCCCTCGACCCGACCGATGCTCGGGGGCTCGCCACCGCCCCCGTCGTGCTCGCCCGCCGCGCCATCCGAGGATGGCTGCGAAACTACGACGAGGAGGGCCACCCGCCGGACAGTGCGACGGTGGAGCGCGTGCTGCACGTGGCACGGTTGGGCGCCAGCGCCTGTGAGGTCGGTGGCGGCCGCCGCGTGGGCCGGTCGGCCGGCAAACTGTTCGTCGAGCCCGACTGATCGAAACCCTCGGCTCGAGCGCGGTGCTTCTGCCAGGTCAGGCAGGCGCGCTGCCACAGAGCGGCGGATTCACCCGCGGCGGCAATCCCCAGGAGCGATAACCTCAGCGGCCGTGAGCGACAGTTCCGACGGGCGTGTCAGCAGCGGGGCGTCTGCTCGTGCCGGAGAGACGGCCAACACGCTCGAGCGGCGCTCACAGGACTGGGTGGCCCTCGACCCGATGCTGGGCACGGTCGTCGTCACCGCCGACGAGATCGCCCGACGGGTCGAGGAGCTCGGCCAGGAGATCACGCGGGACTACGCCGAACGCCCCCCCCTCCTCGTCGGGGTGCTGAAAGGCGCCTTCGTCTTTTTGGCGGATCTCTCGCGGGTCATCAACCTTCCCGTCGAGATGGACTTCATGGCCGTCGGGTCCTACGGGGCGGCAACGAAGACGAGCGGGGTTGTCCGCATCGTGAAGGACTTGGATCTCGATCTCACCGGCCGCCACGTCATCGTCGTGGAGGACATCGTCGACAGCGGTCTCACGTTGTCCTACCTTCGCAAGAGCCTCCTCGCCCGCGGTCCCGCCTCGCTGGCGATCTGCACACTCTTGCTCAAGACGGGCCAGCAACGCGCCAGCTTCGACGTAGAGTACGTCGGCTTCGAGATCGCTCCCCACTTCGTCGTCGGCTACGGCCTCGACGTCGCCGAGCGCTACCGCAACCTCGCCGATCTGCGCGTCTACATCGGCGGCGAACCGGAGTGAGCGTCGACCTCGCCCGCGCCGAGCGCGCCATCTTCGAGCTGCTAGCAGCCCTCGGCGAGGACCCCGACCGGGAGGGCCTGCGGCGCACGCCGGCCCGAGTCGCCGCCATGTACGACGAGATCTTCGGCGATGCCGGCCAGGATCCGTCCCGCTATCTCACGGCGACCTTCGCCGCCGAGCACGACGAGATGGTCATGGTGCGCGACATCCCCTTCGCCTCGATCTGCGAGCACCATCTCGTTCCCTTCCTCGGCCGCGCACACGTCGCCTACATCCCCTCTGACGACGGCCGCATCACCGGTCTCAGCAAGCTCGCCCGCGTCGTTGACGGCTACGCCCGCCGCCTCCAGGTGCAAGAGCGCATGACGACCCAGATC
This sequence comes from Acidimicrobiales bacterium, assembly GCA_052143575.1. Taxonomy (GTDB): domain Bacteria; phylum Actinomycetota; class Acidimicrobiia; order Acidimicrobiales; family Bog-793; genus JAKACA01. The sequence goes on from JBKQSP010000041.1 coordinate 64,765, forward strand.
GCCGAGGCCGTGCAGCGCACGCTGGACCCCCGCGGCGTCCTCGTCGTCATCGAGGCGGAGCACCTCTGCATGTCCATGCGGGGCGTGCACAAGCCCGGCACGACGACGGTCACCTCGGCCGTGCGCGGCCTGTTCCGAACGGACCCGGCCACGCGCGCCGAGGCGATGGCGTTCATTCACGGGGCTCGAGGGCGGCCCGGTTGAGGCTCCCGTCCGGCATCGATCGCCCCCTCGTGATGGGCATCTTGAACGTCACGCCGGATTCCTTCTTCGACGGCGGGCGCTACCTCGACGACGCCGTCGCTCTCGCCCGGGGACGGGAGATGATCGACGAGGGCGTCGACATCATCGACGTCGGTGGCGAGTCGACCCGCCCGGGAGCCGCTGCCGTCAGCGAGCACGAGGAGCTGCGACGCGTCATCCCGGTGATCGAGGCGCTGGCCGAGCTCATCCCGGTCTCGATCGACACGACGAAGGCGGGGGTGGCACGGCGCGCCGTGGCGGCGGGCGCCGTCCTCGTCAACGACGTATCGGCTTCCCTCGAGGGCGTGGCGGCAGAGAGCGGGGCGGCCTTCGTTGCCATGCACCGGCAGGGCACGCCGGCGGACATGCAGAACGACCCGCGCTACGACGATGTCGTCAAAGAGGTGACCGACTACCTCGCCGCGCGCGCCGCACGCGCCGTGGCGGCGGGCGTCACCGAGGTGTGGGTCGACCCGGGGATCGGCTTCGGCAAGACGTCCCGGCACAACCTGCAGTTGCTGGCCGGTTTGAGCGAGCTCGTGGCTCTTGGCTACCCCGTTCTCGTCGGGACGAGCCGCAAGACCTTCCTCGGCCACATTGCCGCCGGCAACCTGGCGGGATCCGGCGCCCTCAACGGGGGCGGTCAGGCGGCGCCGGCGGACGAGCGTTTCGAGGGATCACTCGCTTCGGCCACGTTCGCCATGACGAGCGGGGCCACGGCGGTGCGGGTGCACGACGTCGCCGCCACGGCGCAGGCTGCTCGGCTCGTCGGAAGGGTGGCGCCGTGAGGGGCCGTTGGGCTGCGGGCATCGTGCCGAGGAATTTCGCCTGGATCATCAAGGACCGCCTCGCCGTCAGCGAGCGACCGGGCGGCTATGCCCCAAACCACCGCAAGGTGCGCCGCCAGGAGGAGCTCCTCTGGCTGCGGGCGCAGGGCTTCGACCGCGTGATCTCACTGCTGTCGTCGTCCCACAACCTCCATGCCTACGGCGAGTTCAGCCTCTCTTGGTCGCATTTCCCCCTCTCGCTCACGGCCGACGCCGACGCCGAGGCGACGCTCGCTTCGCTCTACCCGGCGATGTACGAGTGGCTGCGATCCGGTGAGCGCCTCCTCATCCACCAGGACGAGCTCGGCGATCGCCTCATGGGGGCGGTTGCCGGCTACATCCGCTGGAGCGGCATCCTGCCCGACGGCCCGCGGGCCATCACCGTCATCGAGCAGATCCTCTCCCGCCAGATGGGGTCGGCCGGCCGCCGGCTCGTCGCCATGGTCGACAACCTGCCGGCGCCGAGCGGCGCAGCGGAGTCGTGACCACCTCCAACATCTGCATCAACGGGCTGCGAGCCCTCGGGCGCCACGGCGTCCTGCCCGAGGAGCAGGAGCGGGCGCAGCCGTTCGAGGTCGACATCACGATCGACACCCACATCGCCTCGGCCGCCCGTAGCGACGACCTCGCCGCCACCGTGGACTACGGGCTCGTCGTGGCCGCTGTCGTCGAGATCGTCGAGACGAAGAGCTTCGCCCTCCTCGAGACCCTCGCCAGCGCCATTGCCGACGACGTGCTCGGGCGCAGCGGCGTCGAGGCCGTCACCGTGGAGGTCCGAAAGCTCCGCCCACCGCTCGCCGCCCAGGTCGAGTCCGTCGGCGTCAGGCTCCGGCGCACCGTGGTGTGAAGGCCTATCTCGGGCTCGGTTCCAACCTCGGCGACCGCGGCCGCTACTTGCACGATGCTGTCGAGGCCTTGCGGGAGCTCGACGCCTCGCTCGCCGTCTCGCCCGTCTACGAGACGGCGCCCGTCGGTGGCCCGCAGCAAGGGCCGTATCTCAACTGCGTCGTCCGGCTCGAGGCCGACCTCGATCCCTTCGCGCTGCTGGAGGTTGCCCATCGGCTGGAGGGCGCTGCCGGACGCCTGCGCGGCGTCAAGGACGGGCCGAGGACCCTCGACGTCGACATCCTGCTCATCGAGGGTGTGGAGCTCGTGACACCCGAGCTGACGGTGCCACACCCTCGCATGTACGAGCGCGGCTTCGTGCTGGCTCCCCTGGAGGACCTCGACGCAGGGGTCGTACCGGTGGGATGGCGCCGCCAAATCGCCGGAGCTGGCACGCTTGCCGACGACGTGCGCAGGGTTGGTACCATCGAAGAGACCGCAAGCTGAGGCACGACCGGCACCCGAAGTGGGCTGGAACGAGAGCGAGGCTGTTAGAGATGACGTCGATCCGAATCGTCGGTGGCGGGCGCGCCGGCAGCTCCTTCGAAGGTGCTCTCAGCGGGGCGGGTGTCGAGATACGCGAGGTGCTGCACCGCTTTGACGCTCTCGGCGCTGCCGCCCACGGTGTCGACGCCGTCCTGCTGGCCGTGCCGGACCGGACCGTCGCCGACGTCGCCGCCAGCATCGAACCGGTGGCCTCGACGGTGATGCTGCACTGCTCGGGCTCCCTCGGCCTCGACGTGCTGGCGCCGCACAGCCGCGTCGGCTCGCTCCACCCGCTCGTCACCCTGCCCGACGCCATCATCGGGGCCCTCCGGTTGCGGGGCCGCCCATTTTTCGCCGTGGCGGGCGATCGCCTGGCCACCGACCTCGTGCTCGTCTTGAAGGGCCAGCCCATCGTCGTGCCCGATGATCTGCGGGCCGCCTATCACGCCACCGCCTGCGTGGCCGCCAACCACCTCGTAGGGCTGCTGGGCCAGGTGCAGCGGATGGCAGCGGCCGCCGGCCTCCCCCTCGAAGCCTTCCTGCCGCTTGCTCGTGGTGCCCTCGACGACGTCGCCCTCCTCGGGCCGACCGAGGCCCTGACGGGACCGGCCTCGCGGGGCGACACGATCACGATCGAACGCCATCGTGCCGTCATCGATCGGGCAGAGGTGCTCGCCTACGACGCCGGCGTCGCCCTGGCAGAGCGGTTGGCCTACGAGCGGCTCGGGTCGCGGCCCGAGCCATCGGCCCATGCCTCGTGGAGCTGATCTCCCGACGCGATCTCGTACGCACAGCGCTGCAGTCGGCCAGGGCGGCTGGAGACGACGTCGGCTTCGTGCCGACGATGGGGGCCCTGCACGCCGGCCACATCTCGCTCATGGAGGCGGCCCGGCGAGATTGTGACTGTGTGGCCGTCAGCATCTTCGTGAACCCGACCCAGTTCGGTGACGCCACGGATCTCGCCGCCTATCCGCGCGATCTCGCCAAGGATCTGGCGATGTGTGAGAGCGCCGGCGTCGACGTCGTCTTCGCCCCGTCTGTCGAGGAGATGTATCCGGGAGGGTCGCTCGAGACCGCCGTCGTTCCCGGTGCCCTTGCCGAGGTTCTCGAAGGCACATCCCGCCCGGGCCACTTCACCGGTGTCGCCACGGTCGTCACGAAGCTGCTGTCGATTGCCGGTGCCTGCCGTGTTTACTTCGGCGAGAAGGATTTCCAGCAGTTGGCCGTCGTACGGCGCCTCGTGGCCGATCTCGACCTCCCAGTTGAGGTCGTAGGCTGCCCGACGGTGCGAGAGCGCGACGGACTGGCGATGGCGAGCCGCAACGGCCGGCTCGCCGCACCGGAGCGTCAAGCTGCCACGGCCCTCTTCCGGGCACTTTCGGCCGGCGAGCGCCTCGTGGCTGCCGGCGAGCCCTCAGCCGGCGCCGTCGCGCTCGCCATGACGGCCGTGCTCGAGGCCGAGCCGCTTGTGGCGGCGGACTACGCCGCCGTGGCCGACCCCGGCGCACTGACGCCGGTGACGGACATCGCCGGCGAGGTGCGTCTCCTCGTCGCCGCCCGTGTCGGCCCGGTGCGCCTCATCGACAACGTGGCGGCCCGCCCTCCCGGCGCGGCTGCTCCGCCGGCCATGCAGGAGACGCCGGCGTGAGCGAACGTCTCGACGTTCTCGTGATCGGAAGCGGTGTCGCCGGGCTCTCCGCCGCCGTCCGCCTCGCTCAGCTCGCAAGTGCCCGCGTCGGCGTGCTGACGAAGGGCGAGCTCGAGCAGACGACGACGCGGTGGGCACAAGGCGGCGTCGCCGCCGTCCTGCCGGGCGACGAGGACTCGACCGACCTTCACCTTGCTGACACCCTGCGCGCCGGCGCCGGCCTGTGCGACGAGTCGGCCGTTCGCGTCCTCGTCGACGAAGGCCCGAGCCGAGTGCACGAGCTCATCGCCCTCGGGGCCGTGTTCGACCGTGGTCCGGCGGGCGATCTCGCACGTGCCCGCGAAGGCGGCCACTCGATGCCGAGGGTCCTGCACGCCGGCGGTGCCGCCACCGGCGCAGAGGTGGAACGCGCCCTCGTGGCCGCCGTGGAAACGAGTGCCGCCGCCGTCCTCGAGCACTGGTTCGCTCTCGATCTCATCGTCGAGCACGGGCGTTGCGGGGGCGTCGTCGCCCTCGACCCGCACGGGGCAACCCAACGGGTGGAGGCCGCCGAGGTCGTGCTGGCCTGCGGTGGTGCCGGACAGCTCTTCGCCGTCACGACGAACCCGCCGGAGGCGACCGGTGACGGCATCGCCATGGCGATGCGGGCCGGCGTCCCGGTGGCCGACGCCGAGTTCGTGCAGTTCCACCCGACCGCCCTGCACCACCCGGCGATGCCTCGCCCCCTCGTCTCGGAAGCCTTGCGCGGCCACGGGGCGGTCCTGCGCGGGGTGGGTGGTCGCCGATTCGTCGACGAGCTGGCGCCTCGCGACATCGTCAGCCGTGCCATTGCCGGCGAGATGGCCGAGACCGGGACGGAGAACGTCTGGCTCGACTGCACGGGCCTCGAGGACTTCGCCCACCGCTTCCCGACGATCTACGCCTGCCTCGCCGAGATCGGGCTCGAGCCGGCGCGCGACTGGCTGCCCGTCGCGCCTGCAGCTCACCACCTGAGCGGGGGCGTCCTCACCGATCTCGACGGCGCCACGGCGATGGCGGGCCTGTGGGCGGCCGGTGAGACGGCGTGCTCCGGTGTTCACGGGGCCAACCGCCTCGCCTCCAACTCGCTGCTGGAGGGAATGGTGTTCGGGGCACGCGTCGTGGATGCCATCATCTCGGGCCGCTCACCTGCCGGGGACAGCGAGCGGAGCGGGGTGCTCGGGCGGCATGCCACGATCCCGCTGCGAGCACTGCCCGAGTGCCGTTGCGGGGCGTCAGCGTCTCCCGTGGCGGCCACGGCGGGGTCGCCGGCCGGCGTCGCCGGCGGTACGGCGGCGAAGCGAGCGCGGTTGCAGACCGTGCTGACGGCGCATGCCGGAGTTGTCCGCGACGCCGTCTCGCTGAAGGCGGCCGAGCAGGCCATCGCCGAGTTGGCCGCCGCCTCACCGGCAGGCGGTGGGACCGTCGCCGACGCCGAGCTCGTGAACCTGCTGAGCCTGGCGACGGCCCTCGTGGAGGCGGCAATGCAGCGTAGAGAAAGCCGCGGTGCCCACACGCGCTCGGACTTCCCCGAGCCCTCGGCCGACTTCCTCGCCCGCTTCGTGCACGGTGGGGCGAGGTGAGCACCGCGCTGCAACCGCCGGCGGCGGCCGTGCGCCGCGCCGTCTCGGTGGCACTGGAGGAGGATCTGCTGCCCATCGGCGACCTCACGGCCGCCCTGCTCCCGGCGGGAGCGAGCGGCCGGGCCGCCTTTGTGAGCCGTGCCCCTGGGGTCGTCGCCGGCACGGCCTGCCTCATCGAGACCTGCCGCCAGGTCGACCCCCGTCTCGAGGTCACCCTCCGGCTCGACGACGGCGCCGTCGTCGCCGCCGGGCAGGAGATCGTCACGGTGGACGGTGCCATGGCCTCGATCGTGACGGCGGAGCGGACGGCCCTCAACTTCCTCTGCCACCTCTCCGGCATCGCCTCGCTGACGGCTCGCTACGTCGCCGCCGCCACGAGCAGGAACCCCGCCACCCGCGTCCTCGACACCCGCAAGACGACCCCTGGGCTGCGCGCCCTCGAGAAGGCAGCCGTACGCGCCGGCGGCGGCGTGAACCACCGCGGCAGCCTCTCCGAGGGCGTACTCGTGAAGGACAACCATCTCGGCTTTGCCGCCATCGGCGACGCCGTTCGGCGCGCCCGGCAGCTGTGGCCGGGTCGCATGGTGGAGGTCGAGTGCGATCGGATCGAGCAGGTCGCCGAGGCCGTGGAGGCGGGCGCCAGCATCGTGCTGTGCGACAACATGACCCCCGCCGAGCTCGGCCACTGTGTGGAGCTCGTGCGGGCCCGCAGCGGCCGTGGCGTCCCGCCGGTGCTCGTGGAGGCGTCCGGCGGGATCACCCTCGAGACCGTTGGTGACTTCGCCGCCGCCGGAGCCGACCTCATCTCGATCGGGGCGCTGACGCACTCAGCCCCCATCCTCGACATCGGCCTCGATCTCTCGACCGGCCAGGTCGCCGGTCTCGGCTAGACATCTGCCGTGCTGCTCGCGCTCGACGTCGGGAACACCCATACCGTCATCGGTGTCTTCGACGACCCCTCCGAACCGGCGGCGCCGCCGGCCATACGCCGCCAGCCCGGTGAGCTGGCTGACCTGCGTTATCACTGGCGGATCGCCACGGTGGCCGACCGGACGGCGGACGAGCACGCCCTCCTGCTCGTCGACTATCTCCGGCTCGTGGGAGTCGACATCCGCGCCGACGAGCTGCCCAAGCACCTTTCGGGCATGGTCATCTCGTCCTCGGTGCCCTCGGCCACCTCGGCCTTGCGGGAGATGGCACAGCGCTGGTTCCCCATCCCCACCGTCGTCATCGAGCCGGGCGTGCGTACGGGCATGCCGATCCTCTACGACAACCCGAAGGAGGTCGGTGCCGACCGCATCGCCAACGCCGTCGGCGCCATCGATCTGTTCGAACCGCCCCTCATCGTCGTCGACCTCGGGACGGCAACGACCTTCGACGTCATCTCGGGCGCCGGCGAGTACCTCGGCGGCGCCATCACGCCAGGCATCGAGATCTCGACGGACGCCCTCTTCGGGGCGGCGGCCGCCCTGCGCAGAGTCGAGCTCGTCGAGCCGCGCCACGTGATCGGGAAGTCGACCGTCGAGTCGATCCAGTCCGGCGTCATCTACGGGTACGCCGGGCTCGTGGACGGCCTCTGCCGGCGCATCAAGGACGAGCTCGGGGAGGCCACCGTCATTGCCACCGGGGGCCTCGCCACCGTCATACGACCACTGTCGAGAGAGATCGAGCACCACGAGCCGTGGCTGACACTGCACGGCCTGCGACTCGTGTTCGAGCGCAACGTCGAGCGCTCGGGGCCACGGCTGTGACACCTGAGGTCCCGTACCGCTTCGACGGGCACACGCCGGTCGGCGACGTCGTGGCTGCCTACGCGGAACGGCTCGGTGACGGGGAGGAATCCGGCGAGAGCGTCACCGTCGCCGGACGCGTGATGCTCGTGCGGGTGCAGGGCAAGCTGGCCTTCGCCACCCTGCGGGAGTGGACCGGGTCCATCCAGCTGTTCGCCCTCGAGAGCCTGACGGAGGGCTTCGACGCCTTCAAGCGGCTCAGCCTCGGCGACTGGATCGGCGCCACGGGGGAGGTCGTGAAGACCCGGCGGGGCGAGCTCTCCGTCAAGGTGCGGTCGTGGGTCGTGCTGGCGCAGGTGCGCAGCGGCTTCGGCGACAAGTGGCGGGGCGTGAGCGACCCGGACGTCCGCTTCCGGCAGCGGGAAGTCGACATGTGGGCGAACGAGGGCGTCCGCGACCGCTTCCTCATGCGCTCGAAGGTGGTGGCGGCCGTGCGTGAGCTGCTGGCGGCGAGGGGTTTCGTCGAGGTGGAGACCCCCGTGCTCCTGCCGCAGGCGGGCGGTGCCAACGCCAAGCCGTTCGTGACGCACTTCAATTCCATGCACGCCGACTTCTACCTGCGCATCGCCACCGAGCTGTATCTCAAGCGCTGCGTCATCGGCGGGTTCGAGCGGGTCTACGAGGTCGGCCGCATCTTCCGCAACGAAGGCACCGGCCCGAAGTACAACCCGGAGTTCACGATGCTCGAGGCCTACCAGGCCTACGCCGACTACCACGACATGGCCGAGCTCGTGGAGTACATCGTGAGCGGAGCGACTCGTGTGGCCACCGGTGGCACGGTCATCCAATTCCAGGGCCGCCAGCTCGATCTCACGCCTCCCTGGCGCAAGGCGACGATGACCGAGGTCGTGCAGGAGGCGACCGGCTACGAGCTCAGCCTCGAGACGCCCCTCGCCGAGCTGCGCGCCGCAGCGGCAGCCCTCGAGGTCGACACCCTCGCCGGCGACGATGCCGGGCAGGTGCTGACCGCCATCTACGAGAAGACGACCGAGCCGAACCTCTGGGGCCCCGTGCACGTCATGGACTATCCGCAGTCGGTGTCGCCCCTCACCCGCAAGCATCGCTCCAAGCCCGGCTACGTGGAACGCATCACGCCGATCGCCGCCGGCCGCGAGATCGGCGAGTGTTACAGCGAGCTCCTTGACCCCGACGACCAACGGGCGCGCTTTGCCGCCCAGGTGGCCGATCGGGAGCGTGGCTACGACGAAGCCATGTCGATGGACGAGGACTTCATTCGGGCGCTCGAACGGGGCATGCCGCCGCTTGGCGGTATCGGGCTCGGCATCGACCGCCTCGTGATGGTGCTGGCGGACGTCAGCCACATCCGGGAAGTGCTGCTGTTCCCGGCCTTGCGCCCGGAGGCCGGCCGCGAGCCGGTCGACAACAGCGGGGTGGGCTGAGCCGGGCGGCTTCAGCCGGCGAGGGCCTCGAAGCGTTCCCGGGCCTGACCGGCCGTCCGCTCCAAGTCGTCGGCGACCCGGAGGCTCAAGGTGGCAAGGGCCGTCACGACGGCGTTGTCTCCGAGGCGGCTGGCCGACTCGGCGGCGCGCAGTGCGTACTCGCGGGCCATGTCGCTCGAGGCGGTGATGCCGGGCGAGGCGGCGATGAGGGCTCGAGCGGTGTCGCGCTCGTGTTCGGAGAGCGGCTTGCCGAGCAGATCGCGCAGGCGCGGGCCGTGCACGCGATCCTCCAGCGCTCGTTGCACCGGCAGGGTGTAGATACCCTCGGAGAGGTCCTGGCCCGGTGTCTTGCCGAGCTCCGCCTCCGTGGCGATGACGTCGAGGACGTCGTCTCGGATCTGAAAGACCATGCCGAAGTACTCGCCGAATGAGGTCACGTCGTCGATCTGGGTCCGGTCGAGCCCGGCGGTGATTCCACCCACCCGGCAGGCCGTCGACATGAGGGCGGCCGTCTTGTTGGCGATGGCGCCGAGGTAGTCCTTCTCGTCCCGGTCGATCTGGAAGGCCGCTCGCACCTCGGCGACCTGGCCCTGGCAGAGGCGGGCGAGGGTGGCGGCGAGGAGTCCGGCCACCTCAGGGCCGAGGCTGGCGGCGATCTCGGCGGAGCGGGCGAGCAGGAAGTCACCGGCGACGATGGCGACGAGGTTGCCCCAACGGGCGTTGACGCTGTCGACGCTGCGGCGGCGCGTGGCCTCGTCCATGACGTCGTCGTGGTAGAGGGAGGCGAGGTGGACGAGCTCGACGGAGACGCCACCGAGCAGCGTCTCGCGGCTCACGGCGCGCGACGACAGGCTGGCAGCCGTCAGGGCGAGGGCCGGTCGCAATCGCTTGCCGCCGGCTTCGATGAGATGGCTGGCCACCTCGTTGAGAAAGGGGTCGTCGCCGAGCACCGACTCCCTCAGGCACGTCTCGAGGCGCGCGATATCAGCCTCATCCACCGGAAGGGAGAAGAGATCGGACGCGGTCACCAGAGTGGCAGGTTAGGCGACGGAATGCAGGTCCCGACACTCGGTTTCGTACGCGGCCGCCGTGACGGCCCCGCCGCCCTGCTCCGGAAGGCTCAAGGTCGCCTTCCGAGCTGCCGATTCTCATCCCTGAGAGGCTTGTGCGGCGTATGGGAAGCTGAAGGCCCTCACGCTTGTTGCACAACACGGAGGGGCCGATGCACGCAGGTCTGACGTAGTTGCCGGGTGAGGTGCCCGCAGTCAGAGCGCACCTGCCCTATACACTGGGTCGAAGTAACCGTCCATTGAGGAGCGGCAGTTGTTCGAGCGCTTTACAGACCGGGCAAGGCGAGTTCTGGTCCTCGCTCAAGAGGAGGCGCGCCTCCTCAACCACAGCTTCATCGGCACCGAGCACATCCTGCTGGGGTTGATCCACGAGGGCGAAGGTCTGGCCGCCAAGGCCCTCGAGTCGCTCAACATCTCCCTCGAGGCTGTTCGCGAGGAGGTCGAGAAGACCATCGGTCAGGCAGGCAGCGCCCCGACCGGGTCCCCGCCGTTCACGCCGAGGGCGAAGAAGGTCCTCGAGCTGTCGCTGCGTGAGGCGCTGCAGCTCGGTCACAACTACATCGGGACCGAGCACATGCTGCTCGGGCTCGTGCGGGAGGGTGAGGGCGTCGCCGCCCAGGTCCTCATCAGCCTCGGTGCCGACCTCTCCAAGGTGCGCCAGCAGGTCATCCAGCAGCTCTCCGGCTACCAAGGGCGCGACCCGCAGTCGACGCCGCCCGGCGGCAGCCCGAGCCAGGAGAGCACCGGCGGATCGCCCGTGCTCGACCAGTTCGGCCGCAACCTCACCCAGCTGGCACGCGATCACAAGCTCGACCCCGTCATCGGGCGGGACCGTGAGATCGAGCGCGTCATGCAGGTCCTCTCCCGCCGCACCAAGAACAACCCCGTTCTCATCGGTGAGCCCGGCGTCGGCAAGACCGCCATCGTCGAAGGCCTCTCGCAGCAGATCGTCTCGAACGACGTGCCCGAGACGCTGAAGGGCAAGCAGCTCTACACCCTCGATCTCGGTGCCCTCGTCGCCGGTAGCCGCTATCGCGGCGACTTCGAGGAGCGCCTCAAGAAGGTGCTGAAGGAGATTCGCACCCGCGGCGACATCATCTTGTTCATCGACGAGCTGCACACGCTCGTCGGGGCGGGGGCGGCGGAGGGAGCCATCGACGCCGCCTCGATCCTGAAGCCGATGCTGGCTCGCGGCGAGCTGCAGACGATCGGTGCCACCACGCTCGACGAGTACCGCAAGCACCTCGAGAAGGACGCCGCCCTCGAGCGCCGCTTCCAGCCGATCAAGGTGGAGCAGCCCAACGTGGCCCTCACCATCGAGATCCTGAAGGGGCTGCGCGACCGCTACGAGTCGCACCACGCGGTGACCATCACCGACCAGGCTCTCGTGGCTGCGGCCAACCTGGCCGACCGCTATCTGGCCGATCGCTACCTGCCGGACAAGGCGATCGACCTGATCGACGAGG
>JBKQSP010000042.1:0-2762 GCA_052143575.1 Acidimicrobiales bacterium
CGCGCCGGCACGACGGAAGAAGGCCTGGCCAAGCTGCAGCCCGTCTTCCGTCCTGACGGGCGCGTGACGGCCGGCAACGCCTGCCCGCTCAACGACGGGGCGGCCGCCGTCATCGTCATGAGCGACACCCGGGCGGCTGAGCTGGGCATCCGCCCACTGGCTCGCGTCGTCTCGAGCGGTGTCAGTGCCCTCGACCCGGAGATCATGGGCCTCGGCCCCATCGAGGCCAGCCGGCAGGCATTGAAGCGCGCCGGCATGACGATCGACGACGTCGACCTCGTCGAGATCAACGAGGCATTCGCCGCCCAGGTCATCCCCTCGGCCAAGCACCTCGGCATCGAGTGGGACAAGCTCAACGTCCACGGCGGGGCGATCGCCGTCGGGCACCCGTTCGGCATGACGGGCGCCCGCATCATGACGACGCTCATCAACGGCCTCGAGAACCAGGACAAGTCCGTCGGCCTCGAGACGATGTGCGTCGGCGGCGGCCAGGGGATGGCGATGATCATCGAGCGCCTCGCCTGAGCGCCATCCTCAGGCCGTCAGGCCTCCGTCGACCGGGACGATCGAGCCGGTCATGGGTCCTGCCTCCTCGGAGGCGATGAAGGCGATGAGGGCGGCGATGTCCGAGGGCGGGGCAAAGCCGAAGGGTGACAAGAGCCGCGCCAGCAACGGGGCGGAGGCATCCTCCGGCAGCGCAAAACTCGACAGCAACGGCGTGTCGACACCGCCCGGGGCGACGGCGTTCACCCGGAAGCCCACTTCCAGATACTCGACGGCGAGCGCCTTTGTCAGCTGCACGACGCCGCCTTTCGAGGCACAGTAGGCCGCACTGTAGGGCTGGCCCATGATGCCGGCCGACGACGCCACGTTGACGATCGCAGGTCGCGGCTGGGACTCGGAAGCCGGCGTGCCGCGGCGCCGCCGGTAACGCTTCGGATCCTCGGCGACGACGGCAGCCCACCGCTTCAGTGCCGCCCGGCAGACGAGGAACGTCCCCGTCAGGTTCACGCCGATCACCCGCTCCCACTCGGCGTCGGTGGTCTCGTGCGAGTGCGAGAAACCCCCGATCCCCGCCACATTGCACACCACGTCGGGCATGCCGGCGGCCGACTCCAGAGCCGAGAACGCTGCCTCGACCGCCGCCGGATCGGAAACGTCGCACTCGAGGGCGACGACGGGCGCTGACGCCCCGTGCGCCAGCGCCCGGACCGTGTCGGCGAGGGCGGTGGCATCCCGGTCAACGCATCCGACAGCCGCCCCCTCGGCAGCCAACCGCGCCGCGGTCGCACGTCCGATCCCTGACCCCGCCCCTGTCACGAACGCCACGCGCCCGGAGAACCTCGTGGTAGCCGACACGGTTCGCCACCGTAGTGCCCGGCCCGGCGAGCCCGCCTGTGGCCTCGGATGGGAGATAATCAAGATCGTGATCGCCTCGTGAAGCCGATTCCTGTCGTCTTCCACCTCGGCCCGCTGCAGATCCACACCTACGGGATCGGGCTGGCGATCACGTTCTGGGTTTCCTACCGGTACTTCGCGCGCCGGCTGCGGGCGCACGGGTACGACGACGCCTGGCTCGGCCAGGCCTTCGTGTGGATCATCATCGCCTCGGTCATCGGGGCGAGGGCCGTGCACGTCGTGGCCAACTGGAGCTTCTACTCGAAGAACCCCGGCGACAGCCTCGCCGTCTGGCACGGTGGGCTCTCCAGCTACGGAGGTCTCCTCGGGGGCGTGCCGACCGGGCTCTATCTCGCCCATCGCTGGTGCAGATCGCTCCGCCTCGTCGTCGCCCTCGACCTCGTCGCCCCGGTGTTGGCGCTCGCCTGGGTGATCGGTCGCCTACTGGGACCGCAGCTCATGGTCTCGGGCGGCGGCTATCCAACGAAGGCCTGGTACGGCATGGAGTACGCCGGCCAGGTGGGCAAGCGGGTTCCCGTGCCGATCTTCCAGGGCCTCGAGTGCCTCGTCGTCTACATCCTGGCGCTGCAGGTGGAGAAGTACGTTGCCCGGCGGGGCGGCCCCTTCGGCGTCGTCGTGACGGCGACGGTGACCTTGTACGGCATGTCGCGGCTCTTCGACGAGTCCGTTCTCCTGCAGCACAACTCGGCAGGCTCGATCGCCGTCCAAGTCGGCTCCGGCGCCTTCATCGTGGTCGGCATCTTCTTCCTGACCTGGCTGCTGTTTCGAGACCGCCACCGGACGCGCCAACCGACCGCCGACGGCGAGCGACCACCCGACCCCTGGGCCGACCCGGAGCCGCTCAAGACAGAGGCGTCGGATGCCGATATAGACGACGCCGGTGCAGCAAGTGGCGCCGTCGCCGACGCGGGCGAGCAAGGACTTGCCGGCGACGTCGACGACGCGACGGGCGAGGCCGGTGACGGTGATCCGATGGAGTCCGCGCAGGACGAGATGATCTCGCCTGAGTAACCCCGAAGGGTCGCCTCGACCAGGCACACGCTGCGGCGTAGTGCACGAGCAGGCCCTTTGGGCGGATTGGGAGGAGGAGTCGTGCTGGACGACACGCCGAGCAACGCGCCGCGCGACCTGCCTCCGCCGCCCGAGAGCGCGCCCGCCGGGGACGGCGATCCACCGATGGCCGAGACGCCCTGCCCGCTCGACGAAACGATCGACAATTCGGCTCCCGCCGTCATCGATGCCAGCTCAGACGCACCGGCACCGCCACCCCGGAAGCGTCGCAGCACCACGTCCCCTGCTGGCGGGTCGGCGAAGAGCCCTGCCCGAGCGCCTCGCAGCACCAC
>JBKQSP010000043.1:0-172820 GCA_052143575.1 Acidimicrobiales bacterium
ATGCCACCCGACTCGGGGATGCCGCCTGACTGCGGAATACCGCCGGACTGCGGATTACCGCCGGACTGCGGAATCCCACCTGACTGGGGGATGCCGCCTGACTGGGGGACGCCGCCGCTCATGTCGAAGCCGCCCGACTGTGGCACCGTGCCCGCCTGCGGAACACCCCCGGCGTATGACGCCGCAGGAGATCCGTCCCCGACGTTGCCGCCGGACGTCGGCACGAAGCCGCTGCCTCCGGTCGGGGCGCCCACCGGCGCATCTGCCGACGTGGGCGTGATCTGCCCGTGCTCTGCCTCGTACGCCTGCAGCTGGCTGATGAGTGACGCCACGCGATCGTCGCCCGCCACTCCGGGACGCCCGGCACGCTGGCAGTAGACGATCCCGCCGAGCTCCTGTAGGAGCGCGTCGGCATGACGCTTCGCCTGCATCCCGGACAACTTGTCCTGCCCCGCCTTGGCGCCCTGCTGTGCCTTTTGCGCAAGCGAATCAGTCTGCGCCTTCACCTTGTCCATGAAACCCACGACAGTTCTCCTTTCGGCCTGGCCGAACGCTAGCGCTCATCCGGCCAGCGTTGTGAAGGAACCTCCCGTGAGGCGGCCGCGAACGCCCAGATCGGCCGAGACGTCGTGGGATCGGGCAGCCGCGCGGACGAGCTCACTCCATCGGGCGACGCCGACGCGGCACAACTGCTGCAGCTGCCGACGCTCCCGGCTGCGAAAGGGCGGCCCGTCTCGTCCCGCCACCACGACCAAGCCGGACGAGTCGAGCGGCGCCCAGGCAACGTCGCGGGGTCCGACCAAGCCGACGCTGTCGACCGACGACAGCGAGAGGCCCGCCCTTGCCCCGGCGACGAAGGCGCCGAGCCAGGCGGCGCTCGGGCTCTCGCCGGCTTCGGCGAGCGTCCGCGCCGTGCTGCCGCTCATGTCGAGCACCGTCGACCAGTCGCAGGCGAACGCCGCGCAGACACCGTGTGCCAGCACGTTCAGCAGCTCTCTGGCGTCGACGGCTTCCGCCAACAGCACGGCGGCATCGAGGGGGTCACGCCCGGAATGAGGGACGCGGGAGAGGAGATGCCGCAGGTCTTCGACCTCGACTCCCGGGAGCTGTGAGAGCGCATCGGCGAGAGATTCCGGGCTGAGCCCCTCCGGCAGCTCCACCGTCAGCTCGTCGACGGCTCGGGCGCCGTCACGCTCCAGGATGTCGATCCCGACGAGATCGCCACCGACCTCGCCGATCCTGCTGGCGAGCTGACCGAGCGATCCCGGGCGGTCAGCCAGCCAGACCCGGACGACCACATAGCGTGTCATAGTCCGAGCGTACGGATCCGATGTGAACGCACGATTTCCACGGTGAGAACACCGTCGAAACCCAACCTGGCCATCCCGCATGAGCAAGGCCCGCACGAGCAGGGCCCGCATAAGCAAGGCCCGCACGAGCAAGGAGAGACACGGTGCTGATCGAGCTGACAACGTTCAGGCTCCGCGACGGGATCGACGACGTTGCCTTCCTGGCGGCCGACCGGGCGCTACAAGCGGAGCTGAGCTGGCGGGACGGTTTCATCCGGCGGACGACGGCCCGTGGCGAAACATCTGGCTGGCTCGTCATGACGCTGTGGCGGACGCCGAGCGAGGCGGACACCGCCAACGAGCAGGCATCAGGCGACGGTGCGGCCGGGTCCTTCGCCGAGCTCGTCGACGCCTCGAGCAAAGCGACCGAGCGCTACTTCAGCCTCGACTGAGCCGCCTCACTGCTGGACGAGCACGACCTGGTTGTCCTCCGGATCGCCGATGACCGCCAGCGTCGGGCCGTTCGGGACGTCGAACGGCTCCGTCACGGCTGATCCGCCGAGCTCGACGGCCTTCGTGAGGGACTCACGCAGATCCCGCACCTGGACGTAGAGTGACACGCCCGGACGGTCCGTCTGGCGGATGTGACCACCCGGTCCCGGCTCGGGCCCGCCGACGCCGGCGGCGATCGTCATGATGGGACCATCGCCGACGGACCAGTTGAACAGAGCGCTGTAGAAGGCCCGCAAGCGCGCAGGGTCCTGCCCGCCGATCTCGAAGTGCACCACGGGCCGCGCCCAGTCGTTCGCCATTCGGCCTCCGATCCTTGCGACCCAACCGTACCGCCGGAGCGCTCGGCCTCGCCTCGCTGACCAGCATCTCGCTATCGTCCAGATGTGGTCCTTTCCTCCGTGCCGATGGGCGGGTAGATCTCAGAGATGCTTTTCGGGCGCCGGTGGCGGCGATCGGTCACTCCTTCTCCAACCGTCGACCCCGTTGCGCCGGCTCACAGCTGCGGCGACGAGCTCGTCGAGTGCGCCTACACCACGGCACTGGGCAGTCGAGCCGACAACCAGGACCGCTGCGCGATCTCGCCGCGATGGGCCGTGCTGAGCGATGGGGCCGGTGGCCATGCCGGCGGGGCGCTGGCGGCGCAGCTGACGGTGGACGCTGTGGTGTCGTGTCTCCAGTCCGGTGAGACGGCGCCGGTCACTCCCCTCCTGGAGGAGGCGGTGGCGCGAGCCAACGAGGCCGTGCGCGAGGCGCGACGAGCCGACAGCAGGGTCGGCAGCATGGCCGCCACGCTGACGGTTGCCGTCGCCACCGCCGTCGAAGAAGGCGAGAGCAGCTGGCTCGTCGCCAACGTGGGCGACTCAAGGGCATGGCTCGTGACTCCGCAGACGGCAACTCAGATCACCGAGGACGACAATGTCGCCGCTCAGCTCGTGCGTTCCGGGAACCTGACACCGCAGGAGGCGCTCGCCCATCCGGGGCGGAACTGGATCACTCGCGCCATCGGGGCCGAAGACGAGCTGTCACCGCGGACGACACCGATCCGCCTCAGGCCGGGAGACGCCCTCGTGATTGCCTCCGACGGCCTCGACGTGTTGAGCACCGACGACATCTGCAGCCTGATGGCCGATCGTCCCAACCCGTCGGACGCCGTCGGGGCGCTCGTCGCCTCCGCCCTTGGCAAGGGGGCACTCGACAACGTCACGGCCGCCGTCGTCCGTCACGTGACATCCTCGTCTCATGCTTCGATGTCCGCCGACGCTCCCCCAGCTCCGACCGCTTAAGGCTCGACGGCCATGACCACACTGCAGGATGCCGCCGAGATCGCCGCAGCTGAGCGGTTTCTCGCCGTCGTGTCCACGCTGCGGAGCGACGCCACGATCCAGACCTCGGTCGTCAACGCCGGCGTTCTGACGCATCCGTTCGGTGACGAGGAGGTCGTCGGCTTCGTGACCTATGGACGAACGAAACTTCGCAATCTGCGATCGCGTCCCCAGGTCACCGTGACGTATCGCTCCGGCTGGACATGGGCTGCCGTTGAAGGTCGCGCCGAGCTGATCGGGCCGGACGACCCGAGGCCCGGCGTAGACGCAGAGCGGTTGCGGCTCCTTTTACGCGAGGTGTTCGCGGCTGCCGGTGGCACGCACGACGACTGGGCTGCCTACGACCGCGAGATGCTGGAGCAGCGTCGCACGGTCGTCCTCGTCGTGCCCTCCCGCGTCTACAGCAACTGAGCCGACGCCCTCAGGTGCCCACTCGCAACGCCTCGCGCACGAGGTCGGTCACCCCGGGTGGTCCGGGTCATGGCCACCCACAAGCCGGCCCGCGGTGGTGACGCCGAGTTGGAGGAACGTGAGAGAAAGGGTCGAGAATCGGGGCTACTCTCAACGGGCTGAGGCATGGCGTCTGAGACGGGAGGAATCAGGTGTTGCGTCGAGCTGGATTGGCCCTTCTGCTGGTCACGATTGCTGGGCTTGCTTCTTTCGTACCGGCCTCGGCGGATGAGAAGACGCCGCAGGTCGCTCTTGTCCCACAGGTCGCTCTTATCGCGAAGGTCGGCTACGGGGGTGCGCCGATAGGTTTCGCCCGCAGCGCGAATGGCACGCTGCATGTGGTCTACGAGACGGACATCAGCTGGGGTGATTCGGCCAACGGCGTGGGGACCATCACGATCGGGCGAAGCGGGGCGGTCGGCCACCCGGTTCAGGCGCTGAACTGGAAGGACACAGGGGGGTCGCCGAGCGGTATTCCCGGGCTGGCGATCCTGCCGTCGGGTGCGCTGGAAGCGACCTTTGGCGGCTCGCCGACTGTAAACGACGGGCCGTGGGGCATCAGTTCGAGCGACGGCGGTTCCACCTGGTCAGCTCCGGTGGACATCAGTAGTGGCTCGATGTTCGCCGGTGACAGCGCCGTCAGGGTGGAGGAGTCGAACGGCACCCCTGTGCTGCTTGCGGGATGCTGCGGGAACATCGTCATCCAGCAAGGTTTCGGGCCCGGCTCGAAGACCTATACGCTCACCAACGGCACCGACGGCGCCGCCGGCAACACCGACTCTGCCGTCGACGCCGCCACAGGAGCAGTCATTGCGGGCTGGGATTCCAACGACGGCTCAGGCGGTCTGTGGTTCCAGCAGGTCGCACCGACGAAGGGCGCGGCGCGGAAGGTACCGGTCCCGTCGCAATTCGGCACGGGCGAGCCGTTGATCGTGGCAGGACGCGACAAGGGTCCAGGTGTGTTCGCGGCCTATCCCGCGACCTACGGCGCCACGACGCCAATCAGGCTGCTCCGCTATGGAGGTGGCCCGGCCTCGGTTGGCTCGGTGAAGGGACTGCACGCGACGGTTTGGGGTGTTGCCACCGGCCCGGACGGTCGCATCTGGGTGTTCTGGTCTGGGGAGATCAACGGCGAGGGCGTAACCGCAATCACCCGGTCGAACAAGGCGGTGACCCGGTTCGAGCCGATCCAGACCTTCGACTTCAACTGGTCGTATCTGTTCTCGCTCTCTGGTGATGGGCGCCTCGGCCCGCTCGACCTGCTGATCAGCGGGATTCCTTCGGTCAAGAATGCCGTCAGCGGGATCTACTATCACCGTGCCCTGCCGATGCTCTCGGCCGGGGCCACCGTAAAGCAGTTGGCGAGCGGCACGTTCGAGTTGACGGTCCACGTGACCGATGCCGGGGACGCCCTAGCGGGGGCGCATGCCGCTGCGAAGGGCAAGAGCGGCGTGACGAACAGCAGCGGAATCGCGAATCTCACGGTCTCGGGCCGTTCCGGCCAGCACCTCACGATGACCGTCACCGCTCCCGGCTACCGATTGTCGACGATTCGCGTCACCCTCTGAGGCTCGGGCCAGGCGCTACGCCAAAAAACCCTTACCGCAGAAGGCTTCTTGCTATGACGATGCGCTGGATCTGGTTCGTGCCCTCGTAGATCTGGGTGATCTTGGCGTCCCGCATGAACCGCTCCGCCGGGAAGGCCCGCGTGTAGCCGTAGCCACCCAGCAGCTGGACGGCGTCCGTCGCCACCTGCATTGCCACGTCGGAAGCGAAACACTTCGCCATCGCCCCGAGCGAGGACAGCTCGCCGTTCGGGTCCCCGGCGTCGATGGTCGCACAGGCCCGGTACACGAGGCCCCGCGCCGCCTCCACCCGCATCGCCATGTCCGCGACCATGAACTGCAGGCCCTGAAACTCCGCCAGCGGCCGCCCGAATTGCTGCCGGCGCTTCAGGTAGCCGACGGCGAAGTCGAGGGCGCCCTGGGCGATCCCGACGGCCTGCGCACCGATCGTCGGCCGGCTGCGGTCGAGCGTGTGCATGGCGATGTAGAAGCCACGCCCCTCCTCCCCGACGAGGTTCTCTGCCGGCACGCGCACGTCGTCGAAGACGACCTCCCCCGTGGGGCTCGCCCGCAGGCCCAGCTTGTGTTCGAGCTTGGGGACCTTCACCCCCCAGTCCTTCTCGACGAGGAAGCAGCTGATGCCGCGGTGGCCGGCGGCTGGGTCCGTCTTGGCGAACACCGTGTAGAGGTCCGAGATGCCGGCGTTCGTGATCCAGTACTTCGTCCCCGAGATGACATAGTCGTCGCCGTCGCGAACGGCTCGCGTCGTCATGGAGGCGACGTCGGATCCGGCGTCCGGCTCGGACAGGCAGTAGCTCGCCTGCGCCTCACCCGAGGCGACGCGAGGCAGGTACTTCCGCTTGGTCTCCTCACTGGCGAAGTTCATGACCGGGAGCATCCCGAGCTTGGAGATGAGGAGCGTCACGGCCGTGGAGGCGCACGCCCTCGAAACCTCCTCGATGGAGACGGCCTGCGTGACGGCGTCAGCTCCGTGGCCGCCGTACTCCGACGGCACCCACAGCGCCGGCAGCTCCATGTCGACGCAGGCCCGGAAGCTCTCCCAGGGGTACTCCTCGCGCTCGTCGTAACCGGCGGCATTCGGGGCGATCTTGTCTGCGACGAACTGCCGCAGCACCTGCCGGAAATGGCTCTGATCTTCTGTTAACTCGAACGACGACATGAAGCGAGTCTCGCGCTCTTCGGACAGGGCTCCGGCCGCGGTCAGCCGGGCAGACCGGTGAGCGTCAGCCAGGCATTCGGATCCGAGGTCATTGCCTCGCGAACCGCCGCCGGGACGAGCCGGAGCGTGCTCTCGGGGATGAGGTCGGCGAGGTCACGCTGCTGCCAGTAGTCATGGGCGATGCCGGCGAAGAGCCGCTCGCGCGCCTCCACGAGGTCCTCCGGGGCACCCTCGAGAAACCCGAAGAGGTGCAAGGCAAGCTCGATGTCCCCCAGCACGGGCGCCCGCCCGAAGATCGAGGCACGCTTGAGGGCGATCGCCACGGCGCCCGCCAGCACGTCGTCGGCATGCTCGACATCGGTGAGACGCAAGCTGGTGCCCAGGCGCTCCGCCAGCAGCAGGGCGTAGCCCTGGTCAGGCCCGGGTATGCCGGTGTTCGGGCGGTGACGTGCCCGTGGGCTCGGCTTGTAGTCGGCAGGCCGGTGCGAGTGCCACTCACCGGCCCCTGGGAGCTTGTAGGCCTCCCGGACCTCCGCACGGTCGGTGACGGGAGCGAACTTCGGTTGCGTCATCGGGCTCGTTTCCTGGTCGGCGAACCAACAGCCGAGCTCAGATCGCTTCGACCTCGGCGACGGTGATGGTAGCGGCGGCGGCTTCCTTCGGGAGAATCGCGATCTCGCCGGCTTCCGCCGCCCCCCCGTCGCTCGCCGTCTCGCCTGATCCGGTGCCGGCAGCGGCTCGAACGAGCGCCACCACGACGGAGTCGACGAGGGCCTGCCAGGAGGCTTCGATGATGTTCTCCGAGACCCCGATCGTGGACCAGGTGCCGTCGGCGTCGGAGGTGTCGAGCAGCACCCGGGTGACGGCGCCCGTCGCCCGCTCGGAGGAGAGCACGCGCACTCGGTAGTCGGTGAGGTGGACGTTGTGCAGAGCGGTGAAATGCGGTTCCACCGCCATCCGGAGGGCGGCGTCCAAGGCGTTGACCGGCCCGTTGCCCTCGGCCGTGGCGACGATGCGCTGCTCGCCGACGTGGACTTTGACGGTGGCCTCCGTCGTCAGCTCGCCGGAGGAGCTCCACGGGTGGACGAGCCGGTCCTCGGCGGCCCCCGCCCCGTTGCCGGCCGCCCCCTTGGCCGCCTTCCTGTCGCCGCCGGGGCTCGCCCGCCAGTCCGTGATAACCCGGTAGGACTCGATCGAGAAGGCGTCGAGGCCGCTCCGCACGCCGGAGGCGGCCCGCATGACGAGCTCGAGGGAACCGTCGGCCGCCTCGAAGTGGTAGCCGGCGTGCTCGAGGCGCTTCAGGGTGTCGAGGACGCGCTGCAGTGCAGGCGAGTCGAGCGAAAGCCCGAGCTGTGCGGCTTTCATCTGCAGGGTCGAGCGGCCGGCGAGCTCGCTCACCACGACCCGCGTGCCGTTGCCGACGAGGTCGGGCTGGATGTGCTCGTAGGCATCGGATCGTCGGATGAGGGCACTCGTGTGCAGCCCGGCCTTGTGGGCGAAGGCGGCCGTCCCGACGTAGGGGCGCTGCGGGTCGAGCGTGAGGTTGACGAGCTCGGCAACATGGTGGGCGACCGCCGTCAAGCGCTCGAGCCGATCGGCCGGGATCGTCTGCACGCCCATCTTCAAGCTGAGGTTGGCGATCGTGGCCGAGAGGTCGGCGTTGCCGGCCCGCTCGCCGTAGCCGTTCACGCACCCCTGCACCTGCGTGGCACCCTGGCGTACGGCCGCCAGCGTGTTGGCGACCGCACAGCCGGCGTCGTTGTGGAAATGCGCCCCGAGCTGCGCCGACGTGCGGCGCCTCACTTCTTTGACGATGCGCTCGACCTCGTCGGGGAGCGTCCCGCCGTTCGTGTCGCACAGCACGAGCGCCTCGGCGCCCGCCTCCTCTGCGGCCGACAGGACGCGGAGGGCGAACTCGGGGTCGCGGCGATAGCCGTCGAAGAAGTGCTCGGCGTCGAAGAACACCCGCAGCCCGGCGGCGCGCAGGTAGGCGACCGAGTCGGAGGCCATCGCCACCGCCTCGTCGAGGCTCGTGCGCAACGCTTCGGTGACGTGGAGATCCGATGCCTTCGCCACGATGCAGACCGCAGAGGTCCCGGCGTTGGTGAGGTGCCGCAGCACCTCGTCGTCGTCGGCAGCCGCACGCGGCCGCCGCGTCGACCCGAACGCCACGAGCGTGGCGTGGCCGAGGTGCAGCTCGGAGCTGGCGCGCCGGAAGAACTCCTCGTCCTTCGGATTCGCCCCGGGCCAGCCACCCTCGATGAAGGCAACGCCGAGGTGGTCCAGCTGCTCTGCGACGCGCAGCTTGTCCTCGACCGTGAGCGACATGCCCTCCTGCTGAGTGCCGTCCCGCAGGGTCGTGTCGTAGACCTGCACGGCTTCGGGAAGCCCCGGCACGTGACCGTGGGCGTGCGACTCGCCGGCGCTGTGCGACGACGAATGCTCCTGGTGGTCGCGCGGGCTCGACCCGTCGGCGGGAGCTGCGCCGACTTCAGGTGACATGCTCGACCCAGTCCTTGTAGCGATCGATGTTCCCGCGCACGGCCTGGAAGAACTGCTCCTGGATCGCCTTCGTGATGGGACCGGGAGTGCCGGACCCGACGATGCGGTCGTCGACCGACACGACGGGCACGATCTCGGCGGCCGTGCCGCTCAGCCACACCTCGTCGGCCAGGTAGAGATCCGTCCGGCGCAGGTGGGCGTCGGCGACCTCGAAGCCGAGATCGCGGGCGATCACGTGGACCGAGTCGGAGGTGATCCCTTCGAGGGCGCCCACGCTGGAAGCGGGCGGCGTCAGGATGCGCCCCTTGCGGACGACGAAGATGTTCTCGCCCGTGCCCTCTGACACGTGCCCGTCCGTCGTGAGCATGACGGCCTCGTCGTAGCCGGCGAGCACCGCCTCGACCTTGGCGAGCGACGAGTTGATGTACATGCCGGTGCCTTTGGCCGCCGTCGGCATCGCTCGGGGGTCGTGGCGGGCCCACGACGACACCTTCAATCGGATGCCGTTCGCGATGCCCTCGTCGCCGAGATAGGCACCCCACGGCCAGCACGCCACGGCGACGTTCACCGAGCAGGCGAGCGGGTTGAGGCCCATCTCGCCATAGCCCAGGTAGACGATCGGCCGGATGTAGCACGCATCGAGGCCGTTCACGCGCACGACGGTCTTGACGGCTTCGATCATGTCCTGCGGGCTGAAGGGGATCTTCATCCCGAGGATGTGGGCGCCGCTGAAGAGGCGGTGGATGTGATCGGTGAGCCGGAACACGGCCGGACCTTGCGAAGTCGGGTAGGCCCGGATGCCTTCGAAGACGCCGAGCCCGTAGTGCAGGCTGTGCGTCAGGACGTGGGTGGTCGCCTGCTCCCAGTCGACGAGCTCGCCGTCCATCCAGATCTTCTCGGTCGGTGTCAGTGGCACGATCACAACCTCTCTGCAACGGCATCGCCCACGCTGGCGGTGCTCCACGATTTGTTCCAGTACCCCGTGTCCGCCTGCAGGCCTCGCACGGCTTTCTCCACTCGCTCAGCGGCCTCGCTCTCGCCCAGATAGTCCAGCATCATGGCCGCCGACGTAATGGCTGCCAGCGGGTTGGCCGCTCCCGTACCGGCGATGTCGTGCGCCGCCCCGTGCACCGGCTCGAAGAGGGACGGCCCTGTTCTCGCCGGGTTCAGGTTGGCGGAGGCGGCGAAGCCGATCCCACCCGTGAGGGCGCCGGCGAGGTCCGTGAGGATGTCCCCGAAGAGGTTGTCGGTCACGATGACGCCGTAGCGGTCGGCACGCTCCACGAGGTAGATGCAGGCGGCGTCCACGTGCTGGTAGGCCGTTTCGACATCGGTGTACTCGGCAGCCACCTCCGCGAACGTCCGTGACCAGAGATCGCCTGCGTACTGCAGGACGTTCGTCTTGTGCACGAGGGTGAGGTGGTGGCGGGGGCGGGACTGGGCGAGCTGGAAGGCAAAGCGTACGCAGCGTTCCACGCCGTGGCGGGTGTTCACCGAACCCTGCGTCGCCACCTCGTACGGAGTCGCCTTGCGCAGCCAGCCGCCTTCCCCGGCGTAGGGCCCCTCGGTGTTCTCCCGCACGACGGCGAAGTCGGCCTCGGGGGCGATCGAGCCGGGCGTTCCGATGAACGGCCGCAGGTTGACGTAGAGGTCGAGCTCGAACCGCAGCTTCAACAGCAGGCCACGCTCCAGCAGGCCGGCCGGCACGCTCGTGGAACCGATGGGCGGCCCGACGGCTCCGAGCAGGATGGCGTCCTCGCCCCGCAAGCGCTGCAGCGTTGCGTCAGGGAGGACCTCGCCGGACGCCAGGTAGTGATCGGCGCCCAGCTCGTAGTGGGTTGTCGACAAGGTGATGCCGGCGGCCGACACCACCTCGAGGGCCACCTCGAGCACTTCGGGACCGATGCCGTCACCACCGATGACCCCCACCCGATGGGGGCGGTCCCGACGGCCGCTCTCGTCGTGGCTGGGGGAGGTGTCGCTCTGGCTCACGTCTCGAATGGCTCTCTGTCTGGGGGCTGGCACTTCGGCTGTCTGGGACTTTGTCTGTCTGGGACTTTGGCTGTCTGCTGAGGTTGGGAAAGCAAAAGGCCGCCCACCGGGTGGACGGCCTTGGACGCGCTCCGGGGAAGGGCGCGTCTAAGTGGGAATTACGATCCCGAAGTCGATCGAGATGCATGCCCGGTTCATCGTCAAAGTCTGACCCGGCAACGGTCGCTCGTCAACCCAGCCCTGGTGAGGCGTCCGGCGTCCGGCGTCACGCGGCCGGCGTGGCAAGGCAGGCGCTGGGGGGGCAAGTGTGACCGGCCGGCTCCGTGACGGCGGGCCGGCTCCGTGACGGCGGGCCGGCGACGGCCATCGATCGAAACGGCCCGACAGCGCCAGCAACTACCCTTGTTGACGATGACGGAGACGCAACTGACCGCAGCCACCCACGCGCGCCTCGTCGCTGAGCTCGAAGACCTCACGACTCGCGGCCGCGTCGAGATCGCCCGCCAGATCGAGGCGGCCCGCATGCTGGGCGACCTGTCCGAGAACGGCGACTACCACGCCGCCAAGGACTCGCAGGGCAAGATGGAGTCCCGCATCCGGCAACTGCAGGCGATGCTCGGAGACGCCGTCATCGTGGACGAGGCGGTCGGCCAGCAGGGTGTCGTCAACCCGGGCGTCGTCGTCGAGATCCGCTTCGAGGGTGACGAGGACACCGAGCGCTACCTCGTCGGCTCCATCGAGGAGCGCCGCGAGGGGGTGGCCGTCATCTCGCCGGGCTCTCCCCTCGGCAAGGCCTTGATCGGGCACACGGCCGGAGACCGTGTGGAGTACGAGGCACCGAGCGGCAGCACCCTCGCCGCCGAGATCGTGTCCATCGGAGGCTGATGCCCACCCTCGCCGAGAAGGTCTGGGACCGCCACGTCGTGCGCCGTGGCGGTGAGGGTGAGCCGGATCTCCTTTACATCGACCTCCACCTCGTCCACGAGGTGACCTCCCCGCAGGCCTTCGACGGGTTGCGCCTCGCCGGTCGGCGCGTACGCCGGCCGGATCTCACGGTGGCGACGGCCGACCACAACGTCCCCACGAAGTTCCCGCCCGGCGGCGGCGTCGCCGATCCGGTCTCTCGGCGCCAGCTGGAGGCTCTCGACGAGAACTGCCGGGAGTTCGGCATCACCTGCTGGCCGATGGGTCACGAGAATCAGGGCATCGTGCACGTCATCGGGCCGGAGCAAGGACTCACGCAACCCGGCCTCACGATCGTCTGCGGGGACAGCCACACCTCGACACACGGCGCCTTCGGGGCGCTCGCCTTCGGGATCGGGACCTCCGAGGTCGAGCACGTGCTCGCCACCCAGACGCTCCCGCAGCAGCGTCCGAAGACGATGTCGGTCACCGTCGAGGGCGATCTGCCCGGTGGCGTCACCGCCAAAGACCTCGTTCTCGCCATCGTCGGACGCCTCGGCACGACCGGTGGCGTCGGCCACGTCGTCGAGTACCGCGGTTCGGCCATCACGTCCCTCTCGATGGAGGGGCGCATGACGGTCTGCAACATGTCGATCGAAGCGGGTGCCCGCGCCGGCATGGTGGCGCCGGACGACGTCACCTTCGCCTACCTCGAGGGGAGGCCGTACGCACCAAAAGGCCCCAATTGGGAGAAAGCGCTCGATATCTGGCGCACGCTGCGCACCGACGAGCGGGCCACCTTCGACACAGAGGTTCGGCTAGAGGCCGCCGCGCTCCGGCCCTTCGTCTCCTGGGGCACGAACCCCGCCCAGGTCGTGGAGATCGACGGCGCCGTCCCCCACCCGGAGGAGCTCGCCACGCCGGCCGAGCAAGAAGCCGCCCATCGCGCCCTTGCTTACATGGGCCTCGAGGCGGGCACGGCGATCCGCGACATCGCCGTGGACACCGTCTTCATCGGATCGTGCACGAACTCGCGTATCGAGGACCTGCGCCAGGCGGCCGCCATCCTCGACGGCCGCAGAGTCAAAGGCGGCATGCGCGTGCTCGTCGTGCCTGGCTCCCGTCACGTCAAGGAGGAGGCTGAAGCAGAAGGCCTCGATCGGATCTTCGAAGCCGCCGGCTTCGAATGGCGGCAATCGGGCTGCTCGATGTGCCTCGGCATGAACCCGGACCAGCTCTCGGTCGGCGAGCGCTGCGCCTCGACGTCGAACCGCAACTTCGAGGGACGCCAGGGCCGTGGCGGCCGCACGCACCTCGTGTCGCCCGCCGTGGCCGCTGCCACGGCCGTGCTCGGCCGGTTCGGGACGCCGGAGGAGCTCAGCTGATGGAGCCGGTTCAGGTCATCAGCGGGCGCGCCGTGCCCCTCGAACGGTCCGACGTCGACACCGACCAGATCATCCCGAGCGAGTGGCTGAAGCGGATCGAACGGACAGGCTTCGGAGCCGGGCTCTTCGCCGAGTGGCGGGACGAGCCGAGCTTTGTCCTCAACCAGGCGCCGTTCGCCGGTGCCACGATCCTCGTGGCGGGGCCGAACTTCGGCACGGGCTCGTCGCGCGAGCACGCCGTGTGGGCCTTGGTGGACTACGGGTTTCGGGCGGTCGTGAGCCCGAGGTTCGGCGACATCTTCCGAAACAATTCGACGCGGTCAGGTCTCGTGCCGGCCGAGGTGGACGCCGAGGCCGGCAGCACGCTCATGGCTGCCGTGGCGGCAGATCCGAGTCTCGAGCTCACGGTGGACGTCGGACGTCGCACCGTCGAGGTCCCCGCCCTCGGCTTGTCGTTCCCGTTCCGCCTCGACGACGACGCTCGCCGCCGGCTGCTGGCCGGCCTGGACGACATCGGCGTGACATTCCAGCACGCCGGCGAGATCGACGCCTTCGAGCGTGGGCGACCGAGCTGGCTGCCGGCCCTCAACGCCGGCTGAGCGCCGCCGGCGCCCTCGATGAGGGCTCGACCTCGGAAACGAGAATGCCGCCCCCGCCCGAGCCGTGCGGGGCGGAGCCGGCCGTCCCGGTCACCGAGGTGACACCCGAGTAGGCGCCGATGATGCGAAAGGCCCCTGTGCCGGCCGTCTCGGCCGCCACCTCCACCGACCCGTCCTCGACGATCCGCGAGTACGCGCCAGAGGCGAGCAGGCCCGTGACCGGGTCGGCGGCGGCATCCGACACCCAGTCGATGACGCCGTCGGGCGTCCTCGGCACCAGCGTGGTCACGAAAAGCAGCGTGAAGAGCCCGAGGGCATGACCGCCCGAAATGGGGACGGCGGCCTCGTCGGGCGCCGGCGAGTAGATCTGCCGCAGCGTGACGCCGCCTTTTAGGTCCTCTTCGTAGGCGGCCCGCGGGTTGGGGATCAGCCAACACGACGAGCTGAAGTCGCTCGCCTGCAGGCGCCCGAGGCGGCCCGTCGCCTCATAGGTCCCGAGTGCCGCAGCCACCGCTGCGGGGAGCCGGCGGGCAGCTGCCACCCCGGCCGGCGCGGCGCCGGCAGGGGCGCCCGTGGAGAAGTCGACAACCCTGCCGGCGCCGGCGGACGGTTCGAGGACGATCTTCCAGGAAGCCCCCGGAGCGGCCTGCTCGAACTCGAAGAGCGAGTCGGCGTGCGGGCAGGGGTTGCTGGCCGTCGGGCAGCCCGCCGGCGGCGGGAGGGGCCGCGAGCTGCCGAGCGCGACGAAACGCCTCGGGTAGGCCGAGTCGCCGAGCGCCACCGTCTCGAGCACCGCCATGTCGAAGGGGGCGAAACTGCAGTCGCTCGCTGCCGCCTTTGCCGCTTCGGCATAGGAGGCGGCGTCGATGGCGAGGGCAGAGCCTGCCTCGTAGCTCTCGAGGAGACGAAGATCAAGCGACGAGTTCGCCCGGTTGTTCGTCGCCATCGTGGCCGTCACGATGGCCGCCATCTCCTTGCCCGTGAGCGGACCCCTGACGCCGCTCGTCGCCGGCGCGCTCGTCGTCCCCGCTCCCGGGCTCGTGCAGGCGCCGAGGGCGGCGGAGGAGGCCGCCACGGCGGCGACGAGCCAGCGCCGCCTCACCGGCTCACCACCTCAGGGGCCGACCTCGGTCCGTGGGCTGACGACGGCGGCGGCGCGTGCCCGCACGACACGGTTGGCCGCCGCCAGGTAGGCGCGGGCGGCGGCTTCGACGACGTCGGTCGACAGTCCACGACCGGACACTCTTATGCCGTCGGACTCGAGTTGCACGACGACGTCACCGAGAGCGTCGATACCGCCGGTCACCGACGACACGTTGAAGTCCGTGAGGCGCGCCTCGATGCCCGTCGCCTCCTTGATCGCCCGGCAGGCGGCATCGATCATGCCGTCGCCGTCCGCCGTCGCCTCCGATCTGCGGCCGTCGCGAGTCACCACGACTCTCGCCTTCGGCACCCCGACGGTGCCGCCGCGGACCTCGAGGACCTCCAAGGCGAAACCCGCCTCGACGGCTGTGCCCACCTCTTCCGCCACGATCGCCTCGAGGTCGGCGTCGGTCAGCTGCACCTTGCGGTCGGCCAGCTCCTTGAAGCGGGAGAAGGCGGCGTTGAGGGCGTCGCCCCGGACCGTGATGCCGAGCTTGGCGAGGGTTTCGGAGAAGGCGTGGCGCCCGGAGTGCTTGCCGAGCACGATCTGGCTGCCGATCTGGCCGACGGAGGCGGCGTCGATGATCTCGTAGGTGGATCGCTCGGCAAGGACGCCGTGCTGGTGGATGCCGGACTCGTGAGCGAAGGCGTTCTTGCCCACGACGGCCTTGTTCCACTGCACCTGGTAGCCCGTGAGGCGGGAGACGAGCCGGCTCGTGCGGGCCAGCTCCTCCGTGCGCACGGTCGTGTTCGCCTCGAACATGTCCGGTCGGATTCTCAGCGCCATGACGACCTCTTCGAGAGCGGCGTTGCCAGCTCGCTCCCCGAGCCCGTTCACGCACACCTCGACCTGGCGGGCGCCGGCCTTCACGCCGGACAAGCTGTTGGCGACGGCGAGGCCGAGATCGTTGTGGCAGTGCGTCGACAGGACGTAGTCACCCGAGATCTCCTTGCGGACATGCGAGATGAGATCCCCGAAGTCCCAGGGGATGCCGTAGCCGACCGTGTCGGGGATGTTGAGCGTCGTGGCACCCGCCTCCACGGAGGCGGCCAGCACCTCGAGCATGAAGTCGAGCGGCGTCCGGGTGGCGTCCTGCGGGGAGAACTCGACGTCGTCGGTGTGCTGGCGGGCGCGGCCGACGCCCTGCCGCACCTCGGCGAGCACCTGGGCGGGCGTCATCTTGAGCATGTGCTCCATGTGGCTCGGGCTCGTCGAGATGAAGACGTGGATGCGGGAGTGCTCGGCCTCGCGCAAGGCCTCGTAGCAGCGGTCGACGTCGGCAAGCTGCGTGCGGGAGAGGGCGGCGATCACCGGACCTTGCACCGAGCGGGCGATGGCCTGCACAGCCTCGAAGTCCCCCTGGCTGGCGACTGGGAACCCGGCCTCGATGTAGTCGACGCCGAGGCGGGCCAGTTGCTCGGCGATCTCGAGCTTCTCGGCGGCGTCGAGGGAGATGCCCGGTGACTGCTCGCCGTCACGCAGCGTCGTGTCGAAGATCACGACCTTCTCGTTCGTCTCTTGCGCCGTGGTCGTCATCGCCGGGCCTTCCTGTGTTCGTGAGTTGGGTGGTGGGTGTGTGCGGGTGGAACCGAATCGGGCCAACAAAAAACCTCCTGGCCGTTCGGGCACAGGAGGCGGTGGCAAGCGCGGGTTGGGCGCTTGCCGTCAGGTAAGAAGGAGGATCCAGGTGCGCGTCATCTCACCGCCAGTGTGGCGACTGCGGAGGGCTCCGTCAAGCCGGTCACCCTTTGACCGCTCCCGTCGTGAGACCGCGCACGAGCGAGCGCTGAAAGATGAGCAGCACCACGAAGATCGGCAGCGCCGCCAGGATCGTGCCGGCCGCCCGCACCCCGATGTCGGAGAAGCTCGTGCCGACGAGTTCGCGCAGACCGATCTGGACCGTATCCACGGTGCCGGCCGGCTGCACGATGAGCGGCCACAAGTACTGGTTCCAGGCGCCGAGGAAGGCGAACACCCCGAAGGCGCCGATGACGGGCGTGCTGAGCGGGAGCACGACGCGCGTCAGGTAGGTGACATGACCGAGTCCGTCGAGGGTGGCGGCATCGCGCAGCTCAGTGGGCAGCTGGCGGAACGACTGGCGGAACAAGAAGATGCCGACGCCGCTCGCCATGAACGGGACGATGAGGGCCGGGAAGGAGTTCAGCCAGCCGAAGGCGGCGATCGTCTGGTAGTTCGGGATGATCGTGACCTCCGCCGGCACCATCAAGCTGGCGAGGCACGCCCCGAACAGCAAACGTTTGAAGGGGAAGCGCACGAACGTGAAGGCGTAGGCGGCGAGCACGGACGTGATGAGGACGGCGATCGTGATGCTGATGGACTGGATGGCGCTGTTGCGCAGGTAGAGACCGAGATGCCCGGTGTTGAAGGCGTTGGAGTAGTTCGACCAGAGCGGGCTCGGCGGGTACAGCAGGGGCGGCCGTCGGGCGACCTGGGGGGCGCTCAGCAGCGACGTCACGACCGTCATGTAGATCGGGAAGAGGACGACGAGGGCGACGGCGGCGAGCAGCGCGTAGCGCAGGACGGCACGCAGGCGGCTTCGATGCGCCACGGGCACGACGGCCCAACCGCCGCTCAGCACGCCGGAGAACTCAGCGTCCGGCGCCGGCATAGTAGACCCTCCGTTGCAACACGAGGAACTGCAGGCCCGTCAGCACGAGCAGGATGGCGAACAGGGCGATGGCCATGACGGCGCCCGTCCCGGGGTTGCTGTTCTGGAAGACGTTCTCGTAGATGTCGTACAGGACCGTCGTCGTGTGGTTCTCGGGGCCACCGAGCGTGAGGATGTCGATCTGGCCGAACGCCTGGAAACCGCCGATGATCCCGATGACGCCGACGAAGAACAGCTGCGGCGAGAGCAACGGGAACGTCACCCGCCAGAAGCTCGCCGTCGGGCTCGACCCGTCCACGGCGGCCGCTTCGAGCAGCTCGTCGGGCACGGACTGGAGGGCGGCGCTCATGAGGATGAACGTAAAGCCGAGGTTCTGCCAGATCGTCGTGAGGGCGACAGCTGGTAGCGCCCACGTCGGGCTGTTGAGGATGCCGGCGCCACCGGTCTGACCGAACCAGTAGGAGAGCAAGCCCACCTGCGGGTCGAGGAGCGTGAAGAAGATCACTGAGGCGACCGCCACCGAGGTGGCGATCGTCGAGGAGAAGATCGTGCGGAACACCCGGATGCCGGCGAGCTTCTTGTGGGCGAGCACCGCCATGCCGAGGCCGAGGGCGATGCCGAGCGGCATCGTGAAGAGGATGAACAGCACGGTGCGCCAGAGGTCCCCGAGGAACTCAGAGGACCCCAGCACGCTCGAGTACTGCGAGAAACCCACGTAGTGCGCCGGCAGGCCAGGGAACACGGGTTGGGCGTAGAACCCGAGATAGGCGGTCTTCACGAGCGGGTAGAAGACGAACAGGCCGAAGAGGCCGATGGCAGGCAGGAGGAAGGCGAACCCGGTGGCCGCCTCCTTCACCTTACGCAGCAGCATCGACCCGCTTCCCGCTCTCGCGGTCGAACACGTGCACGATGGCGCCGTCGGCCAGCCCGAGGCGCACGGGCGTCCCGATGGCCGTCGCCGGCCCCGAGCCACCCTGGCGGACGATCACGAGCGAGCCGTCGGGCAGGCGGCAGGCGAGGTGGCGCTCGTGCCCGAGGGACTCGACGAGGCTCACCGTGGCGGTGATCGTGCCCCTCTGGGGGGCGCTTCCCGCCGCGTCGTCAGCGGTGAGATCGGCGCCGCCGGCAGCCAGGACGGCGAGGTGCTCGGGGCGGAGGCCGACGGTGACTTTCGAGCCAGGCTCGGCCGCCGGCAACGGGATCGTGCCACCGGAGACGACCGCCATCGGCGGGCCGCCCGTGCCGGCTGCCACGACCTCGGCCGCCATGAGGTTCATGGGAGGGCTGCCGATGAAGCCCGCCACGAAGACGTCCGCCGGGCGGTCGTGCACGTCCTGGGGAGCGCCCAGCTGGCGCAGGACGCCGTTGCTCATGACGGCGATGCGGTCGCCCATCGTCATCGCCTCCACCTGGTCGTGGGTGACGTAGATGACCGTCGTGCCCGTGCGCAGGTGGAGGTCGACGAGCTCGGCCCGCATCTCCACGCGCAGGCGGGCATCGAGGTTCGAGAGCGGCTCGTCCATCAAGAACGCCTTCGGGTGGCGGACGATGGCCCGCGCCAGGGCGACACGCTGGCGCTGACCGCCGGAGAGCTGCGACGGCTTGCGCTCGAGGAGCTCGCCGAGCTGGAGCGACGTCGCCGCCTCCTCGGCCACGCGCCGGCGCTCGGGAGCGGGCACGTGGCGGGCCTTCAAGGGGAACTCGATGTTGCGGCGCACGCTCAAATGGGGATAGAGGGCGTAGTTCTGAAAGACCATGGCGACGTCGCGGTCGCGCGGCTCCACGGCGGTGACGTCGGTGCCGCCGATGCGGACCGTCCCGCCCGACGGTGCCTCGAGGCCGGCGACGATACGCAACAGGGTCGTCTTGCCACAGCCCGACGGGCCCAAGAGGACGAGAAACTCCCCCGCCATCGCAGCCAGGTCGATCGCCGCCAGGGCGACGGTGGAGCCGAAGCGCTTCTCGACCCGCTCGAGCTCGACGCTAGCTGCGTCCATCTAGACCCGGGAGTTGTAGGACGCGATGGCGGCGTTCGACTGCGAGACGACCGATGCGAGCGCCGTGGCCGCCGAGGTGCCGTTCGACATCGCCTGCAAGCCGTTTCCGATGAACGTTTCCACCTGGTCGAGTGCACCGGCGACGGCCCCCGCCGTCGCCACGCTCGGCTGGGTGTTGAGCACCTGCTCGTAGGCGACCTTGTACTCGGGAATCCTCTTCCAGGCGGACGTGAGCGCCGGCACGCTGACGGCGGCCGTCGTGATCGGGATGTAGCCGCTGCCGAGTGACCAGGTCGCCATGGGACCGGCACCGAGGAGGAACTTGATGAACTGCCAGGCGCCGTCCTGGCTCTCATCCGGCGAGGTCTTCACGATGTAGAGGCCTGCCCCGCCGTAGGGGACGCCGCCCGGCCCCGGCGGCGCCGGCAAGGGGGCGATCCCGAGCTTGACGTTCTTGTAGGTCCCGATGACGGTCAGCACCGTGCCGAGGGCGGCGCTCGTCTCCGTCGTCATGGCGGCCGTCCCGCCGGCGATGGCGAACAGGTTGTCGTAGGCGCCGGAGCCGTTGCCGGGTGTCGCCTGGGCGAGCTTGGACTTGTACATGTCGGCGTAGAAGCTGAACAGCTCGAGGCCGCCGGAGCCGCCGAAGGCGACCTCCGTCGCCCGTGCCGTGCGGCCGTTGCCGTTGTTGACGAGGAGGCCGCCCGCTTGCCCCGTCCAGTCCTCGAACTCGGACGGCGTCAGCTTGAGGCTCGTGCCGTACTTGGCCGCCCCCTTCGAGACGATCGCCTCGGCGGCGCTGCGGTACTCGTCGAGGGTGGCCGGAGGCTTGCTGGGGTCGAGGCCGGCTTTCTCGAAGGTCAGCTGGTTGTAGTACAGGATCTGCGTCGACTCGTTCCAGGGCATCGCCCAGAGGACGTCCTCCACCTTGAAGAACTCGACGGCCGAGGGCAGCAGGCTCGACAGGTCGAAGCTGCTGTCGGCCGCGACGGCCGAGCCGGCCGGCACGATCGTGTCGCTGTCGATCATGATCCGCGTGTCGATGTTCTCGATCTGGACGAGATCCGGCAGGCTGTGCGATCCGGCAGCCGCCGTGTAGGCAGTCAGCGTGTCCGAGTAGCTGGCCTGGTCGACGAGGGAGACCTTGACGTCCGACTGCGAGGCGTTGAATTGCTTCGTCAGCTTCTCGAGCGTCGTCAGGTTCGCCGACGTCATCGAGTGCCACATCGTGACCGGCACCGGTTTGTTCGTCGCCTTCGCGGCGGCTCCGAGCGGGAAGGGCGCCACCGGCGGCACGCTCGAGGTCGGTGCGCTCGTCGTCCCGGTCGTCCCTGGACTGCTGCTGCCGCTGCTGCAGGCACCGAGCGCGATGCCGGCGCCGGCCAGCCCCATGAGCTGAAGGAACCTTCGCCGGTCGACCCCTGCTGGTGCGCTGTCCTCAGTCATGTCCGTCCTCCTTTGGCGAACCCTAATGCGCCCGGGCGCAGTGCCTCGGATCGGCCGCCCCCGCAGCGACGATGGCCGTGCTCACGGGTCGAGGTCGTGGGCGCGCCGGTAGCCACCCCGGTGGTGGAGGAGGGGGGTGCCGCCGGTCTCGACGCCGAGATCGAGCACTCGCCCGAGCACGAAGACGTGATCGCCCGCCGCCGTCTCCGAGTCGAGCGCGCAGTCCACCCAGGCGACGGCTCCCTCGATGACAGGGTGGCCGGAAGGGGCGCCGTGCCAAGCCACCCCGGCGAACTTGTCCGACTGCGAGATGGCGAACTGCCTCGACAGCTCCGCCTGGTCGGCACTGAGCACGCTCACCACGAAGGCGCCGGCCTCGGAGATCGGTGGCCAGCTCGTCGACTTCCTGTCAACGAAGAAACCCACCAAGGGCGGCGCCAACGACACCGGCACGAAGGTCCCGACGCTGAGCCCCCGCGGCACGCCGGCGACGAGGCCCGCGACGACGGCCACGCTCGTCGGGACGTGCCCGAGGACGGAGCGGAAGCGGTCCCCCGTGATGGCCTGAGCGCTGGCAGCCTCCCCCATGGCACAACCCTAGGCCCCGGTCTGCCGGCCGCAGCCCTATCATCCGGCGGGTGCAGTTGACCGAGGAGCACGAGGCCTTCCGGACATCGGTCCGATCGTTCGTCGAACGCGAGATCGAGCCGCACGTCGACGACTGGGAACGCGCGGGCAGCTTCCCCGGCCACGAGCTGTTCCGAAAGCTCGGGCGTGCGGGTTTCCTCGGCATCGAGTACGACCCTGCCTACGGTGGGCAGGGTGCCG
This sequence comes from Acidimicrobiales bacterium, assembly GCA_052143575.1. Classification (GTDB taxonomy): domain Bacteria; phylum Actinomycetota; class Acidimicrobiia; order Acidimicrobiales; family Bog-793; genus JAKACA01. Next base: position 21,745 of record JBKQSP010000043.1, read on the forward strand.
ACCACTCCTTCACCGTCGTCCTCGGCGAGGAGCTCGGGCGCATCGGGTGCGGCGGCGTCCCGATGGCGATCGCCGTGCAGACCGACATGGCGACGCCGTCACTACATCGTTTCGGCTCCGAAGACCTGAAGAAGCGTTTCCTGGCGCCCGCCATCGCCGGCGAGGTCGTCGTCTCCATCGCCGTCACCGAGCCGGACGCCGGCTCTGACGTCGCCGCCATCGCCACGCGGGCGGTCGTCGACGGTGACGAATGGGTCATCGACGGCTCCAAGCTGTACATCACCAACGGCGTGCAGGCAGACTGGCTGTGCCTGCTCGTCCGCACGTCGGGCGACGGTGGGTATACGGGCATGTCGCAGATCATCGTGCCCACGGCCACGCCCGGCGTGGCGGTGAGCCGGAAGCTCGACAAGCTCGGGAACCGCAGCTCGGACACGGCCGAGCTGAGCTTCACCGACGTCCGGGTGCCGTTGGCGAACACGATTGGGGAGGTGGGGCGAGGTTTCTTCCAGCAGATGGACCAGTTCCAGCATGAACGGCTCATCGCCGCCTACCTGGCAGTCGGCGGGATGACGCGGGCGCTGGAGCGGACGGTTGCCTACGTGAAGGAGCGCCGCGCCTTCGGGGCGCCCCTGTTCGACAACCAGTACCTGGCGTACCGCCTCGCCGAGCTCGATGCCGAGCTCGACGTGTTACGCGAGTACAACTACGCCTGTGCCGAGAAGATGGTGGCGAACGAGGACGTCATCCGCCAGGCCTCCATCGCCAAGCTCGTCGCCGGCCGTCTGCAGCGGCAGGTGGCCGACACCTGCATGCAATTCCACGGGGGCATCGGCTACATGGAGGAGACGTGGACGGCCAGGTACTTCCGCGACTCCCGGCTGCTGTCGATCGGCGGAGGTGCGGACGAGGTGATGCTGCGGATCCTGTCCCGCACGGGGGTCTTCGCCTGAGGATGGGCCGGCTGACCCCCAACACCGAGCGAGCGCTCGCCCTTGCCTCCCTCACGGGGGCCGTCATCTTCGCCGTGCTCGAGTCGCTCCTGGCCAGCCAGGTCGACATCAACGTCTATCTCATGGGCGGATCCCATGCCTCGAGCGCCAGCCTCTATGCCCTCGAGTTCGCCCACACACGGCTGTACTTCACCTATCCTCCCTTCGCCGCCATCTTCTTCGTGCCGCTCGCCCAGCTGCCCCGCGAAGCCGCCCGCGTCCTCTGGGCCCTGATCAACGTCGGCGTCCTCCTCTGGCTCACCTACGTGAGCATCCGTGCCGTTCGCCCCGAGCTTCCCCGCGAGCGCGTGCGGCTCTGGTCCGCCCTGCTGGCGGCGCCCATGATCACGCTCGACCCGCTCTTCCTCTCGTTCGACCTCGGCCAGGTCAACCTCGTGGTGACGGCGCTCGTGCTGACGGATTTCACAGAAGTCAGCCGGCGTATCCCCCAGGGTGTCCTCACCGGCATCGCCGCCGGCATCAAGCTGACGCCCCTCATCTTCGTGCCCTACCTGGCGCTGACCCGCAGGTCGCGAGCGGCCGGCTGGGCGCTGGGGGCCTTCGCCGCCTGCGCGGCGGCGGGTTTTGCCGTCACCCCGCACGCCTCCTGGACGTTCTGGACGCGGGACGTGTTCATCGCCTCCAGGGTGGGGGGCGTGCTGTCGATCAGCGACCAGAACCTGCGTAGCGGGGCGATGCGACTCGCCCACGGCCCGGTTCCGAACGAGATCCTCTGGCCCCTCACCCTCGCCGTCCTGGCGCTCGGGCTCTGGCTCGCCGTCTGGGCACACCGTGTCTCTTCCCCCATGCTCGGAATCCTCGTGTGCGCCACGACGGGGCTCATCATCTCGCCGGTCACCTGGGATCACCACCTCGTCTGGGTCGTGCCGGCGCTCGTCTGGCTGGCGGCCGCCCCCGACCGGCCTCGGTACGGCAGAACCTGGGCGGTCGTGGTGGCCCTCTTCTTCTGGGCCCACCCGATCTGGTGGGTGCCGAAAGCCGACCGTTACCTGCCCGCCAAGCTGTGGGAGGTGATCGTGGGCGACGCCTACCTCTGGGCCATGCTCGGCTTCCTCGTCGGCGTGGCGCTCCTCCTCGAGACCCGCCGGCGGCAGTTGCGGCGCCAGCGGGAACCCAGCCTGAGGGCCGCCGCCCTCTGAGGAGGCGCTGCCGAGCTTCCGCGGCGGCGCCCGGCGCTAGCGGCTCCCAGATCCCCCGTGCACGCGGTGGACGTCGAGGATGCCGTCGGTGAGGCGCAGCAAACGGATGACGTCGTCCGGCACCGGCACGTCCGTTGCGAGGGCCATGAGGGCCGTGCGGGCCTCCCCGCCCGTCTGGCCGACGGCCATGGAGGAGATGCTCACGCCCGCCTCGCCGCAGGCAAGGCCCACCACCCCGATCATGCCGGCGCGGTCGTCGTTTCGCACGACGAGGAGGTTCTCGGAAAAGGGCAGCTCGACGCCGTGGTCGTCGATCATGACGATGCGCTCCGTGGCCCTCCTGCCGGCCAGGGTCCCCGAGACGGCATGCCGGTCGCTGCGGAGCGTCACGAGCGTGACGTACTCGAGCGTCTTGGCCGTCGAGGACTCGCGCACGGAAAGCCCCCGCTCCTCGGCCAGCCTCGGGGCATTCACGTAGGAGACCGGCTCGTCGCTGCCGGCGCCGAGCACGCCCCGTAGGGCCGCCAAGGTGAGAATCCCGATGTCCTCGCCGGCGAGAGCACCCTCGACGATGACCTCCAGGTTGTCGGGGAGGCCCTCGCACAGCGCCGCCATCACCTGGCCGAGCCGCTCGGCGAGGCCGAGGTAGGGCCGGACGGCCTCGGACGCCGCGCGGGCGGCGACGTTGACCGCGTAGGGCACGAAGTCGCCCGCCAGCGCCAGGACGATCTGCTCGGCGATCTGCTCGCCGGCCTTGTCCTGCGCCTCCTCCGTGCTGGCGCCGAGGTGGGGCGTCACGACGACGCTCGACAGCTCGAAGAGGGGAGAGCTCGTGCACGGCTCGCTCGAGAAGACGTCGAGGGCGGCGCCGCCGACGTGCCCGGACTCGATGGCGTGGGCGAGCGCCTCTTCGTCGAGCACGCCGCCGCGGGCGGCGTTCACGATCCGGATGCCCGGCTTCGCCTTGGCGAGAAGATCCTTGCCGATGAGGCCGGCGGTCTCTTTGTTCTTGGGCAGATGGATCGTGAGGAAGTCGCACTGGGCGACGAGCTCCTCCAGCCCGAGTAGCTCGACGCCCATCTTCCTTGCCCGTTCCTCCGAGGTGTAGGGGTCGTGGGCGAGAAGGCGCATCCCGAAGGCGTGCGCCCGCTGGGCGACGAGGGCGCCGATGCGCCCGAGCCCGACGATGCCGAGCGTCTTGCCGTGCAGCTCGACGCCCTCCCACTTGGAGCGCTCCCAGCGGCCGGCCACGAGGGCGGCATGCGCCTGCGGGATGTTGCGTGCCTGCGCCAGGAGGAGGGCGAAGGCGTGCTCGGCCGCAGAGAGGATGTTCGACTCGGGGGCGTTCACGACCATGACGCCGCGATCGGTGGCGGCCGCCACGTCGACGTTGTCGAGGCCGACGCCGGCGCGCCCGACGACGACGAGGTCACGTCCGGCATCGAGGAGGGCGGCGGTGACCTGGGTGGCCGAGCGGATGACGAGCGCCTGGGCACCCGGGATCACCTCGAGGAGCCGATCGGGCGTCAGACCGACCTGCACGTCGACGGTGTGGCCGGCGGCCCGCATGGCCTCGAGGCCTCCCTCGGCGAGGGTCTCGGTGACAAGGATGCGACCCACGCTCAGGCCTCCGTCTCGTTGACGAGGTCGGCGATGCGGGTGACGCCGCGCTCGAGGTCCTCGTCGGACAGGGCGTAGGAGAAGCGCCCGTAGCCGGGCGCCCCGAACGCCTCCCCGGGCACGAAGGCCACGCTCGCCTCATCGAGGATGATCTCGGCGAGCTCGTGGGTCGTCGTGGCGGTGCGGCCGCGGATCGGGCGGCCGAGCAGGCCCTCGAGGGAGGGGAAGGCGTAGAAGGCGCCTTCGGGGTCGAAGCAGCTGACGCCCGGTATCTCGTTCAGGAGACGGTGGATCGTCCTGCGTCGGCGGTCGAAGGCCGTCCGCATCTCCGCCACGGCTGCGAGGTCGCCGCTGACGGCGGCGAGGGCCGCCCGCTGCGCGACGTTGTTGACGTTCGAGGTGACGTGCGACTGCAGGTTCGTCGCCGCCTCCGTGACGTCGACGGGGGCGATCATCCACCCGACCCGCCAACCGGTCATGGCGTAGGTCTTGGCGACGCCGTTGAGCACGACGCAGCGGTCCGTGATCTCGGGCACGAGGACGGGCATCGAGTGGTGCTCGGCGTCTCCGTAGACGAGGTGCTCGTAGATCTCGTCGGTCACCACCCACCAGCTGCGCTCGTTGGCGAGGCGGCCGATCTCCTCGATGGCCGCTTGCGGGTAGACGGCCCCCGTCGGGTTCGACGGCGAGACGAACAGCAGGACTTTCGTGCGGTCCGTCGCCGCCGCCTCGAGTTGCTGGACGCTCGCTTTGAAGCCTGAGTCGATGCCGGTCGGCACGACGACCGGAACGCCCCCGCCGAGCATGATCGCCTCCGGGTAGGTCGTCCAGAAGGGGGCGAGCACGAGGACCTCGTCGCCGGGGTCGAGGAGGGTCTCGAAGGTGTTGGCGACGGCCTGTTTGCCGCCGTTGGTCACGAGCACCTGGGCGGCTCCCACGTCGTAGCCGGAATCGCGCCGCGTCTTGACGGCGATCGCCTCGCGGAGCTCGGGGAGTCCGGCAGTCGGCGTGTAGTGGTGGTTCTTCGGATCCCGGCAGGCGGCAACGGCCGCTTCGACGATGGCGGGCGGGGTCGGGAAGTCAGGCTCGCCGGCACCGAAGCCGACGACGTCGACACCGGAGGCTTTGAGAGCCTTCGCCTTGGCGTCGATGGCGAGCGTGGCAGAGGCGTGGACGGCGGCGATACGGCGAGAGACGCGGGACTGTCGGGTCGCAACCTCGATCGGGGGTGCCATCTCCCCATGCTCGCACATGGCCCGAGGGGGCAAATTCGACCCCTCGGTCGTTCCGGTCGCTCCCGGGGGGCTTGACCAGCCTGATGTGAGCGCCGAGGTGGCCGCCTGCCATGCTGAACCCATGGTTGACATCACCATCCCGGACGCGCTGAAGCCACGCGATGGGCGTTTCGGTTCGGGGCCGTCGAAGATCCGCCCCGAAGCGGTCGCCCAGCTGGCGGCGGCCGCCCCTTCCTACCTGGGGACAAGCCATCGCCAGGCCACGGTGAAGACCCTCGTCGCTCACCTACGGGAAGGACTCACCGCTCTCTGGTCGCTGCCGGAGGGATACGAGATCATCCTCGGCAACGGCGGCACGACGACGTTCTGGGACGCCGCCGCCTTCTGCCTCGTCGAGCGCCAGAGCCAGCACCTCAGCTTCGGCGAGTTCTCCGCCAAGTTCGCCGCCGCCACGAAAGCCGCTCCGTTCCTGGCAGAGCCGGACGTCATCGTGAGCGAGCCCGGGACGCACCCCGATGCGGTCGCCCGTGCGGCCATCGACACCTACGCCCTCACGCACAACGAAACGTCCACCGGCGTGCAGATGCCCATCCGGCGCCCCCGTGCCGCCGACGGCACGGCAGCGGCCGGTCTCGTGCTCGTGGACGCCACCTCGGCCGCCGGCGGCATCCGGGTCGAGCCGGACGAGTTCGACGCCTACTACTTCGCCCCCCAGAAGTGCTTCGGCTCCGACGGAGGCCTCTGGCTGGCGGCGATCTCGCCGGCGGCGGCCGACCGCATCGGCCAGCTGACGTCGCAACGCTGGGTGCCGAGCTCGCTCGACCTGCAGATCGCCCTCGACAACTCCCGCCTCGACCAGACCTACAACACGCCGGCCCTGGCGTCGCTGCACCTGCTCGCCAGCCAGCTGGACTGGTTCAACGACAACGGCGGCCTCGAGTTCTCCGCCTCCCGCTGCGACCGCTCGGCCGAGATCCTCTACGGTTGGGCCGACCGCTCGCCCTTTGCCACTCCGTTCGTGGCCAAGCCGGACGACCGCTCACACGTCGTCGGCACCATCGACTTCGACGACAGCGTGGATGCCCTCGGCGTGGCGAAGATCCTGCGTGCAAACGGGATCGTCGACACCGACCCCTACCGCAAGCTCGGCCGCAACCAGCTGCGCATCGCCCTCTTCCCGGCCATCGACCCCGCCGATGTCGAGGCTCTCACCGCCTCGATCGACTACGTCGTGGCCCAGCTCGCCTGAGGCCGCCAGCTACTCCCACTCGATCGATCCGGGCGGCTTGCTCGTGACGTCGAGCACGACGCGGTTCACCTCCTCAACCTCGTTCGTGATCCGCGTCGAGATGCGGGCGAGAAGGTCTTCCGGCAGCCGTGACCAATCGGCCGTCATGGCATCCTCGCTGCTGACGGGGCGTAGCACGATGGGGTGCCCGTAGGTGCGGCCGTCACCCTGCACGCCGACGGAGCGCACGTCGGCGAGGAGGATGACGGGGAACTGCCAGACGCTGCGCTCGAGGCCGGAGATCGCCAGCTCCTCCCGAACGATGGCGTCGGCGCGGCGCAGCACGGCGAGGTGCTCGGCGGTCACCGCGCCGAGGATGCGGATGGCGAGACCGGGTCCCGGGAAGGGGTGCCGCCACACGATCGCCTCCGGCAGGCCCAGCTCGAGGCCCAACTGGCGGACCTCGTCCTTGAACAGGGAGCGCAAGGGCTCGATCAAGGAGAAACGCAGATCCTCCGGCAGCCCGCCGACGTTGTGGTGGCTCTTGATGACGGCCGTGCCGGAGCCGCCGCCCGACTCGACGACGTCGGGGTAGAGCGTGCCCTGCACGAGGAACTCCACCGCGTCGCTGCCCTGCTCTGCCACGACCTCGGCGGCAGCCTCCTCGAAGGCGGTGATGAACTCGCGGCCGACGATCTTGCGCTTCGTCTCGGGGTCGGTGACGCCGGCGAGGGCCTCGAGGAATCTGGCCCGGGCGTCCACGGTCTTGAGCCGGATGCCGGTGGCAGCGACGTAGTCCTGCTCGACCTGCTCCCGTTCGCCCTCGCGCAGTAGCCCGTGGTCGACGAACACGCACGTCAGCTGGTCCCCGACCGCCTCGTGCACGAGAGCGGCCGCCACGGCGGAGTCGACGCCGCCGGAGAGGCCGCAGATGACGTGGTGCTCACCGACCTCAGAGCGGATGGACGCCACGGTCTCACGGATGATGCTGGCGGCGGTCCAGGAGGGCTCGATGCCGGCGCCATCGTAGAGAAACCGCTCCAGCATCTTCTGCCCGTGTGCCGTGTGCACCACCTCGGGGTGCCATTGCACGCCGAACAGGTGGGCGTCGCGGCGTTCGAAGGCCGTCACGCTCGCCGAGGCGGACGACGCCGTCACCTCGAAGCCGGGCGGCGCCGCCGAGACGATGTCGCGGTGCGACATCCAGACGACCTGCTCAGCGGGCTGGCCGGCGAAGAGCTGCGCCTGCGGGGAGACGGTGACCTCCGTGCGGCCGAACTCGGCGGCGTCCGTGTGCTCGACCGTGCCACCGAGGGCGTCCGCCATGGCGTGGAAGCCGTAGCAGACGCCGAGCACGGGGACGCCCGAAGCGAGGAGCGCCGGATCCACGCGGGGCGCACCCTCCTCGTAGATGCTGGCGGGCCCGCCCGACAAGATGATGGCCGCCGGCGCCTTGGCCAGCATCTCGCCGGCCGGCATGGAGTGCGGGACGATCTCGCTGTAGACGTGCGCCTCCCGCACGCGGCGAGCGATCAGCTGGGCGTACTGGGCACCGAAATCGACGACGAGCACGGGGGCGGCGTGCTCGGTGGCAACCTCATCGTCCGTCATCTGCGGAATCGTCATCTGCCGACTGATCGATCGAGGCTACACGGGTGCCGTCACGCCGCTGGTGATGGCTCGGGCCGGCGGTGGGCGCAGCCAGCCCTCGTGATGACCGGGCCGGCGGTGGGCGCAGCTCAGCCGCCGGAGACGTCCTCGAGACGCTGACGGCCGGCCGAGACGAAGGGCATCATCGCTCGCAGCTGCGCCCCTACCTGCTCGATCTGGTGCTGGCGGCCCTGCTCGCGCAGCGCGTGGTAGCGGGGCCGCCCCTCGGCGTTTTCCGCCACCCACTCGGCGGCGAAGCGCCCGTCCTGGATCTCGTCGAGGATCGTGCGCATCTCGGCGCGGACGTGGTCGTCGATGATGCGCGGTCCCCGCGTCATGTCCCCGTACTCGGCAGTGTCGGAGACCGAGAAGCGCATCCCCGAGATGCCCTGCTCGTACATGAGGTCGACGATGAGCTTGAGCTCGTGCAGGCATTCGAAGTAGGCGGACTCCGGCTGGTAGCCGGCCTCGACGAGGGTCTCGAAGGCAGCCGTCACGAGGGCGGTGACGCCGCCGCAGAGCACGACCTGCTCCCCGAACAGGTCGGTCTCGGTCTCCTCCTCGAAGGTCGTCTCGAGGACGCCGGCGCGTGTCGCCCCGAGGGCATCGGCGTAGGAGAGGGCGAGGTGCATGGCCTTGCCGGACTCATCGGCGCTCACGGCGATGAGCGAGGGCACGCCTCCGCCTTCGGTGTAGGTGCGGCGCACGAGGTGGCCGGGTCCCTTCGGGGCGACCATCCCGACGTCGACGCCCGGCGGCGGGTTGATGAGGCCGAAGCGGATGTTGAAGCCGTGGGCGAAGAACAAGGCGTCGCCGTCGCCGAGGTGAGGGGCGATCTCGGCTTCGTAGACGGCCGCCTGCTCGGTGTCGGGCAGCAGCATCATGATGAGGTCGGCCTCGGCGGCGGCTTGTGCCACCGGCACGACGCGCAGGCCGGCCGCCTCCGCCTTCGCCTTCGACGCCGATCCCTCTCGCAGGCCGACGCGGACATCGACGCCCGACTCGCTCAGGTTGAGGGCGTGGGCATGCCCCTGCGACCCGTACCCGATGATCGCCACCTTGCGGGAACGAACGAGGGCCTGATCGGCATCTGTCTCGTAGAAAAGCTGTGCCACGGTTGGATTCCTCTCCTGTGTCGGTCGCAGCGCCGGCAGCCGGCGCCTCGGAGTCAGCGATGTCTGCGGTCAGGCGCTTTCGGCGGTGAGAGCTGCCGATGCGGCGCCGCTGTCGGCTCTCAGCTTAGGGAGCGCGACGCGACCTGTCCGTTGCAGCTCGACGATGCCGTAGGAGCCCATGAGATCCTCGAAGTCGTCGAGGCCCTCGGGAGCACCCGCCAGCATCACGGTGAGGGCGTCGCGGCCGACGTCGACGATCTGGCCGCCAAACACGCCTGCCAGCTGGATGACTTGGGCCCGGGCGTCCGCACCGGCCGAGACGGTGACGAGCAACAGCTCGGCCTCGCGGGCCTCGTCGGGGTGCAACTCGGTGATCTCGACGACGTTGATGAGCTTGTCGAGCTGGGCGATGACCTGCTCGAGGGGCGAGGACTCGACGTCGACCACGATCGAGATGCGAGACAGCCGCGGATCGTCGGTCGGCGCCACGGCGAGCGAGAAGATGTTGTAGCCGCGACGGGCGAACAGGCTGGCGACTCGTGTCAGCACGCCTGCCTTGTTCTCGACGAGGACCGAGAGGAGGTGGTGGCGCGGATCGCTCATGACGCCGCCAGGCGGTCGCGCTGTGAGGGGTGCACGACGATGTCGTCGTTGGAGGCGCCGGCCGGGACCATCGGGAAGACCTGCTCCATCGAGTCCGTGCGGAAGTCGACCACGACCGGGCGGTCGTCGATCTGGTTCGCCTTGTCGATGGCCGGCAGCACCTCCTCGGGGTGCTCGACTCGCAGGCCGACGCAACCCATGGACTCCGCCCAGCCGACATAGTCGGGCAGGTCGGGCGAGAGGTAGACCTCGGAGTATCGCTCCTCGTAGAACATGTGCTGCCACTGGCGGACCATGCCGAGGTAGGCGTTGTTCAGAATGGCGATCTTCACCGGGATCCGCTCGGCGCTCGCCGTGACGAGCTCCTGGGCGGTCATCTGGAAGCAGCCGTCGCCGTCGACGGCCCACACCATGGCATCGGGACGCCCCACCTTGGCCCCGATGGCGGCGGGCACGGCGAAGCCCATCGTGCCGAGCCCACCGGAGTTCACCCACGTGTTGGGCCGTTCGAAGTGCCAGTACTGCGAAGCCCACATCTGGTGCTGGCCGACGCCGGAGGCAAGGATCGTGCCGGCGGGCGTGTTGTCGCGCAGCGTCTCGAGGACGAACTGCGGCTTGAGGAGGGGCGGGTGGCCACCGGCGCTCGACCCCGTCGCATCGGTCTCGACGGCGTCGTCGTAGGCGAGGGGGAACCGCTCCTGCCAGTGGCGCAGCTGGGCGATCCAGTCCGCCAGCCGCGCCGGCTCGAGCTCGCCGGCGGCCGCCCGTGGGGTGAGCGCCGAGACGAGCGCCTCGGTGGCGAGCCGGCAATCGGCCACGATGCCGATCTCGGGGCGGCGAACCTTGCCGATCTCGGCCTTGTCGATGTCGACGTGGATGACCTTGGCGTGCGGAGCAAAGGCGGAGACCTTGCCCGTGACGCGGTCGTCGAAGCGGCTCCCGAGGGCGATGAGCAGGTCGGCCTGCTGCATGGCCGTGACGGCCGTGTAGTTGCCGTGCATGCCCGGCATGCCGAGGCAGAGGGGGTGGCTGTCGGGGAAGGCGCCCCGTGCCATGAGCGTCGTGACGACCGGTATGCCGGTCATCTCGGCCAGCTCCCGCAAGGCGGCAGAGGCGTGCGACTTGAGGATCCCTCCTCCGGCATAGATGACGGGGCGGCGAGCCGCCGTGATCAGCTCAGCTGCGTCCGCGATCGCTTTGGCGTCCGGATGCGAGGGCGGCCGGTAGCCGGGCAGGTCGAGGCTGTCCGGCCAGTACCACTCCATCGTCTGCAGCGAGACGTCCTTCGGCACGTCGACGAGGACCGGGCCGGGACGGCCGGTCGTGGCGACATGGAACGCCTCGGCGATCACGCGGGGGATGTCGGCGGCGTCGGTGACAAGCCAGTTGTGCTTCGTGACGCCCATGGTGATGCCGGTCGTGTCGGCTTCCTGGAAGGCGTCCGTCCCGATGGCTCCCGTCGGCACCTGGCCGGTGATCACCACGATCGGGATCGAGTCCATGTAGGCGTCGCACAGCGGGGTGACGATGTTCGTGGCGCCCGGACCGCTCGTGACGATGGCGACGCCCGGGCGGCCCGTCACGTGGGCGTAGCCCTCCGCCATGTGGCCGGCGCCCTGCTCGTGGCGCACGAGGATGTGGCGGATGGGTGACTCGATGATCGGGTCGTACACCGGCAGGATGCAGCCGCCGGGAAGGCCGAACATGACCTCGACACCTTGGGTTTCGAGGCTTTTGACGAGGGCCTGTGCTCCGGTCAACTGCATGTTCGTGAGTCCTTCCTTCGTGTTGCCGGTTTGGGTGGTGAGATATCGGGCGATGCGGGAACGGCTCGCCGTCCCCGGGAAAACAAAACGACCTCCCCGGTGGGGAGGTCGAGGCGCACGGACGCGAACGGGCGGCGTGCGCTAGAGGATAAGTACGAGGGCGCCTGGCGTCGTGCTCACGGGCGCCAGTATGACCGACCGAGGCGCGGGTCGCAACCTCGGCTGTGGGTTTCTTGCCGTTTTCGACCGAAAGGGCACGCCAAGGTTCGCCGGGGGCGGCCTGCCGGCGACTCAGGGCTCCGTGACGGCTCCGCGCTCGGCCCCGGTGACGAGACGGGCGTACTTGGCGAGGGCGCCCGTCGCGTAACGGGGCGCCAACGGCTTCCAACCGGCGCGGCGCCGTTCCAGCTCGGCGTCGTCGACGAGGACGTCCAAGCGGCCCGTGACGGTGTCGAGGACGATGCGGTCGCCGTCTGCCACAAGGGCGATGGGGCCGCCGACGGTCGCTTCGGGGGCGACGTGGCCGACGCAGAAGCCGTGGGTGCCCCCGCTGAAGCGCCCGTCGGTGACGAGGGCGCAATCCGCCCCACGCCCCGCCCCTTTCATGGCGCCGGTGACCGCCAGCATCTCGCGCATGCCGGGGCCGCCTTTCGGGCCCTCGTAGCGGATGACGACGACCGTGCCCGGCGTGATGGAGCCGGCGAGGATCGCCTCCATGGCGGCCTCCTCTCCGTCAAAGACCCGGGCGATGCCTTCGAAACGGGGGGCGTCGAGGCCGGCGATCTTCACGACGGAACCTTCCGGGGCGAGCGACCCGCGCAAGATGGCAAGCCCGCCGTCGCGATGGATCGGGTCGTTCATCGGGTGCGTCACCGTCCCATCCGGCGCGGGCGGAGAGAGTGCCTCCAGGTTCTCGCCCATCGTGCGACCGGTCACGGTGAGGCAGTCGCCGTGCAAGAGGCCGGCATCCAGGAGTGCCTTCATGACCATGGGCACGCCGCCCACCTTGTCGAGGTCGACCATGTGGAAACGGCCGTGGGGTTTCATGTCGGCGAGGTGGGGGACACGCTTGCCGATGCGGGAGAAGTCGTCGATCGACAGTTCGACGCGTGCCTCGTTGGCGATGGCGAGCAGGTGCAGGACGGCGTTCGTGGAACCACCAAGTGCCATCGTGACGGCGATGGCGTTCTCGAAGGCCTCTTTCGTGAGGATCTGGCGGGCACGGATGCCCCGCTCGAGGAGGCGCACGACGGCGCGCCCGCTCTCGGCGGCGATCTCGTCGCGGCGCGGGTCGACGGCCGGGACGGAGGCGCTGCCGGGCAGCGCCAGCCCGATCGCCTCGGAGATCGACGCCATCGTGTTGGCCGTGAACATGCCGGCGCAGGCGCCTTCGCCCGGGCAGGCGTTGCGCTCGATGGCGTCCAGCTCCTCCGCCGAGCACTCGCCGGCGGAATAGGCGCCGACCGCCTCGAAGACGGACACGACGTCGAGCGCCCGGTCGCCGAGGTGGCCGGGCAGGATCGAGCCGGCGTAGACGAACACCATCGGGAGGTCGAGGCGGCCGGCCGCCATCATCATGGCGGGAAGCGACTTGTCGCAGCCCGCCATGCCGACGAAGGCGTCGAAGCGCTCCGCGTGCATCACGATCTCGACCGAGTCGGTGATGACCTCGCGGCTCACGAGGGAGGCCCGCATCCCTTCGTGGCCCATGGAGATCCCGTCGGAGACGGCGATGGCAACGAACTCGAAGGGGTAGCCGCCCGCCTCCCGCACGCCGGCCTTCGCCCGCTGGGCGAGGCGGGCGAGCGGCATGTTGCACGGCGTCACCTCGTTCCAGGTGGAGGCGACGCCGATCTGCGGCTTGGCGAAGTCGCCGTCCTGCAGCCCGACGGCTCGCAGCATCGCCCGTGCCGGTGCGCGGCGTGGCCCCTCGGTCACGTCCTGGCTGTGGATCTTCACGGGCGTCGGTGTCGGCTCGGCCATGGCCGAAGGCTAGGCGCGCCGGGCGGCTGCAGACGAGCCGAGGCGGCGCCGCCGGCGCCGCCGGCAGGTGCTCAGCCGACGAGCTCAGCCGGGGCGTGCTCGGCGACGAAGTCCGCCCACGACTCGACGTCGTCGCCTCCCGGCGGGAGGATCACGAGCCGGTCGACGCCGAGCTCGGAGAAGCGAGCCGCCGCTGCGCGGTCAACGCGCCCGCGAGGTGTCACGGTGATCGAAAGCGACCCAAGACGGTTCGGGCGCTCGACCTGCTCGGCCGCACGGTGCAGGCCGGCAAGGGAGGCCTCCGTCGCCTCGGGCGTGAGGGCGAAGCCGTACCAGCCGTTGCCGTGAGCCACGGCCCGACGGTAGGCCACCGGGCTGTTTCCCCCGATGACGACGGGCGGGCCGGCGGGGTCGACAGGGCGGGGGTGGGCATCGATCCCGGCGTAGCTCACGTAGCGGCCGGCGAAGACGGGCGCCTCGTCGGCCCAGAGGCGCCGCATCGCCTCCAGGTACTCGTCCGATCGGGCACCGCGGTCGGCGAGGGGGACGCCGAGGGCTCGGAACTCCGGCTCGAGGTAGCCGACACCGAGACCGAGGACGAGGCGGCCTCGGCTGAGGACGTCGAGGCTGGCAACCTGCTTGGCGAGAACGAGCGGGTTGCGCTGCGGGAGGATGATGATGCCGGTGGCAAGGCGCACTCGCTGGGTCACGCCGGCGAGGAACGAGAGCGCCACGAGGGGGTCGAGCAGGCGGGCCGTCGGCTCGATCGGCGACGGCGTCACCCGGGGCGAGGGGGCGACGACGTGCTCGCCCATCCAGAGCGACTCGTAGCCGAGCTCCTCGGCGAGCTGGGCGATGCGCTGCGCCCCATCCGGCCAGCTGCACGGCCCTGCGTTCGTGTTGAACAGCCCGATGTCCATGGCGCCCGAGGCTAACGGCGCCTCACCCCGAGAGGGAGATGCCTGGCTACGAGACGAAGGGCTCAGCCCTTGCGCGCCTCCAGCGCCTCCGTCACGAGGCGCCCGTTGGCACGGCCCTTCGTGACCTTCATCACCTGACCCGTGAAGAACCCCGCCATCTTCGGGTCGCCGGCGCAGTAGCGCTCCCATTCGGCCGGATGGGCGGCGATGAGTTCGTCGAGGAAGCCATCGAGCTCGGACGACTCCATCGCCTCGAAACCCAGGCGCCGTGCGATCTCCGCCGCCTCCCCGCCCGAGTCGATCAGCTCCGCCAGCACGGTCTTCGCCTGAGTCGCCGAGAGCTTGCCACCGGCTTCCATCGCGAGCAGGGCGGCGAAGGCGGACGCATCCAACGACCGCGCCCCGGCGGCCTTGGCAGCCGCCTCGTTGGCCGTGCGGGCGAGGGCCAGCCGCGCCTCGGCGCCGGCAGCGACCGCTGCCAGCACGAGCTCGTCGAGGTCGAGCTCGATGACCGTCTGGATCTGCTCGGCAGTGCCGTCCGTCCCGACGAGGGCCACGAGGCGCCGGCGTCGCTCGACCGGCATGACACCCATGCCGGCACGGGCCGCCGCCAGCAGCTCGGCGTCGGGCACGACGGGCACGAGGTCTGGCTCGGGGAAGTAGCGGTAGTCGTAGGCCTCTTCCTTGGAGCGGAGCGAGTGGGTGAGTCCGGTGTTCTCGTCGAAGTGGCGGGTTTCCTGGGCGATGCTGCCGCCGGCCGAGACGATGGCGGCCTGCCGCTCGGCTTCGTGCTCGATCGCCCGCACGAGCGATCGCAACGAGTTGAGGTTCTTCACCTCGCAGCGGGTGCCGTACTCGGACGAGCCGGCCGGGCGGACCGAGACGTTGGCGTCGACCCGCAGGGAGCCCTCCTCCATGCGGCCGTCGGAGGCGCCGGCTGCCACGACGATGGCCCGCAGCTCGGCCACGTAGGCACGCGCCTGGGCAGCCGAGCGGATGTCGGGGGCGGACACGATCTCGACCAACGGCACGCCGGCGCGGTTGTAGTCCACGAGCGAGTGGTCGGCGCCGTGGATGCGCCCGCCTCCCCCGCCGATGTGCGTCGTCTTGCCCGTGTCCTCCTCGATGTGCGCCCGCACGATGCCGACGCGGGAGCCGTCGGGCAGCTCGAGGGAGCCGTCGACGTTGATGGGGGCGTCGTACTGGCTGATCTGGTAGTCCTTCGGCATGTCCGGGTAGAAGTAGTTCTTCCGGTGGAAGATCGACGGTTCGATGTGGCAGCCGAGCGCCTCCCCGATGCGCATCGCCAGCTCGACGGCCCGCCGGTTGAGCACCGGGAGTGAGCCCGGCAGCCCGAGGCAGACGGGGCAGATGTTCGTGTTCGGCTCGGAGCCGAACTGGTTGGCACAGGAGCAGAACAGCTTCGTGGCCGTGGAGAGCTCGCAGTGCACCTCGAGGCCGACGACTGTTTCGTAGGAGGTCTCAGGCACCAGGGGCCTCCTTCATCGCCACCGGGCCACGAGCCGACGCCGGCGCCACGGCCTCGAGAGCGGCCGCAACGCGCAGCATGACGGCCTCGCCGAGCGCCGGCGCCAGTACCTGCACGCCGACGGGCAACCCGTCCGGGTCGAGGGCGAAGGGCACCGACACCGCCGGATGCCCGGAAAGGTTGGACGGGATCGTGCAGAGGTCGGAGAGGTACATCTCGATCGGGTTGGCCGTCTTCGATCCGAGCTTGAAGGCCGGTGACGGCGTCGTCGGCGCCAACAAGACGTCGAAACGCCCGTAGGCGGCATCGAAGGCCCGGATCACGAGCGTGCGAGCTTTCTGCGCCTGACCGTAGTAGGCGTCGTAGTAGCCGGAGGAGAGGGCGTAGGTGCCGATCATGATCCGCCGCCGCACCTCGGGCCCGAAACCCTCCGCCCGCGTGCGGGCGTTCATCGTCTCGACGTCGGGACCGTCGACGCGCAGGCCGTAGCGGACGCCGTCGTAGCGGGCCAGGTTGGAGGACGCCTCCGCCGGGGCGATGATGTAGTACGCCGGCAGGCCGAGCAGCATCTCGGGGATCGAGACGGCCTCCACCTTGGCGCCGGCGGCCGCCAGGGCTTCACCGGCATCGTCGGTGGCTTTCGAGCAGGCCGGCGCGACGTCGGCGAGGAAGTCGGAGATGAGGCCGACACGAAGGCCCTCGACCCCGTCGGCGAGGCCGTCCAGCAGCGACGGCGCCGGCTCGCCGAGGGAGGTGGAGTCGGCGGCGTCGTGGCCGGCGATGACCTCGAGGGCGGCGGTGGCATCACCGACGCCGGCGGCGAACGTGCCGATCTGGTCGAGCGAGCTCGCGAAGGCGATGAGGCCGTAGCGGGAGACGAGGCCGTAGGTCGGCTTGATCCCGACGACGCCGCACAGCGAGGCGGGCTGACGGATGGAACCGCCTGTGTCGGACCCGATGCCCGTGGCGACGAACCCGGCGGCAACGGCCGCCGACGAGCCACCGGAGGAGCCGCCCGGCACCCGCGTGAGATCCCAGGGGTTGCGGGTCGGGCCGAACGCCGAGTTCTCCGTTGAGGAGCCCATGGCGAACTCGTCGAGGTTCGTCTTGCCGACGGCGATGGCGCCGGCCTGGCGCAGGCGGATGACGACGGTGGCGTCATAGGGCGGCTTCCAGCCTTTGAGGATGCGGGACGAGCAGGTCGTCTCGATCCCCCGCGTGCAGAGGTTGTCCTTCAAGGCGACGGGCACGCCGGCGAGGGGACCGGGATCGACGCCGCCGGCAACGGAGGCGTCGACCCGGCTGGCGGCCTCGAGGGCCGCCTCGGCGGTGACGAGGTTGAAGCAGTGCAGCTCGGAGTCGTGGGCGGCGACGCGTCGTAGTGCCTCCTCGACGACGCTCACCGCCGTCGCCTCGCCACGGCGGACAGCGGTCGCGATCGCCCGCGCGCCCCGGTCGAGCAGATGCCCCTCGGGTGCCTCGCTCACGGGGCATCCCCGAGGATCGACGGCACGAGGAAGCGGTGGCTCTCGACGGCGGGAGCCGCTGCGAGGACTTCCTCCCGCTCGAGACAGGGCCCTACCTCGTCCGGACGCAGGACGTTCTCGAGCGGCAGCGGGTGCGCCGTCGGTGGGACGTCGGCCGTGTCGAGGCGGCGCACGCGATCGACGTGGTCGAGCAGGGCGGACAACTCTCCTTGCAGCGTGGTGATCTCGTCTTCGGAGAGCTCGAGACGCGCCAGCCGGGCGACGTGGCGGACTTCGTCGAGCGAGATGCGTTCCGGGCCGGCGGCCATCTAGGCCGACATGACTTTCAGGGCGAAGGCGACCGCCCGCTCCTCGATCTCCGCTGCGTCGTTGTCGAGGGTGGCGACGTGGAAGCTGTGCTCGAGGAAGACCCGCTCGACGGGCCCGCCGTAGCGCTCGGCGAGGAGGTCGCCCGAGCTCGTCGGCACCACGTGGTCGGCGCGGCTCGAGAGGAGCAGCAGTGGAGCGTCGAGGCGGCCGAGGGCGGGCTCCAGCTCGCTGACGGCCGCCAGCAGGGACAGCAGCGGCACGATGGGGGTCTCGGCGTAGGCGCCTTCGACCCCACCCGGCTTGGCGATGTCCGAGCCGATGCCCGGGATGCGGTCGGAGCCGGCGTCCACGACCGCCTGCATCATCTCGACGAACGAGGCTGCCGCCGGCTCCACCATCGGGTTGACGAGGACGGCCCCACTGAGGTCGGGGTGATGGCTGGCGAGCCAGAGGCTGAGCGTGCCCCCCATGGAGAGGCCGGCCACGAGGACGCGGTCGCAATGAGCCGCCAGCTGTGTGTAGGCGGCCTCGGCGGCCTCCGACCAGTCGTGCCAGGACGTGGCGATGAGGTCCTCCACACTCGTCCCGTGCCCGGGCAGGAGCGGCAGGTCCACCGTGAAGCCGGCGTCGGCGAAGGCCTCCGCCAGGGGGCGCATGGAGCCCGGGTTACCGGTGAAGCCGTGCAGTACGAGTATCCCGTTCGGCCCGTTCGTTGCGGAGAAGGGCTCCGCCCCCGGCAGGATCGGGGACGGCGCAGGCTGGGCGGCAGGAGACCGCGGTGAGACGGCATCGGAGGTCACGGGGCCATGGTAACGCCGGCCCGCCGGCCGCCGGGAAGCGGCTCCGCACCCGCGCCCGGCGTTTCGAGCCGGTAGTCTCCCGAGGCACTTCGCCACGAATCACCGAGGGAGTTACCCGATGGCTGCGTACCCGTTCCTGAGCCCCGAATGGACCGAAGAGGCTCGAAAGGTCCGAGCCGAGTACGCCGACCGTGCGCCCGCCGCCCCCGTGACGATGCGGATGAACCTCGTCGTGAACGACGTGCCCTTCGGCGAGGGAACCCTCGACGCCCATCTCGACACGACCGGTGGCGACCTCGTGCTCGACCAGGGTCACCTGGATGACGCCGACCTGAAGGTCACGATCGACTACCTCACCGCCAAAGCCACCCTCATCGAGGGCAACCCGCAGGCGGCGATGCAGGCCTTCATGGCCGGTCGCATCCGCGTGGAGGGCGACATGTCGAAGCTGCTGGCGCTGCAGGGTTCCCCGGCAGATCCCATCCATCTCGAGATCGCCCAACGGATGCGAGACATCACCGAGTAGGAGCCTCTCCCACCTCCTGCAGCATCGCCCCGGCGGCGGCGAGGACGTCGACAGCACCGACGGAGGCCGCTGCGTCGCGCGCCAGCACGAGAAGGGCGCCTGCCCGCTCGAGGTGTCCGGCACCGAGCAGGTAGCGACCCCACTCGAGCTGCGTGTGCGCCAACCAGACCGGTGCTCCAAGCCGGGCGTGTTGCTCGAGAGCGTCGGCGAAGTGCTCCTCAGCTCGCTCGTGCTCGCCCGTCTTGGCCGCCAGGGTGGCCAGTGAGAGGGCGACGGCCGGCCGTGCCACATTTGCCAGGCAGGGCACGCGCCCGTTGAAAATCGCCAGCAGCTCGTACTCCCGAGCGGCCTGCTCCGGTGTGCCGACGGCTGCCACCGCCTCGGCGAGCAGGGAGTGGCCGACGAGCCAGACGAGGTTCTGCGGAAAGGCGCTCGCCGGATCAGCCGCCAGCTCATCGACGATGTCGACAGCCTTGGCGACGTCGCCGACGCGGGCGTACATCACCGCCAGGGCGGCACGCCAGGCTTGCAGCCCCGGCGTGTCGGCCGTGGTCTGGCGAGTGAGATCCACGATCTCACCGAGACGCCCCTGCGACCAGCGGGCGGCGAAGAGCTGCGGGGCGAACCAGGTGTAGAGGTCGGGCTGCCCGCTCTCCTGGCCGACCTGGAAGGCAGCCACGGCCGCCTGCTCGATCTCGTCTCCGCTGCCGAACATGGTCAGCCTGCAACAGCGGTGGTTGGACTCCACCCATCGGAAGAAGGGGTTGTTCAGGTCGGCCGCCAGTTGGCTGATGCCCTCGAGGAGGCGCTCGGCCTCGTCGAGCTCGCCCATCTCCACGCAGTGCACGGAGGCCAGCCCGTAGGCAAGGATGAGCTGCTGGGCGTCGCCGACTCGTTGCGTGAGCGCCAGCAGCTCCGGGAGCTCCTCGACGAGGCCCGGTACTCGAGCCGGGATGGAGAGGGCGAGGTGGGCGTTCGTCCAGACATCGAGGAGGCAGACGTCGTCGCCGAGCCGGCGCGCCATCGCAACGGCCTCGTCGGCGAGGGCGAGGCGCCGCAAGGTCGGATCCCGCCAGGTGAGCTCGACGGCGAGCAAGGAGAGGAGGCGGGCTCGCGTCATCGAGTCGTCGGGTCCGGCGCCGTCGAGCGCCGCCTCCAAGACGGCGACCCGCTCGTCGTCCATGGAGCCGGCGGTGCTGGCGAACCCGCGGTTGTTGGCGAGCGCCGCCCGGGCGAGCAGCTCGTTCTCGCCGAGATGCTGGGCCAGGCGGGCTGCGGCGAGCAGCGTCTCGCGAGACGCCGGGATGCCGGCCAAGCGCTGAGCCGTTCCGAGCCCGATGAGGAGCTCGCAGCGCCGCCTCGGTGGCGACTCGACGTCATCGGCGGCCTCGACCGCCTGAGTGAAGAAGGCAACCGCCTGGTCGAAGGCCAGCCGGTCGAGGGCTTCCTGGCCGGCGGCCACCGAGTAGTCGACGGCACGGACGTCGGTCTTGCCGGCGCGTTGGAAGTGATAGGCGAGGGCGGCGGCGTCCTTCATGCCCCGCCGCTCGAGCGCCTCGGCCACCTGGCGGTGACGGCGAGAGCGGCGGGCCGTGCTCAGCTCCTCGTAGAGCGTCGAACGCACGATGGCATGGGTGAACTCATGTGTCCCGGCCGACGTCTCGCGAAGCAACGACGCCGCCGCCGCCTCGTCGAGCACGTCGAGCACTGCCTCCTCGCTCAGTCCGGAGAGCTCGACGACGAGGTCGAAGTCGATGACGGCTCCGATGACCGACGAGAGCGAGAGCACGGCATTGGCGTTCTCGCTCAAGCGGCTGAGGCGACGGCCGACGACCTCGCGGACCCCTTCCGGGATCCCGAGCTCGGAGATCTCGTCGTCGCGCCGGCGCAGGCCGCGACGTGCGACCACCTGACGCGACTCGAGGAGGCTGCGAAGGATCTCCTGCACGAAGAAGGGGTTGCCGTTGGTCTCCGACCACAGGAGCTGCCCGAGCTCGCCAGAGGGCGGCTCGACGCGGTCGGTGCCGCGGGCGAGCATGTCGCGCACCCCGCCGATGTCCAAGCCGAGAAGCGCCAAGCGGGAGACGCCAGGTTCGCGGCGCAGGTCGGCGAGCACGTCCGACAAGGGGTGGGTGCGGTCCAAGTCGGTGTCGCGGTAGGTGCCGACGACGAGAAGGCGCATCGGATCCGAGGCACGCACGAGGTGACGGAGCAACAGCAGGGTGGGTTTCTCCGCCCAGTGCAGGTCGTCGAGCACGAGCAGGACCGGGGCGTCGGACGAGAGGGCCTGCAGGCAGCCGACGACGGCGTCGAAGAGGAGATAGCGCTCGGTGCCGGGATCCGCCCGCGTCGGCGGCTCGAGGGAGGGCACGGTGCGCCCCAGGTCAGGGATCAGGCGCACGAGCTCCCCACCGTGACGACCGAAGGACCCCGCGCCCGGACCTGACAGTGCCACCTGCTCGAGCGCTTCGACGAAGGGCTGGAAGGGCATCCCGATGTCCTCGTCGCAGCGGCCGAAGAGCACGATGGCACCCGACTCGTGAACCGTGCGGGCGAACTCGGCGGCGAGGCGGGTCTTTCCGATTCCGGCTTCGCCTGACACGAGCACGACGCGGCGAGCGCCGGAAGACGCCTCCTTCCACGCCTCCATGAGGGAGGCGACCTGATCCTGCCGGCCCGAGAAGGGCGCCACGGCGTGAGCGGCGAGGCGGGCAGGAAAGCGGATCTCGGGTCGCTCGGTGTCCGGCTCGGCGCTGACGACGGCGGGCGCCGGCTCCTCGGGCGGCCCGCGCAGCTCCCCGAGCAGCCCGACTCGGCCGCCGGGGTGGTCGTGCGCCGCCGGGCCGTCGCGCGGGAGCGAGCCCGGCGCCTCCTCGGTTGCGGTTGTCGACACGGTTGCCGGCCCTTGGTGCAAGTCCAGGCTGGGGTCTTGGTCGAGGATCGCCTGCTCCAGCTGCCGAAGGGCCGGGGTGGGGCGGATGCCGAGCTCCTCGCGTAGGAGGACCCGCAGGTCCTCGTAGGCCCGCAGCGCCTCGGCTTGGCGCCCGCAGCGATAGAGGGCCACCATGCGCTGACCCCACAGCCGTTCGCGAAGCGGCGTCTCGGTGACGAGTCGCTCGAGATCGCCGACAACCGCATGGTGGCGCCCACACCCGAGCTCCGCCTCGACGCGGTCCTCGAGGACGGTGAGGCGGCCTTCCTCGAGCCGTGCCAGCTCCGGCTCGAGCGCCGGGGAGAGCGAGAGGTCGGAGAGCACGGGGCCTCGCCAGAGGGCAAGGGCGTCCCCCAATGTCAGGGCGGCGGCGGCCGGGTCACCGCCGACGAGCTGGCGGCGACCAACCTCGGCCAGCTTCTCGAAGCGGGCGGCATCGACGCAGTCCGCCGGCACCTGCAGCGCGTAACCGCGACCGCTCGTGACGATCACGGGGTCGGCGTCCAGGGCTGCGAGCGCCTGGCGAAGCCGCGAGACGTGAACGCGCAACGTCGCCGGAGGCCGCGGCGCCCCGACGTCTTCCCAGAGCACGGCCGCAAGCTGGTCGAGGGACACGACCCGGTTGACGCGAAGCAGCAGCGCTGCCAGCAGACTGCGCTCCTTGATCCGTCGCAGCTCGAGCGACTGGGTGCCCGAGCGGACCTCAAGCGGACCGAGGATCCCGAACTCCCACGGCGACGAACCCGCGTCGGCGGGCCCCATCAGGGCCCCGAGCATTCACGCTCATGACAGGCCACTGTCGCAGCTTACTGATGGCCATCGTGCAGGTCATCTGAGCGCTCGTCCGGCGTGTTAGCCGCCTGCAACGTGCCGGTAATCCGCCGGGCGCAAGGTAGCGGTGCCGGCAACGCTGCCGGACCGCTGCGACGGCAACTCATCGGAGGTCACCATGTCTCGCTCCATCCCGGCTCACTCGATCGACAGACGGCTGCGACGGCGGAGCGCACGCCTGCTGACGTCGCTCGGCGTCTGCATGACGTCGGTGCTCCTCGCTGTCGCCGGGCTCAGCTTGCTCGCTCCGGTGCCCGGCGCCGGCGCCGCCGTCAACACGACGAGGGCGTCCGGTTGGACGGTGGTAGGCGGAGCCGCCGTCGTGCCGGCCGGGGTGACCGAGCTCGGGGCGTCGTCACGGCTCGGGCGCCTCGACATCGACGTGGCGCTCCGCCCCCGCGACCCGCTCGCCCTCAGCGAGTTCGTCGCCGCCGTCTCGGACCCCTCCTCGCCGCTCTATGGCCGCTACCTGAGCAAGGGCGAGTTCGGCCCGATGTTCGGGGCGACGCCGTTCGCCATCGCGCAGGTGAGCGCCCGGCTGCGCCAGGCCGGCCTCGTCGTCGGGCAGGTGTCGGGAAACGACCTCATCCTCCCCGTGAGCACGACGGTGGGGGTGGCGGAATCGGCCTTCGGCGTCAGCATGCACGCCTTCCGGCTGCCCTCGGGGGCGGTCGTCGACGCCAACACGACAGCCGCCAAGCTGCCGAGCGCCATCGCCCCCTTCGTGCAGTCGGTCGTCGGGCTCGACAACCTCGTGCAAGTGGCGCCGGAGGGCCTCCTCAGCACGCCACCTGCGGCTCGAAGCGGCGCCGGCACCGCCACCCCTGAAGGCGCCAGCGGGAACGAACCGGCCGGCCAGCCAGTGGCCTGCAGCGGCGCCACGGGCACCTTGGCGCGTACCGCCGGCGACATCGCGCAGGCCTACGACTTCGAGCCTCTCTACGCCGCCGGAGACTTCGGCAGCGGGAAGAGCATCGCCCTGTTCGAGCTCTCCGGCTTCCCGGCGTCGGACGTCGCCGCCTACCAACGCTGCTACGGGACGCACGTCGCAATCACCTATGAGCCGGAGGACGGCGGCAACTCCAACACGACGGGCCGCGGCGCCCTCGAGGCCGACGTCGACGTCGAGGACGTCATCGGACTCGACCCGCAGCTCACGAACGTGCTCGTCTACGAGGCACCTTCGACGCCGACCGGGATCCTGGACAACTACACGGAGATACAGGTGAACGACGGTGCCCCGGTCGTCAGCACGAGCTGGGGGACGTGCGAGTCACAGGCCGTCGCCGACGGACTGCCGAGTGCCGAGGCGACGATCTTCGCCGCCATGGCGACACAGCACCAGACCGTGTTCGCCGCCTCGGGCGACTCGGGCTCCGAGGCATGCTCCGCACTTCCGGTGAAGCCGACCGAGACGCAGCTGTCGGTTACCGACCCTGCCTCCCAGCCCGACGTCACCGGCGTCGGCGGCACCGACCTCTCGGCCGACGGCGACCCTCCGGGGCTGCCGCCGACGGAGGTCGGATGGCAGGGCAGCGGCGGCGGCATCTCGTCGCTCTGGCCGATGCCGACCTGGCAGAGCGGAAAGGGCGTCTCGAACAAGTACTCGAGCGGCGGCCCCTGCGGCCTCGGCAAAGCCGGCGTCTGCCGCGAGGTGCCCGACGTGAGCGCCGACGCCGGCGTGTCGTACGCCATGTACAACCAGGGAAAGTGGCTCACCGTGTTCGGCACGTCCTTGGCGGCGCCCGACTGGGCGGCGCTCACGGCCCTCATCGACGACTCGTCCGCCTCCTGCCGCAAGACACCCGTCGGGTTTCTCAACCCGAGGCTGTACAAGCTGGCGGGGAGCACGCCGCAGGACTTCAACGACGTCACGAAGGGTGAAAACGATGCCCTCGGAGATCACCACGGCGACTACCCGGCAACTGCCGGCTACGACATGGTGACCGGAATCGGCACCCCGGTGGGTGGCGACCTCGCCCAGTCCCTCTGCGGTGGCTCGCTGTGGACCGGACAGAACACGGCCACGTCGACCTTCCTCAACGGGGGACCCTCGATCGCCGTCTGGGAACACACGCTGTATGCCGTGTCCATCAACGCCACGCCGTACGGGACGCCCTCCCAGATCTTCTACGAGACCTACAACGGCACCAAGTGGGGCAGCTTCTCGGACGTCAAGCCGGCAGGGGTCGCCGCCGAGTCGGACGCTCCCCCCTCGATCACCATCGACAAGGGAACGCCGTTTGTCGCCTGGACCGATGCGACGACCGGCAAGGTCGAGGTGTCGTCCTTAAGCCACGGCAAGTGGTCGAAAGCCGCCGTCGCCGGCGCCGGCAAGGCCCTCAGCGACAACGGCCCGGCCATCACGTCCTTCGGCGGTGAGCTCTTCGCCGCCTGGAAGGGGCACGGGAGCGACAGCGTCTGGTTCTCCATCGACACGGGCAGCAGCTGGGGTGCCCAGATGAAGGTCCCGGGCGCCAGCACGGCCTCGCGACCGGCGATCACGTTCTTCCCCAACCTGTCCGCCGCCGTCATCGCCTGGACGACCACGTCGGACAAGCTGCAGTTCGAGGTGTACTCGCTCTTCGGATTCGGCGGAGTCGCCACCATCCGGGGAGGAAGCAGCGCCGGCCCGGCGCTGGCGGTGGTCGGTCAAAGCCTCTACCTGGGGTTCAGGGGCCAGACATCGCACAACTTCTATTACACCTCGGACAGCCCCAACAAGCTCTACGGAGGATCGTGGAGCTTGGCCCGGCGGGTCACGGGCGCCCTCACGACCTACAGCCCGGCGCTCGCCGCCGGCGGGCCGACGCTCTATGCCGCCTGGACGGGACAGAACGCCGGGAAGTCATCCGACGCCATGCTCTGGTACTCGGAATTCGATCCGACGTAGCTCGCGGCACCACGGCGGACCGGCGGGAACGGCCACCGACAGGGCTCAGCCTTGCCGGTGGCCGTTTTGCCGTCTCGGAACCGGAGCGCCTCAGGAGCGAGTGGCCGTCCCGTCGACGATGCTCGGCATCTGCTCGGCCAGCTCGCCCACCGTCCAGCGGTCGCCCTTGTCGATCTCGTGCGTGAGGGTCCACGGCTGGAAGTACTGCACCTTGCCGCCCTGCACGAAGAAGACCTTCCCCGTGAACGGGCACAGGTCGCTCGAGAGGTACCCGACGAGGGGTGAGATGTTGGCCGGATCCCAGGCGTCGAAGGCACCCGGGTCGGGGGGTGGCTGCACGATGTCGGACAGCCCGGGCGTCGACTCCGTCATACGAGTGCGAGCGGCCGGGGCGATGGCGTTCACGCGCACGCCGTAGCGGGACAGCTCCTGAGCCGTGATGATCGTGAAGGCAGCAAGGCCGGCTTTGGCGGCGCCGTAGTTCGCCTGGCCCGGGTTGCCGAGCAAGCCGGAGGTGGAGGACGTGTTCACGACGGCCGCCTTGACCTCTTTGCCGGCCTTGGACTGCTCGCGCCAGTAGGCGGCTGCCCACCGGGTCGGGACGAAATGACCCTTCAGGTGAACGTGGATGACGGCGTCCCACTCCTCCTCCGTCATGTTCACGAGCACCCGGTCGCGCAGGATGCCGGCGTTGTTGACGAGGATGTGGAGGTCGCCGAAGGCCTCCACGGCGGCGTTGACGAGACGCTGCCCGCCCTCCCAGTCGGCGACGTTGTCAGCGTTTGAGATGGCCTCGCCGCCCATTGCCTTGATCTCGTCCACGACCTGCTCAGCAGGTGAGCGGTCGTCGCCCGAACCGTCCACGGCACCGCCGAGGTCGTTCACGACGACCTTGGCGCCTTCGCTGGCGAAGAGCAGAGCGTGCTCGCGCCCGATGCCACGAGCGGCTCCGGTGATGATGGCGACTTTTCCGTCCAGCGCACCCATGACCGTGTGTCCTCCTCGGCGTTGACCAAAACGAGGGCGCTGCGCGGCTGCCCAGAACCCTCGGCCTGCCACGTTGTCAGGACTGGGCCTTCCTGGTCAAACGCAAGCCGCTCGGCGGGCTCGCCACCACGTCGTCAGCTTGTACGGCGCCAGACGCCCCGATCGGAGTCGGTGGCGCTACACGCTGTAGAGGTAGACGACCGTGCCCTGCCGGACGAGGGTGCCGGCATAGGGAAACTCCGAGACGACGGTTCCGCCGAAGCCGTACACCTTCACGGAGAAACCCAGGGACTTGAGCTTCTGAGTCGCCTGCCCTACCGTCTCACCGGCGAAGAGGGGTGGGATCGGATACGAGCGGGGTCCGAGCGAGATCGTGACGTGCACGACCGATCCGTAGGCCTGCGAGCCGGCCGAGTGAGCCGGCGAGGTCGAGATGACGAGGCCCTCGCCGACGCTCAGGCTGTAGGCGGTGTCCTTCACGGCCTTGAACCCGTAGCTCGCCAGTAGCTGTTGTGCCTGCTGGAACGTGTCGGTATGGGGCACGACCGGCACCGGCCTCGGCGGCGGTCCCGCCGAGATCCACACGACGACCTTCGTGTTGGGGGCGACGTCCTTGCCGCGAGGGCTCCAGGAGATGACGTTGCCGTTGCGGACCGTCTCGCTGTAGCTGTAGAGGAGCGAGTGGCGCAGGTGACCGGCCGTCAGCGTCCGGATGGCCGTGAGGCGGGAGTCGCCCGCCAGGCTCGGGATCGGGACCGGCTCGACACCTCGGGAAACCTCCAGGCCGATGACGGTGTGGGCCCGCTCGTGGCGACCCGCCTGCAGAGACTGGGCGATGACGTACCCGGCCGGCACGCCGGCGTCCCACGCCGTCGAGGTCTCCCTGGCGACGAGGTCGACGTGGGCGGCGGCTTGCTTCGCCCGTGCGAGCGGGAGCGACGTCAGGCGCGGCACGACGTGGTCGTAGACGTTGTTGCGAACCTGGAGGGCGGCAGCCGTCCCGGCAGCACCGAGGAGGATCACGACGGCCACGACCCACTTGACCCAGCGCAACCTCCGGCGCCCCGGCTGGGACGGT
This sequence comes from Acidimicrobiales bacterium, assembly GCA_052143575.1. Lineage (GTDB taxonomy): Bacteria > Actinomycetota > Acidimicrobiia > Acidimicrobiales > Bog-793 > JAKACA01. Next base: position 49,349 of record JBKQSP010000043.1, read on the forward strand.
GCCGGTGGGTGCCGCGACGGCGGCTGATCCGCCGCCACCTCCGGCTGATCCCCGGCCAGCCGCGGCTGCAGCAGCGTGGCTGCATCCGCCTCATCGGTCGAAGGCGCAAGCTCGAGGTGGCCGGCAGCCTCGAGGGCCGCCGCCTCGGCGCCCAGTCCGAGGAGCGTGAGGTCGCCGACGTCCGGCTCGGGCGCAACGTCCCCCGGCGGCGACGTGATGCTCGGAGCGGGAGAAGCAGGCGCAGGTGCCATCGCTTCCACAGCGGCGGTGTCGACCACCGTTGGGTCGCGCTCCGACCAGGTCACGGTGCCAGGAGCCGGTGACGTGCGGGCGAGGGGGAGCGGCGAGGGAGGCGGCAGCTCGCGGGCGAGGAGCTCGAGATCCGAGCAGAGGGCCGCCGCGTCCAAACGGGCGAGCGGCTCGGAGATGGCCGCCTGGCCGAGGATGGGTGCGAGGGGCCCGAGCTCGGGTGCCGACGGCAGGACGGCACCGACACGAGCCATCAACATGCCGCTGATCGTGTCGCCGCCGAAGGGCACCCGGCCGGTGAGGGTCTCATAGAGCACGAGGGCGAGGGAGTAGACGTCCGTGCGGTCGTCGAGGGCGCGCCCTTCGGCCTGCTCGGGGGAGGCGTAGCGGGCCGTGCCGAAGATGGCCCCGAGCGGCTCGGTGAGAGCCGACTCCGCCAGCGCCCGCGCCACCCCGAAGTCGGCGATGCGCAGGTGCCCTTCGTCGTCGAAGAGGAGGTTGCTCGGCTTGATGTCGCGGTGAACGATGCCGCGCCGATGTGCATAGGCGAGGCCGGCGGAGGCCTGCGCCCCGACGGCGGCCACTTGGGCGTGGCTGAGCCGCGCCCCCGTGTCCAGCAGGGCACGCAGGCTGCCGCCACCGAGGTACTCGAGCACGAGGTAGGGGCCTTCGGTCTCCTCGCCCCAGTCGAAGACCCGCATGATGTGCGGGTGGTCGAGGGAGGCCGCCAAACGAGCCTCGGCACGGAAGCGCCGCAGGAAGGCGCGGTCGCCCGCCAGCATCGGGTGCAGCACCTTGACGGCGACGCGACGAGCGAGACGCGTGTCACTCGCCGCGTAGACCTGGGAGGACGCGCCGGTACCGACCGGGGCGAGCAGCCGGTACCGGCCGCCTACAACGCGGCCGACCTGTTCTGCGATGCTCGTCATGAAACTCGGCTCTAACGGTACTGGTTGATCGTCCCCGAGCGGTGGAGGGTCGCCGGGATTGCTCGCTCAGCCGTCCATGAGCTCCCAGCGCACGGCGTCGACGGTTCGCCAGACACCTCTCCGGAACACGATCGTCCACCCGAGGACGCCGTTGTTGAACGTGACGCCCACCTCCGTGTCGGGCTGCGTCGTCGGGATTCCCTCGGCGGTTGCCCAGGTGACTCCGGAGTCGAAGGACACGATGACGCCGGAGCCGGCGACGCCGAGCCAGGCCTGCGTCGAGCTGATGGTGGCGAGCTGGGAGACCCAGCCCGAGAGCGGTATGCGCCCGACCGGCACCGTGCCCGGGCTCGTGAAACCCGTCGAGGCGACGAGTGTCCAGTGCTTGGCGTCGTCGTAGGAGCGATAGACGAGCTTCGGCTCGCCCTCCTCGCCTGCCGTCGTGATGGAGCCACAGATGAGCCAGAGGGCTGAGCTCGCCCCAGGTGGCGCCGGCGGGGCGGCGAAGTCCTCCCGTTCGAACGGGCCCGAGCAGGGATCGGCAAGATGCGTCCAGGTGCGGCCGTCGTTGCCGGTGTAGGCGAGGCCCCCGCCCGAGGAGCCGTAGGAGAGCACATAGGCGGCCTGCAGGCTCCAGCGGGCGAGGATGTCACCGCCGCCTGGAGCTTCGCTGAGGTGCGGAGGGGAGACGTCGTGCCACTCGTTGCCATCGTCGGTCGAGATGGCCACACCCACGGCGCAGGCGCCCGGCACGCCGGTGGGCGGGCAGGTCGTGTAAGTCGCCCACACGTTGCTGCCGAGTGGGATGGCGCGCTGCAGGCCCCCGTTCAAGCCCGTGACCTGGTGCCACGACGCACCCCCGTCGGAGGTGTCGAGCAGGCCGGAATGCCCGAAGATGTAGCCCTGCGCCGGCGATATGAACTGCAGGGTGGAAAATCCCCAGTTCACCGGGAACGGCGATCCCGTCACGTGCCAGCTGCGCCCGGCATCGTCGCTGCGGGCGAGGCGTTCGACGGCGAGGTTGCCGAGGTCGGGGGTCTCGAGGGCAAAGCCGATGGTCGAGGTCACGAAGACGGGATCGGAGACGAGGTCGGCCGCCGGAACGAGCGTGCCACGGCCGAGCGAGCCACCGCCGCTGCCGGCGCCCGGGCCAGGGGCGACGTGCAGCCGCGGCGCCGGGCGCCGCGAGACGATGATGGCCGTGGCCCCGAAGGCGCCCGAAGCGACGACGAGGAGGGCGACGATGAGTGCGAGGCGGCGGCGGCGGGAGCGTGCGGCCGGGGCGCCTGCGATCACGGCAGCTCGCCCGTGTCGAGCAGCCGGCGGAAACCCTCCTCGTCCAACACCGGTACCCCGAGCTGCTCTGCCTTCGTGAGCTTGGAGGCTCCCGGCGAGACGCCCACCACCACGGCGGTCGTGCGGGCGGACACCGAACCGGGAGACTTGCCGCCGCGTTCGGTGATCGCCTCCTCCGCCTCCTCCCGCGACCAGCCCTCGAGGGTCCCGGTGACGACGACGGACTTTCCGGCGAGCACTTGAGGTAGGTCGGAGGTCACGTGCGTGCCGAAGGAGACACCCCCCTTCCGCAGGCGCTCCACGAAGCCCCGGTTCGCCTCGAGGGCGAAGAAGCGCGCCACGCTGGCGGCGATCGTCGGGCCGACCCCCTCGACAGCCGCCAGATCGTCTTCAGCTGCCTCCATGATGCCGTCGAGATCGCCGAAACCGGCGGAAAGTGACTGCGCCACGGTTCCACCGACGTGGCGGATACCGAGCGCCACGAGCAGGTTGGCGAGGGGTCGCTGGCGGGAGGCGTCGATCGCCGCCACGAGGTTGCGAGCCGAGATCGCCGCGAAGCCCTCGAGCTGCTCGAGCTGCTCGGTGGTGAGCTGGTAGTAGTCGGCGGCGTCGACGATGAGACCGTCGCCGATGAGCTGGCTGACGCGCTGCTCGCCGAGACCCTCGATGTCCATGGCGCCGCGGGAGGCGAAATGGGCCGCCCGCTGCACCCGTTGTGCCGGGCAGTCGTTGTTCACACAGTAGGTATCCGACTCCCCGAGCAACCGGACGAGCTCGCGGCCACAGGCGGGACACTGCCTCGGGAACTGCCAGGCTGCGAGTCCCTCCGGACGGGCCGACAGCACTGGCCCGACGACCTCGGGGATGACGTCTCCCGCCTTGCGCACGATGACGGTGTCACCGGGGCGGACGTCCTTCAACGCCACCTGGTCCTGGTTGTGCAAGCTGGCGAGACCGACCGTCGAGCCGCCCACTCGCACCGGTGTGAGCTTTGCGAACGGGGTCGCCCTGCCCGTCCGGCCGATGGACACCATGATGTCCTCGAGCAGGGTCGAGCGCTCCTCGGGGGGGAACTTGTAGGCCACGGCCCAACGAGGGGCGTGCGAGGTCGCCCCGAGCCGCCGGTGCAGTGAGATGTCGTCGATCTTGACGACGACACCGTCGATCTCATAGCCGAGAGCGTGGCGCCGCTGCTGCAGATCAGTGCAGAAGTCGTAGACCGCCTGCAGACCGGTCAGGCGCTTGGTCTCCGGGTTCACAGGGAGGCCGAGCCGGGCGATGACCTCGAGCGACTCGCTGTGACGGGTCGGCTGCGCGAGGGAGCCGGCGGCCCCGTCTCCGACGACAACGAGCTGATAGGCCCAGATCGAGAGCGCCCGGCTGGCGGTGATCGCCGGGTCGCGCTGACGGAGCGAGCCGGCGGCGGCGTTGCGCGGGTTGGAGAACAGGCGTAGCTCGGCGGCTGCCTGCCGGGAGTTCATCTCCTCGAAAGCGGTCAGCGGGAGATAGACCTCTCCGCGTATCTCGATGCGTTCCGGCAGCTCGGCGGCGTCGAGGGCGAGCTCGTGAGGCACGTCCCTGATCGTTCGCACGTTGGCGGTCACGTCCTCTCCGACGCGCCCGTCACCCCGAGTGGCCGCCCGGGCGAGCTTGCCGCCCTCGTAGGTGATCGAGATCGAGAGCCCGTCGATCTTCGGTTCGCAGACAAAGGCGAGGGCGGCCGACTCTTCGGCGCCCAGACCGAGCAGGCGTTCGGTTCGGTTCCCCCAAGCCACGATCTCCTCGAAGCTCACGACCTTGTCGAGGCTCATCATGGGGACCGAGTGGGGCGCCGGCGGGAACAGGGTGGCAGGCGCCGCCCCCCAGCCCACCACGACGGTCGGCGAGTCCTCCGCCTCCAGCTCGGGGTGCTCTGCCTCCAAGCGGGCGAGCTCGTCGACGAGGCTGTCGTAGTCGGCGTCGGGGATCTCGGCGCCGGCGGCGTCGTTGTAGTAGCGCTCGGCGTGGTAGCGGATCGTGTCCCGCAGCTGGCGCACCCGTTCGGCGGGCTCGAGCGAGGGATCAGGCCCGAAGGGCGCCCCTCGGTCGCTCACGCCGCCGCACCTCGTGCGATACCGGAGCCCACGACCTCGTCACCGACGTAGAGGGCGACCGTCTGGCCCGGGGCGACCCGGCGGCGTGCCCTCAGGTAGCCGAGACCGTCGGGTGTCACGATCGCCTCGAACGCATGGCCGTGGGCGCTCGCCTGCGCCAGCACCTCGGTGCCGACGGCGAGGGCGGAGTGCACCCAGGTCCGCTCCGTGAGCAGCACCTCGGTGCCGAGAAGGCCGGACTCCGGCCCAACCTCGACGCGGCGACGCTCGACATCGACCTTGACGGCGAAGCGGCGCTCTGGCCCGCCGTCACGTCGCTCGCTGCCCTTGCCACCATGGCCGCCTCCGCCGAGCCGGCGTCGCTGCCCGAGCGTCACGAGCTCGACGGCCGGCACGCTCCCCACCTCTTCGCCGCTGCAGGCGTCGACGACAACGCCCGGATGCAGGGTCAGGCGCTCCGAGAGGAAGCGCTCCCGGCCTGAGGAGCCGGAGCCTCCCAGCACGAAACACACGTCCTGGCTGTCCGCCTTGGCGGCCGTCGGCAGGCAGAGGGAGGCGGCGATGGACCGTACGTCGGGCTTCGTGAGCGCGCCGATGGGCAGCAGCAGGTAGTCGAGCTCGCGCTCGGTGAGGCACGAGAGGACGTACGACTGGTCCTTGGCGGCATCCGCCCCGCGCAGGAGGCGGGGGCGGCCGCTCTCTCGATCGACGCGGGCGTGGTGACCGGTGGCGATGGCGTCGTAGCCGAGGCGCACCGCCCGGTCGAGGAAGGTGCGGAACTTGAGGTGGCGGTTGCACTCGATGCACGGGTTCGGCGTCAGCCCGGATGCGTGCGCCAGCACGTAGGGAGCGACGACGTGGCGCTCGAACTCCTCCGTGAAGTTGAAGACGTGGTGATCGATACCGAGCCGGTCCGCCACCCGCCGGGCATCGTCGACGTCGGAGACCGAACAGCAGCCCGAGTCGGAGGCACCACCCCACAGCTTCATGGTGGCGCCGACGACGTCGTGGCCATCGGCGCGCAACAAGGCGGCGGCGACAGAGGAGTCGACTCCACCGGACAGAGCGACGAGGACGCGCACGGGGACAGTTTCTCAGAACGCCGTGTCACGTCGGACACGGCCGGGTGCACCGTCACGGCTCCCCGGCCCTGGCATGCTCTGCGCCAACATGCCCGGGCTCAGCTTCCCGCCGAGATGGCGGCAACCTCTTCCGGGGTGAGCTCGAGCGAGGCAGCCGCGATGTTCGCCTCGACGTGGTCGGCCGAGCCGGAGCCGGGAATGGGAAGGATCTGCTGCGATCGCGCCAGCATCCAGGCGAGCACGACCTGACGCTCCGTCGCACCGAGACGGGCGGCGGCGCTTCGTGTCGCCTCTCCTCGCTCTGCCTCCTGGATCGGCGCCCAGGGCAGGAAGACGAGCCCCTTTCGCTCGCAGGCATCGACCATCGACTCCGAGGACCGATCAGTGGCGTTGTAGCGGTTCTGGACCGACACGACAGGGGTGAGCGCCTCAGCCTCGCGCAGTTGCTGCTCGGTGACGTTCGAGATGCCGATGTGACGGATCTTGCCCTCGTCCTTCAGCTCGACGAGGGCCCCGATGGATTCCGCCAGCGGCACCTTCGGGTCGACCCTGTGGAACTGGTAGAGCGGGATGCGATCGAGCTCGAGCCGGCGGAGGCTGCCCTCGCATGCCTCCCGCAGGTGCTCCGGTCGCCCGTCCGGCTCCCAGCGGCCCGGCCCCGGGCGCACGAGGCCGCCCTTGGTGGCGATGACGAGGCCGTCGGGATAGGGCTGCAGCGCCGCCGCGATGAGGGTCTCGCTCACGTCCGGCCCGTAGGAGTCGGCCGTGTCGATGAAGTTGACGCCGAGGTCGACGGCGCGCCGCAGTGCCGCCCGGGCGGCGTCGAAGTCGGGGGGTGGTCCCCAGATACCCTCACCGGTGACCCGCATCGCCCCGAAGCCGATCCGGTTGACGGTGAGGTCACCGCCGATCCCGATCGTGCCTGCCGCCGTCGCCGAAGGAACCGGTTGTGTGGTCATGGTCTGCCTCCGTGGTCGTTGCTCGCCAGCATGTGCCCTCGGTCTACTGCTGCAGTCCGCACGAGCCGTTCGGCGCTGCGAGCGGCATGTCCACCTCTTTCATGCTGACGGCCCGGGACACTCCGCTGCGGGTCCCGGCGCGACGGACGCTCGCCGCCGAGACCGACGAGGAGCGCCATCGCAACTCGAGCTCGAGGAATCTCGTCGTCACGGATTCGACGACGGCCGCCCACGGCGCTTTCTTCTCGTACGGGCCGAGATGGTCTGCGCCAAGCAGCGTCACGAACCATTTCGAGCCAACAGTGGGCTCGAGGTCGCTCCAGAGACGAAGAGCGGTGCCCGCCTGGGGGTCCGGTTCGGAGCCGGGACGAACACAACCGTCGGCGTCGCTTTGGATCTGCAGCAGGGCCGGGGACTGCGGGCCACCGGCATAGGCGCCGACCGATTGGTCGAGCGTCGTGGCCCACTCCGTGCCGGACATGACCACGACCGCCTTCGGCATGCTCGGGAGTTGCCGATACGTCGACTTGAAGAGGGCTGCGAAGCTGAGGGCGGCCACGACGTCGGCGCCGTCCGACTGGCCGGCGAGGGCGATGTCGGACAGGTTCAGGGTGCCTCTCAACTCGTGGCCCCAGGGCTGGTCGGCGATGGAGCCCAACTGCGTCAACACGTAGACGAGATCGCCCGGTTCGTTGAACTCGTCCTCCTCGAGATACGGCTGCGGGCCGCCGGCGGCTTTGACGGCGGCGGCGTTCTCGTCCGGGAATCTCGGCGACACGACGACGAAGCCGGCTCTCACCCAGGAGTCCAGCAAGGCGGCGTAGTCCGACGGCTCGGTGTCGTAGCCGTGGGCGAAGACGACCACCGGGAAGGGGGCACCGACGCTGGCCGGTGGAGCGTTCTTCGTCTCGAAGCCCGCGGCGCCGGCCAACGTGGGGTAACGCACCTCCGTGATCAGCTGGCGTCCCGGGACGGTTCCGTCCGGACCGACATGGCTGACACCGGGAGCGGTGTCGGCCCACTGGAACGTGTGGATCCCGACTTCGAACGACGCCGGCAAGGTGGTGGTGGTCGGGAGTGCCGTCGAGGTCGAAGGAGTCGCACCTCCGACGAGGCTGCACGCCGCGCTCGAGGCCGCCAGAGCCGACACGGCAACGGCTCGGGCGATCCGGCGTGTTCGCATCGAGTGCTTGCGGCCGCCGTCGTCTCGCACGGCGACAGCTTCCCAGACACCCTGGCGACTTCGATGGCAGGAAACCGGTCGCCCGGTCAGTGCCGGCTGCGCAACCGGGCGACCGCCTGCGGGATCGCCTCGAGGGCGTGCTCCACGTCGGCTGCCGTCGTCGAATGCCCGAGCGACAGGCGGATGTGCCGCCTCGCCTCGTCCGGCGACCTGCCCATCGCCAGCAGGACGTGGCTCGGCTCGAGAGCGCCGCTGGCACAAGCAGAGCCGGCGGAGGCGCACACGCCGAGCTCGTCGAGGACGAGGAGGAGCTCCTCGGCCTCCACACCCTCGAACCACAGGTTGCAAATGGCCGCGATACGACCCTCGTCAGGCACGGCCGTTCCCGATCCCTCGACGGCGGCGAGCACGCCCGTCACCAGTTGCTGCGCGAGCTTCGAGACGCGACGCGACGATTGCTGGCGCTCGGCGGAGGCGAGGCGGGCGGCGCAGGCCATTCCGACGATGCCGGCGACGTCGTGGGTGCCGGCTCGCAGCTCCCGTTCCTGTGGCCCGCCGCGGAGGACGGGCCGGAGCCGGTGCCGCGCCTCGGAGCGCACGAGGAGGGCACCGGTGCCCTTCGGCCCGCCGAACTTGTGTGCGCTCACGGTGACGAGATGGGCATCGGCGCACTGAGAGGCGACATCCAGCCAGCCGAGCCCTTGCACGGCGTCGGTGTGCACGAGCGCATCCGGCGCGAGCTGGCGTGCGAGCGCAGCGACCCGCCCAACCGGCTCGATGACGCCCGTCTCGTTGTTGACGAGCATCACCGACACAACGGCGACACGGCCGGCGTGCAGCGCCAGCCACTCCTGCAGACGGTCGAGGTCGAGGACGCCCTGGGAAGTGACCGGAAGCGTCTCGCCACCGGCCGCCCGGACGGGCTCGAGAACGGCAGGATGCTCGATGGCGCTGCAGGCGCTGAGCAGACCGTCGGGCCGGCGCTCACGAGCGGCGAGGACGGCGCCCGTGACGGCAAGATTGTCCGCCTCCGTGCCGCCGCTCGTGAAGACGACCTCGCCAGGCTCACCGCCGAGCACCTCGGCGAGTGACTCACGGGCGTCGTCGACGGCCCGTCGCGCCGTCCGGGCCATCGAATGGCCCGCCGAGGCGTTGCCGTAGGCCGTCGTCAGCCAAGGCAGCATGGCTTCGAGCACTTCGGGACGCAGCGCCGTCGTGGCGGCGTTGTCGAGATACGCGACCGAGGCAGAGGTGCTCGCCATCTCAGCTGGCGCTCAGCAACCCGGGATCAGCTGCACCTGCGGCACCGTCGACTCGCCCACGCTCGAGGTGATCTCGGCGACACCACTGACGGCGGCGGCAGCCTCGACGGCAGCCGCCGAGCTCGACGACGCCCGCCAGTTCAGCTCGAGCTCGAAGAATTTCGTCGTGGCGGCCTCGACGACGGCCGCCCAGGGCGCCACGCCCTCGTAGGGACCGAGGTGACCAGCCCCGAGCAGGGTCACCCACCACTTCGAGGCGAGCCCGCTCTGCACCTTGGCGAACAGATAGGAAGCCAGCGTCGGGGACACGCACCCGTCGGCGTCGCTCTGCACCTGCAGGAGGGGGGGCGAACCGGAGGAAGCCCCGTACTCCCCGGTGCTCTCCGTGCTCCACATCACGCCCGAGAGGACGGCGACCGCCTTTGGTGCCGAGGGCAATTGCGCGTAGAGCGTGTGCAGGCCCGAGGCGTAGCTGAGAGCGGCAACGACGTTTGCCCCGTCCGACTGCCCGGCAAGCCCGACGTCGGACAGGTTCATGACGTCGGCGAGGTGACTGCCCCACGGGTCGCTGGCGATCGACTGCAGCTGCTTCACGACATAGACGATGTCGCCCGGCTCGTTGTAGACGTCGTCTTCGAGCGTGTCGGCGATGGACGGGTTGGACATGCCGCCCGCATCGGTCACGGCCTCTTGGCTCTCGTCCGGGAAGACCGGCGAGACGACGACGAAGCCGGCCCTCACCCAGCTGTCCAAGAGGGCGGCATAGTCGAGCGGCTCCGTCTCGAAACCGTGAGCGAAGATGATGACCGGGTAGGGGCCTCCGGCTTTTGACGGGGCGGCGTTCGAGGTCTCCTCGCCGGCAGCGCCTGCCAGCGTCGGGTAGCGGATCTCGGTCGTGAGGACCCGACCGGGCAGGGCGGCCCCCGTCGGGCCGACGTGGGTGACGCCGGCGCCCCTGCGCTCCCAGTGGAAGGCGTGAATCCCGACCTCGAAGGCGGCCGGCAGCGTCGTCGTCGTGGTCTGCGGTTGCGTGGATCCCCGGGTCGTACTGGCAGCGGACGTGGTCGTCGTCGTCTTGTGCGGCTTGGAGCCGGCGCTCGTGACGGCGTTGCACGCCGCCACGATGGCCGCCACGACGGCGAGGGTCGCCAGCAACACGAGGGCACGGCGGCGGCGGAACGTGCGCGTCCTCGAAGCTGCCCGCTGGCGGTTCGCCAGGTGCGCGGCCGTGTCGCGGCGTGCCGGCCCCCTGCTCGGGACGGCCGCCGGGACGCGACGGCGCGACGGATGCGGTTCCCGGCTCACGGCTGGAGAATCTAATCGAGGGGGTTTCTCAGCCGGTATCGGGGCACCTGTCAGGGCTGAAGGATCATCACGAGCACCGCTGCCAGGAAGCACACCGAGATGGCGCCGGCGGCTCGTTCCATGCGCCGGCACGCCAGGCGGAACTGCCGGAGAAGCGCCTCCGTCGCCTCGGGCGAGGCTCCCTGCAAAGCGGCGAAGGTCTCCTGCGCAGCTTGCTCTGCCGGCCAGCAGAGCGCCGTCGCGACGGCGGTGGCGATCGTCCAGAGGCAGAGGCCGATCCAGGGCCATGGTGCGTGCAGGTCACCGCTGTCCCCCCCGAGCAGGAGGGCGAGGCCGAGAACGGGGACGAGGAAGATGACGCGGGCGGGCCAGTCCCGACCCGCCCTGAAGAAGCGCCGCACCCCCTCGTCGCTCACCGGATCCGCCGAGCCGCCGGCGCTTGCTGCCGCCACGCCGGCGACAGCGAGCGCCCCGAAGCCGACCACAGCCGCCACCACGTGGGCGACGAGGAGGACGTCGTAGAGGGGCGTGCTCACGAGGCGGAGTTTTGCAGGTGGAATTCCGTCCGATGATGCGCGCCGGCGGTAGAGTGCGACGGTAGCCTTACCGATGTGATCTGCGCTGGCACGGGGCAAGAGGGGGGACGCACGCGAGGGTGAACCAACTTCGCCTCGATCCACTCTCGAGCCGATGGATCACGGTATCGACTGATCGCGCTCAGCGCCCGGGCCTCTTCCTCCCGAGACAGCCGACGCCGGATGCCGACGACGTCGCGAGTTGCCCGTTCTGCCCAGGCAACGAGGGTGACACGCTGCCGGCACTCGAGGTCTACGGGCCGAGCGGCAGTTGGATGGTGCGGGTCGTCCCGAACCGCTACCCCGCCTTCCAGGGCGACGCCCCCTTCGTCGTCGAGAACCGCGGCCCGGTCTTCACCGAGGCGCCGGCCAGTGGGATCCACGAGGTGCTCGTGCTCTCGCCCGAGCACGAACGCAGCTTCGCCTCGCTGCCCGATGACCAGCTCTCGCTCGTGATGGCCGCCATACGGGACCGCGTCGAGGAGCACCAGAGCACTCCCGGCCTGCGCTACAGCCAGGTCATCGTGAACCACGGCCGCCAAGCGGGCGCCTCCATCGCCCACCCTCACGGCCAGCTGCTCGGCATCCCGTTCGTGCCGCGGGAGCTGACCGACGAGCAAGCCGGGTTTGCCCGCTTCGCCGGCGGTTGCCTGCTGTGTGCCGCGGCCGCATCGGAGGAGCGCGTCGGCTATCGCGTCCTCGAGGCCTCAGAGGAGTTCGTGACCTTCGCCCCCTTCTGGAGCGGGACGCCCTACGAGCTCCTCGTCGTGCCCCGAGAGCACGGCGGTCATTTGCACCGGGCACCCACGAGCCGGCTCGTGGCGATCGGCAAGGCCGTGCGCACGGCGCTGCAAGCCCTCACGGAGCATCTCGGCGACATCGCCTACAACGTCGTGTTCCACTCCGCTCCCTACCGGGCGACCGGCATGTACCACTGGCACATCCACGTGCTGCCGAACTTGACGACGAGGGCCGGTTTCGAGCTCGGGACGGGCGTGCTCATCAACGTCGTCTCACCCGAGCGTGCTGCCGAGGATCTGCGGGACGCCCTCGAGAAGATCGCCATGCGGGAGAGCACGGCCGTCTCCTGACCGGCTGTCTCCTGACCGGTCGGGGCCGGCCGCCGTGGCCGGCGTCCCGATCATCTCGACGAGAAAGTGAGAAACGGTGCCTGACCCGTCCGCCGACCCGTTGCCTGCGCCGAGGATCGCCCCCGTCCCGCCGGAGGAGCGGGTGGGCGCCGTGCGCGAGCTGCTCGACCAAGCCCGCGTCGGGGCCAGCTCCGATGCCAACATCTTCGCCACCCTCGTGCGGGCGCCTGGCCTCTTCCGCCGCTGGCTGCCCTTCGGCGGCAAGCTGTTGAGCGGTCGGATCCCGGCCCGCGACCGCGAGCTCATGATCCTGCGCACCGCTTGGAACTGCGGCGCTCCCTACGAGTGGGCACAGCACGCTCGCATCGCACTCGGCTGCGGGCTGTCGCCCGAGGAGATCGGCCGCATCGTGGGCGACCCCGATGCCGCGGGCTGGGCCCCCTTTGACGCCACGCTGCTGCGAGCGGCCGACGAGCTACACCGGAGCTTCCGCCTCTCGGACGGCACGTGGGCCGAGTTGTCCGCCGTCTACACCACCGAGCAGCTCATCGAGCTTCCGATGCTCGTCGGCCACTATCACCTCGTCGCCATGACGCTCAACAGCCTCGGCGTGCAGTTGGACGAGGGCCTCACGGGCTTTCCTGCGTGAGCGAGCGGGGGGCGCCACAGGCGGGGGCATCGAGCGGGCGGCTGCTGCTGCCAGGTCGGAGGATCGTCGTCGTAGGGGCGGGCACGCAACCGAGCGCCGAGGCGGACGCTCCCGTCGGCAACGGCCGGGCCATCTGCCTGCTGGCCGCCCGCGAGGGTGCCGCCGTGGCATGTTGGGACCGTGACGAGGATGCAGCCCGCGCCACCGCAGCCATGGTCGAGCAAGAAGGCAGCCCAGCGGTCGTCGTGGTCGCCGACGCCAGCGACCCGGATGAATCGCCGGCGGCGATGTCGGAAGCGGCCGATGGCCTTGGGGGCCTCGACGGCCTCGTCCTCAACGTCGGCATCGGGCGAGGGCGTGGTCTCTCCGGCACGAGCGCCGAGGACTGGGACGCCACGTTCGCCGTCAACGTGCGGGCGCATTTCCTCGCCTGCAAGGCGGCCGTGCCGCTCATGGTTCCGGATTCCGCCATCGTGTTCGTCTCGTCGGTCGCCGGCTTGAAGCCGGGCAGCCGCATCCCGTCCTACGACGCCTCCAAGGCGGCCCTTGCCGGCTTGTGCCGCCACGTCGCCTCCGAAGGCGCCCGCCGTGGCATCCGGGCCAACGTCGTGGCGCCCGGGCTCATCGACACGCCGCTCGGGCGTCTGGCATCGGTCGGACGGCCGTCACGTGATCGCACGCCGGTCCCCCTCGGGCGCATGGGATCGGCCTTCGAGGTGGCCGATGCCGTCGTCTGGCTCTTGTCGGACCGCTCCAGCTACGTGACGGGTCAGGTGCTGGCCGTCGACGGTGGCTTGAGCGTCCTGCTGTAGCGCCGGGCCTGCCTGTCAGGGCGGCGGCGCCGCCCGTGCCGCCAGCAGCTCCGCCACGGCCACCTCGACCTCCCGCCTGGACCCCGGCACCAAGGTCTCGATGCCTGAGGTCGCCAGGTATCCGGACAGAAAGGCCGCCACGTTGTGGTCCTGCCAACCCTTTGCCAAGAGGCGAGCGTGGGCTCGCGTGCTGCGGGTCTGCCACGCCACGGCCTCGTCGGCGGCGATCTGGAGCGAGCAGCACAAGTCGGCGACGTCCTCCAGCGGAGAGGCGAAACGTCCCTCCCCCTGGCTGGCGGCACCGGCAGCCGCCCCCATGAGCGGGTCGTCACCGAAGCCTGCAACCAGCCAGCCCCCGTCGGTCCGCATGACGCGGCGCAGGTGGTAGTCACCGTGCAGGCGCACCGCACCTGCTACGACGGCCGACGGAGGGCCGGAGTCCTTGCGCACCTCCGTTCCGAAGGCTGCAGCGAGGGCGAGGTGCATGCGGGCCGTCGTTTCACCGAGCCGGCGCATCTCCGGGCCGAGGTCACCGCCGGCGATGCCGACGTCGGCAAAGGTGGCGCCGTTCTCGGAGGAGTCGGCACGGGCGAGCAGGTCCCGCAAGGACGTGTGGGCGAGGGCCAGCCCTTCGACGGCGCCGGGGACGAACTCCCGTACGAGGGCGAGGTCACGGCCGTTGCGATGCCAGTGACCGACCGGCGCCAGCATGTGGTTGAAGCCGGCGGCATCGAGCCGTCGCACCATCTCCACCTCGGGGCGGGGACGTGGCTCGATCACCCGGTAGCACTTCATGAAGAGGCGGTCGTCGTAGACGAGGGACGAATGGCTCACGAGCGATTGCACGACGCGTCCTCGCCGGGCGTGCTCGGCCCCGGCCGTGACGGCCTCGAGCAGATCCACGACGAGCTCGGAATCGGCGAGGGCGGCGTAGACGAGCACGTCGCCCGAGCTGTCGCGGCTCGGCCCGAGCACGGCGTCGGACTGGGCACCGAGGACACCGGGGGCGACGGCGACGGCACGCCATCCCAGCACGAGATGGAACGTGCAGTCCCGGCAGGCCACGATGACGCTCGCCATGCCGGGGTGCTCGGTGCGAAGCACCTCCACGTCGATCACCTCGGCCGGCAGGTTCGACTCGCCGAAGGATCCGAGGGCCGTCTGTGCCCAGTCCTGCCGGGCCAGATAGGCGCCGACGAGGGGGCCGAAGTCGGGCACGCGCGCCGAGCCGAGGTCAGTCACGGAGCTCGAACCAGTAGATGCCATAGGGGGGAAGCGTGACGGCATAGGGCGCCTGCGTGACAGGGGGAAACGGCACGCGGCCGAGGAGCTCGACGGGCGTCGCCCCCTCCCAGCGGGCAAGGCTGAGCTGTGCCGGCTGCGCAAAGCGGCTCAGGTTGTGCACGCAGAGCACCGTCGCACCCTCGCCGTCTGCCTCGGCCCCCTCCAGCGCTGCGGTCACGCCGCCGCTCGGCGCCGGCAGCCGGCGGTCGGTGCCCTCTCCCTCGGCGGCGGCGGCCCGCGGCGCCCGCAGGTAGGCGAGCACCGACGGGTTGTCGGCGGAGAGCACCTCGAGCGATCCGGTGGCGAACTCCGGGTATTGGCGCCGCACCTCGAGCATCCGTTTCAGCCAGTGGAGGAAGGAGGAGGAGTCTCGCCGATGCGCCTCGACGTTCACCGCCTGGTAACCGTGCACCGGGTCCATGAGCGGGGGAAGGTAGAGCTGTGCGAAGTCAGCCGTCGAGAAACCGCCATTTCGATCCGGCGTCCACTGCATGGGGGTGCGAACGGCGTCGCGGTCACCGAGGTAGATGTTGTCGCCCATGAGGAGCTCGTCCCCGTAGTACAGGACGGGGGCGCCCGGCAGCGACAGCAGCAGAGCGTGCAACAGCTCGGCGACGCGTCGGTCGTTGCCGACAAGGGTTGCCAGGCGCCGCCGGATGCCGACGTTGCGCCGCATGCGGGGATCGCGTGCGTACTCGGCGTACATGAAGTCGCGGTCGTCCTCGGTCACCATCTCGAGCGTGAGCTCGTCGTGGTTGCGCAGGAAGATGCCCCACTGGCACCCGTCGGGGATGGCCGGCGTCTGGGCGAGGATCTCCGTGATCGGGAAGCGCTGCTCGCGGCGGACGGCCATGAACATGCGCGGCATGAGCGGGAAGTGGAACGCCATGTGACACTCGTCGCCATCGCCGAAGTAGTCGACGACGTCGCTCGGCCACTGGTTCACTTCGGCGAGCAGCACGGCGCCGGTGTGATGGTGGTCGACCTCTCGCCGGATGCGCCTCAACATCTCGTGGGTGCCGGCCAGGTTCTCGCAGGAGGTGCCCTCCTTCTTGCTCAGGTAGGCGGCGGCGTCGAGGCGGAAGCCGTCGAGGCCGAGGTCGAGCCAGAAGCGCACGACGCCGAGCATCGCCTCGACGACGGCCGGGTTGTCGTAGTTGAGGTCGGGCTGGTGGTGGAAGAAGCGGTGCCAGTAGTACTGCTGGCGGGGTGCGTCGAACGTCCAGTTCGACGGTTCGGCGTCCACGAAGATGACGCGGACGTCGGCATACCCCTGATCGTCGTCGGCCCACATGTACCAGTCGGCTTTCGGGTTGTCGCGGGACGAACGCGACTCGGCGAACCACGGATGCTGGTCGCTCGTGTGGTTCATGACGAGGTCCGAGATGATGCGGATGCCGCGGCGGTGAGCGTCCTCGACGAGGGCGGCGAGGTCGTCGACCGACCCGCATTCCGGGGCGACGCTCATGAAGTCGCTGACGTCGTAACCACCGTCGCGAAGCGGCGAGGGGTAGAAGGGCAGCAGCCAGAGGCAGTCGACGCCGAGCCACTCCAGGTAGTCGAGACGGGCCGTCAGCCCAGAGAAGTCACCGATCCCGTCGGCGTTCGAGTCGAAGAAGCTGCGCGGCAACAGCTCGTAGAACACTGCCGCCTCATACCAGCGAGCATCACCGAGCTGCCGGTCCGCCAATCGGGTCCCTCCCTCGCCGTGCCGGTCGAATTCACCATGCCGAGCAGGTCCACCTGGTCGGCCGAATCCACCCGGTCATCCGAACCACGTCATCCGAATTCAATGGCCGAGAACGCCCGCAGCTTGGAGAGGCGATGCCTCGCCTCGACGAGGCGGACGGTCCCGGACTTGGAGCGCATGACAAGCGACTGCGTCGTGGCGCCGTGGCTGTCGTAGCGGACGCCCCGCAGCAGCTCCCCGCCGGTGATCCCGGTGGCGGCGAAGAAGCAGTTGTCGCACTGCACGAGATCGTCGGTGCCCAGCACGCGCGAGACGTCGTAGCCGGCTTCCTCGGCGGCTCGGCGCTCGCCTTCGTGCCTCGGCCAGAGGCGGCCCTGCAGCTCGCCCCCCATGCACTTCAGAGCGGCGGCGGCGATGATGCCTTCGGGCGTGCCGCCGATCCCGTAGAGGACGTCGACGCCCGACTGCGCCCAGGCGGTCGAGATGGCTCCGGCGATGTCGCCCGCCATGATGAGCTGGATGCGGGCTCCCGTGCCGCGCACCTCCGAGATGAGCTCCCGGTGGCGCTCGCGATCCAGGATGACGACGGTGAGATCCCGTACCGAGGTGCCCTTGGCGGCAGCCACGGCGTGCAGGTTCTCGGTCGGAGAGGCGGTCAGGTCGATGACGCCGGCGGCCTCCGGGCCGACGGCCAGCTTCTCCATGTAGACGCAGGGCCCGGGATCGAACATGGCGCCCCGGTCGGACACGGCGATGACGGCGAGGGCGCCTCCCCGTCCGAGGGCGCACAGCTCGGTGCCGTCGATCGGGTCGACGGCGATGTCGGTCTGCGGATGGCTGCCGTCACCGACGCGCTCGCCGTTGTAGAGCATGGGGGCTTCGTCCTTCTCGCCCTCCCCGATGACGACCACGCCGTCCATGGAGACCGACTGGAGGACGACTCGCATGGCATCGACGGCGGCACCGTCGGCTCCCTCCTTGTCCCCGCGGCCGAGCCAGCGGCCGGCGGCAAGGGCGGCCGCCTCGGTGACACGCACGAGCTCCATGGCGAGGTTGCGGTCCGGCGCCTGCCCGTGCGACGGCGCGTGGACGGTGGCCTCGCTCCGTGTCGTCGGCCGTTCCCCCTCCTCAGCGCTCATCTCCTGCTGACGATACCTGGACGAACGGGCCGCCGCGGCTTGTTCGGGGCGCGAGCAGCCAGGCGCACCCGGCCGGGCTTCCTTGCCTGTTGGCGTCATGACCTGGGTTGTGCCTGCTGGCCGCCATCACGAGGGGTATCGTCGCCGCCGGTATGGATCGTCTCCTCGTTCGCGCCAACGGCCCGCTGAGCGGCACCGTGGAGATCAACGGCGCCAAGAACTCCGTGCTCAAATGCATGGCGGCCTGCTTGCTGGCGACAGGACGCCACCACATCGCCAACGTGCCGGCGATCACCGACGTCTCGATCATGTCCGACGTCCTCGCCTCCATGGGTGCGACGGCGACCCATAGCGGTCTCGGCGTGGACGGTGTCCTCGACATCGACGTGCCTGCCAACATCACCCCGGTCGCACCCTACGAGCTGGTCGAACGCATCCGGGCCTCCATCGTCGTGCTCGGCCCGCTCCTGGCGCGCTACGGCTACGCCAAGGTTTCGATGCCGGGCGGCGACGACTTCGGTGAGCGCCCGATCGACATGCACCTTCGGGCCTTCGAGGAGCTCGGGGCGGAGTTCGTCGCCCAGCACGGCTACGTGGAGGGGCACTGTGGCCGGCTCGTCGGCACGCGCATCGTGCTCGAGTACCCGAGCCATACGGCCACCGACAACGTCCTCATGGCGGCCGTGCTGGCGAAAGGCACGACGGTCATCGAGAACGCCGCCCGCGAGCCCGAAGTGCTCGATCTCGCCACCATGCTGACCGCCATGGGCGCCCGCATCGAAGGTGCCGGCACGTCCCATGTGGAGGTCGAGGGCGTCGAGGAGCTGCGGCCGGCCGATCACACGGCCATCGCCGA
The DNA here is from genome assembly GCA_052143575.1 of Acidimicrobiales bacterium. GTDB lineage: Bacteria > Actinomycetota > Acidimicrobiia > Acidimicrobiales > Bog-793 > JAKACA01. The sequence continues at coordinate 67,803 of JBKQSP010000043.1, forward strand.
CCGCGTGGAGGCGGCTACGTTTCTCGCCGCCGTCGGCCTCGCCGGCGGTGAGGTCCAGCTCGACCATGCCCGGCCCGAACACATGGACATGCTCCTGCACAAGCTGGCCGCCATCGGAGTCCACTGCGTCCCCAACTCGGGCGGCATCCTCGCCACCTCCGACGGGCGACTCTCCTCCGTCGACGTTTCGACGCTTCCCTACCCGGGCGTGGCCACCGACTACAAGCCGGCGCTCGTCACGCTCCTGTCGGTGTCCGACGGGGTGGCGATCGTCAGCGAGAACATCTTCGCCGGCCGTTTCCGTTACATCGACGAGCTGCGGCGCATGGGTGCGCGCATTTCCATCGAGGGGCACCACGCCGTCGTCCGCGGCGTCCCCCGTCTCTCGGGCGCCCAGGTGAGGGCCCCGGACATCCGGGCCGGCGCCGCCCTCGTGCTGGCCGGCCTCGTGGCCGATGGGGAGACCGAGCTGAGCGGCGTCGAGCACATCGACCGCGGCTACGAGAACTTCCACGGACGGCTGCGCGCCCTCGGCGCCGACGTGACGCGGGTAGCAGGTGACTCGTGAGCGATGGCGAGGCGAGACGGCGGCGGCCGGAACAGCCCGCTGAGCTGCTCGAGCTCGCAGCCGGCGGGTCCGGTGGCGACCGCCGGTCCCTCGCTCGGCTGCTCTCGTTGGCCGAGCGGGGCGGTGCCCTTGGCCGCCATCTCGCCCGCTTGACGTACCCGCGTTCGGGGACTGCCTACTCCGTCGGCCTCACGGGGGCGCCGGGCGCCGGCAAGTCGACGCTGACCGACCGCCTCATCGCCAAGGCCCTGGAGGAGACGGGCGAGCCCGTGGCCGTGCTGGCGATCGACCCGACGTCGCCCCTCTCGGGCGGCGCCATCCTCGGCGACCGCGTGCGCATGCAGGACCACGCCCTCAACCGGGCCGTCTACATCCGCTCGATGGCGACGAGGGGCCACCTCGGCGGTCTCGCCGCCGCCGTTCCCGACGCCGTCCGGGTCTTCGATGCCGCCGGTTGGCCGCTCGTGTTCGTGGAGACGGTCGGCGTCGGGCAGGTCGAGGTCGAGGTGGCCGCCAGCTGCGACACCGTCGTGGTCGTCCTCAACCCGGGCTGGGGCGACGCCGTGCAGGCGAACAAAGCCGGGCTCCTCGAGGTGGCCGACGTCCTCGTCATCAACAAGGCAGACCGGCCCGGCGTCCGCGAGACGAAGCGCGACCTCGTCCACATGCTGCAGCTCTCCCACGGCCTCGAGTGGATGCCCCCCATCGTCGAGACGGTGGCCTCCAACGGCGACGGCATCCGCGAGCTCTGGGAGGCGATCGCCTCCCATCGTGCCCATCTCGAGGCGAGCGGCGGTCTCGCCCGCCGTCGCACGGCGCGTCTCGTGGAGGAGACGGAGCGGCTGGCAACGGCTCGGCTGGCCGCCTGTGTGGCCGACGAGCTCCATCGCCCGTCATCGACGGTGATCGCCGAGCTGGGCACCGGCAGCACGAACCCGGCGGCGGCGGCGGACCGCATCGTGGCCGCTGTCGCGGCTGGTCTCGCCGCCGACGGAGCGGACGCCGCCGAGACCCCTGCGTGAGACGAACCGGCAGCGGGGTGACGGCCGCCCTCCTGGCGGTGAGCTGCCTGAGCCTGGTCGGCTGCAGCAACCACTCGACGTCGACGTCCAGCACGGCTGCCACGACGACGCTCCCGGCCACGGCAGCCGTTTACCGGTCGGGGAAACTGGCCGTGACAGCCGCCGTCCCCGGCCACCGGCTCGCCGAGACGAGCCCAGCGACGTTGGCACTCCTGCTGCCACCTCATTCGAAGGTGGTGGCATGGAGTGTGGGCGACGTCGGGGCCCTCGTGGTGCACTCCTACGAGCTCGTGCTGGCGACGTTCCCGCCGGGATCGACGCTCGCCACCATCGACACGTTCCTGCGCAGCTACGCCGGCACGCCCAACACGACGCGGTACGGCAGGCCGGCGCTGCGCAAGCTCACCCCCATCCCCCTGTCGACCGGCACGCGCTACTCCGGCATCACGGCGTTCTCCGTGGGTCGTGCCCTCGTGATTGCGGTCGGTTACGACGACGTGCAGGCGACAGTGGCGGCGTTTCTCGCCTCCGTGCGACTCGTGAGCTCACCCTGAGATGATCACCTCGCCCGCTGCGTAGGCTGGGCTCCGTGACCAGCCCGATCACCCGGCCGGACCTGTCGGGGCGACCGTTCGAGGCCGCGGCGGAGCGCCGAATGACGGCTCCGCCTGCGGTGCTGTTCCAGGCATGGACCGAACGCTTCGGCGATTGGTTCGCCACGCCCGGCACGGTCGTGATGCAGGCCGGCGTCGACGAGGTCTTCTTCTTCGAGACTCAATTCGAGAACGACCGGCACCCTCACTACGGTCGCTTCCTGGCGCTCGAGGCGAACCACCTCGTCGAGATGACCTGGCTGACAGCGGCCACGAGAGGAGCCGAGACCGTTGTGCACGTTGAGTTCCAGCCCGACGGCGCCGGCACGCTCCTCACCCTCAGCCATGCGGGCTTCCCTGACGCAGCGTCCCGCGATCGCCACGCTCTCGCCTGGCCTCCGGTGCTCGCCGCGCTCGACGAGCGCTCCGCTCACTGGTAAGGCGCCAGCGCCCGTTCCATGAGCGAGAAGTCGCGCCCCTCTCGCCAACGCGGCAGTGTCGCCGTGACTTCATAGCCCCTCCCCCGATAGAAGCCCTCCGCTCGGCTCCCCGCCAGCGCTTCCAGGCGCACCCTGCTGCAGCCGCGCCCGGCGGCGTGGTGCTCGGTGGCACGCAGCAGCTGGGTGCCGACCCCCGTCCCTCGCCGATCGGCGGCCACCATCAAGCGGGCGAGGCGGCACGTCGCACCGCGGACGTCCCCCTCGGCGGCGCCGGCAATCACACCGCCGAGGCGAGCCGTGATGGCGAACGGCTCGTCGGGACGCACGTCAGGGCCGTACTGCCCGACCGAGTACTGCGCCCACCACCGTCGGGACCAGTCGGCTGCGACCGGATCCAACCGGTCGCTCAGGGACAGCTCGATCTCGACTCCTCCTCGCCCGAGGAGGGCAGGCTCGCCGAACGGGGCCTCGAACAGGGCGATCCAGCGTCGCTCCGCCTCGATGAACTCGAGCACGGTGACACCCTCGAACACGACATGGGCCCCATAGCCGGCGAGGGCGGCCACGGCCGGGGCGATGCGCTCCGGCGCCATGTGCTGGTTGACCGTCACGTGCGGCACGAAGGGAAGCTCCCGGCGGCTGGCCGGCGCCGCCAGCGGACCGGAGCGAAGACGTGAGACGAGCGACTCGAGGGCAGCGAGCACGGGCCGCTCGCCGCTGACGGCGAGGTAGCAGACCGGGTTCAGGGGAAGGAACGACGTCACCGGGCCGAGGTCGAGGGCGAGCGGGACGAAGGCGGCCGCCGCCGTCCGGACGAGGTCGGCCACCCTCGCGACGTCCGCCTCAGGGACGTTGACAGGTGGCACGAGGGTGAGGTGGGGAGGGATGCGGCCGATCTCGGCCGAGGAGAGGGCCCGCCGTATCCCGTCGATCTCGTCGGCCGTACGACCCGGCACCATCAAGGCCGCCGCCAGGCGGCGGCGAGGGCGGCGGTTGGGAACGCTCAGTGTGTCGGCGCCGCCGTGGAGGCGCCCGATGCCTCGAGGACTCCGGCCGCTTCGAGACGGGCGCGGGCTCGCCGTGCTCGCACCTCAGGAACGTCGGGGCGCAGGAGAGCGAGCATCGTCGAGCTGGAGACGACCTCCTCGGCTTCGTGACCCTCGGCCTCCGGCGTGAGCTCCGGTGCTGCGGCGGCACCGGGCACCGGCGCAGCCCCCTCGCCCTCGGCCGCCTCTGCCTCCTGAAGGGCGCGGCGGGCACGCTCGACATCGATTTCGCCGGCCAGCTCGGCGATGCTCGCCAGCACCGTCACGCGGTTGTCGGCCACGTGGACGAAACCCCCGGCCATCGCCGCCCGTACCTCGTGGGTCTCGTCTTCGCCGCCCTCCCCGCCGACCGGGGCGATGCGAACGACGCAGATGTCGACGGCACCCACGAAGTCGGCGTGGTGGGGCAGGAACATGATCTCGCCACCGTCGGTGCGCAGCACGACGAACTCGGCTGCGCCGGAGTAGAGAATCCGCTCCGGCGTCACGAGCTCGGCATGGGTGGGCACTAGGAGATCTCCTTCGCCTTCTTGAGCACGTCGTCGACACCGCCGACGTTCAGGAAGGCCTGCTCCGGCACGTCGTCGAGGTCACCGCCGACGAGGGCCTCGAAGGAGCGGATGGTTTCTTCGATCGGCACGGTGACGCCCGGGATCGTCGTGAACACCTCGGCCACGTACATCGGCTGGGAGAGGAACCGCTGGATCTTGCGTGCCCGAGTGACCGTCACGCGGTCGTCCTCCGAGAGCTCGTCAAGGCCGAGGATGGCGATGATGTCCTGTAGCTCCTTGAAGCGCTGCAGCACTTCCTGCACCCGGCGGGCACAGGCATAGTGGCGCTCGCCGACGACTTCGGGGGCAAGGATGTTGCTCGTCGAGGCGAGAGGGTCGACGGCCGGGAAGATGCCGAGGGCGGCGATCTGCCGTGAGAGCTCCGTCGTGGCGTCGAGGTGGGTGAAGGTCGTGAACGGTGCCGGGTCGGTGTAGTCGTCGGCGGGTACGTAGACGGCCTGCAACGAAGTGATGGAGTGGCCCCGTGTCGAGGTGATCCGTTCCTGCAGCTCGCCCATCTCGTCGGCCAGCGTCGGCTGGTAGCCCACGGCGGACGGCATGCGGCCGAGCAACGTGGAGACTTCCGAGCCAGCCTGCACGAAACGGAAGATGTTGTCCACGAACAGCAGCACGTCCTGGTTCTTCACGTCGCGGAAGTACTCCGCCATCGTGAGGGCGGCCAACGCCACCCGCAGGCGAACGCCCGGGGGCTCGTCCATCTGGCCGTAGACGAGGGCGGCCTTGTCGATGACGCCGGACTCCTGCATCTCGAGCCAGAGGTCGGTGCCCTCTCGGGTTCGCTCGCCCACCCCGGCGAACACCGAGACACCAGCGTGGATCTGGGCGACGCGGCGGATCATCTCGGTGATGAGCACGGTCTTGCCGACGCCGGCGCCGCCGAAGAGACCGATCTTGCCTCCCTGCACGTACGGCTCGAGGAGGTCGATGACCTTGATGCCGGTTTCGAACATGATGCGCTTCGGCTCGAGGCTGTCGAAGTCCGGGGCGCTGCGGTGGATGTCCCAGCGATCGTCCGGCTCCCCGATGTGGTCGGTGTCGAGCGGGTCGCCTGTGACGTTGAAGACGTGGCCGAGGACGGCGTCACCGACGGGCACCGAGATGCCGCGGCCGGTGTTGCGGGCGACTGCACCTCGGCGCAAGCCGTCGGTCGCTTTCAGGCAGACGGCCCGCACGCGGCCTTCGCCGATCTGCTGGGCCACTTCTGCGGGCACGACGATCGAGATCCCCTCGGCCTCGATCGTCATCTCGATCAGCTGGTTGATCTCCGGCAGTGCGTGCGGTGGGAACTCGACGTCGACGACGGGACCCGTGATGGCGACCACACGCCCGTCCTCGAGCTGCCGTTCCTCGGCGGGAATGTCGGTCATCGTCATGCGCTTCTCTCCTCGGCGTTGTAGTCCAGTGGTTTGGCGGCCTCACGCCCCGACCCCTGCCGCAGGGCCTCGGCACCGCCCACGATCTCCATGATCTCGCTCGTGATGGTGTCCTGGCGGGCCCGGTTCATGACCCGCCTGAGGTTCTTGATGAGCTCGTCTGCATTCTCCGTGGCAGCCGACATGGCCCGCTGGCGGGCGATGTGCTCAGAGGCGGAGGCCTCCAGCAAGGCGGCGTAGAGCGCCGCTTCGGCGTAACGGGGGACGAGAAGAGCGAGCAGATCCTCCGGTGGAGGCTCGAATTCGAAGTAGCCGCTCCGTGCCCCGCCATCGCCGTCACTGGCAGCGTCAGCCGGAGCGGGCAACGTGGAGGCGGTCACCACGTCCCCGTCGCCGGATGAAACCTCGTGGCCGTCGCCCGCCACGATGGGCGGGCTCGACCCGGGGAGCCGCGCCGGCGTGCCACCGCCCGGCTCGAGGGGTGGCAACGGGAGGATTTGGCGGGTCGCCACGGTCTGGATGCCGGCGCTCACGAAGCGAGTCGAGACCAGCTCCACGAGATCGAACTCGCCGGCGAGGAAGCCCGGAACCACCGTGGCGGCGATCTCGCGGGCATGCTCGTAGGTGGGTGCGTCGGGCATCGTGAAGGTGTGGGCGATCGGGCGATGCCGGAAGCGGAAATAGCCGATCGCCTTCTTGCCGGCGCTCGTGACCGTGTAGTCGCGGCCGGCGGCCTCCCCGGTCTTCATCAACCGCTCCGCCGTGCGCAGCACGAAGGCGTTGTAGCCGCCGCACAGGCCGCGGTCGGACACGATGGCGACGACGGCGACGTGCTCCGGCGACTCGGGAATGCCGATGAGCCGTTCCGGGGCCGTGCCGTCGGAGGCGACGTCGTTGAGGACGCGCTCCATGCCGTGCAGGTAGGGACGGGCGCCGGCGATGCGCGCCTGGGCGCGCGCCATCCGCGACGCCGCGATCAGCTCCATCGCTCGCGTGATCTTCTTCGTCGACTCGACGGTTCGGATCCGTGTTCGCAGGAGGCGTTCCTGCCCACCAGCCATCGCTTACTCCGCCTCGCCCGCCCCGGGCCAACCTTCGTCGGTCCGGGGCGCCGGCGCCGCAGCCTGCGGCGCAGCAGGGCCTTCCTCGGCGGCGGCTCCGTCACTGGCAGGGTCGGCAGCTGAGTCAGCGACGGCGGTAGCAGCGTCATCACGAAGGCCGGCAGCGCTTCGGTCACCGTCACCGGCGGTGGTGGAGGCTTCGTTGTCGGCGCCGGCGGCGGCTTCCCTGTCGGAAGCGTCGGAACCGCTCGCCTCGGTAACGGTCGTCCCCGGCGCTTCGCCAGGCGAGGCGTCGGAGTCGACCGGAGCGAACTGGGTCTTCAGCTCGTTGATGGCGGCGTCCAGATCGGCCTCCGGCGGCAGCTGACCGGTCTCCCGGATCTGCTGCAACAAGTCGGCGTGGCGGGCCCGGAAGTGTGCCCGCAACTCCTGCTCGAAGCGGTGCACCTCGCCGATGGCGATGTCGTCGACGTGCCCGTGCGTGCCGGCGTAGATCACGATGACCTGCTCCTCCACGGCGAGCGGCTCGTTCAGGCCCTGCTTGAGAAGCTCGGTCAAGCGGTAGCCGCGATCGAGCTGTGCCTGCGAAGCCCTGTCGAGCTCGGAGCCGAAGGTGGCGAAGGCTTCGAGGTCGCGGAACTGCGCCAGGTCGATCTTGAGGGTGCCGGCAACGGCCCGCATCGCCTTGATCTGGGCGGCACCGCCGACTCGGGACACCGAGTTGCCGACGTGCATGGCCGGTCGAACACCGGAGTTGAAAAGGTCGGTCTCGAGGAAGATCTGCCCGTCGGTGATGGAGATGACGTTCGTCGGGATGTAGGCGGAGATGTCGCCCGCCTTCGTCTCGATGATCGGCAGGGCCGTCAACGACCCCCCTCCCATGGCGTCCGACAACTTGGCGGCCCGCTCGAGCAGGCGGCTGTGCAGATAGAAGACGTCGCCTGGGTAGGCCTCGCGGCCCGGGGGGCGACGAAGCAGGAGCGAGAGCTGCCGGTAGGCCTCCGCATGCTTCGAGAGGTCGTCGTAGATGATGAGGGCGTGCTGCCCGCTCTCCATCCAGTGCTGCCCCATGGCGCAACCCGCGTACGGCGCCAGGTACTTGAACGGTGCCGGCTCGGAGGCGGGCGCCGCCACGACGACGGTGTACTCGAGGGCCCCGTGCTCGGCCAAGGTCGCCACCGTCTGTGCGACCGTGGAGCCCTTCTGGCCGACGGCGACGTAGATGCATTTCACGTTCTGGCCGCGCTGATTGATGATCGTGTCGACGGCAATGGTCGTCTTGCCCGTCTTGCGGTCGCCGATGAGCAGCTCGCGCTGGCCGCGGCCGATCGGCGTCATGGCGTCGATGACCTTGATGCCGGTCTGCAGCGGTTCCTTCACCGGCTGGCGCTTGACGATGCCCGGAGCCTGGATCTCCACTCGCCGGTCCACGGTGTTGGAGAGGAGGCCCTTGCCGTCGATCGGGTTGCCGAGCGGGTCGACGACGCGCCCGAGCAAGCCGTCGCCGACGGGCACTGAGAGGATGCGGCCGGTGGCGCGGACGATCTGACCTTCGTCCAGCTTGTCGACCGAGCCCAAGACGACCGCCCCGATCGTCTCCTCGTCGAGGTTGAGGGCGAGCCCGACGGTGCCGTTCTCGAACTCGAGCAGCTCGTTGACCGAGCAGTTGGGCAGGCCGGTCACGCGGGCGATGCCGTCGCCGACCTCGGCGATGCGTCCGACTTCCTCTGCGCGCACCTCTGCGGAGTACTCCGCCACGTGGCGGTGCAGGGCGGCTTCGATGTCTTCGGCGCTGATCGTGAGCTCTGGCATGTGCTGTCCTGTGTTCCTTTTGTCCTCGTCGTTGGACTCGTCGTGAGTTATCTCGTCAGCGGGCTCGTCGCCCTCGGGTGGTTGCAAGATCACGCTCGTTGCAGGAGCGACTCGCGCAGCTGCTCGAGCCGGTGACGGACCGTTCCGTCGATGACCGTGTCACCGACGCTGATCCGCACGCCGCCGAGCACGGAGGGATCGATCCGCACGCGCAGTTCCACCTGCCGGCGCATGATCTTCGAGAGCGCTCGCACCATCCGCTCCCGCTCGCTGGCGTCCAGCTCCACTGCGGCGCGGACGTCGGCGATGCGGCGCCCGCGTTCGGCGGCGGCGATCTCCACGAGGTAGTCGAGGGCGCCGACGAAATCCCGCGTGCGGCCGGCACGCAGCACGTAGCTCGCCAGCAGGATCGTCGCCGGCGTCACCTTGTTCGCCAGCAGATCGGCCAGCACGGCGACGCGGCGATCGACGGGAGAGCTGGCGTCGGCCAAGGCCTGGCGGAGTGGCGTGCTGTGCTCGGCCAGGCGGGCGAGGCGGAACAGCTCGTCCTCGATCTCGTCCACATTGCTGTCGTCGGTCTCGAGCTCGAAGATGCGCTCGCCGTAACCGCGGATGCGTTCGTAGGCGCCTGATCGACCGGTGGGCGGCTCGGCTCCCGGCGGCTCGCCGACTGCGGCGCGTGCGCTCTCGACCTCGGCGATCTCCACGAGGCGCTCGAGCGTCTTCGGGAGCTCGGCGGCCCGCTCGCTCAGCACGGCGAACACGACCGGAGCCAGTGCCTCGGGCGAGACTTTTGCGGCGAGCAGCTCTTCGAGCACGTCACAGCGACTCTGCGCCGCGATGGAGCCGTCCGTGACGACCTCGCGCAGAACCTCCGAATTAACGAGCAGGCGCGACATCTCGGCGAGGTCGGACGCCACCACATTGATGCGTCCTTCACGCTCGGCGGCATCGAAAGCAGCCGCCGCGTAGCCCCGCACGAGCTCGAGCATCAGCGGCCGGCCCCGGAGCCTTCGCTGCTTGCCTGCGCAGCTGAGATCGCCTCCTCCACGAGGGCGCGGTGGCGCTCGTCGTCGAGTCCGGCACCGATGACGCGTTCGGCAGCTTCGAGCACGAGCGAGCCCAGCTGGCTCATGACCTCGGAGCGGGCCCGGTCACGCTCCAGGTCGATTTCGGCCTGGGCGCTTTCAACGAGGCGAGCGTGCTCCTCGATACCGCGCTGGCGGCCTTCTTCTCTGAGCTGCTCGGCGATCTCGTTGGCTCGGTCAACGATGGCGCGGGCTTCCTGTCGCGCTCCCTCGAGCAGCTCACGGCGCCGCGCCGCCAGGTCGTCGGCGTCGCGCTTGGCGTCCTCGGCGGCCTGGATCGAGTTGCGGATGTGCTCGGCCCGGTCGTTCATCGCCTTGCGCAACGGTGGCAGCACGTACTTGGCGATGAAGCCCAGCACGAGCAGGAAGGCGATGAGCTCGAGGACGAACGTGAAGCCCGGGAGCAGGAAGAGGCTGGAGACCAGCATGGGCGGCTCCGCCTACTTCTTGTACAGAACGAAGACGAACAGAATCATGAACACGAGATTGATGAAGTACATCGCCTCGCACAGGCCCACGACGATGAACATCGTCGTGTACAGACGGCCCTGCGCCTCCGGTTGCCGGGCGATGCCGGCGATCGTCTGGCTACCAGCCAGACCGTCACCGATAGCAGCGCCGATCGCACCACCGCCGAGCGCGAGCCCGCCGCCGATGAACGCCCCAGCGGAGCTGAGCGCTTGTGCTGTGGTCTCTGCTGCCATTTGCCTTTTCTCCTGTTTCTCTGTGATTGAACAGAACTTTGAGTGTCAGATCAGTCCGGATCGGTCGTCGCCGCGCCGAGATCAGTGGCCTCCGGTGACCGCTGATGAGAAATACAGCAACGTGAGGAGCGTGAAGATGAACGCCTGCACCGGACCGACGAAGAGGCCGTCGAAGAGCTTCCAGACGACGTCGAGGAGAGGGATGGGGACGATGAACTTCGCCGGCAGGTCGGAGATCAGCACGAGCATGATGCCGCCGGCGAAGATGTTGCCGAAGAGTCGGAGGGCGAGCGTGAGGGGCTTGGCGATCTCCTCGATGATGTTGATGAGGAACATGGCCGGCGGCTTGAAGTAGTGGGCGATGTAGGCCTTGAAGCCGTTCTTCTGGATCCAGGTGAAGTGGACCAGGAAGATGACGAGGACGGCCATGGCGGCGGTCAGGTTGATGTCCCCGGTCGGTGCCGGCAACAGCTGATGGTGGCCCGGCCAGGTGGTCGGGATCATCTCGAGCCAGTTGCAGATCAGGATGAAGACGAACAGCGTCACGGCGAGCGGGACAACGAAGAGCCCCTGGTCTCCCATGGTCGAGGCAACCTGGTTCTCGACGGCCGAAACGATCGTCTCGAACGCCAGCTGCAGCTTGCCAGGCACGCCCGAGGTGACCTGCCGCCGGAGCATGACCCCGAGCGTCACGATGATCAGGCCGGCGACGCACACCGACACGAGGTCGTCGATGTTGATGGGCCCGAGTGGCCCCAGGTTCACCGTGAGGTGGTCGCCTACCGGGACGTCGATGGCGAGCAGCGACGGGGTGAGGTTCACGCCACGAAGCCCTTGCGCACGATCGGCACGATCAGGTTGGCGAGGAATACGAGGTAGAAGAGCGCCACGCCCGCCACGGTCCCGAAGCCGAGCTGCCGCGCCACGAGGGCGAGCACGACGATGACGACCGTGGTCACGCCGAGGCGGAACAAGGTCAGGGAGGCGAGCGCGCGCATGGGGCGGGCGGTCTGCGCCTCGCTCACCTTTGCGGTCTGCTGGGTGATGAGCCGGACGTTGACGATGCCGAGAACGAGGCCGATGCACACACCGAGGCCGAAGAGCAGGTACCCGAGCAAGCCGGCGACGACGAGCGCGACCGCTCCGACGCCGATCGCGGAGAAGATCGTGCGCCGGAGCAGACGCTGGAGCTCGGGCAGCGTGATCTGCTCGAAGAGTTCTGCCAGTCGGTTCATACCCTTGAAGTCACTCCCTGCGCGCGGGCGACCGACTCGGCCGGCCGCGCTGCTGGCTCACACAACAAGACCTACAGAAATGCCCTGATCTCGAAATACACCGCTGCCACGGCGGCAACGATGCCGAGGCCAAGCCCGACGAAGGTGAACGTGAGCCCCGTCTTGAGCGTCTCGTCCAGCCAGTAGCCGCCGCCGACCCCGGCGCCGACGCACAAAGCCGTCGAGACACCCATTCCGAGCAGAGTGGCCAGGCTCGGCGTGGGCTTGCTGCTCACTTTCGCATCCCTATCCTCGCGTCGGAGGGTGGTGGCGAGCAAAACGGCGCCGGTGCTGCCCACGGTGCCCGCCGGCCGCCATGTCGCGGCGTCCGTCGCCGGAGGTCGCCTCCGCCCCTGCGCCGGCCACACCGACCGCCCCGCCGGCGCCTCCAGAACCGCCGTCGACTGACCCGGCGCCCCTTCGTGGTGATCGACCGACGGCTTTGGCGTTTGCGGCGGTACCCCCTGCCATCGCTCCGGCAGCTTGGGCCTCGAGGGAGGGGTCCTTGCGCAGCCCGGGCTGGAAGAGGGTGTAGAGGGCCGCCGCCAGTACGAGCAGCCCGATGGGGATGGCACCACCCCATGAGGGGTAGAAGGTCGGGTAGAGCACGAGAGCGCACAGGAGGAAGGTCCAGGTCCACAGCACGACGACGGTGCGGCGATGGCCGTGGCCGAGCCGCATCAACCGGTGGTGGAGGTGCTCGAGATCTCGCACGGCCACTCCGGTCCGCCGTATCGTGCGCCGCACGATGGCGAAGACGGTGTCCACGATCGGCACCCCGAGGATGACGAAGGGCACGAACAAGGGCACGAAGAAGAAGTACGTCTGGCCCCAGGCCGGTTCGGCACCGCCGCCGATCACCATCGTGCTGGCAGCCATGAGGAGACCGAGCACCATGGCGCCGGTGTCTCCCATGAAGATCTTCGCCCGGTGGAAGTTGTGCGGGAGGAATCCGATGCAGAGGCCACTCGTCGCCGCCGCGATGAGCGGCCCGATGTTGCCGTTCGGCAGCAAGCCGAGCGCCTCGAGGCGCAAGCCGTAGACGCACAGTGCCCCCGACGCGATGGCGACGACGCCGGCGGCAAGGCCGTCGAGACCGTCCATCAGGTTGACGGCATTGGCGATCCCGATGACCCAGACGGCCGTCACGAGAGGCAGGATCGACGGCGCCAGGATCAGATAGCCGGCGAAGGGAACCTTGAAGTGCAACATCGTCACGCCGGCGAAGTAGAGGATCATGGCCGCCAGCACCTGGCCGGCCACCTTTGCCGGCGCCGACACCTCCCGCAGGTCGTCGATGAAGCCGACGAGGAACATGGCACCCGCCGCCGCCAGGACGCCGACCGCCTCGTTCGGGTCGAGGAACACGAGATGGAAGCTCGGGCCGGGCAGGAGCCGGGCGACGCCGAGGGCAGCGGCGAAGGCCAGGAACATCGCCGTGCCACCTGCCGTCGGCGTGGGCACCGTGTGCACGCGCTCGGAGTCGGGCATCACGATGATCCGCCACCGGACGGCAATGGCCCGCATGGCAAAGGTCAGGACGTAGGTGGCGGCTGCCGCGACGCCGAGGACGGCGAGACAGCCCTGTATCTGCGTCAGAGCAGTCCTCCCACCCCTTCGGGATACGGGTCGAACGTCTTTCGGAGCGACCGCACCTCCTCGCGGACCGCCTTCAGCTCGGACTCGTCGTCGCGGCCGCGCAGGGCACGGGCCAGCAAGCCGGCCACGACCGCCATCTCGGGCTCACGCATTCCCGCCGTCGTCTCGGCGGCGGTCCCGAGGCGCAATCCGCTCGCCACGAAAGGTGGCCGCGGATCGTCGGGAATCTGGTTGCGGTTGCAGGTGATGCCGGCACGGTCGAGGGCCTCCTGGGCGATCTTGCCGCTGAGCTCGGTGTCGAAGTCCCGCAGATCGACGAGGACGAGGTGATTGTCCGTCCCACCGGCGACGAGGCGGAAACCCTCGGCCACGAGGGCTTCGGCAAAGGCGCCGGCGTTGGCGACGACTTGGGCAGCGTAGGACTTGAAGGCCGGCTGCGAGGCTTCACGGAAAGCGACCGCCTTGGCGGCGATGACGTGGTCGAGGGGGCCGCCCTGCAGTCCCGGGAAGACCGCCGAGTCGACGGCGCGGGCGAGGTCCGCCCCGCACAGGATGGAACCGCCTCGGGGTCCGCGCAGCGTCTTGTGCGTCGTGAACGTGACGACGTCGGCGATCCCGACCGGGCTCGGGTGGACGCCGGCGGCCACGAGGCCGGCGGGGTGAGCCATGTCGAACATGAACTTGGCACCCACCTCGTCGGCGATCTCCCGGAAGGGCGCCGGGTCGATGGTGCGCGAGTAGGCCGTCGTGCCGGCCACGATCAGCTTCGGCCGCTCGCGGCGGGCGAGGTCACGCACCTGGTCCAGGTCGATCCTCTCACCGGAACCGTCGCTTCGCGCCGGGGTGACGCCGTAGGCGACGAAGTGGTAGAGCTTGCCCGTGATCGACACCGGCGACCCGTGCGTGAGGTGGCCTCCCTGATCGAGCCGCATCGCCAGGATCGTGTCGCCCGGGCTGACAAGGGCGAGGTAGGCGGCGAGGTTGGCGGAGGCGCCGGCGTGCGGCTGCACGTTGGCGTGATCGGCGCCGAAGAGCGCAGTCGCCCGGTTGCGGGCGAGGTCCTCCACCTCGTCGGCTACGAAGTTTCCGCCGTAGTAGCGCCGGCCCGGGTAGCCCTCTGAGTACTTGTTCGTGAGGACCGAAGCCGAGGCGGTCATCACCGCCAGCGACGTGAAGTTCTCCGAGGCGATGAGCTGAAGTGTCGTGCGCTGACGCTCCAGCTCATCGACGAGCAGGGCGCGCACCTCGGGATCGCCGGCCAGCGGCGATGTGTCTTCGGTCATGAGGACCGAGTCTACGACGGCGCCTGGCTATCCTCACGGCCATGACGGCAGCCATCGCCGTAGCCGGTCTGCACAAGCATTTTGGGGACGTGCAGGCCGTCCGGGGTGTCGACCTCGAGGTTCCGGGGGGCACCGTCTTCGCGTTGCTCGGCCCGAACGGCGCCGGGAAGACGACGACGGTGGAGATCCTCGAGGGGTTTCTCGGCCGGGACGCCGGTGAGGTCCGAGTCCTCGGTCTCGACCCGGCTCACGACCGTCGATCACTTCTCGAGCGCGTCGGGATCGTGCTGCAGGAGACAGCCGTCGAACCGTTCCTGACTGTGCGGGAGACGCTGGCTCGCCGAGCTGTTCTCTACCCGCGTCCCCGCCGGCCCGACGACGTCATCGAAACCGTCGGGCTCGAGGAGAAGGCGTCCGCCCGCGTGCGGTCCCTTTCGGGGGGGCAGCTACGACGCCTCGATCTCGGCCTCGGTCTCATCGGCGACCCCGAGGTGCTCTTCCTCGATGAGCCGACGACGGGCTTCGATCCGAACGCTCGGCGAGAGGCGTGGGAGGTCGTGCGTCGTTTGGCCTCCGAGGGTCGAACGGTGCTCCTCACGACGCACTACATGGACGAGGCGCAGGCGCTGGCCGATCAAGTCGCCGTCATCACCCGAGGGCAGATCGTGGCCACCGGCACACCGGACTCCATCGGTGGGCGATCGACCGGTGCGACGACGGTTCGTTTCCTCTTGCCACAGGGCGCCGGCGGCCTGACCGATCTGCCGCTGCCGCTCACGGGCATCACGCCCTCACTCTCGGATTCGCCCGACGGGCGGCTCGTCGAGATCGAGACGGCCACACCGACCGCCTTGCTGGCGCGGCTGACGTCGTGGGCGGTCGAGCGCGGCATCGAGCTCGAGCGGCTGGACGTGAGCCGACCGTCCCTCGAGGACGTCTACCTGGCGATCACCTCCGACGACGACCCCGCCGGTGCACCGTGAAGACGGCTCGAATGATGGCTTCGGAGTTGAAGTACCAGCAGCTCAGCTACTGGCGCAACCCGCTCGGGGCGTTCTTCACCTTCTTCATGCCGGTCATGTTCCTCGTCATCTTCGGCAGCCTCTACAACAATCAGAAGGCGCCGTCGGCCCTCGGCGTCGGCGGGGCGATCAGCTTCGACCAGTACTTCGTGCCGGCCATCCTCACCCTGGGCGTCATCTCGGCCTGCTACACCCAGCTCGCCATCCAGCTGTCCAACCAGCGCGACGCCGGTCTGTTGAAGCGTGTTCGTTCCTCGCCCCTGCCGCCGGCCGGCTACCTGTTCACCGTCGTGCTGAGCTGTCTCATCCGCACGGTCCTGCTCGTCGGCATCACGCTGGCAGTGGGAGGCCTCTTCTACGGGCTCGTCTTTCCGGCACACGCAGCCCTCGCCCTCGTCGTCGTCGTGGGGGTGGCCTCTGTCACCTTCAGCGCCATCGGGATCGCCATCACGGCCGCCATCCCGAACGCCGATGCCGCCCCGGCCGTCGTCAACGGCATCTATCTGCCGCTCATGTTCATCTCAGGGACGTTCTTCCCCCTCTCCTCGGGCTCGATCCTCACCAAGATCGCCAGCTTCTTTCCCGTGAGGCCGTTCGTGCAAGCCTCCTTCGCCGCCCTCAACCCGCTCGTTCACGGTGCGGGCATCGAGTGGCGCCAGGTGGGCGCCATGTTGATCTGGTGCGCCGCTGCCGCCTTCGTCGCCGTGCGACGGTTCCGCTGGGTGCCGGTCCGCTCGAACTGAGCGGAGCCGGCAGCTTGCCCGTCACGTGGCGCCGGCGCCGGCGTCGTCGCCGCCGAGCACACCCTCGATGTCGGCGAAAGGAATCGCCCCGCCGCGCAGGCAGCTGACCCCTTCCGGCCCGAGGGCAACGACGGTGGACGGCTCGCCGTCGGCTTCGCCGCCGTCGAGGACCCTCACGGCTCCGGCGAAGGCGGCCAGCACCTCGGCGGCGGAACGGCACGGCGGCCCCCCGTGGCGGTTGGCACTCGAGACGGCAAGGGGGCCGCTCGCTCGCAGCAGCCGGGAGACCACAGCGTGGTCGGGACAGCGCAGGCCGATCGTGGCGGGATCACCTCCGAGCTCGAAGCCCGCGGCGGCCGGCCGGCGTGGCACGACGATCGTGAGGGCACCGGGCCAGAATCGCTCCGCCAGCAGCAGGGCAGGACCGTCCAAGACGCCGAGCCGCTCCGCAACCGTCCGATCGGCCACGAGGACGGGAAGGGGCACCATCTCGGGGCGCCCCTTCAGGGCGAAGAGCCGTCTGGTGGCACCGTCTCGGCGGGGATCGACGGCGAGACCGTAGACCGTGTCGGTCGGCACCGCGACGACCTCGCCGCGGGCGAGTGCCGACACGGCGGCGGCTTCCCCCACGATCACGCCGTGCTCCGCCCGACGAGGACGCGGGGGCGCCCCGCCAGGTCGGCGACCACCTCCGCCCACCCGTAGGCGCCGCGAGCGGTCATGAGGTCGAGGGCGGCGCTGGCCTGATGGGGAGCGATCTCGACGACGAGGGCGCCGCCCGGGCGCAACCAGGCCGGCGCCTCGGCGACGAGGCGGGAGATGGCCTCGAGACCGCTGGCACCCGCAACGAGTGCCTCGTAGGGGTCGTACTCGCGCACGACGGCCTCGAGCTTGCCCCACTCGTCGGCGGCCAGGTAGGGCGGGTTCGAGACGATGACGGCAATGTCGCCTGTCAGCTCGTCCGGCACGGCCTCGAACCAGTCACCCTCGGCGAGGGTGACACGGCGTCGGACCTCGTCGGGCTGGCGAGCGAGGTTCTCGCCTGCCAGCTCGAGCGCCTGGGGTGAGCGGTCGGTGGCGAGAACGACGGCTCGCCGGCACTCCGAGGCGATGGAGAGCGCGATGACGCCCGAGCCGGTTCCCAGATCCACGACACGCGGCGGCGGGCCGACACGGGCGAGTTGGACGAGCGCCTGCTCGACGACCGTCTCGGTCTCCGGTCTCGGGACGAGCGCCCTCCCGTCGACGGCGACTTCCAACCCCCGAAACCCCCACGCTCCCATCACCCACTGCAACGGCTCCCCGGACCGGCGGCGCTCGACGAGGGCACGCACCCGCGCAGGCACCGTCGGCGGGGCCGCCTCGTCGAGGCAGCGGAGGAGCTCGCTCGCCTGCAGGCCGCCGGCGTGCAGCAGGATCCAGCGAGCCTCCTGCGGATCGCCGAGCGCCTCGGTGGCCTCCGCCATGAGCCGTCGCCAGCTGAGCGCCGAAGGCCGGCGGGGGGCCCGGCCCTCGATGGCGCCGCTCATGCGGGCTCATTCCCCGACAAGCTGTCGCGATCGTTCGTCGTTGACGAGAGCGTCGACCAGCTCGTCGAGGTCGCCGAGCAGGACGCGATCGAGCTTGTGGAGGGTGAGCCCGATGCGGTGATCGGTCACCCGGTTGTCCTTGTAGTTGTACGTGCGGATCTTGTCCGAGCGGCCACCCGAACCGACCTGGGCCCTTCGCTCCTTGGCCTGCGCCGCCTCCTGCTTGGCGCGCTCCTGCTCGTAGAGGCGGGCACGCAGCACCTGCATGGCGCGGGCACGGTTCTGGATCTGGCTCTTCTCGTCCTGCATGGCGACCGTAACGCCCGTCGGCAGGTGGGTGATCCGGACGGCCGAGTCGGTCGTGTTGACGGACTGCCCGCCCGGGCCGGTGGAGCGGTAGACGTCGACGCGCAAGTCGTTGTCCTCGATCTCGATCTCGACCTCGTCCGCCTCGGGCAGGACGTTCACGGCCGCCGCCGAGGTGTGCACGCGACCCTGCGACTCCGTCACGGGCACTCGTTGCACGCGGTGGGTGCCCGCTTCGTGCTTCATGCGCTGCCAGGCGTCGTCACCCTTCACGACGAAGGTCACCGAGTCGATACCGCCGAGATCCGACGAGCGGATGTCGAGCACCTCCACTCGCCAGTCGCGCCGGTCGGCGTAGCGCAGGTACATGTCGAAGAGATCCTTTGCGAACAGGTTCGCCTCCTCGCCGCCCTCTGCGCCGCGGATTTCCACGATGACGTTGCGGCCGTCGTTCGGATCCTTCGGCAGCAAGAGGGTTCGCAGCTTCTCCTGCAGCTCCGTCACCCGCAAGAGGGCATCGTCGATCTCCTCGGTGGCGAGGTCTCGCTCGTCGCCGGACGACTCGGCGTGCATCTCCCTGGCGGCGCTCACATCGCTCGTGGCGGCGCGCAGGGCGCGCATCGCCTCGACGACGGTTTCGAGCTCCTTCCGGCGGCGCGAGAGGTCGCGCAGGGCGCGCTGATCCCTGCCCAGGTCGGGATCGGAGAGGCGCTTCAGTACGTCTTCGTACTCGGCCTCGAATTGCGGGAGCCGTTCGAGCACGTCAGCAGGCTACCGACGTGCGGACTGCGAGCCGATGAGGCCTGGGGTCAGCTCTTCTTGCCCTTGCGGCGGCCGTACCGGCGCTCGAAGCGCTCCACGCGGCCACCCGTGTCGACGAGCTTCTGCTTGCCCGTGTAGAACGGGTGGCACTCGTTGCAGAGCTCGACGTGCAGGTCGGACGACGTCGAGCGGGTCTCGAAGGTGTTGCCGCACGAGCAGTGCACCTTGGCGATCCCGTAGTGCGGGTGAATATCGGTCTTCATGGCGATCTCCAGTCTATGGGCAGATGGGCGAGGCAAATTCGTGGCGCCCCACCTGCTTTGCACGTGAGGGCGGCCTCCGAGAACCGCGAGATAGGCGGGGCCCCTTCGATCAGTTGGACGGTGTCGGTGCCTTGGCGATCTCGGCGAGGAACTCGTCGTTCGAGCGTGTCGTCTTGATCTTGTCCACGAGCAGCTCGAGACCGGCGGCTGCGCTTCCTTCGGCCCCGAGGGCGTTGAGGACTCGGCGCAACTTCCAGACCTGCTGCAGCTGTGAGCGGTCGAAGAGGAGCTCCTCGTGCCGTGTCGAGCTGGCATTGACGTCGATCGCCGGGTAGATGCGGCGCTCGGCCAGCTTGCGGTCGAGGCGGAGCTCCATGTTGCCCGTCCCCTTGAACTCCTCGAAGATGACTTCGTCCATCTTGGAGCCCGTCTCGATGAGGGCTGTGGCGAGGATGGTCAAGGAGCCACCTTCCTCCACGTTGCGGGCGGCGCCGAAGAACTTCTTCGGCGGGTAGAGCGCTCCGGAGTCGACACCACCGGACATGATGCGCCCGGTCGCCGGCTGGGCGAGGTTGTAGGCGCGGGCGAGTCGCGTGATGCCGTCGAGGATGATGACGACGTCACGTCCCATCTCCACGAGCCGCTTCGCCCGTTCCATCGTGAGCTCCGAGAGCGCCGTGTGCTCGTCGGCCGGGCGGTCGAAGGTCGAGGCGATGACCTCGCCCTTCACCGAGCGGCGCATGTCGGTGACCTCTTCGGGTCGCTCGTCGACGAGCAGGACCATGAGGTGCACGCTCGGGTTGTTGAGCTCGACCGAGTGGGCGATCTGCTTCATGATCGTGGTCTTGCCGGCCTTGGAGGGCGACACGATCATCCCGCGCTGCCCCTTGCCGATCGGCGAGATGAGGTCGATGATTCGAGCCGTGACGTTCGTCGGGTCCTCGCGGTTCTCGAGCCGTAACCGCTCGTCGGGGAACAGCGGTGTGAGGTCCTCGAAACGAGGCCGCTCCCTCGCCTCGTCCGGCGTCATCCCGTTGATCGAGTCGATGCGCAACAACGCCGGGTACTTCTCACTCGGTCCGGCCGGGCGGCAGGCGCCTTCGACGGCATCGCCACGCCGGAGCGAGAAGCGACGGGCCTGGCTCACCGAGACATAGACGTCCTTGGCGCTCGCAAGGTAGCCACTCGTGCGGAGGAACCCGTATCCTTCCTCCTTCAGGTCGAGCAGACCCTTGACGGGCACGAGCTCGCCGGAGAAGGGGGCGTCCGCCTGGGGACCACCCTGCAGCTCCCGATCGGTGCGGTCACGGCCGCGACGGCGCCGGCTCCTGCGATTGCCGGCGTCCCCCTGGCCGGCCTGGTTCTGGCTCTGGTTCTGGCCCTGCCCACCGCCGCCCATGATCTGATTGCCCTGATTGCCCTGCTGCGGCCGTTGGTGACGGTTCTGCTGCTGGTTGGAGCGATCGTGGTTGTTGCGGTCGTTGCGATCCGGCCGCTCCTGCCGCTCGACGGGGCCCTGCGCGCTCAGCGCGTCGTCGTGGATGAAACGAGCCGCCCCCGTCACGGTGCCTGAGCCGTTGCCGACCGTTGAGGCGGCATCGCCCTGCTCGCCGGCTCGCCCGGCCTGCTCGGCCGTGTCGGCGGCGGTCGCCCCGTCCGGGACGCCGCCCTCGCCGGCGGTGTCAGACGCCGTCTCGGACCTGTCGACCGCCGTGTGCGCAGGCGACGTCGTGTCGGCGCCGTCATGGACGGCCGCCGTGTCCTCCGCACTGCCGGCCTCGCTGGTGACGGCATCGTCGGCTGCGGCCGCTTTCGCCTTCGTGCTGCGCCCACGCGCGGCGCGTGGCTTCGCCACCTTGCCATTCGTGGAGGCGTCGAGGTCTTGGCCGGCATGCATGACGCTCGGCTCCCCCTCCGGTGAGGAGGCAGGCGGAGCGGCCGGCCCGCCGTTGCTTCCGTTGCTTTCGGCGCCGACTTCGACACCGGCCGCACGCAGGATCTGGTCGACCAGGTCGGCTTTCTTGACCCGGGCGACCGGCTCCAGCGACATCGCCGTGGCGATCGCCTTGAGCTCCTCGCGCTCCTTACGTTCCAGAATCGAACGCTCGAGCTGCTCTCCGCTCATCGAGTTCCTCTCTTGTTGAGACTCGGTCTGCTGGTGATTGTGTTGCAAGATGGCCCCTCGCCTCCCCACCGGTTCACCGGTGGAGGAGTGTGCAGCGGCATCCACCCCCGGTGGCGGGATGTGTCGCCACCTTCGCTTCCTCCTTGGGCCGGCGCCACGATGGAACCGGCAGCGGAAACCCGAGCCGCATCGGCTTGCCGATGCGATTCAGGTTGGCTCCGGGATCAAAGGACGCTCGGCTCGTTCGGCACGATCAGGCAGAGGAAGGGAAACGCGGTGGAGGGTGCAGACCGAAAACTCCGGCGATTCCCGCCCGCCCTCAACGGTTGCCTCCAGCGTTGCTGTGAGGCCGCCCCCGCGACGACGAGGAAGACATTCAGATGCTAGCGCCGAACACCGGGTCGGGCAACAACGTGCCCGCACCGCCCCCCGACGCTTCTCGCACTCTAGCGGTTGCCGACGCCAAGAAGGCCGCGGACGGCTCACAAACCGAGTGCAGCGAGAACCGATCCCGTGTCGGCCGGCAACGAGTCCGGCACTGCCACCTGATCGATGGCAAGCCCAGGGTCCTTGAGGCCATTGCCCGTGAGGACGCACACGACACGGGAGCCCTCCGGCACGCCGAACTTCAGGAGGCCGGCAACCGACGCTGCCGAGGCCGCCTCGCAGAACACCGACTCCTCTCGTGCCAGCCACGCGTATGACTCCAGGATCTCCTCGTCGGTGACCGCTTCGATGCGCCCACCCGACTCACTCGAAGCGGCGGTGGCGCCATACCAGGACGCCGGGTTGCCGATCCGGATGGCCGTGGCGATCGTCTGCGGTTCCTCCACCGGCTTGCCCTCGACGATGGGCGCAGCCCCGGCGGCCTGGAAGCCGAACATCCGGGGCAGCCGGGTCGCGCGACCCGCAGCCTTGTACTCGCAATAACCCCGCCAGTAGGCCGTGATATTCCCGGCGTTGCCGACGGGCAGGCAGTGGACGTCCGGGGCGTCGCCGAGGACGTCGACGATCTCGAAGGCCCCCGTCATCTGCCCGGCGATCCGGTCGGGGTTGATCGAGTTCACTACCGTCACCGGTGCGCGCCCCGGCAGGTCCCGCACGATGGCGAGGGCGGCGTCGAAGTTGCCCTGGATCTGGATGACCGTCGCACCGTGTACGAGTGCCTGCGCCAGCTTGCCGAGGGCGATGTGTCCCTCCGGGATGAGCACGGCGCAGCGCATGCCGGCGCGGGCCGCATAGGCGGCCGCCGAGGCCGAGGTGTTACCGGTGGAGGCGCATACGACGACTTCGACGCCCGACTCGGCCGCTTTCGAGATGGCGAGCGTCATCCCGCGATCCTTGAACGACCCCGTCGGGTTGGCACCTTCGATCTTCAGCCACACCTCGGCGCCGAGGCGTTCGGAGAGGCGGCTCGCCAGCAGGAGCGGCGTCCCGCCTTCTTGCAAGGTGACGACGGGAGTGAGCTCGCTCACGGGCAGAAACGCCCGGTACTCCTCGAGCACGCCCCGCCACGGCCGCAACGCCGGGGCGGGTACCGAACCTCCGTCGGAGGCCTCGACCGCCCCGCTCACGATCCCGCCGGCTCGGGCCCGATGACGCGCAACATCGATCCGATCCGTTCGACGGAGTCGAGCTGCCGCAGAACCTGCAGCGTGGCGGTGACGTCCGCCTCGCGGGCCATGTGGGTGATGAAGAGCAGGTGGGCCTCCCCACTGAGACCCGTCTGTTCCATGGATCGGATCGAGACGTTGTGATCGCCGAAGACGGAGGCGACGGCCGCCAAGACGCCGGGCCGATCGGCGACGTCGAGCGTCAAGTAGTACTGGCTGCGCAGCTCCGAGATGGAGCGCAGGTTCGGCGGTCTGCGGCGAGCGGCGCGGCCGCGGCTGCCCTCCCGCAGGTGGTGGGCGGCGTCGATGACGTCGCCGAGCACGGCACTGGCCGTCGGTCGGCCGCCGGCACCGATGCCGTAGACCATGATCTCGCCGGCGGCGTCGCCTTCCACGAACACGGCATTGAACGAGCCGCGTACCGAGGCGAGGGGGTGGTCCTTCGGGACCATCGCCGGATGCACGCGGACGGCGATCGCCGGCGGGCGATCGGGCACCCGGCTGGCACCGTCGCTGAAGGCGTCCGACCGCTCGGCGACGGCGAGCAGCTTCACCTCGTAGCCGAGCCGGTGAGCGAAGGCGATGTCCCGCGATTCGATGCCGACGATTCCCTCGCGATGCACATCGGAGGCCCGCACGTCGGCGTCGAAGGCGATACCGGCGAGGATGGCCGCCTTGGCGGCGGCGTCGTATCCCTCCACGTCGGCTGTCGGGTCGGCTTCGGCGTAGCCGAGCGCCTGCGCCTCGGCGAGCGCCTCGGCGTATCCGATGCCTTCCTCGCTCATCCGCGTGAGCATGTAGTTCGTCGTGCCGTTGACGATGCCGGTGAGGCGCACGATGTGCTCTCCGGCGAGTGACTCGCGCAGGAGCCGCACGAGGGGGATGGCGCCGGCCACGGACGCCTCGAACAGCAAGTCGACGCCGGCCGCCTCTGCGGCGGCCGTCAGCTCACCGGCGTTCGTGGCGAGGAGCTCCTTGTTGCCGGAGATGACGGGTTTCTTCGAGGCGAGTGCTTGCAAGATGAGCGAACGCGCCGGCTCGACGCCACCCATCAGCTCGACGATGACGTCGACCTCCGGGTCGCTGACGATCGATTGAGTGTCGGTCGTCACCCGCTTCTCGAAAGCGACGCGGTCGATCCCGGGGCGCTCGCGGGCGAGGTCGCGCACGGCGATGCGCGTGACCTCGAGGTCGATCCCGGTGCGGCCGGAGATGGCGCCGGCTCCGGAGTCGACGAGGGCGACGAAGGCCGCCCCGACGTTGCCGCAGCCGAGAACGCCCACGCGCAGCGCTGCGTCGGGCGTCCACTCTGACCGGCTCACGTGCAACAACGTACAAGACCGCGATTGGCCCCCCGAAAAACGGGGGCCGCCCGCCCCCGGCTCGGGTCGCCTAGCGATCGAGCCGGAGGAGATCCTCGATGGTCTCGCGGCGGACGACGACACGCGCCTCCCCGCCGCCCACGAAGACGACCGGGGGCCTCCCGACGCGGTTGTAGTTCGAAGCCATCGACCAGCCGTACGCGCCCGTGACCGGTGTGGCGAGCACGTCTCCCACCTTCAAATCGGCGGGGAGGCGGGCATCGTCCACAAGGATGTCGCCCGACTCACAGTGCTTGCCGACGACTCGGGCCGCCCGGGGGCGTTCGGCGTCCGGCTCGCGAGGCAGGAACGCCTCGTAGCCGCTTCCGTACAGGACGGGCCGGGGGTTGTCGCTCATGCCTCCGTCGACCGCCACGTAGGTGCGCACACCGGGGAGCGACTTGATCGTGCCGACGCGGTAGAGGGTGATGCCCGCCGTCGCCACGATGGACCGCCCCGGCTCGGCCGTCACACGCACCTCGTCCGGCAAGCGGGCGGCCGCACAGGCGGTACGGACGACGGCTGCCCACTCCGCCATCGAGGGGGCGTGCTCCCCATTGAGGTAGGCGACCCCGAGGCCGCCGCCGACGCAGCACTCCCGCAGCCCGTGCCGGCGCAGGAACGGCCCGAGCAGGCTGACGACGCGGGCGTAGACGTCGACCCGGAAGATCTGGCTACCGACGTGGGCGTGCGCACCGACGAGTCGCAGCCCGGGGACGCTTCGCAGCGCCTCGACGGCACGGTCGGCGGCGCCCTCGGCGAGGCTGAAACCGAACTTGGAGTCCTCCTGGCCCGTCATCACGTACTCATGGGTGTGCGCCTCCACGCCAGGTGTCACGCGCAGGAGGGCGTCCACACCGCCCGCGAGCAGTCCGGCACGGGAGAGCCCCGCCAGGCGCTCGATCTCGTCGAACGAGTCGACGACGATGCGCCCGACACCTGCTTGCAAGGCCGCCTCCAGCTCAGGCAGGGACTTGTTGTTGCCGTGGAAGACGAGGCTGCGACCCTGCACGCCGGCGGCGAGGGCGACGGCGAGCTCTCCACCGGTCGAGACGTCGAGCAACATCCCCTCCTCGACGGCGAGGGCGGCCATCGCCTTGCACAGGAAGGCCTTCGTCCCATAGGCGACGGCACCGCCCCCGAAGCAGGCGACGGCTTCCTTGCAGCGGGCACGCAGGTGCTCCTCGTCGTAGACGAACAGCGGGGTGCCGACCTCGTCGGCGAGCGCCACGAGATCCACCCCACCGACGGCGAGTGCGCCGGAGGGAGCCCGCGAGGCCGAGATGGGCAGGAGGTGGCGAGCCACGGGGGCCGCCGCAGACTCCGGATCGGTGACGGGAGCGGGCTCGTGCGAGCCCACATCGTTCACGTCGGTCACATCTCGTCCGGGGCGCCCACGCCAAGGAGGTCGAGGCCGATGGCCAGCCCGACACGGGCCGCCTCGACGAGCCAGAGGCGAGCCTGCGTCAGCTCGGGGGCGACGCCTTCTCCCATCACGTAGCAGTCGTGGTAGAAGCTGTGAAAGTCCGCTGCCAAGCGGCGAACCCAATTCGTCACCTTGTAGGGCGCCCGCTCCACGGCTGCTTCCTCCACGACGCGTGGTAGCTCGACGAGCGTCCGCAACACCTCGAGCTCGCGTGGGTGCTCGAGCAGGCCGAGGTCCACCTCGTCGATGGGCCGGCGCGCCACCCCGCGTTCTGCCGCCACGCGGCTGATGGAGGCGATGCGGGCATGGGCGTACTGCACGTAGAAGACGGGGTTCTCGGCAGAGCGCTCTTTCACGATGTCGAGGTCGAGCGTCGTCGCCTGGTCGATGGACGACAGCAAGGAGAGGAGCCGGGTCGAATCGGCGCCGATCTCGTCGATGAGGTCGTCAAGGCGGACATAGGTGCCCGAGCGTTTCGACATGCGGCCGCTCACGAGCGAGATCATCTGGCCGATGCGTACCTCGAGGCGGCCCGGGTCGACGCCGAGCGCCTGCACGCCGGCATGCAGGCTCGCCACCTGCCCGTGGGTGTCGGCGCCGAAGATGTCGATGACCCGGTCGAAACCCCGCTCGATGAACTTGTTGCGGTGGTAAGCGAGGTCGCCGCCGAGATAGGTCACGTCGCCGTTGGACTTGATGAGGACGCGGTCACGGCTGTCACCGAAAGTCGTGGCCCGGAACCAGGTCGCCCCACCCTCCTCGTAGACATGACCGCGGGCGCGTAGCTCCTCGATGACCTCGGCGACCTTGCCCCCCTCTTCGATGGAGGCCTGCGAGTACCACTCGTCGAAATGGATGTTGAGCCGGTCCATCGTCGTGCGGATGTTCGCCAGTATCTGCTCGGCGGCGAAGCGCCCCGCTTCGACGACGTCGTCGGGACCCTCGTAGGCGCCGGCGAGCTCGGCGACGTACTCGCCCTGGTAGCCCTCTTTCGGAGGGGCCTCTCCGCGGCGCCGAGCCAGCAAGCTCTCGCCCAGCAGGCGGATCTGCCCGCCTGTGTCGTTGACGTAGTACTCGCGTGTCACCTTCGACCCGGTCCGCGTGAGGATGCGGGCAAGAGCGTCGCCGTATGCCCCGAACCAACCGTTGCCGACGTGCACCGGCCCGGTCGGGTTGGCCGAGACGAACTCGATCTGGGTGCGTTCGCCGTGGGCGAGGTCAGGGGCGGCGTAGCCGGACTCCGTCGCCGTCACGATCTCGACGAGCACGTCGTGCAGCCATGACGGGCGGAGCCGGAAGTTGACGAAGCCGGGGCCGGCGACCTCGACGGCGTCAACATGTCGCGGCGGCGAGGCGGTGAGGGCGGCGGCGAGCTGCTCGGCGATGTCTCGCGGTTTGCGGCCTGACCGCTTGGCGAGGGCAAGGGCGACGTTCGTCGAGAAGTCACCGTGCTCGGGACGGGCGGGTCGCTCGAGGTGCACGTCGGCCGGCGTGGCCTCGATATCCAGGGCCTTCAGCTCGGCGGCGATCGACTCGGCGAGGACGTCAGCGATGCTCATTCCAGCAGTGAGGATGGCCGAAGTGCGGGTAGCATGCAAACAGCGGAGCTGAAGCGTGCCTGGTAGGCCTGCGTGCTGTGTCCTCCCGCCCTCGTAGCTCAGCGGATAGAGCACCGGCCTCCGGAGCCGGGTGCGCAGGTTCGAGTCCTGCCGAGGGCGCCATTGTGATGTCGTGAGACATCGGACTTCGACCAGCTCTTCCACGGCGCAAGCTACCGGAGCCCCTTTTCGTCATCGATGGCGGCGAAGCGATGACCGTGGGTTGCACGGCGGTTTCGATTGTCCTCTTTGCCGCGATCACACCGACCGCCAGGACCTTTTCCACATTTTCCCCAGGCTGTCCACTTCGCTGGCACATGCCTGACAAGACTTTCCCTTGGGCAATTTTCGGCCGAATTCAGCCTCGTCGGTAGGGTGGCGAGCAGCGGGCTCATCCCAGAACCCACCTGACAGGGTCGCGGCGGGGCGGCGGCGTGGAGACGATAAGTTCCCGGCGCCGGAGTGCTCGGAAGCTCCTGTTGCCATTCCGTCGGCCCCCCAATCGACCGCTTCCACAGAATTACAGCCGGCCTCGAATAGCCTGACCCTAGCCGGGTTCTCATCAGGGGGTCTGCTTGAACTCGCTGCCTCGAACGGAGAAGGCCGTTCCCGCTGCTCAAACCCTGTGCCGGACGCCACGCGTGTCTCAAGTGATCGCCTCCAGGAGCCGATGAATTACTCGTGACAACGCTGCGAGCAACCCCAACGACAGCATCGGGCGCTAGCGACCGAGCTGGACGAACACGCAGGCTGGGGCGTATCACGGCCTCAGCCGCCCTCATGGCGACGGCAGGTGCGGGTGTGGCGCTCGGGACAACGGCGGGGGCGGGAGCAGCCCTCGGGGCCGCCCGAGCCGCCAGCGCAAAGCCCCACGCGGCCGCTGACCTCGAGGTTAACTCGATCTGGCATGTGTCGTACCCCGTCGGCCAGCGCCCATTCGCGCTCTCATCGCCGGTTCTCGTCGATCTTCCCGCTGGGCCTGCCATGGCGGTGGCGGCTCGATCCGGGCACGTCTATGCCATCTACCTGCAGCCTGGACCGAACGGAAAGGCTCGTAGCGCCTGGACCGTGGCGACTCGCGGCGGCCCGACTGGCTTGATCGGCGACGACTCGTCGCCCTCGAGCTGGAACGGCGTGACGTACTTCGGCGTCGGCTGGCGTGGCCTACGCGGCCTCGGTGGTTACGAGGCCGTCAATGCGAACGGTTCGGTGAGGTGGGCCAAGAAGGCTCTCAACCCGAGTAGCGATGCCGGCGACGTGGGTGTGAGCGGCGGCCTCAGCCTCGGCGTCCTCCAGTCGCAGGTCGCCCTCGTGAGCCCCTCCCAGGGCCAGAACACCTACTTGCTCAAACCCGCCAACGGATCCGCCTTGAAGGGCTTCCCCTGGTTCCAGGCAGACACGGTCTTTGCCACGCCGGCGATCGCTGACGTCGAGGGCAACGGTCAGGACCAGATCATCGAGGCCGGCAACACAACAGCCGGATACGTGTACCACACGCAGTACATCAACGGTGGCCAGGTCCGCATCCTGAGCGAGACGGGTAACGGCGGCAACAAGAAGCAGCCCAACGGCGGCCTCTACTGCGCGTACACCGTCAATCAGGGCGTCGACTCCTCGCCGGCTGTGGGCGACATCTTCAAAGGCGGCGAGCCCGGCATCGTCTTCGGCACGAGCACCGAGCGGGCGGGACCCGGTCGAGCGACCGACGACGTCATTGCCATCAACAGCGCCTGCCGCCAGATGTGGTCAAGGCCGCTCAACGGTGCCACGACGAGCAGCCCAGCTCTTGCGGACGTGATGGGCAACGGCAGGCTGCAGGTCGTCGAGGGAACCGCCAATGGTTGGGTGTACGCCCTCAACTCAGAGACCGGCCACGTGCTCTGGGAGACCCAAGTACCCGGATCCGTTCTCGGGGGCGTCGTCACCGTCGACCTCGGCAATGTTTACCAGGACGTGATCGTGCCGACGACCATCGGTGCCTACATCCTCGACGGCAAGACCGGCGCTCTGGTTCACACCGTGAACGTCGCGACAGGCAAAGTCGCGGCGGCTCTGGAAGTCGGCATCGGCCTCCAGAACTCGCCGCTCGTCACCGAGGACCCGAACGGCACGATCGGCATCACAGTGGCCGGTTACACGGGTGGTCGCGGCGAATCGCACGGCATCATCGAGCACTACGAGATCGTCGGATCCGATGGCTCGGTCGTGACGGAAGCAGGGGCGTGGCCGGAGTTCCACCACGACCCGCAGCTGACGGGCAACGCCAATGCACCCATGGCGGACACCCTCGGCATCAGCGGCACGTCGGTGCCGAAGGGCACCGTGAAGGAGCACTACAGCGTCACGCTGCGCGCCTCCGGCGGCGTCGGTCCCTACACCTGGAGCCGCATCGGCGGCTCGAGGCCCCCAGGTCTCACGTTCACCTCGACCGGAGTTCTCAGCGGGACACCCGCCGAGCCAGGCACCTATCGCCTCCCGGTTCAAGTCTCGGACAAGACCGGCACGCGAGTTCGGACGGTTCTCACGGTCCGGGTTACTGCCTGATCCTGCGCCCGGTGGGCCGTCGGCCGTCGTGGCCGAATAGCGTCCTCTGAGTGACCCACACCCCAGACGGGTTCGACGGCGAGAAGTACCAGGCACGGTTGGAGGAGCTCGTCAAGGCCGGGGTGGACGTGCACGGCGAAGCCAGATTCGTCATGGCATTCGCCCCCGAGAGTGTCCTCGACGCCGGCTGCGGCACCGGACGCGTTGCCATCGAGCTCGCCCGTCTCGGCGTCTACGTGCTGGGCGTCGACCGGGATGCCTCCATGCTGGCCGTGGCACGTCGGCTCGCTGACAAGACAACCGAGGAGCTTCCGGCGGCACGTCTCGGCTTCCTGCACTCCGACCTGGTCGAGCTCGACACCGGTGGCACCTTCGACGTCGTGCTCATGGCGGGCAACGTCCCGCTTTTCACACCGAAGGGCTCCGAGGCGGCACTCGTCGCCTCCGCCGCGCGCCACGTGCGTCGAGGTGGTGTCCTCATCGCCGGTTTCCAGCTGGACGGCGGATACGCGCTCGAGGTCTACGACCTGCACTGCGCGGCCGCCGGGTTGGAGTTGGCAGAGCGCTTTGCCACCTGGGACCGTCAAACCTTTGCCGGGGGGAATTACGCTGTGTCGGTGCATCGGCGCCCCTGACGAACCGGCGGAGAGGTTGCGCCAATGGCAACGTCACTGACGGTTCGGGCATGAGCGTGGTCGTCGGGACGGTTCGGAACGAGCGAGACTGCCGTCGTCAGCGCCCAATTCCGAGGCGGCTGAGATCCTGCTGCACGTCCGGCCAGACGTAGGCGCCTTCGAATCCGACAGGCGGAATGCCAAGGGCGGCCTGGTAGTAGGCGATCACCGCCGTGGTCCGCGATCCGTAGGGCACGACCGTGACGGCACCGACGTCATAAGTCTTGAGGAAGATCTGGATCGCCCGGGCGGTAGCGGCATCGTTCGGCGGCGGTGGTCTCGGCTTGTCGTACAACCCCCAGAGGAGAACCTGTTCGGCCTGCACGGGGGCGAGCAACAGGGCGGCCGCTTGAATCGGCTTGCCCGTCGGTCCCGCCACGGCGCCCCGGAAGGCGATCAGCTTGAACCGCATCCGGGCGGCAGACTGCCACAAGAGCGCCTGGTCGTTGGACCCTTCGTAGGAGATCGGCAGCGGGTAAGAGAGCACGACCGACCCCGATTTGAGGGGTGAGTTCGCTGCCGTGAACAGCGCCGGCACACCGCTCGGGGTCGAGGGGTACGGCAGCGCCGGGAGGAGGGGCGCCAGCGCGAGGGCGGCGATGGCGAGGCAGGCCACGGTTCGGCCGGTATTGAGGCGCCGAAACCGCGGCGGGGAGGCAGTCGCCTGCTGTTTCCTCGGCGCACGCGTGCCCTGCGCCCGACCCAGGTTGGCGAAGATGCCCTCGACCCACATCCGGTCGAGCCCGACAGCGAGTACGACGGCGATACCGAGGTACATGATGAACGAATATCGCAAGTCGAGGGCGCCGTTGATGATCGGGATCTTGACGATGAGGTCGAAGGGGAGCCGGACGTTGCCTTTGCCCCGCCCGAGTGTGACCACCCAGCCACCGAAGGCGACGAGGCTGAACAGCTGCACCAAGCCGACCCGTCGGCAGCGGATCACGATGAAGGCCAGGAGCACCAGCATCGTGACCCCGACATATGTCGTGTGCTCGACCCCATTGTGCTGCACGAGCGCCTCACCTTTGGCGAGCCAGCTGCCAAGCCCGAAGTGCTGGAGGCTCGTGGGATAGATGAGCGAAGCGGGATAGGAGTGGTACTGGTCGAGCTCCGATACCGGGTGCGGCGGCCCGGAGACGTGGTAGGGCCCGGCGAAATACATCCAGATCGGGTAAGCGGCGATCACCAGTGCCGTCGCACCGGTCGCGGCGAAGCCTCGGACGAGGTCGCCGAGGCGCTCGCGGGCAGCGACTGGATGCCGGATGGCGAGCACAGCGAAAGCGCCCGCGGTTGCCAACAGAGAGATGACCAGGATCTCGGGGGAGATCATGATCTGGGCGGCGACGACGACGCCGAGCAGAACGCCGTTGCGTATGAGGTGCCTGCGCCGGATGACCAACTCGTCGAGCAAGGCCATCATGATCGGAGGGAGCGGCACGAAGATCAGGAACAGATGCGACTGGGCCTGACCGACCATGAAGGGGCAGAACTCGTAGAGGAGGCCGCCGATGAAGGCTGCCGGCCACCAGGTCGTCCAGCGGCGGAGAACAAAGCACATCGAGATGCCCGAGAGAGCAAAGGCGAGGCGCATCAGCAAGGAGAAGGTCGACAAGGCGCCAAAGGTCAGCGTGAAGGGGGCGAAGGCGATGCCCAAGAGCGGGTACGCCGTGTTGTTCATCAGGTTCACGCCGTGCGGGTAGGCCACCCATGACGAGTAGAAGGGGTTCAGGCCATGCGAGAGGGCGTAGGCGGGCCAGGCGAGGAACCAGATCTGAGACGAGATGTCGCCGCAAGCACACGGTGGCAGGGTCGTGCTCGTCGCCGGCGGGTGGGCACCGTAGATGAGACCGCCGAGAACGGTGTAAACGATCACGCACAGCAGCGGTGGGCCGATCCGCCGCAACCCCCGCCGTCGCGTCGGGCGATCAACTGGCAGAAGGTCGCTCGGAAGGGTCGAGCTCGGCAGTATCGAGCTCGGCAATGTCGAGCTGGGCAGTGTTGAGCTGGGGAGGCTCGAGGCAGGCAGCGTCGATTCCGGAAGATCTGAAGGGCGTGCGACCGTATCGCCAGGTTCCGGTTCGGTCGCTGGGGTGCTGGGGCTGTCAGATCCGCTGCCGCCGACGCCACGGTCGTCGTTGGCAGCCCCAGCGCTCATTTTGGGGGACAGTACCAGGCGATGTCGGGTCCATGGCGACCGCCGAACCGCTCCAGAGGGAGAATCTCAGGTCGGAGGGACGAGCTTGAAGAGCGCTCGCCCCGACCCGCCCGGCCGTTCGGTCGGGTCACCGGCGGCCTGCTCGTTGCGCAGCATGGCGGCGGCAGAGACGAAGTAGTTGAGGACGGCGGCCTCATCGGTCTCCGTGAGACCGCCCGCTCGGACGGCCGCCTGCATGTGCCGCAGCCAGGCATCGTGCTCGGGCGTGCCGATTGAGAAGCGAGCGTGCCGCATCCGCAGGCGGGGGAGACCGCGGACTTCGTTGTAATGCGGTGGCCCCCCGAAATACTGGGCGAGAAACATCGCCAGGTGCTCCCGAGACTCCGTCAAGTCCTTCGAGTAGAGCGGACGGAGAACGGGATCGGACTCGACTCCGGCGTAGAAGCGAGCGACAAGGGCATCGAACCAGTCCCGACCACCGACGCGCTCGTACAGGCTCTGCTCCACTGTCGAAAGCCTAGGGAAACGACCCGCCGACGACGGCCGAGGCGCACTCACCGCTCCGGGCGCGGGCGATGGCCGGAGAGGGACGCGATAGGGTCTGGCCCATGGGGTTTCGGGGGAAATGGCGCCTGTTCTCCGCCGGAGCGCTCGCCTTGGCCGGCATCGCCGGCGTGACCTACGGCCTCACGTCCCCCCGTCCGGTGGCCGCCCGGTCCGTGAGCCCGCCAGGTTCGGCGGCGCTGGCAGCCGCCAAGCTCATCGACGGGCGCCGGGTGACCACGATCAACCTCGAATCGCCGAACGCCTACACGCCGCACGCAGCCAAGGGCTCCTACGACGACTACCACTGCACGCTGCTCAACCCGCACGTCACGGCGAACTCGTTCATCGTGGCCAGCCAGTTCTACCCCGAGAGCATCGAAGTGCATCACTCGATCCTCTTCCTCGTGCCGCCGAGCCTGGCAGCGGCCGCCGAGAGGGCGAACAAGGGCGGCAAGGGCTGGTCCTGTTTCGGTGAAGCCCCCATCCCCGGGAGCTCGAGCTTCCAGTTCGCCGACACGCCGTGGTTGGCGGCGTGGGGTCCGGGTGCCCCGGAGAACGTCGAGCCGGTCGGTACCGGAATGCCGCTGCCGGCGGGCAGCCTCGTGGTCATGCAGATCCACTACAACCTCCTCCTCGGCGACAAGCCGGTGCAGAGCAGGATGCAGTTGCTGACCGTGCCGGCGAGCACACCGCTGCAACCCTTGAGCTTGGCCCTCTATGCGGCGCCGCCCGACATCCCGTGCCCGTCGGGCGTTCACGGCCCCTTGTGCAACCGCGCCGCCTCGCTGCAGTTCACCGGGCGCGAGTTCGGCCAGAGCGAGATCAACTTCATCAACATCCTCGAGCAGCTGTGCGGGCGTAACCCGGCCGATCCGCCGAGTGGCGACTCGACGAGCTGCACGTACTCGGTGGGACGGTACGGGAACATCGTCCGCATCGGCGCCCACATGCACCTGCTCGGGGTGTCCATGCGAGTCGTGCTCAACCCTGGGACGCCGCAGGCGGTCGTGCTCTTGAACGACCAGCACTACGACTTCAACTACCAGCGCGCCTACAACATGGCCAAGCCCATCGCGGTCACGCCGTCCGACAAGATCCAGGTGAGCTGCACCTACAACCCGAGGCTGCGCCAGGAGATCCCCTACCTCCGCGACCTGCCGGCGCAGTACATCACCTGGGGTGACGGCTCCGCCGACGAGATGTGCCTCGCCATCGTGGCGATGACGCCGGCGACCTGATCACTCGACAGCCTCAGTCGCCCGCCCAGCACCCGAGGATGAGCGCGGCGACGGTATAGGCAACGTCCGCCCTGCTCGTCGGCGGTTTTCCGAACTGTGCCGGGAGCGGCGAGATGTCGACGAGGAGCACCTTCCAATCCTTTCGGACGACGACGGAGCCGTCGGATGTCGTGAAGGCCCCCTGCCCGAGATTGCCGAGCGGGCCAGTGTCCCCCATCGACGAACCAAGGGAATGGAAGTAGGTCATCGTCTGTGGCCAGCTCGAGAGCTCCTTCACCGACAGCACGAAGGCGCCGTCGGGATACTCATAGCGGCACGAATACAGGTGGTCCACCCAGCTCGGCGTTGCCACATGCGCTGTCACACCGAGGACGCGCTGAATCTCACCCTGCGCTTTGGGAGCGCACACCATCTTGGCGATGGCCGACGGGTCTTTGCCCGCCGGCTGAGGCGCCTCGGTCGTCGAGGCGACCGAGCTGGCACCGGGGGCCTCCGTCGTCGCCACGGAACCGGAGCTCCCACAGGCGGACGCCAACAAGCCGACGGCGGCAAGCGCCCCGAGGAGGGTCAGTCTCGCCGGTCGCACCCCCGGACCCTACTGCGGCCCGGCTTGGCGGCCGGAGTCAGCCGGCGAGCCGGCGGGCCCGGACGGCAACATGGTGAAACTAGTCTGATGCTCATGACCGGGACAGGCAGCGGAAACCCGAGCTCGGCCGAAGGTGCGATCCCCTCTGCATCATCGCTCGTCACGGTCGGCCTCGACATAACCGGTATGCACTGCCCATCCTGTGCGGCACTCATCGAGGAGTCTCTCTGCGAGCAGACGGGCGTGGCCGAGGCCACGGTCGACCTCGACGCTGCTCATGCCGCCGTCACGTTCGACCCCGGCGTGGCGGCACTCGACGACCTCTGCGCCGTCGTCGTCGGCCTCGGCTACGAGGTCGCACCGAGCCTGGCCTGAGAGCCGCCCGGCCCTGATGCTGACGGCGCCTCCCGGCTCGGCCGGCGGAGCGGGCTCCCCTGCGCCGGATGCGGTCGAGCACCGTCTCGCCACCGTCGAGCTGGCCCTTGGCGGGATGCACTGCAGCGCCTGCGCCATCCGTATCCAGAGAACCTTGGCCGGTCGGGCAGGCGTCGTGAGTGCGGCCGTCAACCTAGCCACCAACAAGGCGTTCGTGGCCTACGACGACGACGTCGTCGCCACCGACGCCCTGTGCGAAGCCGTCGCCGGGGTCGGCTACACGGCAGCGATCGCCGAGACCGGCACCTCGGCCGGCCCGATCATGCACACCGACCGGTGGGTCACACGGGCAGTCTTTGCCTGGGTTCTCTCGATCGCGGCCTTCTGCCTGGCGATGTTCGGGCCGGCAACGGCCACGGTGGGCTGGGGAGTGCTCCTCCTTGCTGTGGCCGTCGAGATCGGCGGCGGCTGGCCCTTCCTCCGAGCATCTGTTCGCCTCCTGCGGCACGGCACGACGAGCATGGACACCCTCATCGCTGTCGGGACGATGGCGGCCCTTGCCGTCACGGCGGTCGAGACCATCGCGCTCGGTGGTCGGCACGTCCACCTCGGCGGAGGCGGCGCCTTCGCCGCCAAGCTGCACGGAGTCATGGGGCCGCTCATCATCTCGGTCCTGGCTACCGGTCGGGCCGTGGAGGAGCGTGCCCGCGACCGGGCCGCCGCCGCCATGCACTCGCTCCTCAGCCTGCGGCCACCGGCGGCGAGGGTCGTGAGCAGCGTCGACGACGACCAGGGAGAGCTCGTGCCGCCCGAGAGCATCCCCGTCGGCGCACTCGTGCGCGTGCGGGCCGGCGAGACGATCCCCCTCGACGGCATCGTCGTGAGCGGCTGGTCGGCCATCGACGAGTCCATGCTGACGGGGGAGCCGCTTCCACGCGACCGTGGACCCGACTCGCCCGTCACGGGCGGCACGCGCAACGGCAGCGGCGCCCTCGTCGTCCGCACCGCCACGATCGCCGCCGAGTCCGTGCTCACGCGCCTGCAGCGCTTGGTCGAGGATGCGCAACGGGACAAGGCCCCCTTGCAGCGGCTCGCCGATCGCGTGAGCTCGGTCTTCGTCCCCGCCATCCTGCTCGGAGCGCTCGTGACGTTCCTGGCCTGGTGGCTAGCGGCCGGCAACTTCGGCGTCGCGGTGCTCAGCGCCATCGCCGTCCTGCTCGTGGCCTGCCCGTGTGCGATGGGGCTGGCGGCGCCCGTGGCCATGATGGTCGGCTGCGGGCGGGCCTCGGCCCTCGGGATCCTCATCCGCAGCGGCGACGCCCTCGAGCAGCTGGCGCACGCCGACACGGTCGCCTTCGACAAAACGGGCACCTTGACCGAGCGAGCGGCCCGCGTGACGGCGGTGCTACCGGCGGCGGGCACATCGGCGGGAGATCTGCTGGCGCTCGCCGCCGCTGTCGAGGCGGACAGCGACCATCCCATCGCCGCCGCCATCCGAACGGCCCTCGCCGGTGATCCCGTCACGCCGCCGCGGCGGCAGACCGCCAACCGTGAGCTCCCGGGCGTCGGGGTGGAGGGCACGATCGACGGGCACGCCGTGCAAGTCGTGCGCCTTGATGCAAGACCCCTTCCCGACGAGGTGGCCGTGGCGGTCTCCGAGCGCCTCACCCGGGGCGAGACGCTCGTTTTGACGACGCGGGACGGCGTCGTCGTCGGAGCGATCGCCGTGAGCACCCCGGTTCGGCCGGAGGCAGCCACTGCCGTGGCGCGCCTGGCTGCCTTGGGCATGACGACGACGATCCTCAGCGGTGACAGCGAGGCGGCGGTGCGCACCGTGGCGACGGAGCTCGGCATCGACAGCAGCTCGGGCGCCTTGAGCGCATCGGAGAAGCTCGAGGCCATTCACCGGCTGCAACAGCAGAGCCACCGTGTCGTCATGGTGGGTGACGGGATCAACGACGCGCCGGCGCTGGCGGCCGCCGACGTCGGATGCGCCATCGGCAGCGGAACAGAAGCTGCCATCGCCAACAGCGACATCGCTCTTCTCGGGAGCGACCTCGAAGGGGTGCCGGCCGCCGTCGCAGTCGCCCGCTCGACATTGTCGGTCATCCAGCAGAACTTCGGGTGGGCGATGGGCTACAACATCGCCGCCCTGCCGCTGGCCGCTGCCGGGCTCCTCGACCCCCTCGTGGCCGCCGTCGCCATGGGCCTGTCGAGCCTCATCGTCGTGTTGAACAGCCTCCGCCTCATGCGACTCGGCCGGGCGGGACTCAGCCGCCTGCAGGCCCCCCGGCTCCTGACGGGCATCCGCGGCGTCGCGCTGTCGGTCGCCGTGCCGATGGCGCTGTTCGCCGGGGCAACGGTCATCGGCCAGGTGGTTTCGCCCGCACGCGGTCAGCCACTGCTCCCGACGCTGCCGAGCATCGTCGACGTCGCCCTTCCGGGCGGCGCCACGGCAGAGGTCTACCTCAACTCCGCAACAGCGGGCGTCAACGGGTTCCACCTCGTCGTCGAGCGGGGCGACAACCCCGTCGCCGCTACGGGCGTCACGGTGACGGCCCTGCGCAGCGGCCACCCGCCCGACCCCATCCGCCTCAGCCTGCTGAGCACGGGCCACTATCTCGGCTACACCGTGCTGTCGCCAGGCACCTGGCGGTTCGACATCCGGGCGAGGGTACAGGGGCTCCATGTCGCCTTTTCGGTGACCCGCCGGCTGCACTGACCGCCGGCTGCACTGGCCGCCGGCTGCACTGGCCGCCGGCTGGGCTGGCCGGCGGCTGGGCTGGCCGGCGGGGCGGTGAGCCCGCTCAGGGCGAGAGCGCCCTCACCGCATGACGACGAGCATGTAAGCCATGGCGAAGCACATGGTGATGTGAGTGGCGATCTCGAGGCGAGGCGCCAGCCAGCGGCGGTCCTGAGCACGCATCACCTCGGCGACGGCGAACCTCGGTCCCTCACTCATTGTTGCGGTGCCGACAGGGGCGGGCAGCCGGGCGAAGCGAGTGATGCCGTCGCCGTACCAGACGGCGGACACGAGGAGAGCAAAGGCGAAGACGAACGGTATGCCCGAGGCCGCCGTGCCGACATGGGAGGCGGCCATCGACGCCATGTCCGCGGTCGCCGCCGCAGAGCCGACGACAGGGAACGCTACGAACATGTAGAACATGGCGGCAACCATGGCCAGGTGCGTGACGTAGTGAGAGGCATGGTGCAGGTGGTCGTCGTCCCAGCCCCGCAATCCCCAGCGGCGGACGAAGTGCACGACCTGTCCGGCGAACCAAAGGGCCAGGGCGCCGAAGACGATCTCCCAGAGCCCGTCGGGCAGAGAGCGCAGCGCCGGTAGCAGCATGCCCGCCATGGCGACGCCCATGGCGACGTGGGCCACGTCGACGTCGAGGTGAGTCGCCCGGCGCTCCTTCCAGGCGAGGACGAGCCGGCCCAGGCAGTAGGCGGCCGTCACGAGCATGAGGATGGCGAGCACATCGACGAGCCCGGCGGGACGCATTGCTCAGCCCCGCATCTCGACGGCGGACGCGGCGGACAGATCGGTACGGCGAGGGCGCAGCGGCCAGTAGGCCGCCGCCAACAGGATCAGCAGCGGTCCGCTGTTGGGGTCGGTGGCCGGCCCGGAGAACACGCCGCCGAAACCTTCGCCGACGACCCAGATCGCCACAGCCGCCACGCAGGCGAGGATGAGGGAGGCCCGCCGGATCGATCTCGGCATGAAGACGGCGACAGCGATCAGCCCGAAGAGCACGGCCGTGGCGATCGCCACCCCGCCCCCGCGGCCGGCGAGGTCCTGAGCGATGCTCCGATCCAGCGCCGCCAGCCAGGTCGGCTGACCTGCGGTCATGGAGCGGATCACGCCGCTGATTCCGTCCGGCTGCCGGTTGAACGAGGAGACTGAGAGAACGGCGAGGCCGCTCCACAGCAGCAGCCAGATGAGCCGGGCGGGAATCGCTCCGAGCGGTCGAGCAGCCACGAAGTCAGCGTGGCCGCCGGGTGGTGCCGGCCACAACAAGATGGCAAGGAGGGCGTACAAGAGGACCGCCCCGGGTGCGCCGGTGAGTGGGCTTGCGGTGCCCGTCAGGAGGTTCCCGAGACCCTCACCGATCCACCAGACACCGAGCGACCAGGCAACGGACAGCCCGAGGGCGATCCTCACGGTCGGCCGCCAGGCGATGCCGACGGCGATCAGCAGCTGCGCGCCGGCAAAGGCGACGCCGGCAAGGGTGGCATGGCGCGACATCTCGCCGGCCGACCAGGTGATGGCGCTCGCCACCGAGGCCGGGTTGCCGCGGGCGAAGGGTGCGATCATCTCGGAGCCGAAGCCGGGCGTGAACATGAACGGTTGCAGCTGCAGCACGGCGTCGAACAGCCAGAGAGCGGCCAGCGACAGCTGCAGGACTCGCCGGGAGTCCGGGAGGCACCACGGCTCCGTGCGGGGCACGACCCGCCGCAGCGACCGCCCGCCGGTGGTGCCGGCAACCGTCCCCGCGCTCAAGGTCGCACCGTCCTCCCGGGTCGATCGCCCGCCCGTAACTTACCTACCGCCCGCGTGCCGTCGCTGCGCGCGGGCAGGCCCCCCCGGCGCGTCAGGCTGTCTCGGCTCGGCTTTGCACGATGCTGCTGCGGAGCACCGTCTTGAGGAGCTTGCCGGAGGCGTTCCTCGGAAGGGCTTCCTCGAGGATCGTGACGTGAGCCGGCACCTTGAAGTCCGCCAGCGTCTCGGCCACGAAGGCTCTCAGCTCATCGGGCGTTGCCTCCCGGCCCTCCTCGAAACGCACGATCGCCATCACCTCCTC
Source organism: Acidimicrobiales bacterium (assembly GCA_052143575.1). Taxonomy (GTDB): domain Bacteria; phylum Actinomycetota; class Acidimicrobiia; order Acidimicrobiales; family Bog-793; genus JAKACA01. Next base: position 107,912 of record JBKQSP010000043.1, read on the forward strand.
GCCGAGAGCGGGGTGGGGAACGCCGACGACGGCGGCCTCTGCCACGGCGGGGTGCTCGACGAGGCGGTTTTCGATCTCGATGCAGTACACGTTCTCGCCACCGCGGATGATCATGTCCTTGGCGCGGTCGGTGACATAGAGAAACCCGTCCTCGTCGAGGTGCCCAAGGTCGCCCGTCCGCAGCCAGCCGTTCTGGAGCACGGCCGACGTCTCCGCCGCCTTGTTCCAGTAGCCAGCCATGAGGATTGGCCCGCGCACGCAGATCTCGCCTGCCACCCCGGGCGGGCAGGCGACGGATGCTTCGATCTCCGACGTCGCTGTCATGGGATCCACGATCTTCAGCTCGACCACGGGCATGGGACGGCCGACCGAGTCGGGGCGCTCGCGCGCCTCGGCGCCGGTATTCACCGTGGCGACGGAGCTCGTCTCGGTGAGCCCGTAGGCATTCCCGATCGAGTTGACGTTGGGGAACGTCTCACGCACCATTCGCTGCAGCTCTCCAGCGGAAGGGGACCCTCCATAGGCGATCGACGTGACCGAGGAGAGGTCGTAGTCGTGGCGACGGGGGTCGTCGGCGACACGCCAGATCATGGTCGGGACGGCGGACCAGATCGCCACCCGCTCCCGCTCGATGGTGGCCATGACGGCCTCGGGGTCGAAGCGACCCGGCGGGATGACGAGCCGAATTCCTGCCGCCAACGAGACGACGAGGTTCGAGTGGCAACCCGAGACGTGAAACAACGGCGACGTCAACATCCCGACGGTCTGGCCGCCGTCATTCGTGGGAAGGACCGAACCTCCCTCCCCCGATGCCATCGCCGCCATGGCGCCTTTCGCTCCGATGAAGAACGTGTTCTGCAGGTTGGCAAGCATGCTGCGGTGCGTCGAGACGGCGCCCTTGGAACGCCCCGTCGTGCCGCTCGTGTAGAAGATGACGGCCGAGTCGTCCTCGGTGAGCGGCGTCTCCCACGGATCGCCCTCAGCAGCATCTGCGGCGTCTCCGGCCGCCTCGCCAGGGAACAGCTCGGCGGCGGGACGCAGCTCGACACTGCCCCCCGGCGCCGGAACACCGGCCACGTCCGCCCCGACGAGGTACACGACCCGCAGCTCGCTCAGCTCCCCCAGCTGCCCGGCGATCCGTTCGTAACGGCCGCGGTCTGCCACGAGGACGCTCGCTCCGCTGTCGCCCAGGCCGTAGAGGATCTCGTCCGCTTTCCACCAGCCGTTCAGCCCCACGAGCACCCCGCCCATGGGGACGACCGACCAGAACGCCAGGCACCACTCCGGACAGTTGGCAGCCAGGACGGCGACACGATCGCCGGCCCTCACGTGCGCAGGGCCGGCGGCGAGACGGCGAGAGCCTGCCCGCGCCTGCGCGACGAAGGCGGGAAAGCTGATCCGGCGATCGCCGTACACGAGAAACGTCTCATCCGCCCCCCGGCGCCCCGCCCCCACGGCGACCTCACGCAAGGAGGCGAGCCGATTGCGGTACACCTTCATCTCGACCCCGCCGACGTCCTGGCGGACGACCTCGAACATGGCGCCCGGCGCCGTCAGTTGCTCCTCGATCTGCCGAGTGTCGGTCACGGTGTCGGAGCCATTTCACGGTGGAGCTCCTCATTCGACATGGTGCCGGACTGTAGTTCGACGGGCGACAGCCCGGCGCCAGCCGGTCGGCGACGCCGTCCGGGTCAGCGGTCAGAAGACGCGCAGCCGGCGGGCAATTGCGAGGGCGGATTCGTCACCTACTGCTTGGGCGCCCGCTGCCTCCCAGGTGGCACGCTGGGTCACCCAGCGGACAAAGGCGGAGGACGACGACCTGACCTCGCCGACGGTGTCGCCCGCCCCGAGGCGGATCGTGCGGCCGCCCGGACCGTGCACGACAATGTCGAGCGCCCCGTCGAGGGACCCCAGCACCCCGGCGTTCTGCTGGCTGATGGCTGCCTCGATCCAGTCGATAGCAGGAGCAAGGCGTAGCTCGTCGGATTCCGGCGGTTCGCCGCCGAGCGGCCCCCGGGGGGCAAACAGGTCAGCCCGGATGTGGGTGTAATGGTCGAAGGCGTACGCAGAGGGCAAGACGGAGAGCGCGTACGTGCCGAGGTCGCCGAGCGGCAATTCGTACTCCTGGCCGTCGAAGCCCGCCAAGACGCCGAGGGCGTCCGAGCTGACGGACTCGTAATCGGAGAGGACCTCTGCCGAGCTCCACGAGCGACGGGACTCGACGGCGATGTTCTGTGCCCGCTCGGTCGGCAAGCCGGCCGTATCCGGAAGTCTGGACGGGTCGACGAGAATGGCGAACAACGCTCCCATGTGAGCGACGACGTCCTGCACGGACCATCCGGCACAACCGCTCTCCGACGCCCATTCCTCGGCGCTCAGCCCCGCGCAGATCTCGAGCAGAGCGGCCCGGTCTGCCCGCAACGCCTCAACCGCTGTGCTCATCCCAACCACCCGCTCTCGTTCCATAGCAAAAATATGTTAGATTTGATCACTATCTCAGAACCCTCCATGCGTGTCAAGCTGCCGCCGGCGCGCTACACAGAGACCATGGCCGACGCCCCGGACCCCGGCGAGCACCCTCCCTCGCTGCGCGACGAGCAGGTGCGACAGACTCGAGCCGCCCTCGTGGCCGCAGGTCGCCGCCTCTTCGGGCGCGACGGCTTCGCAGCCACCTCGGTCGAGGATCTCGCCCGTGCTGCTCGCGTCACGACGGGCGCCCTGTACCACCACTTCCCCACGAAGGCCGCCCTCTTCGAGACCGTCTTCGAAGAGATCCATCTGGAGCTGCTGGCAGCTTCGGGCGCTGCGCTCGGAGAAAGCCTCGGGACGATCGAGGTGCTGGCGCGAGGCGGGGAGGCGTTTCTCGATGCGGTGCTTGCTCCCGACCTACAGCGCATCGTGATCATCGACGCGCCGGCTGTGCTCGGCTTGGCGCGCTTCACCGAGCTGGACGAGCGCTATGCAGTCGTTGCGATCGTTGCGGCCCTGCAGGGGGCGGTGGCAGCCGGCGAGATCGCCGTCGACGATCCGGAGACCCTCGCTCGCCTCTTCCTCGGCATCTTGACCCGCGGCGCCATGTTGATCGCCAACTCAGCCGAGCCGTCAGCCACGCGCCATGCCGTTGCCCGAGCCCTGCGGGTGCTCCTCGCCGGCCTCGCGGCGGGCAGCAATCCACGCTGATTGACTGCCTCGCATCGGGTGTCGCGCAAGGGCGGCGGGCCACGGCACCGACGTCAGCGATTCAGATGCGCTCGAGCAGATCGCCGTCGAAGATCGGCTCGATGCCGAGCCTGGCGACGTCCTCGGCCAGTTCCTCGGCTGACGGCGCGCCCAGATCGCGCAGGGCGGAAGCCGCCGCCAGGATCGGCCGCAACAGACGGGCGTCGCTCGAAGTATTGAGGAACAGCTGGCCGTTCGACAGCACGAACCGCACCGCCCGCCCGAGGGCGGCCGCGTCCTCCGTCGGCTTGTACCAGCTGAACCGCGGGCCTGCGTCGTCCTCGCTCCAACGCCGGCGGGCGATGGACTTGATCGTCTGCACGGCGACACCCCGATCGGCGCACACGGCCAGCAGCGCCTCCACGTCCCGGCGGTAGCCGTCGTCCTGCAGGAGGACGAAGCTGTACGGCAGCAGCACGGTGTCGAGATCGGCTCGTTGCAGGCTGCGCAGGTGCATGGAGGCGATGCGCAACCCGTGCCCGGTGACGCCGACGTGGCGGACGAGACCCTCCTCCCGCGCCCGCATGAGTGCCTCGACGGCACCGCCCGGCCCGTGCGCCACCTCCCACTCGTCCTCCTCGACGAGGTTGTGGAGCTGGATGAGATCGACGTGGTCGACGCCGAGGCGCTCGAGGGAGCGCTCGAGGCTGGCGCGAGCGGCTTCGCCGGTGCGGTCGCCCGTCTTCGTTGCCAGGAAGAACCCGCCCCGGTGCCGTGCCATCCACGGGGCGAGGCGCAGCTCGGAGTCTCCGTAGTCGGCGGCCGTGTCGATGTGGTTGACGCCGAATTCGAGCAGCGTCGGGAGCAACTCGTCGGCCCGCTCCTGGCGCATGCGGGCGAGCGCGGCTGCTCCGAAGATGACGCGACTGCTGTCGTGCCCGGTGCGGCCGAACGGTGCGGTGTCGATTCGCCCAGGCTATCTGGGCGTCCCGTCGGCGGCTGTGTCACCTCGGTCAGCTGCTTCCTGTCAGCGCGAGCGCCAGCGGCAAAACGCCGGGTGGTAGCGTCCGATCGTCTCGAAAAGGGGGGCACGGACATGGCGCGGCGGACAGCACCGGTCGATGACTGGTCACGGGATTTCGATGTCCTCGACGCGGGGTACATCGAGAACCCCTTCACGATCTGGGACGAGCTGCGGCAGACCTGCCCGATCGCTCACACCGATCGGCGCGGCTCGACCTGGTTGCCGACGCGCTACGAGGACATCACGGCCATGGCTCACGACATCGAGTCGTTCAGCTCGCTCGAAGTCGGGGTCATCGCCGTCGAGGGTGAGGAACCGGAGGAGAACCTGCTGCCCTACGGGTTGCCACCCATCTCGGTCGACCCGCCCGTGCACACCTGGACGAGGCGGCTACTACTCCCGTGGTTCTCCCACCGCCGCGTGGAGAGCTACGAGGCAATGACGCGCGACCTGTGCGTCGGCCTCGTCGACTCCTTCCTCGCCAACGGCCACGCCGACGCTGCCGAGAATTACGCCCAGCAGATCCCCGTCCGAGTCATCGCCCACATCCTCGGCGTGCCGGCTGATCTCGCCGACACCTTCACCGGTTGGGTGCGTGACTTCCTCGAGTTCGCAGACGACGAGGAGCGTCGCATGAAGGCGGCGGAAGGCCTCTTCACCTATTTCGTGGCTGAGCTGGCGAGCCGCCGCGAGCACCCAGGGACCGACCTGCTGAGCGAGCTGCTGCGAGCCGAGGAAGGCGGGGCGCCGGTCGAGGACAGCATCATCCTCGGGATGGCCGGCCTCGTGCTCGTGGCCGGCGTGGACACGACCTGGAGCGCCATCGGATCCTCGCTCTGGCACCTCGCCACGCACGAGGCGGATCGCGAGCGGCTCGCTGCCGAACCCGAGCTCCTGCCGGTCGCCATCGAGGAACTGCTGCGGGCGTACTCGCCCGTCACGATGGCGCGCCTCGTCACGGCCGACGTCGACTTCAAGGGCTGCCCCATGAAAGCAGGCGACAAGCTCCTCATGAGCTTCCCGGCGGCGAACCGTGATCCCGCCGTCTTCGCGGATGCCGACAGGGTCATCCTCGATCGCCAGCACAACCGCCACGTCGCCTTCGGCTCCGGCATCCACCGCTGCGCCGGATCCAACCTCGCCCGCATGGAGCTGAAAGTGGCGCTACAGGAGTGGCTGCGGCGCATCCCGGAGTTTCGTCTCGCTGAGGGCGCCGAGGTCATGTGGGCAGGCGGCCAAGTGCGAGGCCCCCGGGTGCTGCCGGTCGTGTTCTCGTGAGGATTCGAGTCGACCCCGACAAGTGCCAGGGCCACGCCCGTTGTTACGCCCTCGTGCCTGAGCTCTTCTCCGTGGACGACTACGGCCTCAGCTCGGTCGTCGGCGACGGATCGGTGCCGCACCAGCTCGAGGACAAGGCGCGCCTCGCCGTTGCCAACTGTCCCGAGTACGCCATCGAAGAGGTCACGGACTGAGGCCAGGCGGTGCCGGGCGGCGCCGTCTTTGCCAACTTGACGGGGCAGACCGTCGTCGGTCATTATTTGAGCGATTGCTTAAGTTATTCGCTTAACCACTTGACGAGCGGGAAGGCCCCAGATGGCAAAGCCAGGCAGCACGAGCCAGCTGGGCGAGCGCTCCGGACCTGCTGGCGCCGCCACCCGGTCGGCCCTGACTGCAGCGGCGGTGAGAGCGCTGCAAGAGGAGGGCTTCGCCGGGGCAAGCGCGCGGGCGATCGCCCGTAACGCCGGCTGCAACCAGGCGCTCGTCTTCTACCACTTCGGCTCCGTCGTGAACCTCCTGTTGTCGGCCCTTGACGAGACAAGCCGGCGTCGCATGGAGCGGTACACCGAGGCTGCCGAGTCGGCCGCCGGTGTGAGGGAACTCGTGGACGTGGCTGCCGAGATCTTTCGCCAGGACCTCGATGACGGTCACCTCTCCGTCCTCGCCGAGATGATCGCCGGCTCCTCCTCGGTACCCGGCCTCGGCCCCGAAGTGGCGGACCGGATCGCCCCCTGGATGTCGTTCGCCGAAGGTGCCGTCAGCCGGGCTCTGGAGGGCAGCCCGATGGCGGCCATGGTGCCCGTCGCCGACATCGCCTACGCCGTCGTCGCCCTCTACCTCGGCGTCGAGATGTTGGCGCATCTGGACGGCGACCGCTCGCGGGCGGAGGCACTCTTCGCGAGCGCCAAGCAGCTTGCCGGCCTCGCCGCTCTCGCCGGGCTCGTCACAAGCGACGAAGTCGCCTCACCGCACACAGGAAGGAACCTCTGAAGATGGCTGCAACCGAGCCCCAGCCGACCGCGCCGGCATCGAGTGCCTCCCGCAGCACGGCCCCGAACGAAGCGGGCCGCGACAGCGGGCTCGACGTCGTCACGGGTGCCTTCAGCTACTCCGGTCAGGCGATCGCCGCCGAGCTCGCACGACGAGGAAGGCGTATCCGAACGCTCACCGGGCACCCGGAGCGGGCGGACAACGGCCCGCGCAGCCGAGGTGACATCGAGGTGGCGCCGCTCGACTTCCGGGACCCCGCCAAGCTCGCCGCCAGCTTGGAGGGAGCGAGCACGCTGTACAACACCTACTGGGTGCGCTTTGCACGCGGAGGCGTCACGCACGAGGCGGCCGTCGCCAACTCTCGAGCGCTCTTCCACGCCGCCCAGCGCGCCGGTGTCACCCGCGTTGTGCACGTCAGCATCACGAACCCGAGCTCCGAGTCGACTGACTCGTACTTCAGGGGGAAGGCCCTCGTCGAGCAATCCCTCGCCGAGACGGACATGTCGTATGCCATCGTGCGTCCGGCGATCCTGTTCGGCGGTAACGGGGTCCTCGTCAACAACATCGCCTGGCTGCTCCGCCGGTTCCCCGTGTTCGCCATCGCCGGTGACGGCCAGTATCGGATTCGCCCCATCCACGTCGACGATCTGGCGCGCCTGTGCGTCGATGCCGGCATGCCGGACGCCGAGGGCGAGCGCAAGGCGGACCTCGTCATGGACGCCGTCGGTCCGGAGCGGCCGACCTTCGACGAGCTCGTGGACTGGGTCGCCGAGGCAGTCGGCGCTCGCTCACGCATCGTCCACGTCCCCGCCGCCGTTGTTGCGCCCATCTCGGCCGTGCTCGGCAGGATCGTGCACGACGTCCTCCTCACGCGCGACGAGCTCGGCTCGATGATGCAGGGGCGGGCGGACACCGACGGCGAGGCGACCGGTCACATCTGCGTCTCACAATGGATCGCCGAGCACGCCGACGAGCTCGGTCGGCGATATGCCAACGAGATCGAGCGCCACTTCCGATCGCCGGCCCGCAGGCCGTGATCGCCCGGGCCCTGCAACCGCTGATCGCCGTCTAGTCCCTGCCCTCGCCCGGGCCTTCTCCGAGCTCGTCTGGCCCCGGTGCATGGTCAGGGACGACGAAGCGAGTCGGGACGTTGCCGGTTCGCGCCAACCAGGCATATTCCCAGGCCGTCAACTGAGAAACCGGCATCTCAGAGCGGGCACGCCCAGCCCCTCCGGCGGCGGCGGCGCGGGCGGCCACCGACGCCGGCGAACGGGAACCGGGGGGGATGGGGCCGCCCAGCCCGCTCGAGTCCGCCCCTGCACGATCACGCGACGCCCCCGAGGGCTCGCCGCCGAGACGGCCACCCGAGTCGACCTCGAGCCCGAGGTCGAGGCCCGCCAGCCCGTCGAGGCGGTCGCCGCCACCTGACCACATACCCACGAGGGAAACGGCTCCCCCACCACGGGCGTCGGCACGCACGGCCACTCGCTGCTCGGAGTGCATCCACTGCAAGTAGATCGGCACGAAGGCACCGAGGGTGACGACCTCGGTCGCCGCCCACAAGATGCCACCGCCCGTCCTCGAGCTCGAAAGCGTGTACATCGATGCCAGCGGTTTGTGGCTGTTGAGGATGGCCACACCCAGGAACGCCTCGACCCCGGATCCGAGCAGGATGTTGAGCATCCGCGCCGGGTAGCTCATCCTCCAGTGGATGATCGGGTCGATCCCCACCATCGGCCACCAGAACAGCGTCGCTCCGAAGAGGAAGCCGATGTTGATGAGATCCATCAACCACATGTGCAACATGGCGTAATTCAGCAGCGGCGTAAGGAAGAAGATGAACATGGCGCCGTAGTAGAGGGCCCACACGACGACGGGATGACTGATGACGGCGAAGGGCTTCGACCGCAGCACTTCGAGCCACCGCTGCTTCAGGTGGCGGCTGCCTGTCTGCAGCAGCAGCGTCGAGGGTGCCCCGAGGGCGAGCAGCGGCGGGCCGACGACCATGAGGAGCAGGTGCTGCAGGACATGAGCCTGGAAGTAGGAACCCGTCATGGCCGCCACGGGAGACTGCAGGGCGAGATCGATGGACACGAGGCCCAACATGAACGACGCCGTCCGCCAACCGCTCCAGCGCCGGCCGCGGGCAGCCAGTTTCCAGTCGGCCCGCAGGTACCAGACGGCGACGGCCACGAGCACCACGACGACACCGACTGGAAATGCGCTGTACTCCCATTGCGTGAGGGCGTTGTGCACGGAGAAGCCGACATGGGCCATCCCAGGCATACGCCCAGTGTTCTACCCTCCGGCGAAAATCACAACCGCGGCAACGGCGCCACCGAGCCTCGGTGCCGGCCGGGCGGCCGGCCGCCCGGCACCCGTTAGGTGGGAACCCTGATCACCTGCACGGCAGACCACGCACCGGAGCGGCCGAGGACGGAGACGGTGAGCGTCGCTCCCTCGACGGCGAGGCTCTCGGTCTTTCCGGCGACCTCGAGCACGAGCGTCGCCGTGCCGGCCGGTAGCGCCGGCAGCTCGTTCCAGCTCGATCCGGCCGCCCCGAGCACGTCAGCGGTCACGGAACCGCCGCTGTGGGACATCACGACGAAGCTCGATCCGTCCGGGGCAACGCCGGTTGCCATCAGCCGCTCCGAGGGTGCGACGTCGTAGGCAGGCGACGACGACCAGCTCCCCGAGGCGCTGCGGGACAGTCGCAAGACGGTGGCGGTTCCGTCCCTGGCGACCGACTCGATCAGCGCCACGAGCTGACCGGCGTCGCTCGAGAGTTGCAGGACCTCGCTGATGAGCGATTGGGCGGAGGCGGCACCGCCGGTAGCTGACGAGCCCCTCCTCGTCGTGATGCCCCCCGCCACGGCAGCGGCCGGCAGCAGTGGGCCCACCAGCTCCCAGCCCGTACCGACCTGCTCGAAGATGCCAACTCGAGCAGACCCGTAGCACCGGCCACCCACCATCGGCTGGCCGGCGGGTCCATAGGCGACGGCCGTGAGCGCCGTCAGATCGCACGAGCCGCCGCCGGCGGCGGCAACGGCGAGGCGGGAGGTGAGCACACTCGTCGTCACGGCGTTGTCGCCGCTCTCGACGATGGTTGATCCGCTCTGCCCGAGGAGCGCCAGGATCCCTCCGCCGCCTGTCGCCGCCAGGGCGTCGGGCACGGGGGCGAGCTCAGTCGGGAGGATTCCGGGCGACCACTCGAGACCGCCATCGTGGGTCGTGGCAACCGGGGAGAAGGCCAGCAGGCCACTCGCCTCGATGCCGACGACGGCCCCCGTCGGCAGGAAGGAGCCGACGAGCCCTCCCTCGTCAGCCACCCCCGGCGGCGTCACGCGCGACCAGGACGCCTGCGGCCCCCCGAGTGCGAAGAGCTGCCAGGAGGGAGCCGCCGAGTCGCCGAAGGGCACGATCGCCCACGCCGAGGCGCCGGAGGCGGAAGCGGCCAGGGCACTCGGCCCGGCTGCCTCGGCCGAGGTGGCCAACGGAATCTCGAGTGCAACCGATTGGGGGGCGGTTGGACGCTCCGCTCCCACCGCTGAGCTGCACCCACCCAAAACGATGCCGGTGATCAGGACCGACAGGACCGAGCTGGCGGTGGCCCGCTGCCTCACTGCGTCGTCAGCACCTGCTGAACGGTGGCTGCCAGCACGGCGGCAAAGGAGGCCTGGCTCGCCTCGTCTGACGGCCACGGATCGGCGTTGAGCTGGTATTGCTCCCAGCCGGTGGCATCGATGACAAAGACACGGTAGGCGCCCGGGATCATCGGGCCCCAGGCGCTCAGGCGACTGTCGACGCCATAGGCCTTCCAGGCGGCCATGAGGTGACGGACCGGCCCGGTGAGGTACAGCCAGTTCGACATGTCTGCCAAACCCTCGGCCCGATCGAAGGCTTGCAGTGCGGCCGCCGAGCGGTACTGCGAGTTCGCCACGACGGCGACGAACTCGACGCGGCCGCTCTGGCTGCCGAGGAGCGTCGAGGACTGCCGCAGCTCCTGTGCGATCACCGGACTGCCCAGCGTGCTCACCGGGTCGAGGAAGGTGAGCACGACGACCTTGCCGCGCAGGCTCGACAGGCTGAACAGGCTGCCGTTCTGCTCTCGAAGCAAGAACCCGGGCGCCTTCAGGTGCACGCGGCTCGGGAAGCCGTTCAGCGCCAGGTCGACGATCGGGTCAGCTCGCTTGTTGAGCGAGGCGGCCGCCATCGGGGCGGCGCCGAGCAGGACGACGGCGACGGCGCCGGCGGCGGCGAGGGCACGAAACGTGTAGACGGGGCGCGCCCGCACGCGTTCCCGCCAGGTCGCCGGCAGCTCGGGCGGTGGCGGCTCCGAGACCCAGCCGAGATCCGGTTCGAGGTTGATGGGCAGCTCCAGCTCCGGAGACAGCACTTCGGCCTCGACGGTGGCCCGCGTGACCGCCAGATAGCCACCGACGATGACGATCAGCATGGGGATCATGCTGTTCGGATCGGTGCCCGTCCCACCGAAGAAGCCAAAGTCCTCCACCAGCACCCAGTCGGCCAGCCCCACCACGACCGAGACGAGGACGGCCGAGCCCACGATCGCCGTCCGCTTCGCCATGAAGGCCAGACCGAGGGCGGCGAGGACGACGACCACGAAAAGGTTGACCGCAAAGCCGTGAGCCTCCACGAAGGAGGCGAAGGCGCTCATCCACGAGGACACGTAGTGGGGCTGCGGCGTCCCCGCCATCGTTCGCACCATGGCCGCCAAGGTTCCGGGCCGGCTCTGGCTCGTCACCCGACCCTGCCAAAAGCCTCGCCCCGGCCAAGCCTGCAGGACCGCCATTGCGAGGAAGAGGAGGCCCATCGCTCGCAAGAGGAACCGGCCGACCTGGCCGCTCGACCAGCGCCGTTCGTCGAGAACGAGCAGGGCGCCGACCAAGCAGTACAGCAAGACAGCGCCCGGAGCCCCGAACAGCCAGCTGGCACCGCTCGCAAAGAGGCCACCGAAGGCCTCGCCGAACACCCAGACGACCAAGCCCCAGGCCAGGCTCGCCACACCGGCCGCCCGAGACCAGCGGCCGCGGGGCGCCACGAGGAGCCACAGTCCGATCCCGAGCTGGATCCACACCGTCGCCGTGCTGGCGACGATCGGGTGGTCGCTCCAGATGGTGGACCCGAAATGCACGATGTGCTGCACCCAGGCGGGAGACGCCGCCGCCGTCGGGTCGATCACCTTCGTCGTCATCCCGAGCGGCATCGACGTCTGCCCCTGCAGGATGCCGTCGAAGACCCAGAGCAGGCCGAAGCCGATGCGAAGGAAGCGACGGCCGCTCGGCTCAGGCTCGCCCCAGGGTTCGTGACCGGGGGCGAGGGTGACGGTGAACGCCGGTAGGCCGGCCCGGCCGTTGGCGCCCGGGATCGCTGCCCCGGTCGTCTCCGCAGCCGCCGCCCCCGCCGCCTGCGCGAGGGCGTTTCGCAGCTGCACGGAACGAAGGACGCTCCAGGCGAGCGCCAGGAGAACAAGGATGACGACCACGACGAGGGCCTGGCGCAGGAGCGCGGACTGGAACGCCGACACGATGGTCGAGTTGCCCGGTGCTACCCCGCTGCTCATGCCCGGCAATGCGAATCGACTCCTCGAATCTGTCCAGCTGCAACAAGCACTGGCTGGACTCCAGCGAGACCGCCGAGCAGCGCGCCGGTCTCCGTCGGTACCGCCGCGCTTGAATCCGCCACTACTGCCTACAACGGTACCGGAACTTGGCCACCGTGTTCTGCCAGAGGCGGCACCCGGGCGTCGGCGTCACGTGGGCCGGAGGCCGATGTGCCTCCCACGTCTCGCGAAAATGCGCAAGGCTGTGGCCGTGACGGCGGAGCAGGCACCGATGCTCGAGACGCAGGACCTCCCGGCTCCCGGTCCCTTGCCGCGCACGGTGCCCGGGGTCACCCCGGGCACGCTTGCCCGCAAGCGCTACCGGCCCCGGATCGACTACGAGCTCATCTCCTGCGGTCTGCACGGTCACGTCCTCGTCGGCCTCGATGTCGCCCAGGTCAGAGCGTCCGACGCCGACGTGCTGCGTGAATCGGGCGGTCTCCGATGGCACCGCTGCCTGCGCTGTGACGCCTGGATCGTGCAGGACATCCCAACGCAGCCCTCCACCCAATACCTGCCCGACGTCGTCGACCTCGACATCCCGACACGAGGGCGGCGGCTGCGCGACCGATACGTGCTGCGCCTCATCGTGCTCGACCGCATCCTGCACGCTCTCGTCTTTGCCGCTCTCGCCGTCGCCATCTTCGCCTTCGCCGAGAACGCCGACCACCTGCACAGCGAGTGGAGCAAAATCCTCACCGCCCTGCAGCCGTACTCGGGTTCCTGGATCGTGAAGGACGTCAACAAGTTGTTCGCCCTGCACCACACGACCCTCTATCTCCTCGGAGCGGCCGCCTCGCTCTACGTGGCCGTGCTCCTCATCGAGTGCGTCGGCCTTTGGAACGCCCGACGCTGGGCGGAGTACCTGACGTTCGCCGAATTGGCGGCGTTCGTGCCCTTCGAGCTCTACGAGCTGGCCGGTTCGGTCACGCCCTTCAAAATCGTGACCCTCGTGCTCAACACCCTCATCCTGCTGTACCTCCTCCTCGTGCACCGCTTGTTCGGCGTGCGAGGAGGTGTCAGCGCCGCCAAAGCCGCCTACGGGGAAGAGGGCTGAGACTTCCCGTCACGGGACGGGGCGAAGCACCGAGTAGGCCTCGTCCTCGTAGCAGCGGGACGACACGACGTCGGCGAGCACCTCGACGGCCTCGAACACGTCGGTGAAGCGCAGGTACAAGGGTGTGAATCCGAACCGGCACAGGTCGGGAGCGCGGAAGTCACCCACGACGCCTCGGGCGATGAGCGCCTGCATGATGGCGTAAGCCTGTGGGTGCCGGAGCGAGATCTGCGATCCCCGTCGCTCCGGGTCGCGAGGTGATGCGAGCTCGAGCTCCTCGCCGAGGCGCTCGCCGACCGCCTCGACGAACAGCTCGCTCAAGGCGACCGATTTCGTGCGCACTGCCTGCATCGTGACGCCCTCCCAGGCATCGAGTGCAGCCTCCAGCGCCGCGATGCCGAGGATGGACGGCGAGGAGGTGATGAAGCGCCGGATGCCGCCCGCAGGGCGGAACGAGGCTACGAAGTCGAAGGGTGCGTCGTGTCCGAGCCATCCCGGCAACGGGTTCTCGAGGATCTCCTGCAACTCCCGGCGAACATAGACGAAGGCGGGAGCACCCGGCCCGGCGTTCAGGTACTTGTAGCAGCAGCCGACTGCCAGGTCCACGCCGTCGCGATCGCACTCCACGACGACGGCGCCCGCAGAGTGGCACAGATCCCACACCGTGAGGGCACCGGCCTCATGGGCTGCCGCCGTCAGGGACGCCATGTCGAACATGGCTCCCGTTCGGAAGTCCACCTGCGTGAGCATGAGCACGGCCACGCTCTCGTCGAGGGCCTCGCGAACGGTGTCGGCGTCGCTCGAGCGGACCTCGACGTCACCGAGGAGCCGGGCGAGGCCGGCGGCGGCGTACAGGTCGCTCGGGAAGTTCGTCGCCGTCGTGAGGATCACCTTGCGTCCCGGCCGGGCACCGAGGGCGGCGCCGAGGAGCTTGACGAGGGCGATCGTGGTCGTGTCGATGACGACGACCTCGCCGGCGCCGGCCCCGATGAGGCGGGCGATCCTGTCGCCGGCCCGGTCGGGAGCCGATATCCAGCTGTCCCAGCTGCCGACGAGGCCCGAGCCCCACTCGTGCTGCAGCACGTGCGCCATGCGGTCGGGCACCGCCTTCGGGAGCGCCCCGAGCGAGTTGCCGTCGAGGTAGACGAGTCCCTCGCGCAGCTGGAACCGGCCGCGTACGTGCCGCAGCGGATCCTGGCGGTCGAGGGCGGCGCATCGCTCACGCGTCCAGGAGTAGCTCATTCGACCGGGACCTCCCCCAAGGCTTCCATCGCGGCGGAGGCTACTGCGGGCTCGGCACGCCGCCGCCAGCCGTGGCACCATGAGCCGCGGCAGGATTGAACGGCCGGACAAACCCCACCGGGCGCCTTCGGGCGGGAAACGAAAGGGCAGGAGCCACAGCCATGCCAGACGCCGTCCCCGAGCGGGCACAGGTCGTGATCATCGGCGGCGGGGTCATCGGGCTTTCGACCGCCTACCACCTTGCCAAGCACGGCTGGAACGACGTCGTCGTCCTCGAGCGGCACCAGCTGACCTCCGGGACGACGTGGCACGCCGCCGGCCTCATCACGTCCGCCGGCATGAGCGACGAGGCCTCTCTCACGATGAGCATCTACTCACGCGAGCTGTACGCACGCCTCGAAGACGAGACGGGCCTTTCCACCGGCTTTCGCCGTTGCGGGCACCTGCACGTCGCCACGACGCCGACACGGGTGAAGGCGATGCAGCGGGAGGCCGCCTATGCCAAGCGCTTCGGTCAGGAGTCGCACGAGATCGGGCCCGTCGAGATCGCCGAGCTCTGGCCCATAGCCGAGACGTCCGACTTGCTAAGGGGTTTTTACGTGCCCATCGAAGGCCGGGCGAACCCGCACGACGTGGCGATGTCACTCGCCAAAGGAGCGCGCCAGGGTGGCGTGAAGATCATCGAAGGAGTGCCGGTCACCGGGGTGACGACAGCCGGCGACCGCGTGACGGGCGTCGTCACGGACCTGGGCACGATCGAGACCGAGGTCGTCGTGCTGTCTGCAGGGATCTGGAGTCGTCAGTTCGGCGACATGATCGGTGTGCGCATCCCCCTGCAGGCAGCCGAGCACTACTACCTCATCACCGAACCTTTCGAGGGCGTGCACCCCGACCTGCCCGTCCTCGAGGACCCGGCGACGTACGGCTACTTCCGCGAGGAGACGGGCGGCCTCCTCGTCGGCCTCTTCGAACCTCAAGCGGCTGCCTGGAAGCCGGACGGCATCCCGGACGACTTTGCCTTCGGCGAGATCGAGCCGGACTGGGATCGCATCAGCCCCTTCGTCGACCTCGCCATGTCGCGGGTGCCGGCGGTGCGGAGCGTCGGCGTGCGCAAGTTCTTCTGCGGGCCGGAATCGTTCACCTCTGACGTCCACCCTCTGCTCGGCGAGTCGCCCGAGCTGCGCGGCCTGTTCGCAGCTACGGGGCTCAACTCGCTCGGCATCCTCCTCGGCGGGGGCGTCGGCAACGTCATGGCCGAGTGGATCGTGAGCGGGCGGCCGCCGATCGACCTGACCGGTTTCACGCTCGACCGCACGAGCCCGCACGAGTCGACGGCGAAGTTCCGCAGGGACCGGACGCCGGAGCAGCTCGGGGTGCTCTTCGGCGATGCCATGGCGCCGGGATGGACACCCAGATCGGCCCGCGGCGTCCGGCGTTCACCCGTGCACGAGCGGCTCGTCGCTCACGGGGGGCGTTTCGACACCACGACTGGTTGGGAGTGGGCCGACTTCTTCGCCGGCCTCGGTGCCGAGCCGCCGCCCGTCGGCCAGTCGTTCCAGCGCCAGAGGCACTGGTCGCTCGTCGAGGCCGAGCACCGGGCCGTGCGCGAAGACGTCGGTCTTCTCGACATGTCCTTCATGTGCAAATTCCTCCTGCAAGGTCGAGACGCCGGCGCCGTGCTCGACCGCATCGTCGTGTCCGAGGCGGCTCGTGTCCCGGTTGGCAAGGTCGTCTACACCGCCATCTGCCATGACGGCGGCGGCATGTGGGTGGATTGCACCTTCACGCGGCTGGCGCACGACCGCTACATGGTGATCGGCACCGATCTCGTCACCCGCCGGCTCGAAGCGCTCCTGCGCCGGGCGCTCACACGCGACGACGCCGCCACGGTGACCGACGTGACGGCCGGCTTTGCACTCTTCAGCCTGCAAGGCCCGAGGTCGCGGGAGTTGTTGTCGCGCCTGACGTCCACCGACCTGTCGAACGAGAACCTGCCGTACCTGAGCGGGCGGCTCATCGATGTCGCCTACGCCCCCTCGGTCTGGGTGCAACGGGTCACCTACGTCGGCGAGCTCGGCTACGAGCTGCACGTGCGGGCAGACCTGGCCGTATCGGTGTACGACGCCCTCTTCGAGGCAGGTGTCGACCTCGGTCTTCGCGACGTCGGCATGTCGGCCCTCAACGGGCTACGCATCGAGAAGGGATACCGCGACTACGGGCACGACATCGGCAATGACGACACGCCCCTCGAAGCCGGCATCGGCTTCGTCGTCGATTTCGAGAAGACGGCCTTTCCCGGTCGTGAGGCGCTCGTCAAGCAACGGGACAGCGGGCCGCTCCGCGAGCGCCTCGTCAACGTGCTCGTGCTCGACCCCGAGCCGCTCCTCTTCCACGGCGAGGACGTGCTGCGCGACGGCGTGCTCGTCGGTGAGGTCGAGGCTGGCGCCTACGGCTACACGCTGGGCGGTTCCGTGGCGATCGCCACTGTGCGCTGCGAGGAGGGCGTCACGGGCGCCTGGCTGACGAGCGGGAGCTTCGAGATCGAAGTCAGTCGTCGCCGCTATCCGGCACGGGTGCAGCTCGGTCCGCTCTACGACCCGAAACGCACCCGCATCCTCGCCTGAGCCCCCAATCGCGCCCCTGGCGCGCCGCGACATGTCACGATGACGACATGCGCATCGGTGTTCTCACAGGTGGTGGTGACTGCCCGGGCTTGAACCCTGCCATCCGGGCCGTGGTCCGCAAGTGCGAGGTCGGTTTCGGCGACGAGGTCGTCGGCTTTCGCGACGGTTGGCGTGGTGTCATTGAGGACTCCACGATGCCGCTCGACGTCGAGCGATGCCGAGGCATCCTGCCTCGCGGCGGCACGATCCTCGGCACGTCACGCACGAATCCGTACAAGGTCGAGGGCGGGCCCGAGCTCGCCATCGCGACGCTGGAGCGGCACGGCATCGACGCCCTCGTCGCCATCGGCGGCGAAGACACCCTCGGCGTCGCCAACAAGCTCGGCGAGCGGGGCGTGCCCGTCGTGGGCGTCCCGAAGACGATCGACAACGACTTGTCGGAGACGGACGTCACGATCGGCTTCGACACGGCCGTGCAGATCGCCGCCGAAGCCATCGACCGCCTGCACACCACGGCTGAGTCGCACCACCGGGTCATCGTGTGCGAGGTCATGGGGCGCCACGCCGGCTGGATCGCCACCTACGCCGGCATCGCCGGCGGCGCCACGGTCATCCTCGTGCCGGAGGAGCCTTTCTCCATCGACTCGGTCTGCGACTACCTGCGGCACCGCCACTCGTCCGGTGCCTATGCCTCCATCGTCGTCACTGCCG
This sequence comes from Acidimicrobiales bacterium, assembly GCA_052143575.1. Taxonomy (GTDB): domain Bacteria; phylum Actinomycetota; class Acidimicrobiia; order Acidimicrobiales; family Bog-793; genus JAKACA01. The sequence continues at coordinate 125,620 of JBKQSP010000043.1, forward strand.
AGGGCGCCAAGCCGGTCGAAGGCACCCTCGCCCTCGTCGCCCCCGAGCTCGACCAATTCGGTCACGAGCGCCTCGGCGGCATCGGCACGGTCGTCGCCGAGGAGGTCGAGCGGCGGACGGGCTACGAGTCGAGGGTCACGATCCTCGGCCACATCCAGCGAGGCGGCACGCCGAGTGCCGACGACCGCGTGGTTGCCACCCGCTTCGGCACCGCCGCGGTCGACGCCGTCCACGACGGCGCCTGGCGCCAGATGGTGGCGCTGCACGGCACACACATCGAGCGAGTACCCATCGCCGACGCCGTCGCGAAGCTGAAGACCTTGGACCCTGACCTCCTCCGCTCCGTGGCCGAGGTCTTCTTCGGCTGAGGCCGCCGGATCAGCCCTCCGGAGCCGTCAGCCCGACCGGGGGAGACGCCCGTGCCGCCGATACCGCAAGTAACCATCGGGCTCTGCAACGGACTGCCGGCGGTGGCGCCGTCACCAGTCGTTGAAGAGGTGAGGCGAGCTGGTAGCTACCGGACGAGGTCGGCGAGCGTCACTTCCAAAGGAAACGGCCAGTCCGTCCGGAACGTGACTGTGCTCTCGGACTCGACGGTGTATCCGCGCCCAACAAACCGCAGCGCCAGCAGCGAGGGGCCTGCCGGGTCGACGATCCAGTACACCGGCACTCCGAGCCGCTCGTAGAGGTCGCGCTTGAGCATCCGGTCCTGTGTTGGGTTCGACGGCGACGGCACCTCCACAACGAGCAGAGGGACCGCTGACGCCGGCAAGGGTCCGGCGGGGTCGAAGTCATGGCGGCGGATCACCATCACATCAGGCTGAACGCTGCCCCCATCGGGAAGCCGCCAGTCATACGGCGCCACCATGGCCATGACCTCGTCCGTCTCGGCAGCCTGGAGTAGCGCATACAGCTTCCCGGTCACCCGCTGATGGCCACCGGTCGGCGCCGGCGTCACGATGAGGCTCCCACCGATGATCTCGCGCCGGTACCCGTCGTCGGGCATGCCCTCCAGATCCTCGTACGTGAACGGCCGGGCTGGATGGGCCATCTCAACAACCATCAGAGCTACCGTACAACGTCACCGCGAAGATTCAGCTCCGTCGGACAGGGGAAGCCCCGTTGGGCACGAGTCCGATGGGGTACTTAACTGCACCCCCGTCCCGCCAAGCCCGCAATAGCCCATCGGGTTCTTCGCGAGATACTGCTGGTGGTAGCGGTCGGTGGCTTGCACTCCCAGAACCACCGGCCCCACCCAGTGGAATCGAGAAATAACAACTGGTTGTAACTAGTGGATGACTGCACGTGTTACCGGCTGTAGCCAGTATTATATCCCTGTGGCTCGCACGACTTCTCAGGCCCGTTCCCGGCTCGACGCTCGTCTCCAGCGGCTCCGACCGCTTGCCAGCGAGCCGCGCCCTCACCGGGGCTGGATCCGCGCCATCCGTGACGCTCTCGGCATGTCGAGCAGCGAGTTGGCAGCTCGCATGGGGGTGATTCAACAGTCCATATCGGACCTCGAACGTAGTGAGTTGCACGACACCATCAAGTTGGAGACGCTGCGACGGGCGGCCGACGCCCTTGACTGCGACCTCGTCTACTTCCTGCTGCCCCGAAGGACGCTTGCCGACACCGTCAACGTTCAGGCTCAACGCAAAGCGGCGAAGCTACTCGGGTCGGTGGCACACCACAGTCGCCTGGAAGACCAGGCAGTAAACGACGACGACACGGCGGTCCAGCTCAATGAGTTGGCCGCTGGATTCGTCGACCGCCGCGGCCTCTGGTCCGAGTGAGGCTCGGCACGGTGAGCGACCCACTCGTCCCGGTAGGCGACGGTCACACCGAACTGTCCGAAGAGGACCGGGAAGGTCTCATCCCGACTTACATTGCGACTCGCGGTGACCTCTTCGACGCCGAGCAGCGCAATATTTCGCGCGCGTTGCTCCGGTCCAGTCCGACGCCTGGCGAGCTCCTCCGGGATTTGTACTTACGCCGCCTGCATCAGGCAATGTTCAACGAGGTCTGGAGATGGGCCGGCCACTACCGACTGAGAGAGACGAACATCGGCATCGATCCGACGTCCATCTCCATCGCCGTTCGTGCGCTCGTCGATGACGCCACGACGTGGGTCGAACTCAAGACCTACGAACCTGACGAACTCGCCGTCAGGTTTCATCATCGCTTGGTGCAGATCCACGCCTTTCCCAACGGCAACGGCCGGCACGGCCGGATCGCCGCTGATTACCTCGCAGCCGGCCTGGGACAACAACCCTTCGGGTGGGGTGCCGGCCTCGAGGTGGGCACCGGCGCGCTCCGCGCCGCCTACCGTCACGCGTTGCAGCTCGCCGACGCCGGCGACATCGCCGAACTCCTCGCCTTCTCCCGAAAGTGACTCCACACGATTGTCGGATGCCGCCACCAGGGGGCTCCAAGAAGCGAAGCGAAGACTCGCCTCACCGGCTGACGAAGGAGGTCACCGGAACCTAACGGCGGTCGTACCCTCCACCGCCGACCGGTTTGATCAGCCTTCAGCCGTCGTCAACCCGACGGGACAAGCCACCCCGGTCCCTCCCAATCCGCAGTACCCATTTATGTTGCGCGCGAGGTACTGCTGGTGGTAGTCCTCCGCGTAGTAGAAGGGCCCCGCCTCGACGATCTCGGTCGTGATCTCGCGGTAGCCACGCGCCGACAGGGCTGCTTGGAAGCGGTCCCGCGAGACCTTGGCGGCCGCCAGCTGGGCATCGGAGTTCGTGTAGATCGCCGAGCGGTATTGCGTCCCGAGGTCGTTGCCCTGCCGCATGCCCTGTGTGGGGTCGTGGCTCTCCCAGAAGATGCGCAACAGCTCGTCGTAGCTCGTGACAGCCGGGTCGAAGGCGACGAGCACGACCTCGGCGTGGCCCGTCCGGGCCGTGCAGACCTCCTCGTAGGTGGGATTGGGTGTGTACCCGCCCGAGTAGCCGACAGCGGTCGTGTAGACACCATCCGCCTGCCAGAACTTGCGCTCGGCCCCCCAGAAGCAGCCGAGGCCGAAGATCGCCGTCTCCGTTCCCTCCGGGAACGGCGGCACGAGGGGGCGACCGAGCACCTCGTGGGTGCCGCTCACGGGCATGGCTGTCGCCCTACCCGGCAACGCCTCCTCGTTCGCCACCATCTCCTGCTTGCCCGACCGAAAAAAGCCCATGACGTCTCACCTTCACTCTCGTGTCCCCATCGGTCCCAACGCATACAGCCGCTTCAGGTGTTCCCGCTCTCGCCGTCGCCGCCCTCGTTCTCGCCTTCGGTGCCCGCCTCGGCCTCCTGGCGGTAGGAGAGCAAGAGCTCGACGAGACCGGCGCGGGTCTCGGGAGCGAGATCGTCCGGCTGCACGCTGCCGAGCAGGCCGATCGTCGCCCGCATCTGCCGCAAGTACTCGTCACACCCGTCACAGCCCGCCAGATGGCGCTCGAGGCGCGCACGTTGCCGTGCCGGCAGGGCGCCTTCGAGGTAGTCCGTCATGAGCGCGACGGCGTCGCGGCAGACGAGGTCTCGTCTCCACGCGCTCAGCAGCCGCACCATCACGCCTCCCACTTCTTCACGTCGTCCTCGAGCATCGCCCGCACTCGAGAGCGCGCCCGGTGCAAGAGCACGCGCTGATTGCCCTCCGAGAGGCCCAGCAGCTCGCACACCTCGCTACTCGATAGTCCCTCGATGTCGCGCAGCGTTACCACCTGGCGCTGCGACGCCGGCAGCTCCGCCACGACCTCCCTGATCCTGGCAGCCATCTCAGGTGCAAGCAGCCGGTCCTCGATCTCGTCGGTCCACACGACCGGAGGCTCCCGCCACGAGCCATCGGAACCGAAACGGTCGGGCTCGGGGCCGTCGCCACTGTCGAGGGCGACCGAACGGGGCTCTCGGGCTCCTGTCGTGCGGGCGCGGTTCACGAGTATGCGGAAGATCCACGTCTTCAGCGAGGAGCGGCCCTCGAAGCGCGGGAGGCCCTTCACGACGCCGAGCCACGTGTCCTGCACCACCTCTTCAGCCACCGCCCGGCTCGGCACGAACGCCAAGGCGACCCGCACCATCGAGGCGTGGTACCGATCCACGAGCTCCGCGAAGGCGTGCTCATCGCCGGCGCGCAGCTCGTCGATCAGCTGCCTCTCGTCTGCGGCGCCCACAGCGCAAATCTACGGGGCGCGTAACGACCGGCGCCCGGCAGGGACTGCGGAGGTGCAACACGAAGCGTTCGAATGTCTCTCAACGGAAGGAAACCCGCCCCATGCATCGGTCCCCCCGCGTCCCCCTGCGGACGCTGCTCGCCTCCGCCACGCTGGCGGGGCTTGCGGCCGCCGCCGTCCTAGCCCTGCCGGTCGCCGCCGGCGCCCAGACGAAGCCGGCCGTCCACACTGCAGCGCACGGCGGTAAGCGCCTCCACGACGAGGGGATCAGCAACGCCGTGTTCGTGCAGACGAATGACACGACCGGCAACCAGATCCTCGCCTACTCACGCTCGGCGAGCGGCACCCTCTCATTCGTGCATGCCTACAACACCCGCGGGCGCGGCGCCCGTACGGCCGGTTCGGTCGTCGACCCGCTCGCCTCGCAAGGCTCGCTCTACTACGACGCCGGCTCCGAGCTTCTCGTCGCCGTCAACGCCGGAAGCAACACGATCACGTCGTTCCACGTGAACGGCGACGTGCTCTCCCACCGCCGCGTCCTCTGGGCCGGCCAGCTCCCGGTGAGCATCACGTCGTACGGCTCGCTCGTCTACGTGCTCGACGCCGGATCCAGCGGGGCCGTGCGCGGCTTTCGCGACGACGGCTGGGGCCTGCGGCCGATCAGAGGCTCCGCTCGCTCGCTCGGGCTCAACCCGAGCCTGACGCCGCAGTACCTGAACACGCCGGGGCAGGTTGGTTTCACTCCTGACGGCAGCCAGCTCGTGGTGACGACGAAGGACAACGGCAGCGACATCGACGTCTTCGGCGTCAGGCGGGACGGCAGGCTGACGGCCACCCCGGTCCAAAACGCCTCCGCCGAGCCCATCCCCTTCGGCTTCGTGTTCGACCCTGCGGGCCATCTCGTCGTGACGGAAGCGGGCGGCGCCGACGTCTCTACCTACAGCCTCGCCGGCAACGGCGCGACGACGCTCATCTCCACCGTCGTCGACGGCCAGAAGGCTCCCTGCTGGATCGCTTCGGTCGACGGCTACTTCTTCGTGGCGAACGCCGGCAGCAATGACATCGCCGGCTACCAGGTGAGCAGCAGCGGTGTTGCTTCCCTCATCACGGCCGACGCCGGCATCGCCGGCACGACCGACGGCGGTCCGATCGACCTCGCCGGATCGTCGAACGGTCAGTTCCTCTACGTGGAGGCGGGTGGCACCGGAGCCGTCGACGAGTTCTCCGTCGACGCAAACGGCACGCTCAGCTCACTCGGCTCGATCACCGGCCTCTCCGGGACGGGCATCGAGGGCATCGTGGCCTCCTGACGGTCGGCGGTTCGTAAAAGCGCCGGAGAGCCGGCGTCGCCCTGCGAGGGGGACGCCGGCTCTCGGGCGCTCGAGCTGACGCCTCCGTCGACCCTCAGCCGCAGTGCGCCGTGTACGCGGCCGTGCCGGGCTGGCGGGCCTGTCCGGAGTTTGCGCTGACCTGCAGGCAGGCTTCGTTGACGGCGACGAACTCCGACGCCGGTATCTGCTTCAGCTGATCGACCTCCGTGTAGGTCCAGCGCGTGTCCGCCGTGCCTTGGAAGTACCAGTTGCTGCCGTTGTCGGCGAGGATGAGACCGTACGTCTTCATCGTGGTGATGACCGTCTGGCACATGGCGGCGCACACCCTGGACGAGAGGTGGAAGCTCGCCTTCAGGCGAAAGCGCGCCCCCATGGGCGGGCAGTCCTTGTCCGACACACCCGCCTCGTGGCGGGCCGGCCACAGATACGACTCCTGCGTGCACTGTGCCGTGAAGCGGATGGCATGGTCCATGGCGCCCGAACGCACCTCGTCGTAGTTGACGAGCCCGAGGAGGATGGGCAGCCCGGCCGCATCGGCGGAGGTCCAGCCGGCCGGCCGCAGGGCATCGGACTCGAGGTTCCAGATGGCACCGGATCCGGCCGTCGACTTTCCGCCGGCGTGGTAGTAGGCGAGCCAGAGCTCGTACAGCGTGCAGGTGGACGGGTTGACCATGATGGCGTGGCGGTCACCGGAGGCGTTCTTGCCGCCCTCGATCGGCGTCGAGGACGAGAACGGGTAGGGACCCTTGTTGCTCTCGCTGGCGTACATGAACTTCACCTTGACGAGCGGCTGCTTGGGTTTCACGATCTGCCAGGGGATGCCGTAGGGAAGGCCCCCGGACGGCCCATAGTCAGGGTGGAGGTCCGTACCGGCGCTGTCCATGGACTTCAGCCACGTGGCGCTGTGGGAGTCGACGGGCAGGCCGGTGATCGGGGTGTTCCAGACGTTGTCGGCCGGGAAGGCCGGGCATTTCGTACCCGGCAGCGTCACGCCCCGCGCCCCCGCCTCCCGAGCCGCCGTCTGCCGCCCGGAGGCGTCGTGAGCGGCCGTCGCTGTGGGGCGCCCCGTCGCCGCCAGCGCCGCTCCGCCGGTTCCCGCTACCACCGACGCACAGACCATCGTTGCCACGACCGTGGCCATCCTGCGTGACAAAGAGCCGCCGCTCATCGTCTTCCTCCTCCGCCACCGCCCGAGAAAGCGGGCGAGACCAGCAAGCATACGTGCCGGGCTGTGGCATCATCGCCGTACGCCACCTGAGACGACGTACCCGTGAGCACACAGCCCGGCGCCTCCTTCGAGTGGGGTGCCAGCGGAGCCCGAGCGCTCGCCCCTTCCTGCGCAACGCTCGTCGTCGTCGACGTGCTCTCGTTCACGACCACCGTCTGCGTCGCCGCCGGCTTCGGCACCGAAGTGCTCCCGTGCGCAGACGAGCGCGCCGCCCGGCAACTGGCCGACGCGACGGGTGCCGAGCTGGCCGTCAGCCGCCACGAGGCCGACGAGCGCCGGCCCTGGTCGCTCTCGCCCGCCAGCTTGCTGACGGCGCCCCGCGTCGCCCGGCTCGTCGTGGCCTCGCCGAACGGCGGAGCCATCTCGGCAGCGGGTGCCGGACCCGGCAAGCCCGTGATCGCTGCCTGCCTCCGCAACGTCACGGCCGTCGTCACCTGGCTGCTCGGCCACGGTTTCGGTGAGGCCTCCCGCCCGGTCGCCGTCGTCGCGGCCGGGGAGCGATGGTCAGACGGCAGCCTGAGGCCGGCCATCGAGGATCTCTTCGGCGCCGGCCTCGTGCTTGCCGGCCTCGCCGAGGGCGGCGTCTCCATCTCAGCGGAGGCGACGGTGGCCGCTCACTCGGTCGCAGGCCTCTCGCCCTTGCAGCTCGCCGACCTCGTGCGGGCGTCCACCTCGGGCGTCGAGCTCAAGGTGGCCGGTTACGGGGACGACGTCGAGATGGCCGTCGAGGGCGATGCCGACGCCGTGGTGCCGATGATGGCGGAGCCGTTGACGGGGTTTCGGGACGAGGTCGTGAGAGGAGAGCGAAGATGAGCGGACGGCTGGACGGCAAGGTGGCGCTCGTGACGGGCTCGGCGAGCGGGATCGGCGCCGCCGTGGCGCGTGCCCTCAGCGCCGACGGCGCCACCGTCGTCGTCAACTCGGCGCACTCGGTCGAGGCGGGCCGGGCCCTCGCCGACGAGCTGGGTGACGCCATCTATGTGCGAGCCGACATCTCCATCGAGCACGAGGCGCGCGAGCTCGTCGAGACGTCGGCACGACGAAACGGGCGCCTCGACATCCTCGTCAACAACGCCGGCGTCACCGTCAAGATCCCGCACAGCGAGCTCGACGAGGTGACGCCCGAAGTCTGGAAGAAGATCCTCGGCGTCAACGTCATCGGTACCTGGTCGGTGACAGCCGCCGCCGTTCCCTACCTGCACGCCGCCTCCCACCACCACGCCGGCGCCTCCGTCATCGTGAACGTGTCCTCCCTCGCCGGCAGCCGGCCGACAGGCTCGTCCATCCCCTATGGCGTTTCGAAGGCGGCCGTCGACCACATGACCCGCATGCTCGCCAACACGCTCGGTCCCGAGATCCGGGTGAACGCCGTCGCACCGGGGCTCGTCGACACCCCATGGACGGCCGACTGGGAGCTCGAGCGCGACTATGTGAGCGCGCACGCCCCCCTCAAGTCGATCGCGCAACCGGAGGACGTGGCCGAGGTCGTCATGGGGCTCGTCCACTCGCACCACGTCACTGGCGAGGTCGTCACCGTCGACGGGGGCTTCCACCTGCGCTGAGCTGGACCTCAAGCAAGCGAGTCGAGGCGAAGGAGCAACCACTCGAGCAGGAGCAGGTCGTTCACGTTGCGCGTGAGCCGCTCCGCCGCCTCACCGACGAGCTCGACGGCTCGCAGCGCCGTCGACATGGTGTGGGCCGGTGGCGATCCCTCCAGACGGCCCCGATAGACGCCGGCAAGGGTGGCGAGCCCGGCGCGCATCTCGTCGGTACGCACACGCCGTTGCTCGCGCCGGTGGCGGTCCTCGATGGCGGCCCGTCCCGGGATGGCCCGCTCCCCGAGACGCTCAGATTGCGCCGCCAGCTCCGCCAGCTCGGCGGCCTGGCGGGCCTTTACGGTCTCGACCCGCTCGCTGGCGGCGGCGACGAGCTCCTCAGCAAGGAGGACGACGGTCGCTCCCGTACCGTCGAGGCGGGACGGGAGGGACCGCCAGCGGTCCAGCCGCTCGATGAAGCCCTCCTCGCTCACGAGGAGCCGGGCGCGGTCGAGGCGGCCGCCGGCGACGTCGGCGACGGCGGCCGCCGTGGCGGCGTCCGCCCCCTCGCGTACGAGCACGCTCACGATGTCGGCGCCAGCGAGAGGGTCGAAGTTCACCGTCACACATCGGCTGGCGATCGTGACGAGATCGGGCGGCACGTTCTCGGCGAGCACGAGCACGACAGTGGTGTCCGGCGGCTCCTCGATCGTCTTCAGGAGCACTGGCGCCGCCTGCTCGACGAGGTGGAAGTCCACGAGGATGAGCACCTGGAAGCGGGCCGCCCGCGGTGTCCGCAGCGCCAGTCGCACGACCTCCTGCGCCTCGGGCACCCGGATCGAGGCACCCTGGCGCTCGACGACGACGACGTCGGGGTGACGGCCGGCGAGCGCCTCGCTGCAGGCTTCGCACGTTCCGCAACCGCCGTCCGGGCAGGTGAGAGCGGCGGCAAAGGCGAGGGCGGCTTCACGTTTGCCCGTGCCGGGCGGGCCAAGGAACAGATAGGCGTGCACCGGAGAGGCGATGGACGCCTCGAGCTGCTGCACGGCCCGCGGCTGGCCGACGATGCGCTCGAGCACGGGGGTCGTCACGATGTCACCCCGTTGCCGAAGAGCCCGTCGACGGCGCCGCGCACGAGCCGGGCGACTTCGTCGACAGGACCGCTGCCGTCGACCACGACCCAGTGCCGTGGGTCGTCGCTCGCCAGCTGACGGAACCCTGCGGCCACCCGTGCATGAAACCCCTCCAGCTCCGACTCGATCCTGTCCGGAGGCGAGCCGCCCTCGGCACGACGGGCCGACCCGAGGGCGAGCGGGACGTCGAGAAGAACCGTGAGGTCCGGCCAGAGCTCGCCCGTGGCGAGGTCGCAGGCCGCCTTGACGGCGACAAGGGGAAGACCGCGCCCGAAGCCCTGGTAGGCAAGGGTCGAGCCAGAGAATCGGTCCACGACGACGTCACGGCCGGCTTCGAGGGCGGGCCGGATGCGCTCAGCCACGTGCTGGGCACGGGCGGCCAGCAACAGCATGAGCTCGGTGCGGGCGTCGATGAGGGTGCCCTCGGCCGTGGACTCGGGATGGAGCAGCCACTGGCGGATGCGGTCGCCAAGGGCGGTGCCGCCGGGCTCGCGCGTGAGCTCGGCCCCGAGCGCCGTCGCCAACCGGCGCGCCTGGGTGGACTTGCCCGCCCCCTCGCCACCCTCGAAGGCGATGAGACGCCCGCGGCCGCTCATTGTCGTCGCCCCGTCATCGCCCGCACCTTAGGGGGCTGCGTCGCCCGCACCCTCCGTCGCGGTCGTGACGGGCGTCGCCTTGCTCACCGCGGCCTTGGCGGCCTTCCTCGCCGCCGTCTTCCCGGCCGCCGACTTCGAAGCGGGCGTCTTCGCAACTGCCTTTTGGGCGACGCCGGCCTTCTTGGTGGCGGCCTTCTTGGTGGCGGCCTTCTTGGTAGCGGCTCTCTTCGCAGGCACCTTCTTGGCCGCCGACTTCCTGGCGACGCCGGCCTTCTTGGCACCCCGCCGCCCCCCGCGTGCCGACGGCCCCGCCTCCCGCCGGGCGGCGATGAGCTCGGCCGCCCGCTCCGGCGTGATCGTGTCGGGGTCGTCCGCCCGCCGCAGCGAGGCGTTCACGGTCCCGTCCGTCACATAAGGCCCGAAGCGCCCGGAGCGCAGCACGATCTGCCCGCCGCTCACGGGATCGGCGCCGAGCTCGCGAAGCGGTACGGCCGTCACGCCGAAGCGGCGCTGCTTCGGCTGCGAGAAGCGGGCGACTGCCTCGTCGAGGGTCACCGTGAAGAGCTGGTCCTCGTTGTCGAGTGATCGCGTGTCGGCTCCCTTTTCGAGGTACGGCCCGTAGCGGCCGCTCTTGGCCACGATCTCGTCCCCGGAGGACGGGTCGAGGCCGACGAGGCGAGGGAGCTCGAGGAGCCGGAGGGCATCGTCGAGCGTGAGGGTCTCGAGCGACATCGAAGAGAAGAGCGAGGCCGTTCGCAACGGCCTGCCACCGTCCTCAACCCCGCCGAGCTGCACATAGGGGCCGTAGCGGCCCGCCCGCGCCAGCACGGGCTCCCCCGTGCGCGGGTCCGTACCGATGACACGGTCACCGGAGGGCTTCGAGAGCAGCTCGAGGGCGCGCTCGACGGTGAGCTCGTCGGGTGCGAGATCCTCCGGCACGGCGGCGCGCGTCTCGCCTCGCTGCAGGTACGGGCCATAGCGACCGACCCGCACGACGATCTCCTCACCGTCGGGGTCGGCGCCGATGGTGATCGAGTTGACGTCGCGGGCGTCGATCTCCGCCAGGTGGACAAGGACGGCGTCCTTCAGACCCCGGGTGCCGTCCACGGCGAGCGCATGACGAGGCTGGCGCGAGGCCCCGCCGTCGTCCGGCCGCGGCACGTGGTGCGACTCCCCGAAGTAGAAGCGCTCGAGCCAGGGCACGCTTTCCTCCGCACCAGAGGCGATCTCGTCGAGGTCGTCCTCCATGGAGGCCGTGAAGCCATAGTCGACGAGGCTCGGGAAGTGCCGCTCCATCAAGTTCACGACGGCGAAGGCCGTGAAGGACGGAACGAGTGCCGTGCCCTTGCGCCACACGTAGTTCCGGTCCTGGATCGTCTGCAGGATGCTGGCGTAGGTCGACGGCCGCCCGACGCCGAGCTCCTCGAGGCGCCGGACGAGCGACGCTTCGGTGTAGCGGGCCGGCGGCCGCGTGTCGTGGCTCTCGGTCGTGAGGGAGTCGCACTCGACGGGCTGCCCGGCCTGAAGCCGCGGCAGGCGGGCGTCCTCGTCCCTCGTCCTTGTGTCATCGCCGTCGTCGTCGTCCTCGCGGTACACCTGTAAAAAGCCGGGCACCGTGATGACCGTGCCCGTCGCCAGCATCCCGGCGACGGTGCCTGCCACCACCGGAGCGGCCGCCCCCACCGGAGGAGGCGACTCCGCCCGCGTCGTCGCTTCGAGCCGGACGCGGGCCGTCGTTCCCGTGGCGTCGACCATCTGCGAGGCGACGGTGCGCTGCCACACGAGCTCGTACAGGTGCAGTTCGTCCCCCGACAGCTCGCGGGCCACGGCGGACGGCTGCCGGAAACGGTCGCCGGCCGGGCGGATGGCCTCATGGGCCTCCTGGGCGTTCTTCACCTTGTTGCGGTATGTGCGAGGCGCAGGGGGAACCGAGGAGGGGCCGTAGAGCGACGTCGCCTGCTGGCGCGCCGCCTGCACGGCCGTGTCCGACAGGGTCGTCGAATCGGTTCGCATGTAGGTGATGTAGCCGCGCTCGTAGAGCGCCTGGGCGAGACGCATGGTCCGCTGCGCCGAATAGCGGAGCTTGCGGGCGGCCTCCTGCTGCAGCGTCGAGGTCATGAACGGTGCAGCCGGGGACCGGCGGTAGGGACGCTCCTCGACGGAGACGACGGCGAAGTCGGCGTCCTGCAGGGCAGCCGCCAGACCGGCGGCCGCCGGCTCGTCGAGCAGGACGAGATCCCCCGGGTTGGAGAGGCGACCGTCGGAGCCGAAGTCGTCGCCCGTGGCGACGTCACGAGCGCCCACGTCGACGAGGCGGGCGGCAAAGCCTTGCCCGCCGGCGGCGAAGGCACCCACGATCCCCCACCACGAGGCCGAGCGGAACGCCATGCGCTCCCGCTCGCGCTCCACGACGATCCTCGTCGCCACGCTCTGCACGCGGCCGGCCGACAGGCCCGTTGCGACCTTCTTCCAGAGCACCGGCGACACTTCGTAGCCGTAGAGGCGGTCGAGGATGCGCCGTGCCTCCTGCGCATCGACGAGGCGCCGGTCGAGCTCGTGCGGGCTGGCGATGGCCGCCTGAATGGCGGCCGGCGTGATCTCGTGGAACACCATGCGATGAACCGGCACACGCGGTGACAGCACCTCGACGAGGTGCCACGCGATCGACTCCCCTTCACGGTCACCGTCTGTGGCGAGATAGAGCTCGCTCGCATCGCCGAGCAGGCGCTTCAGCTTGGCGACCTGCTCGCGGCGCTCCTTCGAGACGACGTAGAGCGCCTTGAAGTCGTTGTCGACGTCGACGCCGAGACGCGCCCACGGCTCGCCCTTGAAGGCGGCCGGCACGTCGGAGGCATTGCGCGGCAGGTCGCGGATGTGCCCGATGGAGGACTCGACGACGTAGTCGCGCCCGAGGTAGCCGGCAATGGTCTTCGCCTTCGCCGGCGACTCGACGATGACGAGTGGTTTGGCCATGGGAGGCCGAGGATACGTGGCCGCAGGGCCCTAGGCGGTCACCGCCGCCTTCGCCTCGGCCTCCGCTGTGGTGTCATCAGTCATCGAACCGGTCGAGCGCTTCGAGAACAAAATGGCACCGAGCAGGACGACAAGGGCGATAGCGGCGATGGCGTACCGAGCCCCGGCGTGGTGTTGCAACGTGATGACCGCCGGCAGGATCAGGAGCGACACGAGGTTCATGACCTTGATGAGCGGGTTGAGCGCCGGGCCGGCCGTGTCCTTGAAGGGGTCACCGACGGTGTCACCGATGACGGCCGCCTTGTGGGAGTCCGAGCCCTTGCCCCCGAAGAAGCCGTCTTCGATGTGCTTCTTGGCGTTGTCCCAGGCGCCGCCCGAGTTGGAGAGGAAGTTCGCCATCAGCTGACCGGTGAGGATCGTGCCGGTCAGGAAGGCACCGAGGGCGAGGTAGCTGATGCCGAACCCGACGATGACGGGTGAGAGCACGGCGAGCAGGGCCGGCGTTGCGAGCTCACGCTGGGCGGCGGCCGTGCAGATGGAGATGACGTTGCCGTATTCGGGCTTCTCTGTGTAGTCCATGATGCCCGGGTGCTCGCGGAACTGCCGCCGCACCTCGTGCACGACAGTGCCCGCCGAGCGCCCGACGGCGCGGATGGCCAGCGACGAGAACAGGAAGGCGATGGAGCCGCCGATGAGCAAGCCGATGAAGATCGTCGGGTTGGCGACGTTGATCTGGGTGAGGGGCGCCTTGAAGAGGGCGTCTCCGGTGATGTTCTTGAGGGCGGGGAGCTGGTTGCCGATCGTCTCGATGAACGACGAGAACAGCGCCACCGAGGCGATGACGGCCGATCCGATGGCGACACCCTTCGTGATGGCCTTTGTCGTGTTGCCGACGGCGTCGAGCTTCACCATGACGCGCTCGGCCTCGCCGGTGAACTCGCCGGACATCTCGGCAACACCGGCGGCGTTGTCGGAGACGGGCCCGAAGGAGTCCTCCGAGATGATCATGCCCGTCGTGGACAGCATGCCGATGCCGACGAGGGCGACGAGGTAGAGCGACACGGTGAGCTTGCCGCTGCCGAGGGCGACGGCCGAGGCGATGGCGATAGCGATGGCGATGATCGCCCACACGCTCGACTCGAGGCCGATGCTGATGCCCGCCAGCACGGTCGTGGCCGGCCCCGTACGCGTCGACTCGGCGATCTCCTTCACCGGTGGCAGCTCCGTCGAGGTGAAGTACTCCGTGATGAGGCTCGCCACGTTCGCCAGCACGACACCGATCAGGACGGCCCAGAAGACCTTCAGGTCGTGGATGTAGAACTGGGCGACCAGGAAGGCGCCCACGAGCGTGAGCACTGCTGAGCTGCGAAAGCCCCGGTTGATGGGCGCCATGGCGCTCTTGTCCTTCTCGCGGGCCTTGACGAGGAAGATGCCCACGACGGAGGTGAGGATGCCGATCCCGGCGACGATGAGCGGGTAGAGCAGGCCACGGGCCGGGTTGAGGCCGAGCGTCTTGAAGGCCTCGTAGCCGAGGATGAGCGAGGCGATGATCGTGATCTCGTAGGACTCGAAGAGGTCGGCGGCCATGCCGGCACAGTCGCCGACGTTGTCACCGACGTTGTCGGCAATGGTGGCGGCGTTGCGAGGGTCGTCCTCCGGGATGCCGGCTTCGACCTTGCCGACGAGGTCGGCGCCCACGTCGGCGGCCTTGGTGAAGATGCCGCCGCCGACTCGCATGAACAAGGCGATGAGGGACGCCCCGAAGCCGAATCCGACGAGGACGGCCGTCGCCGAGTTCTGGAAGATGAACACGATCGTCGTGGCCCCGATGAGGCCGAGGCCGACGCAGAGCAGGCCGGTGACACCGCCCGTGCGGAACGCCACCTTGAGGGCCGGCGCCAACTGGCCGTCTCGGGCGGCGGCCGCCGTGCGGACGTTGCCCCGCACGGCCAGGCTCATCCCGATGACGCCGGTGGTGCCGGAGAAGAGCGCCCCGCAGAGGAAGGCGATGGCGCGGGCGAGCCCGGACTGCACAAAGGTGAGTGCGACGTGGCCGTTCGGCTCGACGACTTTGGTGGCCGTGAAGAAGACGAGGACGCCGAGCGGTACGACGATGATGGCGATCGTCCGGAACTGGCGCTTGAGGAAGGCTTCAGCGCCTTCTTGGATGGCGGCGGCGATCTCGCGCATCTTGGCCGTGCCGGTATCGGCCGCCACGACGCCACGCACGAGGTAGATCGCTACAAGAATTGCCACGAGGCCGGTCGCGAGGGCGAAGAGTAGCCATCCGCGTTCGGCCCCACCGAGCGTGAAGGCCTGGTAGCCACCACTGCTCGCGAGGAGGTGGGGAGTCACCGCTAGCTCCTTTGCTGAGGTCGGGGGGCAGGATAAACGCTGGGCACGGCTCGTTCAAACTTGCCCTTCCGACAACGGCCGCCATCAGCGGCCTCCGAGAGGGGTCCGGATCTCCGATCCGGGTGTTGGCGAGCGACACTTCCGGTCCGAGACCGCAGCCAGAACGTAACCGGTCCGGCGCCGGCCTCAGGCGCTCAGTGTCGCGGCGGCACGTGCGGCTGGGCGGGAGGTTGCTCGCGCGCCTCAGAGGTGCGCAGGATCGTGAAGAGCGGGTTGACCATGACGATGCGTCTCCCCCGCTCGCCGACCATGCCCTCCACGACGAGTTTCGAGCCCGGCTCGATACCCGGGACGCGGCGCCGGCCCTGGAATACGAGCATGAGCTGCCCG
The DNA here is from genome assembly GCA_052143575.1 of Acidimicrobiales bacterium. Lineage (GTDB taxonomy): Bacteria > Actinomycetota > Acidimicrobiia > Acidimicrobiales > Bog-793 > JAKACA01. Next base: position 141,315 of record JBKQSP010000043.1, read on the forward strand.
GTCGGGTCGGCGATCGTGCACTCCACGCTCGGGACACCGGCTCCCGCCTGCACCCGGACCGAGCGAACGCGGCCCGAGACACGCGCCCGCTGTCGTGGGCGCAACTCGTGGATCGGCGTCGTGCCGGGAACGGCGTCCGGCACCTCCGAAGGATGAGGGCCGCGGCCCTCGCCGTGTCCCCGCGCCGTCGAGGCTAAGGGGGTGCCGTCGGGGGCGGTGCCGGCCGCCAGGCCCCAGGGGTGGATCGGGGTACGCGAGCGTCGGTGCCCGCCGGCCAGGTCGTGGGCGTGCGGCGGGAGCGGTCGGTCGATGCCGCCGGCGCTCCAGGGCACGAGCGACTTGCGACGGTTGCCGAGCGGGAAGGGGATGATGGTGGCATTGGCGTTGGGAAGCTGGCTGACGTAGGCGGAGATGTGGTCGGCCGTGCGGTCGTGGAGGACGCGCTGCCAGTAGCTCTCGAAGCCTCGCCTCGGCAGGATGACGCTCACCTCCGTCTGACCGTCCTCGGCCGCCTCGGCGACGAGCTCCATGGCGGCGCGCTCCAGGCGCCGGTCGGGGCACTCCACGATGTCAAGCGGGAAGCGGTTGAGCCCGAGGCGGCTCCACTCGTCCTCGAGCTCGCGGGCGACGGCCGTGTCGAGCACGAAGTGGACGGCGCGCAGCTCGTCGGGCGACAACGTGCGGGCGTATTGCAGGGCGCGTGCGGTGGCGAGGTCGAGGCGCTCCACGAGCACGATGACGACGTGGCGGCGCAGCACGGGGGCGATGGCGGCCTTGGGGGCGTTCTCTGCCAGCTCGGCCGTCTCCTCGGTGTACTGCTTGTGGAGGCGGATGAGCACCCAGACGAGGATGGGGAAGAGGACGACGACAAGCCAGGCGCCCTGTGTGAACTTCGTGACCGCGAAGATGACAACCACGATGGCCGAGAGCACGGCGGCGAAACCATTGATGCACATCTTGTGCCGCCACCCTTGCTGGCGGTAGGTCAGATGGTGCTTCACCATGCCCGAGCCGGCCATGGTGAAGCCGGTGAACACGCCGATGGCATAGAGGGCCACCAGCGAGGTCAGATCGGCCCTCGTGACGACGATGAGGGCGATGGAGAGGACGGCGAGGATGATGATGCCGTTCGAGAAGACGAGCCGGTGACCTCGTCTCGTGAGCCGTCTCGGCAAAAAGGCGTCCTGGGCGACGAAGCTCGTCAGGTTCGGGAAACCGTTGAAGCTCGTGTTCCCGCCGGTGTACAGGATCAGCATCGTCGTCGCCTGCACGGCGTAGTAGCCGACCCGTCCCGCCAGGGCGTGCCCGAACACGTACCTCGCCTCCTGCGACAACACGGTTGGCGTGCCGTGCAGGTAGGGCACTGCGTGGGTCACGTGGGCGAGGTAGGAGACACCAAGAACGAGGGAGCCGAGGGTGCACGACATGAGGACGAGCACGCGGCGGGCGTTTCGACCCGTCGGTTCCCTGAAGTTGGCAACGCCGTTCGAGATCGCCTCGAGGCCAGTGAGCGACGAGCCACCGTTTGCGAACGCCCGCAGCATGGCGAAGACCGATGCAAAGACCAAGAGGGAGGCCGAGCCGTGAGGTCCGATAGCGACGACGCCGCGCTGGTCGATCGCATGTGCGTGCAACTGCCCGAGGAGCGCCCGCACGACCCCGATGACGACGAGGGTGCCGATCGAAGCGATGAACAGGTACGTCGGCAGAGCGAAGGACTTGCCCGCTTCTCGGATGCCGCGGAGGTTCCCGTAGGTGAGCAGGATGACGACGCCGACGGTGATCGCCACCGACGCGCCGGCCAGCGACGGAAACGCCGACGTGAGAGCGTCCGTGCCGGCCACGGTCTGCACAGCCACGGTGAGGATGTAGTCGATGATGAGCGCAACGGCGGCCACCTGAGCGATGCGAGGGCCGAAGTTGTCGCGGGCCACGACATAGGAACCGCCTGCCTTCGTGTACACCATGACGACCTCGCGATATGACAGCGTCACGAAGAAGAGAACCGTCAGGATGGCGAAGGTGATCGGCAGCAACAGGCTGAAGGCTGCGAGGCCGAAGTACGGGATGAGCTGGTTGAGCATCTCCTCGCTGCCGTAGGCCGTAGACGAGATGCAATCAGGGGCGAGCACACCGAGAGCCAGCACTTTGCTGAGCCGCTCCTCGGAGAGACGCTCGGTGATGAGCGGCTCGCCGAGGAGCCGCTTCTTGAGCCGGTACGAGAAGGACTCCGGCAGCACATAGGCGACCGCCCCCGGAGCATCGGGACGTTGCGGGGGCGGCAGGCTCACGCGGCTATCTTGGCCTGCTCCGTGCCCTGTCCGCCTGCCGGCTCTCGATTGGCTTGTCTGCCGGCACCCGATCCGGAAGGATGAAGGCGATGCACGTCATCATCGTCGGCTGCGGCCGAGTCGGTTCCGGGCTGGCCGCCGGGCTGACGCGAGAGGGCCACAGCGTCGCCATCATCGACAAGAACGCCGGGGCGTTCCGCCGCTTGGCGTGGGGCTTCGACGGGCAGAAGGTCGTCGGTTTCGGGTTCGACCGCACGCACCTCGAGTTGGCGGGGGCGCAGCGAGCCGACGCCTTGGCGGCCGTGACGAGCGGCGACAACTCCAACATCCTCACGGCCCGCATCGCCCGGGAGACCTACGAGATCCCGAATGTCGTCGCCCGCATCTACGATCCGCGGCGGGCGGAGATCTTCCAACGACTCGGCATCCCGACCGTGCCGAGCGTGAGCTGGACGATCGAGCAGGTCTTCCGGCGCATCCTGCCGAGCACCCAGTCCTTCGTGTGGTCGGACGGGAGCGGCCACCTCCATCTCCTCGAGCGCCCTCTTCCCTTCTCCTGGGCGGGCTCGCGCATCACCGAGGTGCTGCCGAGCGAGGGCGTCCGCCTCATTGCGGTCACGCGTGCGTCCGTTCCGACACTCGAGGTGGCCGATCTCGTCGGCCAGGAGGGCGACATGTTGCATGTCATGGTCTCGAGCGAGGCCGTCGAGGCGCTGCAGGCCCGCTTCCTCGCCGCCGACGAGGCGGCTGCCCGCCCATGAGGGTGGCCGTTGCGGGAGCCGGGAAGGTGGGGCGTTTCCTCGCCGAGGATCTCGCCAGCAGCGGGCACCAGGTGCTGTTGCTCGAAAAGGACCCCGTCCTCGCCGCCGCCATCGAGCCTCCGGCCGGAGTCACCTGCGTGGCGGCCGATGCCTGTGAGGTCTCCTCGCTGCACTCCGCCCACCTCGACGACGTCGACGTCATGGTGGCGGTGACGGGCGACGACGAGGACAACCTCGTCATCTCCTTGCTCGCCAAGCAGGAGTTCGCCGTGCCCCGCGTGATCGCTCGCGTCAACCACCCCCGCAACCACTGGCTGTTCAACGAAGCCTGGGGCGTCGACGTCGCCGTGTCGACGCCGCAGCTGCTGGCCGGGCTCGTGGAGGAGGCGGTCTCGGTCGGTGTGCTCGTGCGGCTCCTGCAGTTCGAGGGCGGCAACACCCGGCTCGTGGAGGTGACCCTGGCGGAAGAGTCGCCGGCGCGCGGCCAGGCCGTCGGCGACCTCGGCCTGCCCCGCGGCGCCACGATCGTCGCCCTCGTGCGCGACGGACACGTCGTCGTGCCGCGTTCGGACACCATCCTCGACACCGGCGACGAGGTGCTCCTGCTGGCGAGCGCCACCATCGACGACAACGAGATCAGGGATCTCCTGGCCACGGGCTCGTGACGACCAAACAGACGAAGCAAGCCGCCTTCTTCGATCTCGACAAGACCGTCATCGCCAAGGCCTCCATGGTCGCTTTCGGCCGCCCCCTCTACCACGGCGGTCTCATCAACCGGCGGACGGTGCTACGGGCGCTCTACGGGCAGCTCGTCTACCTGCATCTCGGCGCCAGCGAGCAGAAGCTCGAGCGCATCCGTGAGTCCGTCCTCCGCCTCACCCGCGGGTGGGAGCAGGCGCGGGTGGCCGAGATCGTCGAGGAGGCACTCGAACAGATCGTCGACCCGATCATCTACGCCGAGGCGGCCGACTTGATCGACCTGCATCGCGCCGCCGGGCGCAGTGTCGTGCTGGTGTCGGCCTCTCCGGCCGAGATCGTCGTCCCCCTCGGCCGCTACCTCGGCGCGGACGCCACCATCGCCAGCCGCGCCCGCGTGGACGAAGCCGGGCGCTACACGGGGACGATGGAGTTCTACGCCTACGGGGAGTACAAGGCGGAGGCGATGCGCTCCTTGGCCGAACGTGACGGGATCGACCTGTCGGAGTCGTATGCCTACAGCGACTCCTACACCGACCTACCGATGCTGGAGGCGGTCGGGCATCCCGTGGCGGTCAACCCTGACCGGGTGCTGGCGCGCTTCGCCCGCGAGCACAGCTACGAGATCACCCGCTTCGTGCAGCCCGTGCGCCTGCGCGATCGCGTGAGGGACGTGCGGCACCGCATCTCTTCTGTCTCGGTTCCGGCACCACGGCCCGCCATCGCCGTATCGGCGGCGGCCGTCGGGGTGGGCGTCGGCGCGTTCGTGCTCGGCTGGTGGCTCGGCGGCAGGCGACGGCGCCCCGTCGGCGAGGCGCCCTGATCGGCGCCGCCGGCTACGACGGCTCAGTTACCGCGTAGGCGCTTGGCGGCAACGGCCCCGAGGGCGACGAGCAGGGCCAAGATGAGCACCTTCTTGATCATGCGGTCGATCATATGCGCAGATGCGCGGGTCCCGTCCGCCCGTTCCCGCCGCCTCGACGCCGGTCAGCCCCGATGCGTCCTTCAGGGCGAGAGGAAGGCCGTTCTTACTTAGACCGAGAGGAGGTCGCGGGCACCCGTGTCGCTGGAGGGGTGACGGAGCTTCGACATCGCCCGCGCCTCGATCTGGCGGATGCGCTCACGCGTGAGGTTGAAGTGCTCGCCCACCTCTTCGAGGGTGCGCGGCTCGCCCCGGTCGAGGCCAAAGCGAAGGCGGAGGATCTCCCGCTCCCGCTCGTCGAGGGGGGCAAGGAGCCGATTGATCTCGACGGGCAGCAGAGCGGTCGCCGCCATCTCGAAGGGCGACTCGGCAGAGCGGTCCTCGACGACATCGCCCAACTCGGCGTCCCCGTCCTCACGGAGCGGCTCCGAGAGCGACAGCGGCTCGGCGCGAAACCGCAGCGCCTCGATCAGCTTGTCCTCCGGGAGCTCCACCTCGGCGCCGAGCTCGGACAGGGTGGCCGGCCGCCCGAGCTTGAGCTCCAGCCGTGCCTGCGCCTTCTGGACGCGTGCGAGAGTGTCGCCGGCGTGTACCGGCAGCCGGATCGTGCGGCCCGTATTGGCGATGCCGCGGGTGATTGCTTGGCGGATCCACCAGGTCGCGTACGTCGAGAACTTGAATCCCTTGCGCCAGTCGAACTTCTCGACGGCGTGCATGAGACCGAGGTTGCCCTCCTGGATGAGGTCGAGGAGCGGCAACCCGGACGCCTGGTACTTCTTCGCGATGGACACGACGAGCCGCAGGTTCGACTGCACGAACGTGCGCTGCGCCTTCTCCCCGTCACGCACGGCCCGGTTCAGCTCGCGCCGACGCGTCGGGGTCAAGCCTTTCTTCGTCTTGAGCTCTTCCTCGGCTTCCCAACGCGACTCGATCGCCTGCGCCAGGCGAACTTCGTCGTCCTTGGTGAGCAAGGGGTACTGACCGATATCGGTCAGATATAGGCGGACAAGGTCTTCCTCGTCTCGCTCGACTCGCTCCTTCGCCAAAGCCGAAGCCTCCATGTGTCGCAGATCGGGGGATCGAGCGCCGACTCAGGGTGCCGTCGGTCGTGAGGAAAGAGATCCGAGCCGCACGAAGCGGTTTACAGCTCCCGTCACGCACGCCCGCCGGGAAATCAGCCCTCGAACCTGCACTGCCGTATGTCCGGGACTTAGTGTAACGGTGGAGTCAAGCGCTCCTACCAGGCGGTTTCGGGAGCCGTCGCACGGCCTCTTCCTCAGCCTGCAGATCGGCCTCGACACGGCAGAAGACCCGCCCGAGCGGCCCGTCGGCCGCCGGCGAGAGCCGCTCGAGCCGGAATCGGTAGGACGCCGCCAGGGCTCGGTACCAGGCCGCCGCCACCTCCGGCACCCGCTCAGGTCGCTCGACCTGCTCAGCGGCGTTGAGCTCTCGGAGGCGGGCGGCCGCCCTCGAGGACGGCGCAAGCGCATCACCGACGGGTTCGAGGCCGGGCGAAACAGGAAGCAGCTGCTGCAGCTCCCCAGCGCGCCAAGCGGCCTGCAGGCTGGCCGAGGATGCCCAGACGACTTCTTCGGGTGTTCCGGCGGTCGGGGCGAGCCGCCCCAGCCAGGCGAACAGCACCAGTTCGACGGCCCGGAGAGCGCCGACGACCCTCGCCGTGTCGATCATCTGAAGGGGGCCGTCAGGCCCCCTCAGCTCAGCCGTCAGATCGGCGAGGACGCCACCGGCCTCATCGGAGCTCACCAGGGGGTGAACCGGTTCGTGATCGGCATGCGCCGGTCCTTGCCGAAGCCGCGGCTCGTGACGCGAGGCCCGGGCGCCGCTTGGCGTCGCTTGTACTCGGCCCGGTCCACGAGGCCGACGACTCGTCTCACGACATCGGGGTCGAAGCCGTCGCCCACGAGCTCCGCCGGGGTCCGATCGAGCTCGACGTAGCCGTAGAGGATGGGGTCGAGGATCTCGTAGGGCGGCAGGCTGTCGTCGTCGCGCTGACCGGGCCGGAGCTCCGCCGAGGGTGGCTTCTCGAGGACGGCGAGCGGGACGACCGGGACCGTCCCGGCGTCGTTTCGATACCGGCACAGCTCGTAGACAAGCGTCTTCGGAACGTCCTTGATGACGGCGAACCCGCCGTTCATGTCTCCGTACAAGGTGGCGTACCCGACGGCCATCTCGCTCTTGTTGCCCGTCGTGAGGACGAGCCAGCCGAGCTCGTTCGAAAGGGCCATGACGATCGTGCCGCGGATGCGGGCCTGCAGGTTCTCGGCCGCCACGCCGGCAGGGCCGGACCCCGACGCCAGCACAGGTTCCAGCATGGTGAGCATGGCCTCGTGCGCCGGCTCGATCTCGATGGTCCGGGTGTCGATTCCGAGGTTCACGGCCAGCTGGAGGGCGTCGGCGACCGAGCCTTCGGAGGAGTACCGCGACGGCAGGAGGACGCCATGGACTCGCTCGGGTCCGACGGCATCGACGGCGACGGCTGCCACGAGCGACGAGTCGATCCCCCCGGAAAGAGCCACGAGCACATCGGCGAAGCGGTTCTTCTCCACGTAGTCGCGGGTGCCGAGCACGAGTGCCTTGTAGACGGCCTCCGTCGCCGGCAGCTCTGGCGCGACGCCGCCGGCGAGCGGGGGGCCGGCCTCGTCGCTCCGCTGCTCGCTGACGAGAAGGGCAGGCAGCCCGGGCATGACCGGGCGACCTCGCGGATCCAGGATCCGCTTGCGGTAAGCGGGGCGCAGTTCGAGGTCCGTGACCAGCGTCGCCTCCTCGAACTGGGGAGCCGCCGCCAGCAACGTGCCGTCATGGTCGAAGATCATCGATCCGCCGTCGAAGACGAGCTCGTCCTGTCCGCCCACGAGATTGACATAGGCGAGCACGGCCGACGCGTCGGCCGCCCGCGTCGCCAGCATGCGCCGCCGCTCTCCGAGAACGCCGGCCCGGTACGGTGATCCGTTGAGGACGACGATCAGCTCGGCGCCGCCGTCGCCGAGACGAGCGACAGGACCCGTCGGGCTCCAGGCGTCCTCGCACACGACGACACCGACGCGGACGCCGTTCACGAGATAGAGATGGTCGTCGCCTCCCGCCCCGCCGCCGGAGCAAAACCAGCGCTGCTCGTCGAACACCCCGTAGTTCGGGAGGAGCTCCTTGTGCCAGACGCCGTGCACCTTGCCGCCGGCACAGACGGCCGCCGCGTTGTAGAGGTCGCCGTCGGCATCGACGTAGCCGACGACGGCGGCACAACGGCCGGTGCGCTCAGCGACGCTGTCGAGGGCACGCAGGTTGCCCTCGACGAAGGCTGGGTTGACGAGAAGATCCTCAGGGGGGTAACCCGTGATGACGAGCTCCGGGAAGACGGCGAGATCGGCCCCGGCGGCCTCGGCATCAGCCAGGGCAGTGAGTACCTTGGCGACGTTGCCGTCAAGGTCGCCTACCACCGGGTCGAGCTGGCACAGAGCCACGCGCAATCGGCCCACGACTCGAGCGTACCCGTTGCGTCGCAACGATCGACGAAACGAGGCAGGCGGCGGGAGGGACCGCCTCCGCCCCTAGCCTGCGGACGAGGCGATTCGATGACCCTTCCCGTGGAGCTTGAAGCTGCCGCTTCCTCTTCAGCCGCGCCCGAGGTCGTGCGGCTCGGTCTCGAGCGCCTCCTCGAGCGGGACGCCACGGCCGCCGACCGGCTCGACGGCGACGGCCGTCTCGCCGGAGTCGTCGCCACGGTCATGGCGGCCAGCCGCTCGCTCGGCCGCCTCGTCATCACCGACCCGGCGGCCATCGACGTCCTCGAGGCGTCACTGCGGCGCCCCACCGGCGACATCGACCGCAACCGCCCCCCGACTGCGGTGTCACGGGTGGCCGATCCGGCGCTGGCGAGCGATCCCGCCGACCTCGTCCGCCGCAAGCGGCTCGGTCTCCTCGTCATCGCCGCGCAGGATCTCGCCGGCTTCACGGCCTTGGAGGCGGTGGGCGAAGCGCTCTCCGATCTCGCCGACGGGGTGCTCGGAGCCGCCTGTCGACTGGCCGGGGTTGGGCCGGGCCTGGCGGTGATCGCCATGGGCAAGCACGGCGCCCGCGAGCTCAACTACGCCAGCGACGTCGACATCATGTTCGTAGGCGACGACGAGGCCGGGAGCGCCCGCCGCGTGCTGAGCATCGCCGGCGGGGCCTTTCGCGTCGACACGGATCTGCGGCCCGAGGGGCGCAACGGCGCCCTCGTCCGCTCGCTCGACTCCTTCCACAGCTACTGGGAGCGCTGGGCGCGCCCCTGGGAGTTCCAAGCCCTTTTGAAGGCCCGCGCAGCCGCCGGAGGGGCCGAGCTCGGAGCGGCTTTCGAACGGGCTGCCGCCGACGCCATCTGGGGCCGTCGCCTCGACGCAGACGATCTCGCCGAGCTTCGCTCCATGAAGGGCCGAGCCGAAGAGCTCGTCTCCAAGAAGGGGCTCTCCGATCGGGAGATCAAACGCGGCCGGGGCGGCATCCGCGACATCGAGTTCTCCGTGCAGCTTCTTCAGCTCGTGCATGGCGGTGCCGACCCCCTCATTCGGCTGCCCGCCACGCTGGCGGCGCTCCGCGAGCTCGCCGAGGCCGGGTACGTGGACCGTGGGGATGCGGCCGCCCTCGCCCTCTCCTACCGCTTCCTGCGCACGGTCGAGCACCGGTTGCAGCTCGTCGAAGAGGCACAGGTGCACACCGTGCCGGGCGACGAAGCGGCACGCGAGTCGCTTGCACGCGTGTTGGGCTTCGCCCGCCTCGGCAGCCGGGCCGGCGGGGGCGTGCGGTCGGCCACGGGGGCCCTCGAGCGCATGGATAGCGTCATGGGACGGTACCAATCGTCGGCGCGGGCGATCCACGAGCGTCTCTTCTTCCGCCCGCTCCTCGAGGTCTTCGCCGCCGAGGGAGACGCCGGCGACCACGGGCGATGGACCGTGGCGGCCGCCGAGAGTCGCCTCGAGGCGCTCGGCTTCCGAGAGGCGGACCGCACCCGCCAGGCCCTCCGGGAACTGACGCGGGGCCTCACACGCTCGTCCCGCCTCATGCAGCAGCTGCTTCCCGTGCTCCTCGGCTGGCTCTCGGAATCGCCCGATCCCGACCAAGGACTCCTCAACCTCCGCACCCTCGTCTCCGTCCCGCATCGGCGCGACGTCCTCGTGGCATCCTTCCGGGAGTCTCCGGAGTTGGCGCGCCGTCTCTGCCTGCTTCTCGGCACGGGCAGACAAGTCGGCCACCTGATCGGACGGCATCCGGAAGTCGCCACCCATCTCGACGACGACAGAGAGCTCGAGCATCTTTCGCGCGGCGAGATCCTCGAGCGAGCCGAGCAACTGGTCGACCAGGCGCCCCCGCGGGCAGCACCGGCGCTGCGCCGATTCGTCGAATCGACGACGCTGGGCATCCTCGGCGCCGACGTACTGCTGCGGACGTCGCCGACGGCGACGTCGCGGGCGCTCGCCGCCCTCGGCGACGCCGCCCTCGCCGCAGCGCTTCGCGCAGCCGCCCCGCAGGTGCCCTTCGGCATCATCGCCATGGGACGCCTCGGAGGAGAGGAGCTCGCCTACGGGAGCGACCTCGACGTCCAGCTCGTGTACGACGGCGCCGGTGCGGGCGACGCCGCCCTGGCCGAGGAAGCCACCTCCTCGATCTTCCGGCTGTTGAACGGCGCCACCCCGGCCGAGCGGATCCTGCCGGTGGACGCCTCGTTGCGCCCGGAGGGCCGTCAGGGCCCACGCGCCCGCAGCCTCGAGGCCTACGCCGAGTACCACCGCCGCCGGATCGAGACCTGGGAGCGGCAGGCGCTCCTGCGGGCGCGGCCGGTGGCGGGCGATCCCGAGGTGCTGCAGCGTTTCATGGCACTCGCCGCCGATGCGCTCTGGGCGTCGCCCGTCGGGAGCGAGGAGGTGCGGGCGATCCGGCGTATGAAGGCCCGTGTCGAGCGCGAGCGCATCCCGGCGGGCGAGGACCCCCAGTTCCACCTGAAGCTCGGGAAGGGATCGCTCTCGGACGTGGAATGGACGGTGCAGCTCCTGCAGCTCGAGCACGGCGTCGCCGAGACGAACACGGTCGAGGCACTCAAGCTCCTCGTGAGCGCCGGCCACCTCGAGGCGGGAGAGGGGGCGGTGTTGAACGAGGCCTATCGCTTCTTGTCGGCTACACGCAACCGCTGGCACCTCGTCGGCAGCTTCATCGCCGGTGCGGGCGGCATCGTGAGCGTCGTGGGCTCAGACTCCCTCCCCTCCGATCGGGAAGCCCTCTCGCGCCTGGCCCGTTCGCTCGGGACCTCGCCAACGGAATTGCGCGAGGCCTACCGGCGCGTGACGCGGCGCGCCCGCAGAGTCGTGGAGGCCCGCTTCTACGGCCTGTGAGCCGAGGGCTTCGGCGCGACGGCTCCTGCTCAGCCCCTGCCGCAGGCCAGATCGCCCGGCCGATCGGCGTCCCGGAAGGCGCCCGCCGTCGCCACGCCGGCCCACTCGGCCTCGTCCAGGTAAGCCGTGTCCGGCCCGAGGGCGGAGAGTACGGCGCGCACACCGCCCTCGACGAGCACGACGACCCGTTCGAGGTCCTCCTCGCACCAACGGGCGCACAGCGGTTGCGCCCGGCCCTCCACAACCGGCACGACCGAGACCGTCTCGGGGCGGGAGGCCATCCAGGCGAGGACGTCAGCCGTGAGCGACGGCAGATCGGTCGCGAGCACGATCACATCGCCCCGGAAGCCCTGCTGGCGGAGCGACCGCCAGCCGGCTGCGATGCCGGTGAGCGGACCCTCGCCGAGGTCGGGTCCGGCCGTCGCCAGTCCCGACCATCCGGGCCCGACTTCGAGAACCGGCTTCGCCACAGCAGCAAGGAGTCGCCCCGTACGGGCTGACAACGTCTCGCCGCCCAGGACGAGGCTTGCCTTGTCGCGACCCATGCGCCGGCTCCGGCCGCCTGTCAGCAAGAGACCGCCGAGGGCCTGCTGACTGCCCGCTGCGCCGGCAGGGAGCGGTGTCGCCGGTGTCACTCCGGTGCGACGCCGCCGGGCTCTCCCCCCGGAGCAGGCGCCTCGGCGAGACCGGACCCAGAGCCATCAGGCTGAGTGTCCAGCTCGGCGGCGAGCGCCTCGGCATGGGCGAGGGCTTCGGTAGGAGCCAAGCCGGCCCGGCCGACGATCCAGGCGGAGATGGGCGCCGCCGTCCGCTCGGAGGCATGGGCGGCGACCCCTGTCATGGCAAGGAGCACGCCGACCGTCTCGGCGTCCGGGGGCTCGACCCCGAGCCGCCCGGCGAACTGCTCGATCCAGTGTTCGGCCGTCGGCATCGCCTCAGCCCCTTCCGGTTGCGGGCGCGAGCACCTCGGCATTCTCGATCTCGATGGCAGGCACGTCGTCGGCCGGTTCGAAGCCCAGCACCCGCCCGAAGAAGTACAGCTCAGCATCGATCGTCGCCTTGATGTTCTCCGCCCTGCGGAAGCCGTGCTGCTCGCCCTCGAAGGCCATGTAGGCGAAGGGCACGCCCTTTTCCCGAAGGGCCTGGGCCATCTTCTCGCTCTGGGCAGGTGGTACGACCCGGTCCTCGAGGCCCTGGAACATGATGAGCGGCGTCCGCATCTGGTCGGTGTGAAAGATCGGTGAGCGCTCCTCGTAGACGTCCTCGGCCTCCGGCCATGGGCCGATCAGCCCGTCGAGGTAGCGAGATTCGAACTTGTGGGTGTCGCGGGCGAGTGCGCCGGCGTCGGCTACACCGAAGTGGCTGGCGCCGGCCGCAAAGACGTCCCGGAACGTCACCGCGCACAGCGTCGTGTAGCCGCCGGCGCTGCCCCCGTGGATGAGGAGGCGGCGGCCGTCCGCCCGCCCCGTCGCGGCCAGGTACTTGGCGGCGTTCACGCAGTCGTCGAGGTCGACGATGCCCCAGCGGTCACGCAGCCGCTCGCGGTATGGCCGGCCGTAGCCCGAGCTGCCGCCGTAGTTGACGTCGACGACGCCGATCCCTCGTGACGTCCAGTACTGGATGCCGTAGTTGAGGGAGGACGACGTCGCCGACGTGGGGCCGCCGTGGCTCGAGACGAGCAGCGGCGGCAATTCTCCCTCCGGGGCGACGAAGTCCGGGTTGGCGGGGGGGTAGAAGAGGGCATAGGCCGTGAGGGAGCCTTCGGTCGGGAAGGCGATCGACTCCGGCTCGGACAAGTAGGCAGCGTCGACGGCAGCCTCCTTCTCCGCCCTCAGGACCGTCGCGGTGCCCGACGGCACGTCCACCGAGACGATGCTCGTGGGCAGCCGCGGGGAGCCTGCCAGCAGCACGACGCCGCCGTGGCGGGCGGTGATCGAGGCTCCGGAGGTGTACGGCGTGCTGATCTGCGAGCGTCCCCCCGGGCCGATGAGGCTCATGGAAGCGAGCCCGTCGCTCCACGCCAGGGCGACGATGGATCCGTCGTCGCGAAAGCAGTACGTCGACTGGCCGAACACCCAGTCGGGTTTCGAGAACTCGGCCTCAGCAGGGGCGATGGGGCGCCCTCCGTTCTCGTCGTCCTCGTAGAGGTTCCACCAGCCCGTCCGGTCCGAGATGAAGTGCAATCGGCCGTCTGGCGAGTACCGCGGCTGCGTGACCGACTCGGCGTCGCCTCCGGCCACGAGGCGCGGGTTGACCGGCAGACCGTCCGGGCCGAGCTCGGCATCCCAGAGCTCGGTGCCGTCCCAGGGCATGTTCGGGTGGTCCCAGGAGATCCAAGCGATGCGCCTGCCGTCGGGCGAGAGGGTCGGGAACGAGAAGAAGTCGTGGCCTTCGGCGACGACGCGAGGCTCCGCCTCGCCGTCGGTCGCCAGGATCACAACGTCGTTCACGACCTCGATCGCCACGCCGGGGGTCCCGTGCCGCTCCCGGACGCAGTACAGCTGGTGCCCATCGCGACTCACGACGGGGGCGGCATAGCGCACGGACGCCGGCACGGCGGGCTCCGCCGTGATCGGCTCGGGTTCCCCACCGGGTCGTACCCGGTACAGGCGCTGATCGGTGAAGTTGGAGAAGTACACCGTGTCGCCGTCGACGACGAAGCCGCGGCCCCCGTACTCGTGCACGCGCGTGCGAGCCGAGTAGTCGGCGCCGAAGACGTCTTGCGTCGTGCCGTCCGGGAGCTGCTTGACGATCACGACACGACCACCCTCCGTCGGGCGGCCCTCGGTCCAGTAGACGAGATCGCCGGCCGCCACGGGGTCGGCCAATTGCACAGCGTCCTCGAGGAGGCGATCAGCGGTGAGGGGTGACTTCCAGGAGCCGTAGGGGGCGACGGTGACCATGACCGCGACCATAGGCCCGTCAGCCTGGCTTGCGCGGCCCGCACGGGCGTGTCCTCACGAAGGGGCCCGCGGGCGGTACCGTTTCGTTGAGCGCAGCATCGTCGGATGCCTGGGGGACAGATCGCCGCCGACCCGCCGCTGAGGACTCGCTGTGCCGCCGATCCGGGGCCCCACCGGATCGGTTCAGCAGGGGAAAGGGGCATCGTGGGCGAAACATCAAGCTCCTTCGAGGCGAACGCGCTCGCCGCCCTCGGCCAGCCCGTGGTCGTCAACGACCTGAAGCGCCGCATCCTGTATTGGAACGCCGCCGCCGAGGAGTTGTTCGGCTGGACGTCGGCCGAGGTCCTCGGGCGCGACGTCGTCGAGATCGTGCGGGCCGGCGAGGAGACCGAGCGCGATGCCCTCGTGTTCAGCCGTGTCGCCGAGGGCGAGAAGGTGACCGAGGAGTACTGGATGGTCCACCGGGACGGGCGGCGCTTCCCGGTCTTGTCAACGATCACGCCCGTGATGGAGGGCGGCAAGCTCGTCGCCATCGCCAGCATCGCCACGGACCTCACGGAGCGCCATCGCCTGGAGGCCGAGCGGCGGGAGGCCGAGGAGCGGTTCCGCCTCGGTTTCGAGCGGGGAGCCGTGGCCTCGGCCATGATCGGCCTCGACGGAAACGTCACGCGGGTGAACTCCGTCATGTGCGTCTTCCTGGACCGCACGGAGGACGAGATCGTCGGGCACCAGACGGGGGAGTTCATACACCCGGACGACCAGGACGCCGCCGCCACCCGCGAACGCGTGTTCCGGGGCGAGCGGGCACCGTTCGAGCGCCGATTCCTGCGCCGCGACGGCACCGAGCTCTGGGGTCTCGTGAACCTCTCGCTCGTCCGCCATGACGACGACACCCCCGCCTACGTGTTCGCCCAGGTACAGGACATCACCGAGCGCAAGTCCGCCGAGCAGATGCTCGAGCACATGGCGCTGCACGATCCCCTCACCGGCCTGCCGAACCGCCTGCTGCTGCAGGACCGCCTCGAGGGTGCCCTGGCGCGGGCGGCACGTTACAAGCGCAGGATCGCCGTCATCTTCGGCGACATCGACCGCTTCAAGCTCGTGAACGACACACTCGGGCATGCCGCCGGCGACCACCTGCTCGTCGATCTCGCCGGCCGCCTGCAGTCCCTCACAGAGGCCTCCGACACCGTCGGGCGCTTCAGCGGGGACGAGTTCGTGATGATCTGCGAAGACGTAGGAGCGGCCGGTGCCGCCGCCATCGGGCGCCGCATGAGCGCCGCCTTCGACCGACCCTTTCGCGTGGCGGACCGCGACCTCTATCTCAGCGTGTCCTCCGGCGTCGTACAGCCCGAAACCGAAGACGAGGCGGCGACGTGCTTTCGCGACGGCGCTGTCGCCATGCACAGGGCGAAGGAGCTCGGGCGCGGCAGGGCGGAAGCCTTCAACAAGGACATGCTCTCGCGGGCCGCCCGCCTGCTCGATCTCGAGAGCGCTTTGCGCCTAGCCGTCGAACACGGCGACCTACGGCTCGCCTACCAGCCGATCATCGACCTGTCGACGGGTCGCGTCATCGCCGTCGAGGCGCTCTGCCGCTGGCGGCATCCTGAACGGGGCGAGGTCAGCCCGGCGGAGTTCATCCCCGTGGCCGAGCAGTCCGGCCTCATCCGCCCCATCGGCCGCTTCGTGATCGACGAGGCCATCCACCAGATCGGCGTGTGGCGGGACGCCCTGCCCGGCGCCGAGAACCTCTGGGTCTCCATCAACCTGTCCTCCGCCCAACTGTCCTCCGACCTCGTGGCGCTCTGCGAGCAGCTCATCGAGCGCGACGCCGAGGACGGCTCCTTCGGTTTCGAGATCACCGAGAGCGTGCTCATGGCCGACATCGCCGCTGCCATCGACGTCCTGCGCCGCCTGCGCCAGCTCGGCATCCCCGTGTCGATCGATGACTTCGGCACGGGGTACTCATCGCTCGAGTACCTGAAGGTGCTGCCCGTGCACTCGCTCAAGATCGACCAGTCTTTCGTCGCCGGTCTCGGACAGCTCCGTGACCCGGACGACCCGTCGATCGTGCAGGCGGTCATCGCCCTCGCCAGGGCCCTCAGCATGGGCTCGTGCGCCGAGGGAGTCGAGACGGAGGAACAGCGCTTGGCGCTGCTGGCGCTCGGGTGCGAGACGGCGCAGGGCTACTTGTGGTCACGCCCGTTGGCGCCGCAAGACTTCGAACGGTGGTACAGCGAGCACGCCGTCGACCACGCCGGCGACCGCAGCGACGCCCGCACGTGAAGGCCGGGAGCAGCCGGCGGGTCGTGCCGGTACGGTTCGATCGATGAGCGGCAAGGTCTGCAAGGTCCTGCTCTACGGCAAGGACTCCCGCACCGACGCCATCGCCGAGGGCTTGCTCGCCTCCGCCACCCCGTGTGAGCTGACGGTGTGCGCTCCGTTCCGCAGCCCTGGGCTGGTGCGCAAGGCGGATCGTTTCGTGACGTCCTCGCTCACCGATCTCGACGCCATGGTGGCCGTCGCCCGCCAGGCGAGTCCTGATCTCGTCGTCATCGGTCCGGAGGACCCGTTGTCGGTCGGGTTGGCCGACGCCGTGGCCGAGCTGGGGTTGCCGTGCTTCGGCCCGACGAAGGACCTCGCCCGCTTGGAGACGAGCAAGTCGTGGACGCGGGCCCTCGTGGCGCGTCACGGCATCATGGGAAACCCACGTCACCGCGCCTTCCGCAGCGACGACGACCTGGCCGAGTACGTGGGCGAGCTCGGGAGCGTGGTCGTGAAGCCGGACGGCCTCACGGGCGGCAAAGGCGTCAAGGTGCACGGCGAGCAGCTCGACTCGCTCGACGATGCCGTCGCCTACGCCCGATCGCTGCTCGCCTCCGACGGGTCGGTCGTCATCGAGGAGCGCCTCGAGGGCGAGGAGTTCAGCCTGCAGACCATCACCGACGGCACCGATGTCGTGCACTGCCCGATCGTGCAGGACCACAAACGCGCCTACGACGGGGACCGGGGCCCGAACACCGGCGGCATGGGCTCATACTCCTGCCCGGACGGCTCGCTCCCGTTCCTCAGCAGGCGGGACCTCGCCCTCGCGCGGCAGATCAACGAAGCCACCGTGGAAGCACTCGGGCGGGAGGCTGCGACGCCGTATCGAGGCGTCGTCTACGGCGGCTTCATGGCGGTCGCCGACGGCGTCCGCTTGATCGAGTTCAACGCCCGGTTCGGCGACCCGGAGGCCATGAACGTCCTGCCGTTGCTCGAGGGCGACCTCGTCGAGCTCTTGCTGGCTGCCGCCGTCGGTCGCCTCGGTGAGCTCGAGATGTACTTCGCGCCACGGGCGACCGTCTGCAAGTACGTCGTGCCGAGCTCCTACCCCGAGAGCGGCACCGGTGATGCGGTCATCTCCGTTGACGAGTCCGTCGTCGCAGCCGATCTTCGCTGCTACTGGGCGGCCACCGAGCTTGCGGAGGACGCCTCCGTGCACCTGACGGGCTCGCGTGGCCTCGCCTTCGTCGGGATCGGCGACACCGTGGCAGCCGCCGAAGCCCTCGCCGAGCGGGGCGCCTCCTCGGTGAGCGGTCCCGTGCGTCACCGCGCCGACATCGGCACCGCCGAAGCGCTCGATCGCCGCGTCGAGCACATGAAGAGAATCCGATCCGCCGCCGGCGCCTGAGTGGTCCTCGACGTCGCTGTCGACCGGGGCCCCTGCGGGGCCGACCGGTGACGACCCTCAGGAATCGGGAGCCTGCCTGCCGGCGGCCACCGCCTTCGCCCAGGCATAGTCGGCTTTGCCGGCCGGGTTGCGCTTCACGCGGTCGACGGTGATGACGGCCTTCGGCAGCTTGTAGCGGGCGATCTCCCGTGCACAGGTTGCGAGCAGCTCGGCGTCGTCCACCCCGCTGCCCGGCTCCGGCTCCACGATGGCGACGACTTCGCTCCCCCATCGCTCGCTCGGTCGCCCGACGACGATCACGTCACGGACGCCCGGGTGGTGGCGGACGGCAGCCTCCACCTCCTCGGCGAAGATCTTCTCGCCCCCCGAGTTGATCGTCACGGCGTCGCGGCCGAGGACCTCGACCGTGCCGTCTGCGTGCAGGCGCGCCCGATCGCCCGGGATCGTCAGACGCCTGCCGTCGATCGACCGAAACGTCGCAGCTGTCTTGGCCGGATCGTTCAGGTAGCCGAGGGGGATGCGCCCGGAACGAGCCAGCCAGCCCGTGCCCTCGTGCCCGGCCGGCAGCACCCTCGTGCGGGGCTCGTCGACCACGCACGTTTGCGGATCGGGGCGGAAGCGCACCAGGCGGCTCGTCCCCTCGCCCGGGCCGTTCACGGTGATGGCCAAGGGCCCCGCCTCGGACGAGCCCATCGTGTCGCGAATGCGCAACCCCGGCAGGCGGGCCATGATCGCTTCCTTCGACTTCGGCGAGAGGGCCGCCCCGCTCGAGGAGAGCACGACGAGTGAGGAGAGATCGCGGGGGCGGGCGTCCATGGCGTCGATGAGCGGCGCCGCGAACGCCTCCCCGGCGATGGTGAGCAGGCTGACCTGCTCGCGTTCGACCGTGTCGAGCACGTCGCCGGCATCGAAGCGATCGACGACGCTCTGGATGACCACGGTCCCGCCCGTGTGGAGCGCCTGGAAGCTCACCCACTGCCCCGTGCCGTGCATGAACGGTGCCGCCGACAGACCGCGCGCTCCCGTCCGGCCGACGGCGGCTTCGACCAGCTCATCGACCGATCTCCACTCACGCCCGCCCTCCCGGAAGTTGCGGCCTCCGAGAGAGGTCACGAAGATGTCAGCCTGGCGCCACAAGACTCCCTTCGGCTTGCCCGTCGTGCCGCCGGTGTAGAGCACGTACAGGTCGTCCGGCGACCACTCAACCTCTGGCCGCTCCGGCGAGGCCGAAGCCAAGGCGGTCTCGTAGTCGACGGCGCCGTCGCTGAGAGGGGCACCGCTGCCATCGGGTACCTGTAAGCGCAGCGGCTGCTCCATGATGCCCGCCTCGCAGAGCCTCGAAAGCGCCGCCTCCATCGAGGCGGCGAACTGTCCGTGGTACACGACGGCCCGAGGCGCCATGTCGGCCAGCAGCTCCTCCAGCTCACTTGTCACGTAGCGATAGTTGACGTTGCAGGGCGCCGCCCGAGCCTTCATGGCGCCGAGGATGGACTCGAGGTACTCGTGGCCGTTCAACAGGCAGATGGCGACACGGTCCTGACCCGCCTCGTGATCGGCGAGGGCCAGTCGCTCCGCGCCCACCGCGAGGCCGCCGGCACGAAGCACGTTCGCCAAGCGCCGTGTGCGCTCGGTCAGCTCCGCCCAGCTGAAGCGGCGCGCGGCCGAGACGATCGCCTCGCGGCCGCCCAGCCGTTCGGAGAGCGCTTCTTGCACCTCTGCGAGGTTGAACTCCATCAGGCGCCGTCCCGCTCGAGGTCGGCCGTGAGCGCTCCCAGGCTGGCGAGATGCTCGTGGTCGCCCGCCGGACACAGTCCGAACGGGTCGAGGTGAAGGGGGCGGATGCCGGCATTGCGGGCGCCTTCGACATCGAAGTGAACGCTGTCGCCGACAAAGACGCAGCGCTGTGGCGGAACCTCGAGAGCGTTGAGGGCAAGAGAGAAGATGCGCGGATCGGGTTTCTCGACGCCGACGACGTGGGAGTCGATCACGACCGCCACTTTCGCCATCTCCTCGCCCTCCAGCCCGCAGATGCGGTGCTCGAGGAGCAGCTGCTCCATCCTGCCCGTGGCGTTCGACACGATCCCCAGCTGCAGGCCGGCCGCCTCGAGGGCACGGAGGGCCTCGGCCGCCCCGGGAGCGGGTACCCAGTCCTCTGCGAGGTAGATGCGCTCGATCGATGCGAGAGCCTCGTCGATGCGGTCCTCGGGCACGCCGGCGCTGCGAGCGACGACGCGATCGACGAGAGGCCAGTCCGCCCGACCGAGGCGGTCGACCTCCCGCATGCCCGCATAGTGTGCCAGTCGGCAGGTGTCGTCGCCGGGGTGCGCTCCAAGGGGCGCCAGCACCTCCCTCATGCGCTTCGGGTCCGGGAGCACGAGGACACCGCCGGCGTCGAGCAGGACGGCGTCGATCGTGTCGTCGATGAGCATCCCTGCAGGCTACGGCCTCGTTCGCAGGGGGCTTCGCGCGCCGAAGGTCGTGGTACGTTCGCCGCGTGGCACTGATCCCGGCCTTGCGACGCCGGTGACTCACCACCATGGTTAGCCGAACGCCGGCACGGCATCAACGCACCTCCCACGGGTGGAGAGCCGCGTCGCTGCAATCCGGCCGTGCGGCGCTCGCACCCTTCCTCGTCTCGCGGGCGATCGTCGTCGGGGCGCTCGTGCTCGCCCGATTCCTCGTCACGGAGATACGGCCCCGCTCGCACGCCGCCGTCGTGTCGGCACATGCCGGCTTGCTCGGCGCAGATGCCAACTGGTACCGCCGAATCGCCGTGCTCGGATACGGCCGATCGGGCCGGACCTCCGTGCGCTTCTTCCCGCTCTACCCGCTCCTCACCCGAGCGCTGACCGCCCTGCCAGGCATCAGTGCCGACATCGGGCTGCTCGTGATCGCCAATGTTGCGGCTTTCGTCGCCCTCGCACTCATCCACCGACTCGTCGTTGTGGAGACCGGTGACAAAGAGACGGCGGCCCGCTCGGCATGGTGGCTGGCAATGCTCCCGGCCGCGTTCGTGCTCTCGATGGGCTACGCCGACTCGTTGCTGCTCGTCACGAGCCTCGCCATGTTCCTGGCGCTGCGTTCCGGTCGGTTCGCCGCCGCCGCCGGCGCCGGCGTGCTCACCGGCCTGTGCCGGCCAGTCGGCCTCCTGCTCGCCGTGCCGGCCCTCATCGAGGCGCTGCGCGGTCTGCGCCAGGTCCCGGTGCGTCAATGGTGGTGGAGGGTCGCCGCCGTGGTGTCGGCCCCCGCCGGCGCCGTCGCTTACCTGATCTGGTCAAAGGTGCACGACGGGAGCTTCTTCCTCCCCCTCTCGGCGCAGGTCTCGAGCTCGAATCGTGGCGGTCTGGCCGACCCGTTCACGACCGTCGCCAGCGACCTTCGCGATCTCGTCCACGGCGATCATCTCGGGACGGCGTTGCATGCCCCGTGGGCGATCTTCTTCGTGGCGATGGCCGTTGTCCTCTTGCGGCGGTGGCCGATCTCCTACGGCGCCTATGCGGCTGTCACGCTCGCCATCACGCTCACGGCTCCAAACCTCACGTCTTTCGAGCGCTACGCCCTCGGATGCTTCCCGTTCGCCCTTGCGGTCGCCACCCTGACGGCACATCGCCGCGTGTGTTGGGCGGCTCTCGCCGTCTCGGGTGCCAGCCTTCTCGGATACGCCCTCTTGGCGTTCCTCGGTGCCTATATACCCTGAAGCGCCGGGTGTGGCCCCAGCCGGCTCAGGACGTCTTGCCGAGGTTCTCGACGTAGGCCGGACGGCCGAGCAGGTACCCCTGACCGAGGTCGATGTGGAGCGATCGCAGCGTCTCGAGCTCTTCCTCGGTCTCGATCCCCTCGGCGAGGCTGAGGGCGCCGGCCTGGGCGGCGACGGAGCGGAAGGCTGTCACGATCGCCTGCCTGACGGGGTCGTGGTCCACTCCCCGAGTGACATCGGTGTCGATCTTGATGAAATCCGGCCGAATGTCGAGCATGTGTCGCAAACTGACGTCGGCGATGCCGGCATCGTCGACGGCGATGCGCACACCGGCCGACCGCAACTCGTCGATGGCGCCGGTGAATCGCTGGTAGTCCTCGACGGCGGCGTCCTCTTTGATCTCGAAGACCACCCGCTTGCGTTGCTTGGGTTTGATCAAGCTGCGCAACTCGGGCGAGCCGGCAGTGATCGGTGAGACGTTCAACGAGATGAAGACTCCAGCGGGCAGCTGGGCGAGCTGCGCGAGTGCAGCAGTCACGGCGACAATCTCGAGCTGCTGGGCAAGACCCTGGGCGGCTGCGGCTGCGAACCAACCCTGTGGCGACACGATCTCCTCATCGGGGAACCTCGCCAGGGCTTCGTAGCCGATGCACTCCCGAGTCCCGAGGTTCACGATCGGCTGGAACGCCATCTGAATCGAGTCGCCCTTGAGGATGCGGGGCACGTCCAGCCACGGCACTGCTTCCGAGGCCGTCGCCGCCAGGTCAGAGGACGCAGCAGCCGCAATTAGTTCCAGGTCAAGCCGCGAATCGTCGGTCACGAAGTCACTCCTTGCAGATTCCACAGCGTGAATCTTCTCACGCTCCGTGATCATCTCGCGCCATCTTGCCACGCGCGGTAGTGGTTGGTGAACGAATTACCCCTCGACGAGCCGGCGGAACTCCTCGTCTTGCACGCCGGCGGCCTGCTTGTCGGCAAGGTCCTCCAACCATTGTTGGGCCGGTACGTTCTGCATGGCCTCGACCATCTGCTTCGGTATGGCCTTCATCACATAGCCCGGCGGCATCGTCGGGTCCTGGCGACTCCTGCGAGCGAGGGCCGCCTCGGCGACGGGAGCCCACTTGGCCGCCTTGGCGGCGCTGGCGGCTTCGTCCCGTTCGGCGAATTCGGGCAGGACCTGCGCACCGAACAACTCGATCGACTCCATGATGTGCTCGTGGCGGTTCTTTCCCGCCTGCATGACGAAGATCAGCTGGTCGACGCCGGCGTCCTCGTAACGTCGCAGGAACTCCCGCAACTGGGCCGGCGTGCCGGTTGCCCCGCGCAAGCCGGTGACGTCCCCGGAGGCAACCTTGGCGCCAAGGGTGCCCATCCGACTGGCGACCGCGGCCTCAGGTGAATAGCCCATCTTTCCCCGCCGCTCCTGGAACTCCTCCCAAACGTTCGTCCTGGCGGGAACGTGGTCCCCGAAGACGTAGAAATGCGCCAACGAGTACCCGAAGAAATTGGCACCCTCGAGCCCGCGGGCGATGGCCACATCTTCGTCGTCGGCACACATCATGGGAGACACGCAGGCCACTTGTGGATTGACGGCGAGACCGACGGGGACGCACTTCTCCCGGAGGACGGCCTCGTAGTCATCCACCCATTTCTTGGCGTCGTCCGGCTCGATGAAGGCGAAGCTGAGGGCGCCGATCCCTTTCTCGGCGGCGAGCAAGATCGTGTCGCGACGGCTGCAGGCCACCCAGAGCGGCGGATGTGGCCGCTGTACGGGCTTCGGGACGACATTGCGGGGAGGCATCTTCACGAAACGGCCGTCCACGCCGCCGAAGGGGGTTTCGGTCATGCAGCGGATGGCGACCTCGAGGCCCTCCAGCCAGGCCTCCCGCTTGATGCCCGGATCGATGCCGAACCCACCCAACTCGGCCTCAGAAGACGACTCACCCGAACCGAACTCGACGCGGCCGTTCGACACGAGGTCCAACATGGCGACTCGCTCGGCCGTGCGGGCAGGGTGGTTGTAGGCCGGTGCCGTCTGGATGATCCCGTGCCCGATGCGCATGCGCCGTGTCCGCTGGCTGGCGGCCGCGAGAAAGACCTCCGGAGCGCTCGAGTGCGAGTACTCCTCCAGGAAGTGGTGCTCGACCTCCCAGAGGTACTGGATCCCCACGCGGTCGGCCAGCTCGATCTGTTCCAACGCGTCGTTGATGAGCTGCTGCTCGCTCTCCTGGCTCCAGGGACGGGGCAGTTGGTGCTCGTAGAAGATCCCGAACTTCACACCTGTCTCCGATCAGCCGAGGGGCAGCGGGCTGCCCGATGCGTCGAACCACTTGCTCGCTGCAGACGGGCTCCAGGCCCGCATCGCCTCCAGCACCGATGAGGCGTCCGAACCGGCTTGGATCACGGCCCGATGCTCCTGCCGCAGGAACCCTTCGGCCACGGCATGATCGAGAAACTCCAAGAAGGCGTCGTAGTAGCCGGCGACATTGAGCAGGCCTGTGGGCTTGCCGTGCAGGCCGAGCTGCGACCAGGTGAGGATCTCGGCGAGCTCCTCCAAGGTGCCGAGCCCTCCGGGGAGGGCTACAAAGCCGTCCGACAGCTCCGCCATCATGGCCTTGCGCTCGTGCATCGAGCCGACGACGCGGAGCTCGCTCAGGCCGCCATGGGCGATCTCGGCGTCCACGAGAAGGCCGGGAATCACGCCCACGACGCGTCCGCCGGCCTCGAGGGCGGTGTCGGCCAGCAGCCCCATGGCTCCGACGCGAGCACCGCCGTAGACGATGTCGATCCCCTCGCCGGCCAACGTACGTGCCAGGTGGCGGACGGCTTCGGCGTATTCCGGCGTCCGCCCGAGACTGGAGCCGCAGAAGACGCAGATCGACTTCACGGCATCACACTTGCAGAACGTGCGCCCTCGTGCCGGGTGCCTGTTCCACCCGGGAGAGCTCGCCGTAGCATGCCGGGCATGTCACGGCCCGGTCTCCCATCACGGCACCCGCCGGGTCGGCTCGGGCCCCCGAGCATGCAGCAGCGGTCCCACCCGGCGGGGCGACGCCTCCTCGTTGCGGCGGTCCTCGTGGCGACCTCGTTGTCGGCATGCAGCGCCGTTCACGACACACCTCCACCCAGCGCGACACCCACGGTGGCCGCCTTCCTCGCCGCCTGGTCGCATCGCAGCTGGGCAACGATGGAACGCCTCGTGTCCGACCCGCCATCCGACTTCGCATCGAGCAACGCCGCCGCCTTGAGCACGCTCCATGTCACCTCGGCGGCCTACCGCCTCGTGGCCGTGAGCACGAAGGGCTCGGGCGCCACCGCATCGGTGACCGAGACGCTGAAGCTGCCGGTCTTCGGCCACTTCGTGATCCACACGACGGTGAGGCTGTCGCTCGATCACGACGAGTGGAAGGTCCTCTGGTCGCCTGCGACGATCGACCCGGCCCTCGGTGCCACCGGGCGCTTCGGCTTCCGCTACACCTGGCCGCAGCGCGCCGCCATTCTCGCCTCCGACGGCACGCCCATCTCGCCCTCCCTCCCGACGTCGGTCGTCATCGGCCTCTACGGGACCTACATCAAGCGTCCCGCTCCGCTCACTCGCGCCCTCGTGGATGCCGGCGCCCCGGCGGGCGCCGTCCGGTCGGCCATCGCCGCCGCCAAGGCAGCCCCGACTGTCTTCGAGCCGGTCTTCACCGTCAGCTGGCTCACCTATGAACGTGTGCGGCCGGCTCTCTACCCGGTTCCCGGCGTCTTCTTCCACGCCGTCGGGGGCGGGCAGACATCGACACCGGCGCCCCTCGTGGGAGTCGTCGGATCGCTCGGTGCCATCACGAAAGCAGAGCTCAAGCACCTGGGGCCCCCGTACAGCGCAACGAGCATCGTCGGCCAAGGCGGAATCGAGCAAGCCGACGAGCGGGAGCTCGCCGGAACGCCGGGTGGTGTCATCTCGGCCGTGACCGGGGCGGGCAGGAACCGTCCGCTCGCCCGGTTCGCCCCGAGGCCCGGCAGAGCCGTGCGGACCACCATCAACCTGACGATCGAACAGGCCGCCGCCAACGCCTTGGCCTCGGCGCCGAACGAGGCGGCCCTTGTCGCCATCGACTCGGCCACGGGCGAGATCGTCGCCGCCGCCAACACCTCACAAGGGAGCGACCTTGCCCTCGAAGGAGCACAGCCGCCCGGCTCGACGATGAAGATGATCACGAGCACGGCATTGATCGACAAGGGCCTGACGCCGGCCTCGCCCGCCACCTGTCCTCCCGTCATCAACGTGGACGGTGAGAACCTCCACAACGCCGAGGCGAACGAGGGTCCCGTGCCGAACCTGCTCGCCGCCTTCACGGTCTCCTGCAACACGGCCTTCATCGGCCTCACGATGGCGAACCTGGACGACACGAGCCTCCACGACGCCGCCTCCCTCTTCCACATCGGCGGCGTCTGGGATCCGGGCCTGCCGGTCTTCACCGGGAGCGTGCCGGTCAACGACGGACAGACCGATCTGGCGGCAAGCGCCATCGGACAGGCCCGCGTCGTGCTCGACCCCCTCGACCTCGCCATGGTGGCGGCCGACATCGACACCGGAACCGTGCGCCTTCCCTGGATCGCCATCGGGGCGCCAACCCAGCACGCCCCCACTTCCTTCTTGTCGGGCGTCCTCGTCAGCGATCTCCACGAGATGATGCTCTCTGTCGTCGAGCACGGGACCGCCGCCGGCACCGGCCTCCCGCCCGGCACCTACGCCAAGACCGGGACGGCCGAGTACGGGACGAGCACGCCGTTGTCGCTCGATGCCTGGCTCGCCGGTTTCTACGGCAACATCGCCTTCGCCATGATCGACGTCGACTCCCCGGGCGACGGTGGTCCGGTGGACGGACCCATCGTGGCGCGATTCCTCGACGCCCTCGATCCCGCCGCGTAGCAGGCGGGGGATCAGACCTCTTCGGCCAACCGGGCGAAGGCCGAGGGCGGCGGGCCTTCTTCTAGGCGGCGGTGAATGATCGCCGAGCACTGCGCCGGCGTCATGGTCGAGGTGTCGATCTCGAGGTCGTAGATGCCGGGGATGTGAACCTCGTCCTGCCAGCGCAGCACCGGCTCGGGTATGGCAGGACCGGTGAAGGAGCAGTACAGCGGTGACGGCTCGCCGGCCTCACGCCGCTGCATGATCACCCCGAGGGGGCAGCGGACGCCGACGAACAGCACAGGCAGGCCCTGCAACCGTCGCGCCGCCTCGCGCAGGACGTGGAGGGGTTTCGAATAGTCCTCGTGATGCCCGACGTCGACCACGACGTTCAGCCCATGGCGGCTGTGAGCGGCGATGGCGTCGTAGAAGGCACCGTAGAGGGCGGGGATGAGCGCCTCGATCTCGGGGCGCTCGCCACCGGGACGCAAGCCCATGCCAGGGCGATAGCGCTCGGGCGTCACGTGTTGCGAGAACACGTCGACGCCGAGGTTCATCCACGGCCCCGCGAAGCTCTCCTGGATCTCCGCGACGATGCTGGACTTGCCCGAACGGGGTGCGCCGTTCAGGATCACGATCCGGCCGAGGTCCGTCACGTTCTCCATCATCGCAGTCGTGGCGCCGCCCCGTATCCCCGGCCACCGTTGTGGCGACGGCCGCCGGCGCACCTCTGGCGGGCTTGCGGCAACCGGCGAGTAGGGTCGCTGTCGGCCAGCTCCGGGAGCAGCGCGCTGAAGTTCGCCAGGAGCAACACCGAGGAGGGCGATCGTGAGCCAGGCCGAGGTGCTCAACGCACCGGCACCAACACCTACGGAGCACTTCGACGTGGTCATCGTCGGCGCCGGCATTTCCGGCGTCGGCGCTGCGTACCACCTCCAGCAGCAGTGTCCCGGCAAGAGCTTCGTAGTGCTCGAGGGTCTCGGGAGCTTCGGTGGAACCTGGCTCATCCACCGCTACCCGGGCATCCGCTCAGACAGCGACCTCTACACCTTCGGGTACCGGTTCAAGCCGTGGACGGGGCCGCCGATCGCCACGGCTGCTGAGATCTTGAAGTACATGGGTGAGGTCATCGAGGACAACGATCTCGCTCGGCATATCCGTTATCGCCATCGCATCTCGGCGGCCAGCTGGTCGAGCAGCGAGAACGAATGGACCGTCGAAGCCACCACTTCTGACAGCGGTGAGGAGCTCCGCTTCACTGCCGGCTTCCTGTGGATGTGCCAGGGCTACTACCGGCACTCGGAGGGATACACGCCGCAGTGGCCGGGGTTTGAGCGTTACACGGGCCAGATCGTGCACCCCCAGACCTGGCCCGACGATCTCGACTACGCCGGCAAGGAGGTCATCGTCATCGGTTCGGGAGCAACGACGGCCACGCTCGTGCCGGCAATAGCCGGGGACTGCGCACACGTCACGGTGCTGCAGCGATCACCTACTTACTTCTGGACCGGGCGCAACGTCAACGAAGTGGCCGACATGCTGCGCGAGCTCGAGATACCCGAGGAGTGGATCCACGAGATCGTTCGCCGCAAGATCCTGCACGACCAGGAGGCCGTCACTCGCTTGTCCTTCGAGGCTCCTGACTTCCTGCGGGACGAGCTGATCAAGGACGTCCGCGCCCATCTCCCGGCGGACTACGACGTGGAGACTCACTTCACGCCCCACTATCGGCCGTGGCGCCAGCGGCTCGCCTACGTGCCGGACGGCGACTTGTTCGAGGGGATCTCGTCGGGCAAGGCCTCCATGGTCACCGACGAGATCGAGTCGTTCACCGAGGATGGCATCCTGCTGAAGTCGGGAGGCGAGCTGACCGCCGACATCATCGTCACGGCCACCGGTTTCAACCTCAGTGTGCTCGGCGACATCGCCTTCACGATCGACGGCAAGCCGCTCGTGTTCTCGGACACCGTCACCTACCGCGGGATGATGTTCACCGGCGTCCCGAACATGGCGTGGATCTTCGGATACTTCCGTGCCAGCTGGACGCTGCGCGCCGACATGGTGGCAGATTTCGTCTGCCGGTTGCTGAACCACATGGGTGAGCTGGGCAGCGCCAAGGTGACTCCCGCCCTGCGCCCGGAGGACGGCGGCATGCCCATCTTGTCGTGGATCGACCCGGACAACTTCAATCCCGGCTATCTCATGCGAAGCATGCACCTCTTGCCGCAGCGGGGCGACAAGTCCGAGTGGCAGCACAGCCAGGACTACTGGTCCGAGAAGGACATCCTGCCGAATGCCGACCTCGACGACGGTTGCCTCGTCTTCGAGTGAGCGGCATCGGCAGCGGCACCCGCGCGGCGGGCAGCGGCTTCAGCTCCTCGAGTAGTGCTCGATGATCATGCCGCCGGCGGTACCGGCGGTGTTCTCCCCTTCTCCAACGGCCCAGCAGTCCGATGCAGAAGGACAGCTCACACCGGTGAGCGACTGGAACCCGTGCAGAGGGCTCGGGCTCGTCTCTTTCGACCAGGCGGACCCGTTCCAGCCTTCTGTGAGCACGAGCGCCTCGTCCTGGCCGGAACCGCGTGAACCCACGGCCTGGCAGGAGTTGGCGGCCCCACAGCCGACGGCTTCCAACTCCGGGTAGTCCCCGGATCCGCCCAATGGGCTGCTGACGAGGCTGAAGGCGATGCCGTTCCAGCGCTCGACGAGCGGGCGGATGGGACGCAGGCCGCTGCCGTTCGCCTCCGTCTGACCGACGGCCCAGCACACGGTCGGAGAGTGCCCGGGCCGGCAGGTGACGCCGGCCAGTGACCCGCCGGCGGAGAGCTGCCCTGGTACGGCGATCCGCTTCCACGACACTCCGTTCCATCTCTCGGCGACGGCGTAGCCGACCCCGTGGACGGGCGTGGCGAAGCCGACGAGGAGGCAGTCATCAGGCGTGGCGCACGCCACACCGCTCGCCTGCGCAAACGACAGCGCCGCGGCGGGAGCGGCGACGACGTAGTGCCACGAGCCGTTGACGAGATGGAAGGTGACGACACGCGTGAGGTTGTTGGAGGATCCGACCGCCCAGCACTGGCCGATGGAGGGCTCACAGGCCACGGCGCCCAAGGCCCCTTGTGGCTCCGGGCTGGCAACGGCAGTCCAACCGCCGTGGGCGCCGTAGTGCTCGAGAAGGTTGCCGGCGTGGGTGCCGCTGCGCTGGCCCACGGCCCAACAGTTCGTCGCCGACAGACAACTCACGCCTGAGAGCTGATCGAGGGTGCCCGCTTGGGCGGGTGCTGCCGCCACGGCGTTCCAGCCGTGCCCGTTGTAGTGCTCGATGAGGGCCGGCCCGGAGTGCGACGAAGACGTCTTGAAGCGGTTGCCAACAGCCCAACAATCCGAGCTCGTGACGCAGGTGACGCCGACGAGCGAAGTGATCGACGCCCCAGCAACGGTGGGAGTGCTGGCTGACCAGATTGGACCAGCCACCGGGGCCGCGGCGGCTGGAAGGACCGCCGCCAGGGTGGCGGCGAGAAGGCTTGCGGCGATCAATGCAACGGAGCGGAGCCTCGACATGGAACGCATGCTGTCACAACGAAGTTGGCGCTGCTGTCTTGGCCCCTTGACCACGCCATTGCCTCCTTGGACGACGATCTGCAACCTGAGAATCTTCGGGGTGAGGGAGCCTCCGCCGCCGAGGTCCCTCGGGGGTGCCATACGCCGTAGTAAGCATGCACATACGAGGGAGCGCCTTCGAGGGCCGAACTCGGCGGTGCAGAGGAGGCAAAGATGGGCCACGCAGTCGGACGCAGCCGTTCCATCGTGACGCGCAGGTCGTTCTCCAAGCTCCTGTTGTTCTCTCTGCTCGCCGTCGGCCTCCTGCTCCCATCGGTTGCCGGCTTCGCCGTCGAGGCGGCGACGGCCGCCCCTCATGCCCGCGTCCCGCAAGCGGATCCGGGAAACGCTGTCATTCCCAACTCGGGCTTCACCGACTTCGCCGACGTCGAGATGCCGCCAACCGACGACGGTAGCTGGCCGGTGACGGGCGCTCCCGAGCCATACCCCTTCGGCTTCGACGTCAACTTCTACGGCACGCAATACAGCGGCGCCTATGTCAATGCCAACGGCAACATCACGTTCGGCGGCCCCTTGTCCACCTACACACCCTTCGGTCTTGCCAGCGCCGGCGCGGTGATCATTGCGCCGTTCTTTGCTGACGTCGACACCAACGCCGGCAACACGATCAACATCGGCACGGGAGAGCTGGACGGGAACAAGGTGTTCGTCGTGAACTGGCCCGGCGTCGGTTGCTACGACACCGACTCGGTCACGGACAATTTCCAGGTCGTCCTCATCGACAGACCAGACCTTGGAACCGGTGTGAACGGTGACGACTATCAGATCGAGTTCAATTACGACTCCATCCAGTGGGACGCCGGCCAGGCGAGCGGCGGCAACGCAAGTTGTACAGGTGCGCCGTCGGAGGATTCAGCGACGGTCGGCTACTCGAACGGCACCTCGACGCCGGGTGACTCCTTCCAGCTCGCAGGGTCCCAAGACAGCGGCGCCTTCCTCGACACCAACACGACGACCGGCCTCATCTACAACGACCTGAACAGTGACGTCCCCGGCCGCTATGTCTTCACCATCGAGAACGGTCAGCCGCCGGC
This sequence comes from Acidimicrobiales bacterium, assembly GCA_052143575.1. GTDB lineage: Bacteria > Actinomycetota > Acidimicrobiia > Acidimicrobiales > Bog-793 > JAKACA01. The sequence goes on from JBKQSP010000043.1 coordinate 172,187, forward strand.
ACCCACGTCGATCGACACCTCGCTCTCCGGTGGCGGCCAGAGCGGCTCGAGCATCTCGGTCCCACCCGGCACGGACGTGACCGACTCCGCCACGCTCTCCGGGGCGAACGCCGCCACAGCGGGTGGAACCGTCACCTACACCGTCTACTCCGACGACGCCTGCACGGTGCCGGCCGCTTCCGGCGGAACCGTCGACGTCAGCGCTGGAAGCGTGCCGGCCTCGAATCCAGTGACCCTGTCGAGTGTCGGTACCTACTACTGGCAGGCGGCATACTCCGGTGATGCGCTCGACAATGCGTCGACGAGCTCCTGCTCGGAGGTGGAGAACGTAGTGCGCTCAGGGACTTCGACGAGCACGGCGGTCTTCGATGCCAGCAGCGGCACACCGTGGGCAGGCACGGAAGTGACCGGGGCATCCGCCTACGACACCGCTGCCGTCGGCCTCGGGGATCTCGAAGCGGTGCGTCGTGGCACCGATCCGAGACTGCGGCCCGAGACCTACGCCGGCCCGACGGGCTCGGTCACCTACAGCTTCTACGACAACGGCACCTGCTCGGGCGATGCCGCCACGACCGACACCGAGGATCTCTCCGACGGCGCCGTCCCCAACTCCGCCACGACGGCCGCCTTGGCG